>JAZKCW010000084.1:0-69186 GCA_040387895.1 Gemmatimonadota bacterium
ACACGATGCCCACCCTGCCAGTTCCTGTTCGAGTTCGATCGTTCTGTATCAGTTCTGACACTGCTTTTCGGGCAAGGTCAGGACGCCCGGTACTGACGTCGGGTACTAGGGGTGATACCCCATCCGTGGGGAAACGATGCGGATCCACGCCAACGTACCAGCGAGCGAGTCGTGGGCCAGAGCCACAAGGGCACGGCCCGAGTTGTGCGCCGCCGGCTGTGAAAATTCGAGCCACGGGGCGGGGAATGGATACCAGGGAATTCTGATGCTGGGGGTAGACTGGCGCGATCATCCGGAAAGGCGTGCTCCTGCCACCCAGAACATGGACTCACTTGGCGAACAGATCGTCGGCGCGTTCTACGACGTGTATAACGACCTCGGTCACGGCTATCTGGAGCACACCTACGTGCGCGCCGTGCAGATCGCGTTACGCCATCGCTCGATCGAGAGCAGTCGCGAGGTGCCGACGACGGTCTACTTCCGCGGCGAAGCGGTTGGCGAGTATCGCATGGATCTCGTGGTCGCCGGGCAGATTGTCGTGGAGTGCAAGCGGGCGGACAGGATCACGCCAGCGCATCAGGCACAACTGCTTCACTATCTCAAGTCCACGCGGTACGACGTCGGGTTACTGCTCAATTTCGGGCCGAGACCGGAGTACAAGCGGATGATTTTCGATACGGCGAGGCGACGAGGTGGGGGCGCGCCTGGTGAGATTGGGTGAACAGAAGGCCGCGAATCACGCAAATGCGCCTGCGGCGCAAACGCGAATTGAGCCGAACGGGCGACGGCGGACGGTGCGCGTAGCTGCCATCGACCTTTTTTGGTGAACAGCATGCGGGGGCTGGAATAGAGATCGGAGCCCCACCAAACGAAAGGAGGTCTCGCCATACGCGATGACCTCCGACTCGCATTCGGTTCAATTCGCGTTTGCGCCGCAGGCGCATTTGCGTGATTTGCGGCAGGAAGTTCAAGGCCGCGCCTTGGGACACGACAGTAGCGCCGGATGCACGTACCGGAAGTTTGTTATGCATCGGATCGCGATCTGGATTGACGCGCTGAAGGCTACGTGCCCGGAAGAAGCAACGAGCGACACAGTCGAGCGCTTCCACTCGCGAACGAGAGATCCGCTCAGCTGCGTGCCACCTTCTGCAGTGCATCCACAAAACAACATGAGCGTTCTGCTGATATCGTTACAGCTTGCGCTTCCACATCATGATGTCTCCCGGCATCTGCGACAGCGCCATGGCACGTAGCCACGGACTACGCTGTATCGTGCGAAGGAGCCAACCCGACGACTGTACCCACCGCCTGAGTGGATTGCGGCTTACCAGCGCCGTATTCGGGAGTCGTGTGTCGAGCGTTGAGTAGAAGCGCGCGAACTCGGCGTCGCGCCCGAGAGCAACAAGTTCAGCAAATGTGAACCAGTGCACCGCGGGGCGCTCTGTGTCGTTCGCAAGTGCTGGATCGAAATGCAGCTGATTGTGGACGTACCCTTCTCTGACTGTTCTCGGAAACCAGTTCAGGAAGGGAGTAGAGTATTCGTCATTGTTCCCGGACAGAGAGAATCTGTGTCGATTGGTCGTCGTCAGATACACGAGGCCACCAGGCTTGAGCACACGATAGATCTCGACCAGGCAACGTCGAGGCGACTCCACATGCTCGAGAACATTTTCGAAGAACACCAGATCGCACTCCTCATCCGCGAGCGGCAGCCGCTCGGCGGCACCGAGCACCGCGCCATTCTCGTCGTTGAGGTACTTGCATGCTGCTTGAACAAACAGCGGAACTGGCTCCACGCCGAATGCGTCCATTCCTCGAGCCCGAAGCAGCGAAATGATCTCTGGTTTCGGCCCGCATCCAACAACGGCAACCCGCTTCACCGCCGACACATCGATGATCCGGTCGATATGGCCTAACAGACGCGTCACTCGCTCAGGCTCATTCGTGAGCAGGTCGAGCGTCTGCAAGAACGTCGCAAGCCCCTTCTCGGATAAACCAGGAATCGGATCCGACAGCCTGGGGAGCTCTTTGTTCATGAAAGCAGCATGGATTGGGTAAAGGTCTGGCCAGCGCGCAAGTTCAGGACTTCCAACGCTGTTCGCAAGTCACGCAGCCAGAACGGGTTCCTGAAGGAACGGTGCACGATCGCCTATAGGCGTGCGGGATCGGCAGGAGAGCCGGTGGTCTTCAGTGGCGCCGGTGCCGTCGCAGCTACCTGATCGCTCCCAGGATGATCGATTGCAGGAATCCCAGCCCGAAGTACGCCACGATGATCGTGATGTCGAACATGCCGATCGTGGGAATGACCCGGCGCAACGGCGCGAGAATCGGCTCCGTGATCACGTACGACCACCGCCACCACTTCGAGTACGGCGATCCGCCGACCCAGCTCGAGATCACGCGGGCGAACAAGGCGATCTTGAGAATGGCAAACGTCCACTGGACCGCGAGCACCAGGAAGCCGCGCGAGCCCACCTGCTGCGCGTATCCCAGTGATAGAAACTGGTCCCGCAGGAATTCGACGGCCCAGAGCAGCACGATGCCACCCACTACCACTGCCGCCAGCGCCCACCACGGCGCCGAATAGGGCGTACCACCTGCGCGCAGGATGCGGCGCTCCATGGGCGCGATCAGCCACGGATCGATGCTCTTCCTCATGAACTGCGCAACGGGCGAGAAGGGCGCGATCTTCCGCGTGCGGGCACCATATGACACGAGTGCGGCGACTGCCGTGAGTGCGCCCGCGACGAACACGGCGGGCCGCAGGACAAACAGCAGGAGATCGAAGAAGGCGACGATGGCAAGCATGATGGCGAAAGATACCCCGCCGCCTGTCGCTGTGTTCGCCAGCGAGTGGCCCCGCCTAGAGTGGCCGCTCCGGAGTGAGCAGCATCCGAATTGTCCCCGGGATGCCCGCCAGCCGGTCGAGCAGGGAGCGACCGTGCGTCAGGCGCAGGTAACCGTCCAAGTTCATGGTCGTTCGCGGACCGTAGCCGAACCACCACGGCTGCCTCAACCACGGCAGCCGCTCGTCGACCACCGTTCGAGTCCGCGTGCATTCTCGTAGCCCTTCGATACCATGGATGCGGCCGATGCCGCTGGCCTTGACGCCCCCATGGGGAACCTCCGGTAGGCCGGCCGCGATCACCGAATCGTTGAGCACCACCGCACCCGCATCGATACGCGCCGCCACTCGACGCGCTCGCGGTCGGTCGCTGGACCAGACCGATGCGCTCAGCCCGTAGCGCGTCGCGTTTGCCAGCCTGACCGCATCGTCGTCCGACGTCGATCGGACAACGGCGAGCACGGGCCCGAACGTTTCCTCGTGCCATACCCGCATTGCCGGCGTGACGTCGGTGAGCACGACAAGCGGGGCAGTACGGTCGCCATCGCCCGGGCGCCCCTGGGGCTCCCGTCGAACCGCGACCGTCGCGCCCTGCGCGATCGCATCGCCGAGTTGCGCCTGCAGTAGCTCGCGTTGATCGGCCGTGATGAGCGCTCCCACGTCTGTGGTCATATCGAGTGCGTTCACTGACGCCACGATCCGACTCACCAACTCGTCGTGCACGGCGTGATCTGCAATGACACGTTTTACCGCGGCACATGTCTGGCCGGCGTTCGTGAACCGTCCCCAGGTTATCCCGCTGGCAGTGACGTCGAGGCGTGCGTCGTCGAGCACCAGCGCTGCATCACTCCCGCCCAGCTCGAGGGAGACTGGCACGAAGCGCGGGGCACACGCTTCGGCGATGGCGCGGCCTGTGCGCTCGCTGCCCGTGAAGAACACCTTGTCGACAGGGCTGGCCACCAGGGCGGCCCCGGTGTGCCCGTCCCCCTGGACCACCTGAAATACATGCGGCGGCACACCTGCCTGGTGCAGCAGTCGCGCCAGCGCATCGGCACAGCGCGGCGTGTGTTCTGACGGCTTGAGCAGCACCGCGTTGCCAGCGACCAAAGCTGACATGCTGTGCATCGCCGGGAAGAAGAATGGATAGTTCCACGGGCTGACCACCGCGACCGTTCCGTAGGGATCGTGGTGTGTGGTCATCGACTTTCGCCACGCCGCCAGCACACCGGAGCGATAGCGCACTGGTGCGAGCGTCTCCTCGGCCACTCGCGCGAGAAATCGCGCGCCTTCTAGTGCCATGGCGACGTCCGCGATATAGCTCTCGGCAAGCGGCTTGCCGGTTTCCTCGGTCACGAGCGCGGCGACGCTTGCGCGGTGGCGATAGAGCGCGCGTCGGAACCGCTCGATCACGCGCGCACGCACACGCGGGCCGGCCACATGCCAGCCGGGCTGCGCTTCTCGTGCGCGTTGCACGAGTGGCGAGAGGTCCGATTCGTCAGGCATGAAGGTTGTCTCGCCGCTCGATTGGTCTCGTCATGAGCAGCTGCGCGACAAGCATGCCGAGCGCGATGCCAGCGAGCATGGTGTACCACTGCCAGGGGGGTGGGTCGCTGATGCCGAATGCCCGAACCGACGTCGTCAAACATGCGCTGACGATGATCACGGACCCGATAATGGCGCCTGCTCGCGCGCGACGACACCACCATCCCCAGTAGCCCAGGGGGAGTGTCAGCATGATCAACCACAACGCCGTCAGTGCGGCTGCGGGACGAGAGCTCACGCCGACGAGTGACTGGATAAGCGTCCATCCCACGGTCGGGGTCCGGAGCAGGAGCCCGCTCCATCGCTCGGCGCCACGAGAGACCGTCAACTCGAGCGCGCGGCCCGAGACTCGCGCCGTTGCAAGCGTCGTGTCGCTGAGCCCCATCGACCGTTCCACGAAAGCGTCGGGAACGATGAGGTCCAGCGGTGCGAGTCCGAGTGTTCCTGCGCGGCTCTCTCCACGAAGCAAGGCATCGCGGCCGCGCTGCGCAACGATGTAGTGTGCTGCTCCCTCATTCGGCGCATGTGCATACAGGATGGGCACGAGTCCACCGCGAGCGTCCCGGCCAACGATCGCCACTCGTGCAATATGCCGAGTCTTTCTCGGCACTTGCACGATCATCGGGCCCGTGCCGCGATGCGGGAACTCGACGTCATCGACCAGTGTGCCCGCGATCTCTCCTGCATACCAGCCAAAGCCTGGCGTGAACGGCAACGCACTCGTCGCCGGCAATACCGCCGCCGCCGATGGCAATGGGGAAGGCGCACTCACCGCCCATGCGGTGGCGATTAGGAGCGCGCTACATGCGATAGTCCAGCCGGACACGAGGGCAACTGCCGCCCGCTTTCTCGGAAACGCAATGGTGTGCCGCCATGTGGCGAGGAGCGCACCGGCGGCAGCTCCCGCACTGTTGGTCAGGAAGTCTGATGCGGACGCGATGCGGCCCGTCGGGACGCCCATCGACTGCGTCAACTCGATGCCGAAGGCAAGTGTCGCGCAGACCGCCACGGCGGTACGCACTGTCATGCCGAGCAGTACGAGCGATGCACCGAGTGGCACGAACAGCACCACGTTGGCGATCGCGTCGGTGGCGCGGGACGGGCCGCACCAGAGACAGAAATGCGACGGTTGCAGGGCCACCAACGTCGCGCCGCGCGGTGTCAGCGTGGCGAAGAGGATCAACAGCAACGAGCCGATGGCAAGTACGGTCGGGATGCCCGTACGCCATCGGCTCGTAGTGGTGGACACGGCCTCGACCTTCGCGGCGCGTTCCCTCAGCGCAACACGGCCTTGGCGATGGTCTGCAGCTGCATGTTGCTCGTCCCCTCGTAGATCGTGCCGATCTTCGCGTCGCGATAGAACTTCTCGACGGGGTAATCCCTCACATACCCGTACCCGCCAAACAGCTCGACGCAGAGCGACGTGACACGCTCGCACATCTGAGACGCGAAGAGCTTGGCCATCGCGCCCTGACGCGCAATGTCGTGGCCGGCGTCCTTGAGGCGCGCCGCGTTGTACACCATCAAGCGAGCCGCCTCCAGTTCCGTCGCCGCCTGCGCGACCTGAAACTGGATGCCCTGAAACTCACTCAGCGACTTGCCGAACTGCTTGCGCTCCTTGAGGTGCGCGACGGTTGCATCGAGTGCGCCCTGCGCCACGCCGATCATCTGCGCGCCGATCCCGATCCGGCCTTCGTTGAGCGTCTCGATCGCGATCTTGTACCCCGTGCCGACATCACCGAGAACATTCTCGTCGGCCACGAAGACATCCTCGAAATGCAGCGCCGTCGTGCTGGAGGCCCGGATGCCCAGCTTGTCTTCCTTCTTCCCGACCGTGAATCCGGGCGTACCGCGCTCCACCACGAATGCGGTGATGCCCTTGTAGCCCGCATCCGGCTTTGTGTTCGCAAAGACCACGAAGATGCCGGCCTCGGCCCCGTTCGTGATCCAGGCCTTGGAGCCGTTGAGTTTCCATCCGCCGTCTGCCTTGTCCGCTCGCGTGGCCAGCCCGAACGCGTCCGAGCCGGAGCCCGGCTCCGAGAGCGCGTAGGCGCCGATCGTGCCCGAGGCGAGCGGGGTGAGAAAGCGCTTCCGCTGCTCCTCGTTGCCGTACCGGTTGATGGGATAGTTGACGAGGGTGTTCTGGACATCCACCTGGATCGCGGCGGCGGCGTCCGTCCTGCTGAGCTCCTCGACCGCGATGGTCACCATCATGAGCGTGCCGGCCGATCCACCGTAGGCCTCCGGAAGCTCGATTCCCATCAGCCCAAGCTCCACGAACTTGGCAGTGAGGGCCGAATCGAGCTTTCCAGCCTCCTCCATCGCGCGGACGCGGGGCGTCACCTCGGTGGCCGCCAGCTCGGCGACAGCAGCGCGAAACAGCTCCTCTTCCTCGGTGAGGAGGGTGAGCGGCGGGCGGGCATCCAACGTGCTTGTCATGTCCTGCGGCGGCGGAAGGATGAGGCTCGGGGCGGTGCGCGGCGATAGCGCCGAAACGACCGCGGTGGCTAGTTCGAATTTTGGACCGGGACCGGCTGGAAACCAGCGGTAATACCGAGCGAATACGACGGCTGGCTCGACTCGAACATATGGATGAGCCCGGCATAGCCCTTGCTACATGCTGGATGTTGTGCAGGATTCATCCAGTCACGTGACACCGGGGCTTATGCCAGCAAGCACCATCTCCACCACGCTTTATGCTGCGACGCGCCGAATTCGACGTGCGGCTCGTGCCATGGGTGTGACGAGAGTGATGCTGGCGTGCGGCGTTTTTGTGCTGCAGGCGTGCAACGCATCTGACGCGACAGCCCCCATCACGGCGGGCCAGCCCGGCGTCGTGAACCTGTCGCTCGGTGCCGCTACGGTGGCGACGACGCTCCCGACCCCTGTGCGCCTGTGGGTCACGACACCCGAAGGCCGCCCGATCGAGGGAGCCCAGGTTCGTTGGGCGGCAAGTCAGGGAGGCAGCCTCTCTGCTGCATCGACCGCAACGGATGCAACCGGAGCCGCGACGGTGCGCTGGACTCTCGGGTCGCAGGCCGGACCGCAGACGCTCGTGGCGAATGTCGAAGGTCGCGACCCGATGGTGTTCGGGGCCACGGCGTTGCCGGATCGCCCGGCCTCGATAAAGTTCGATTACGACGAAGCACGATTGCGCCTGCTTGGCGACACCATCCACGTAGCCGCGCATGCGCTGGATCGTTTTGGAAATCAGAGCGACATAGTGCCAGCGTTGGCGTTCGAGAACGCCAACGAGATCGCTTCTCTCGAAGGAAACGTGCTGGTCGCGCGACGTCCCGGCCTTGCCAGTGTGAAGGCGACTGCCGATGGCATCACCGCCCGACTCTCCGTAGTGGTCGACCCGGCTGCGCCCGAAGTGAGCCGCGTGTGGCCGGATACGATCGTCCCGGGCGGGATGATCACGATCGAGGGTGCAAACTTCGCGCTGCTCTCCGACGCCGTCGAGCTGACCGTCGGCGGGCACGAAGCCGCGATCACCCGGATTTCCGGCACCCGGATAGAGGCGATACTCCCGGCTGCAGGCATTCCCTGCGCGTCCACCGCCCCACAGACAGTGAAGGTCTCCGTAGCGTCGGCGGTCGTCATGTCGACCGTCGTCCTGCGTACGGCCACGCCCGTGGTGCTGTCCCGTGGACAGTCCGCCAACATTCTCGATCCCGATGCGACGCGCTGCACCGAGATCGTGGCGCCAGCCGGCGGGACTCGCGCGAAGTACGTCTTCACGGTCATCAACACCAGCCTGACCGCGGCGGCTACCACCGGCTTCGAACTACACGGTGTGGGGACGGGTGCGCTGGCCGGGCGAACGGCAACGGCGCCCACTGCCACGCTGATGTCGGCCCAGTCTGCGGTGAGTGCATCCACGCCGGCCAGCATACTCGCGGCCCAGGCACTCAAGCCGGCGCTGTCCGCGGCCCTGGCGGGCGACCGTGATCACGATGAGCATCTGGCGGCGCAACGGGCGGTCAACCGCAGCTACGGATCCCCGGCTGGTGTCTGGAACGCGTTGCGGAAGTCCAGCACGACGAGTGGCGCCATCGGTGTCGCGGCGGCACAGGTGCGGGCGAGCATCGGCGACACGGTCATCATGAAGGCGCTGTACAGCAGCTGTGGCCGAGGGGCGGAGATCCGCGCGCGTGTCGTGTACTCGGGGTCGCGCTCCGTCGTGCTCGAGGATGTCGCCGCGCCGCGTGCCGGACAGATGGACGCCGAGTACCAGGCAATCGGCGGCGAATTCGATGCGGTTCAGTACCCGTTGCTGCAGGCCAAGATCGGCGATCCGCTGGCGATGAACACGGCGATGAACGGCGACGGTCGCGTGACGATGCTCTTCACGCGCTACGTGAACGATTCGCTGCCCGGCATCGCGGGCTACGTGACCGCCTGCAACTTCTATCCGAAGGGCACCTTCGCCGCGAGCAACGAGGACGAGGTGTTCTACGCGCGTGTCGCGTCAGCGACGGAATCGCCGGACGAGTGGCGCCGGAGCATGCGCAGCACGGTGATCCACGAGGCCAAGCACCTGGCGTCGTTCGCCGAGCGGTTCGTTCGTGGCTCGGCATTCGAGGAGTCGTGGCTCGAGGAGTCGACGGCTCGCATCGCCGAGGAGATGTACTCGCGGACGTTTGCCAACGGCGGCCACTGGAAGGGCAACGTCGGCTACACCGCGGTGCGCTGCGAAGTGCTCCGCTGCGACGACCGTCCGCTGATGATGTGGAAGCACTTCTCGGTGCTGCATCAGTACTACCGCGGTATCGATACCCTGACGCCCATCGGCGCCGCCGCGAACGGCGATTTCACGTACTACGCCAGCGGCTGGTCGCTCGTGCGCTGGGCCGCCGATCAGTATGCGACCGACGAGGGCGCATGGATCAAGGCGCTCGTGAAGGGCGGGTCGTTGACCGGCCTCGCCAATCTTGCCAGCGTGTCCGGCCGGTCGCCCATGGAGATGCTGGCCGACTGGTCGCTCGCCAATGCGGTGGACGACTTGCCGGGGTTCACGCCGCAGCGTGCCCAGCTCTCGATGCCGAGCTGGAACACGGCGGACGTGATGAGTGGGCTGGCGGCCATGTATCCGGGACTGTTCGTGGCGGCCCCGCTCAAGGCTCGTGCGATGACGTTCGGCTCATTCAAGCTGCCGGTGACGCGTCTGCGGGCATTCTCCAGCAGCTACTTCTCGTTCGAGGGAGCGCAGGCGGGGAATCAGCTGGTCGAACTGCGCGGCGAGGGCGGGACGGTGCTGCCGGCCGGGAGCCTGCGGGTTGCGGTCGTGCGGGTGGAGTGAGTCCTGTCGCGGTGCGCCGGACTTATCTTCGATGGTCGGTCGCACCGTTCCTCCGATCGTCGTTCGAAAGCACGACGTGAACTCGAAAAAGCAGGCTCTTCACTATCGTGCTTCGAAAGTTAGTTCGCATGTCCCCCGGCGAGATCGCCGATCGACTGGCCCGTCGACTTCGGGACGAGGTCGCACCGCTGCTCCGGGAACCGAAGGCCACTGAAGTTGGTGACACCGGCCTCCTGCCGAGAACGCCGTGGCTGCTCCCGGAGTTCGAGTTAGCGGCCGGGGCACTGGCAGCAACGCGGGACGCCGTCGTGCGTCGCGCCGATGAAGCTCTCGCCGGCCGCATCAGCCTCCTCGGTCTGGGCGTCTTGTCGCTCGGCAACGCGCCCGACAGCCATGTCGACCCGATGACGGGACTGCGGGCGCCGTTCCGTCGCTGGGACCGTGTGCCGTTCCTCGACGCGGCGGTCGTCGGAGACCACAAAGGCGTCTGGGAGCTGAATCGTCATCAATGGCTCGGGTGGATCGCCCAGGCGTTCGTCGCGACCGGCGATGAGCGGTACGCGGCGGCGGCCTTGGCGTCGATGACGCGGTGGTGCACCGACAACCCGCAGCGGATGGGAATCAACTGGGTGAGCTCGCTGGAGCTGAGCCTGCGCTGCATCGGGTGGACGCACGTGCTGCACCTGCTGCGGAGCAGCAGAGAAGCGACGCCCGTGGTATTGCGGCCGGTCGTGGCGCACCTCGAGTTGCAGATGCTGCACGTGCGTTCCCACCTGTCCACCTGGTTCGCGCCCAACACGCATCTGACCGGCGAAGCGTTGGGCCTGCTAATCGTCGGCACGGCGTTCCCAGCGTTTCGCGATGCGGACGAATGGCGCGAGTGCGGGCGGGTCCTGCTCGAACAGCAGGTGGTTCGCCAGCTGGCGGAAGACGGCGCGTACTTCGAGCAGAGCAGCTGGTATCTGGCGTACACGGTCGACTACTACGCCGAAGCGCTGCGCTGGATGAATTTCGCGGGCTCTCCGGTGTCCGAAATGCTTCGGACGCGAGTGCATGCGGCGGCGCACTATCTCCGCCGTTCCTGCCGTCCCGACGGTTCTCTCGTGCTCGTCGGCGATGACGACGGCGGCACGCTCTGGCGCCATTCGCTGCACGACGAAAACCCGCACCGCGCCACGCTGGCACGTGCTGCGGCACGATTCGCGGACCATGAGCTGGTACCGCAGGGTGACGTCGACGTGCACGCGACGTCGTGGTTGGACGGGAGCGTGGCAGTGCTGCAGGACACGACGCGAACGGTCGCATCACAGGATGCAGCCGCTGAGGGCAGGTCGTTCTCGCTCGTCGCTGCGCCGCACGGCGGGATGTTGCGTATCTCGGACGGGGTGCGAATGGGCGCCGCCGATGTCCTGCTCTTCGACGCGGGTCCTCACGGGATGTATGGGCATCCGCACGCCGATGCGCTCGCCGTGGACCTCTCCATCGATGGCCGGTCGGTGGTCGTAGATCCAGGCACCGGATCGTACGTGGGTGCACTCCGGGAGCAGCTGCGCTCCACGGCGGCACACGCGACGCTCGAGTATGCCGGGCAACCCACCTCCATGCCCAACGGCGCATTTGGGTGGACGAAGCCTCGAGGAGGCGTCCTGCTGGGCTCCGGCGCGGGCGCATCGCTGGCGTGGGCGCATGGACGGTTGACCGGCAGCTTGGCCGACGGGTACCCGTTCGAGCACGAACGGCTGATCCTTCGTCTGCGGGGGCGGGTTTGGCTGATGCTGGATCTGGTGACGGCATCCGCACCTGGTGCACCACTGTGCCTGCGGCTGCCTCTCGCCGAAGGGATCGAGGTGGGTCGCACCGAGCACGGCACATTGGAGTGTCGGCGTCTCGGAGAGGCGGTGGCGTCGGTGTGCGTCGACGCGTCGCTCGGCACCCAAGTTGCCACTGCACCGGTCTCGAGCGCCTACGGTCGCATCGCCACTGGCCGGGTCATCGAGATGCGTGCGGCGGCAGGCGGCGGCTCCGCATTTTGTACTGCGGTCGGCGCCACCCGCACGATTGGCACGCTCTCGCGGCCCGACGTGGCCCAGAACCTGTGGGTGTACGCCGATGCGCTCGGCACGGTAGTGCTGATGGCTCCCCGGGAGGGCGCGGTGCAATGGGGAGACGTGCGGGCAACCGGCAGCTGGATCGTGCTCGAGGGGAGCCAGCCGGGGTTGCCGGCAGGCGCGCCGGTGTCGCTCCGTGCCACCGGGCGCGGAGCGTTGCGTTATGCAGGTGTCGAGCGTGTGCTGCAAGGGGCGCCAGAGGAGATCGAACTCGACCTGACGCCTGATCTTTCCATTCCTTCGCTGAGCTGAACACGTGTGCGGAATCTGTGGTGTTGCGATCCCTTCGAGCGTTGCGCGGGCGGTTGACGAAGCGCAGCTGATCCGCATGCGCGATACCCTCGTGCATCGGGGGCCAGACGGCGCCGGAATCGCCATCGATGGAGGGGTCGGGCTCGCGCACCGGCGGCTCAGCATCGTGGATGTCGCGCACGGCCACCAGCCAATGCGCAGCGACCGCGATGGGGTGACGATCGTCTACAACGGGGAAGTCTACAACCATCCGGAGCTGCAGCCGCAGCTCGAAGCGGAAGGTGTGTCATATCACACGCACTGCGACACTGAGACGGTGCTGCACCTGTACGAGAAGTACGGCGCCGACTTCCCGCGGCACTGTCGCGGCATGTTCGCGGTGGCCATCTGGGATCGTGACCAGAAGCGGCTGCTGCTCGCCCGCGACCGTTTTGGCGTGAAGCCGGTGTACTACCACGTGTCAAGCGACGGCACCCTGGTGTTCGCGTCCGAGATCAAGGCGTTGCTGGAATTCGACGGTCTCCAGGCCACGCTCGACATGAAGTCGATGCCCGACTTCCTCGCGAACCACGCGCCGAGCGGAAACGGTACGCTCTTCGCCGGTGTGCACCGGTTGCCCGCCGGCCACGTGCTGACGTGGCAGGATGGCGCAATCTCGATCGCGCCGTTCTGGGATCTGTCCTTCCGCCGGGATGCGGCGAAGTCGAGCGCCAGCGACGAGACGCTCGTCGCGGAATTCTCGACGCGCTTGGAAGAGGCAGTGCGGGTGCGCCTGATGGCCGACGTACCGCTCGGCGCATTCCTCTCCGGTGGGATCGACTCTGCGGCGATCACGGCGATCATGAGCGACCTCACGAACGAGCCGGTGCGCACGTTCTCCGTCGCCTTCGCCGAGCGCGAGGCCAACGAGCTGCACTACGCGCGCATGGTCGCCGAGCGGTACCGCACCGAGCACCACGAGGTGCTGCTCTCCGCCGAGGAGTTCTGGGAGCTGCTGCCGCGCATGATCTGGCACGAGGACGAGCCACTCGCGCACCCGTCGTCGGTGGCGCTGTTCGCCGTCGCTCGGCTTGCATCGGAGCATGTGAAGGTCGTGCTGACGGGCGAGGGGAGCGACGAGACCCTGGCCGGTTACAATCGCTATCGTGTCACGCTCGCCAACATGGCACTCGGCAACGTCTGGGAGTCGGTGCTGCCGCGGGGAGTTCGGCGCATGGTCGCCGGAGCCATCGGCGAGGATGGACAGCCCGGCGTCAAGGGCAAGCTCTCGCGCACGTTCCTCGCGCGCGACGCAACGCTCGACGCCCTGTACTTCGACAACTTTGCTGTTTTCGCCCCCCGACGCATCGCGTCGCTCCTGACACCGGCGGCGCGGGCGCAGTGCGCCGACGTGAATGCGTACCAGGCCTATCACGACGCGGTCGAGCGTTCGGATGCCACGACGCTGCTCGGGAAGCTGTTGTACGCGGACACCAAGACGTACCTGCACGAGTTGCTCATGAAGCAGGACCAGATGAGCATGGCCGCGAGCATCGAGAGCAGGGTGCCCTTCCTCGACCATCATCTCGTCGAGTTCATCGCGAGCGTCCGGGACAGCGTCAAGCTGCGTGGCCTCACGACGAAATGGCTGCTGCGGCAGTCGATGAAGACGCGGCTTCCGGCGGAGATCCTTTCCCGCAAAAAGATGGGCTTTCCGGTACCCGTCGGTCGTTGGCTCCGCGGCGAGTGGGGGCATCTTCTGGACGAATTCGTGCTGTCGGCGCGTGTCACCGAGCGCGGCATCTTCGATCCCGCGGCCGTGCGACGCTATGTCGCCGGGCACCGGGCGGGCGAGAACCACTCGGAGCGGCTCTGGGCGCTGATCAACTTCGAGATCTGGATGCGGATCTTCTTCGATGGGGAGTCGTCGGCGGACATCGAGATGCGACCGCTGGCCGCGTCGACGGCCCGGCTCACGGCGCAGCCCCGCTAGCATGCACGTACTCTGGGTCAAGACGGATCTGCTGCATCCCGTGAACAGCGGGGGGCGCATCCGCACATACGAGATGCTGCGCGAGATCAGCCGGCAGCATGAGGTCACCTACCTGGCGCTCGACGACGGCCGCGTCACTCCGGATGCATTGCGACGCGCGTCCGAGTACTCCGCGCGCGTGGAGCTGATTCCGCACGCCGTCACGTCCAAAACCGACCCGCGATTCTTCGTCGAGCTGGGGCTGAATCTCACGAGTGGCCAACCCTACGTGCTCGACCGCTACAAGTCCCAAGCAATGGGCGAGCGTGTCGCGCAGCTGTGCGAAACCGGGGTGGATGTCGTGGTCTGCGACTTTCTCTTCCCAGCGCCCTCGATGCCGGCGGCGCTGCCGGTCCCGCGCGTGCTCTTCCAGCACAACGTCGAAGCGAAGATCTGGGAGCGACATGCCCAGGTCGGACGCACGCCCTTCCATCGCGCGTACTTTCGTCTGCAGCACCAACGGATGCACCGCGCTGAACGCGAGCTGTGCGAGGGGTTCGACTGGGTAGTCGCCGTCTCGGAGAAAGATGCGACGACGTTTCGAGAGGAGTATGGCCTCGACCGCGTGTCCAGCATTCCGACCGGTGTCAACACGGGCTTCTTCGCCGCTGGCGACCCGGGTTTGCGTCGTCCGAACCACATCGTGTTCCTGGGCTCCATGGACTGGATGCCCAACATCGATGGCGTGCAGTGGTTCGTGGAAGACATCCTTCCGCAGGTGCGCCAGACTTTACCCGACGTGACGTTCAGCATAGTCGGCCGAGACCCGACACCGGCGGTCAAGGCGCTGCAGGGCAACGGCATCACGGTGACGGGTACGGTGGATGACGTTCGCCCTTACTTGAATGAGGCGTCGCTCTTCGTCGTGCCGCTTCGCGTGGGCGGTGGAACGCGCCTCAAGCTGTACGAGGGGATGTCGACGGGCATAGGAACGCTGTCGACCACGATCGGCGCGGAGGGGCTTCCGCTCGCGGATGGCGTGCACCTCCGCATCGCGGACGATGCCGGTGCAACCGCGCGAGCCGTGGTCGAGATGTTGCGCGATCGGGATGGCACGCAGGCCATGGGGACACGCGCGGCTGCCCACGTGCGCGAGCATTTCGGCTGGGAGAGTGTCGCCCGCTCGTTCATGGACGTGTGCGAGCAGGTCCGTATCGCACCGGTTGCCGTCGGTTGACGACGCGCGGGTCGGGACGTTGAACACCGGAGTCGGCACCGTTCCCGCGATCGTGGTGCTGGTTGCCGGCCTGCTGATCGCGTGGATCGTCGTCGGGTACCCCGTCATCGTCCTGGCGCTCGCCCGACTGCGTCCCGGACGGCCGATCGCGAAGGCGGCCATCACCCCGAGGATCGACGTCGTCGTTCCGGTGCGGAACGGCGCGCGGTGGCTTGCGGCGAAGCTCGCGTCGATCCGGTCGCAGGATTATCCTGCGCGTCTCGTCCGCGTCATCGTCGTCTCGGATGGATCGACCGACGAAACCGCCGCCATCGTGCGTGAGGCAGCCGCGGTGCACGGGAACATCGTCCTGCTGGAGCTGCCACCCGGGGGAAAAGCGACGGCGCTCAATGCGGCGTTCGACGCATCGTCGGCCGACGTGCTCGTCCTGACCGACGTCCGACAGATGCTCGATGCATCGTGCATCCGCACCCTCGTGCAGTCGCTCGCCGACCCGTCGGTGGGCGTGGTCAGTGGCGAACTGCGCATCGGCAGCGCCGGCGACGAAGAAGCGGTCTCGCTGTACTGGCGGCTCGAGACCCGGCTGCGCCACGCGCTCTCCTCGCTCGACAGCATGCTGGGCGCCACCGGTCCGATCTACGCGCTGCGTCGCGAGCTGTTCCGCACCGTTCCGCCGGGGACCATCCTGGACGACATGTACCTGCCACTGGGCGCGTTCTTCCAGGGATTCCGCCTGGTGTCCGAGCCACGCGCCGTCGCATGGGACGAACCCATGGATCTCAAGACGGAGTTCGGGCGGAAGGTGCGCACGATGGCCGGGAGCTATCAGTTGATGTCGCTCGAGCCGCGCCTGCTCACCCCCCGCTCGAACCGCATGCTCTGGCATTATCTGTCGTACAAGGTGGGGCGACTCCTGCTGCCTCACCTGTTCATCGCACTGTTCCTTGCCAGCTGTTTTCTCCCGGGCCGCTGGATGCAACTCACGGTCGGCGCGCAGTGCTTCGTGTACCTCCTCGCGTTCGCCGATCCGGTCCTGCCGCGCTGGTTCCCGCTCAGCCGCCTGTCGCGCCCCGTGCGTGCCATGAGTGCGCTCATCGTCGCCGCATTCGTAGCCCAGAAGATCTTCTTCGTGCGGGCCGAGTCGATCTGGGTCCCCACCCGGTCGAAGTAGGGGAGACCGACCGGCCGACGTCGCTCAGCGCGCGCCGAACACTTCCAGCGCAAGTTCGATCCGGCCGAACGGCGCGCTGACCTGCACACCTTGCACAATATCACGCACTCGATCGAGAGCCTCGCGCGCAATCGCGATGCCCTCCGCCAGCGCGTGTTCCTTGCTTTTCTCGTTCGCGCGGCGCATGCGGTCGAGCACTTCCTTCGGCACGGTGACCCCCGGAACCTCGTTGGCGAGGAATTCCGCGTTGCGTGCCGAGACCAGCGGCCAGATGCCCGCAACGACCGGGATGCGCGCACCATCCAGCGTCTTGAGGAACCGCTCGAGCTGCGCGGGATCGAAAACCGGCTGCGTGATGGCGTACTCCGCTCCGGCTTCCACTTTCCAGTGGAAGCGCTTGAGCTCATGCGCGGGGTCGATGGCCGCAGGGTTCACCCCCACGCCAATCGAGAACTGCGTCGGCTCGCCAATCGGGTTGCCGCCCGGATCGAGTCCACGATTCAGGTTGCGCACCAAGTTCGTGAGTCCGATGGCATCGATATCGAACACCGCCGTCGCATCCGGATAGGGCCCCATCTTTGGCGGGTCACCGGTGATGAGCAGCATGTTGCGCAGGCCGAGCGCGGATGCGCCGAGCAGGTCGCTGAGCATGCCGAGCAGGTTGCGGTCGCGGCAGCAGTAATGCGTCACGGCTTCGATGCCGGTGCGCTCGATCACGAGGCTCGTGGCGATCGCGCCCATGCGGCTCTGCGCGCGAGGGCCGTCCGGCACGTTGATGGCGTCGACGCCGGCAGCGTGCAGCGTCGCCGCATCCTGGGTGAGCTTGGCCGTGTCCACGCCGCGCGGCGGCACGATTTCGACGCTCGTGACGAACTGACCCGCCGCAATCTTCGCGGCCAAGCGTGAGCGGTTCGCAAACGGTACGGGTTCGCGAGCAGCCGGCGCATCTCCATTGCCCGTCGACGTGTGGTCGGCGTTCACCGTCACCCGCGTCCGCGGAGCGAGCGGACGCACACCTTCCACCATCGCGCGGATGTGCTCCGGCGTCGTGCCGCAGCAGCCGCCCACGATCTTGGCGCCCGCCTGAATCAGGTGGCGCGCGTAGGTCGCCATGTACTCTGGACTGGCCATGTACATCGATCGCCCGCCAACGTCGCGCGGCATTCCTGCGTTCGGCTGCGCGGACAGCTTGCGACGCGTGACGGCCGTCATGCGCTCCACGGCTTCCAGAATGGTCTGCGGGCCCACGGAGCAATTCAGTCCAATGACATCCACGCCCCACCGATCGAGCGCCTTGGCGATGTCTTCGGGGCTCGCGCCGTAAGCGGTGCGAAGGTCGGGGCCGACGGTCGCCTGAGCGATTACGGGCATCGACGCGTCCACCGATCGTGCGGCCAGAATGGCCTGCTCGAGCTCTTCAAGGTCGGCAAAGGTCTCGAGCAGGAAGCAGTCCGCCCCGCCCGCTTTGAGCGCCGCCATCTGCTCCATGAAAATCGCCCGCGCCTCGTCCCGACTTGTGGCCCCGTACGGCTCGAGGCGCACGCCCAACGGGCCGACGGCACCCGCCACCAGCCGATCCTCGCCCGCAGCCTCACGCGCCAGCTCCGCAGCCCGGCTATTGATGGCCGTGACCTGCATGTCGAGCCCATACTGCGCCAGCTTCGTGCGGTTGGCCCCGAACGTGTTGGTCTCGAGGACTTCGGCCCCCGCCTTTACGTACGCGGCATGGATGTCCCGCACCATGTCGGGGGCGCGCAACGCCAGCTCATCGTAACACTGGTTGATGAACACGCCGCGAGAGTAGAGCACCGTACCCATGGCGCCATCGAACATCACGACCTGTTCAGGATCGAGCAGACGGGCCAGTAGGCCAGCGCGAACCGATGTCGTCGTCTCGGGCTCACCCGGCGCTGTGTCGGTTGCCACGGTGCTGCCCTGACCAGGGTCGATAGTGTGGGTCATGTGTATAGCTTACTAGGGTAGGCGCCGACTGCACACTGCAGCGACGGCATCGACGACAAGCGCCTGCTCGCCTTCCAGTGCCCGAATCAAGTGCCCGTATGACGACCAACTTCAGCCGAACCCAACGCCTGGCCCACCTGGATCGCCTGCTGGCGGAGCGCATCCTCCTGCTCGACGGCGCGATGGGCACCATGCTCCAGACCTACCGGCTGAGCGAGGCGGACTATCGCGGTACCCGCTTTGCGGACTGGCCGTCGGACCTCAAGGGCAACAATGACCTGCTGGTCATCACGCAGCCCGGCATCGTCGCTGAGATCGAAGCGCAGTACCTGGCAGCCGGCGCCGACATCCTCGAGACGAACACCTTCAACGCCAACGCGATCTCCATGGCCGACTACGGCATGGAGGAGCTTTCGTACGAGCTGAACGTGGCCGGCGCGGCCCTCGCACGTCGCGTCGCCGACGAATTCGAGGCGAAGGATCCCTCGCGCCCGCGGTTCGTCGCGGGTGTGCTCGGGCCCACCAACCGCACGGCTTCATTGTCGCCCAAGGTCGAGGATCCGGGCGCACGCAACGTGAACTTCGACGAGTTGGTCGACGCGTATACCACCTCGATCAAGGGTTTGCTCGACGGTGGCGCCGACCTGCTCATGGTCGAGACGATCTTCGACACGCTGAACGCGAAGGCAGCACTGTTCGCGATCGAGGCGTTCTTCGAGGCGAACGACGTACGCGTGCCCGTGATGATCTCCGGCACGATCACCGACGCCAGTGGCCGCACGCTCTCCGGGCAGACGACCGAGGCGTTCTGGACGTCGATGTCGCATATCAAGCCGATTTCCATCGGCCTGAATTGCGCGCTGGGCGCCACGCAGCTGCGCGCGTACGTGCAGGAGCTCTCGCGCATCGCGGACACGCACACGAGTGCGCATCCGAACGCGGGCCTGCCGAATGCGTTCGGTGAGTACGACGAAACGCCCGAGACGATGGCGGCGCACATCGCCGAATGGGCGAAGAGCGGGCTGCTCAACATCGTCGGTGGCTGCTGCGGCACGACGCCCGCGCACATCGCCGCGCTCGCGGAGGCAGTGAAGGGCATTCCGCCGCGCGCGATTCCGGAGATCACGCCGTTGCTGCGCCTCTCCGGGCTCGAGCCCATGGCGGTCGGTCCCGACACGAACTTCGTGAATGTCGGCGAGCGCACGAACGTCACCGGATCGGCGAAGTTCGCCAAGCTCATTCTCGACGGGAAATACAACGACGCGCTCGTCGTCGCCCGGCAGCAGGTCGAGAGTGGTGCGCAGATCATCGACGTGAACATGGACGAGGGACTGCTCGACGCCGAAAAGGCGATGGTCACGTTCCTCAACCTCGTGGCGTCGGAGCCGGACATTTCCCGCGTCCCCATCATGGTAGACTCGAGCAAGTGGCACGTGATCGAGGCTGGACTCAAGTGCCTGCAGGGCAAGGGCATCGTGAACTCCATCTCGCTCAAGGAAGGCGAGGCGGAGTTCCTGCGGCAGGCGAGTCTCGTGCGCCGCTACGGTGCCGCCGTGATCGTCATGGCGTTCGACGAGCAGGGCCAGGCTGATTCTGCAGCGCGCAAGGTCGAGATCTGCACGCGCGCCTACCGGCTGCTGGTCGACAAGGCGGGCTTCCCGCCGCAGGACATCATCTTCGACCCGAACATCTTCGCGATCGGGACCGGCATCGAGGAGCATGCGCGCTACGCCATCGACTACTTCGAGGCGACGGCGGAGATCAAGCGCACGCTGCCGCACGTGAAGGTGTCGGGCGGCGTGAGCAACATGTCGTTCTCGTTCCGCGGCAACAATCCGCTGCGTGAGGCGATGCACGCGGTGTTCCTGTACCACGCGATTCGTGCGGGCATGGACATGGGCATCGTCAACGCCGGCCAGCTCATCCCATACGAGGACATCCCGGCCGACTTGCGGGAGCGTGTCGAAGACGTGGTACTCGCTCGCCGTGCAGATGCCACCGAGCGCCTGCTGGAAGTCGCGGACACCGCGAAAGGGCGAGCGGCCAAGATCAACGACGATCTGGAGTGGCGATCACTGCCGGTCGACGAGCGTCTGTCGCACGCGCTGGTGCGCGGCATCGATGCGTTCGTCGTCGAGGACACCGAAGAGGCACGCCTCCAAGCCGAGAGGCCGATCGACGTGATCGAGGGGCCGCTGATGCGTGGTATGAACGTCGTCGGTGACCTGTTCGGTGCGGGGAAACTGTTCCTGCCGCAGGTGGTGAAGAGCGCGCGCGTGATGAAGAAGGCGGTGGCGCACCTCATTCCATACATCGAAGCCGCGAAAACCGTCGACAGCAAGGCGGCCGGTCGAGTGCTCATGGCGACCGTCAAGGGCGACGTGCACGACATCGGCAAGAACATCGTGGGCGTCGTGCTGCAGTGTAACGGCTATGAAGTCGTCGACATGGGCGTGATGGTGTCCGCCGCGAACATTCTCGACAAGGCGCGCGAGACGGGTGCCGACGTGATCGGCCTGTCGGGGCTCATCACGCCGTCGCTCGATGAGATGGCGTTCGTCGCAAGCGAAATGGAGCGGCAGGGCTTCACGATTCCGCTGCTCATCGGCGGCGCGACGACGAGCAAGGCGCACACCGCGCTGCGTATCGAGCCGAATTATTCGGGTCCGGTGGTGCACGTGCTCGATGCATCGCGCGCCGTCGGCGTCACGTCCTCGCTCCTGAGCGATGATCGCAAGGAGGCATTCGCCGCGGAGACACGGGCCGAATACGAAAGCATCCGCGTGGCACGGGCCAATCGCGGTGGCGCCGAACGCCTGATCCCCCTCCAAGCGGCTCGCGCGAACAAGGTGAAGATCGACCTGAGCGTGCCGGTGCCGGTGCCCACGTTCACGGGAGCCCGGACGCTGGCGCCCTACCCGTTGGAGGATCTGGTCAGCCGGATCGACTGGACGCCCTTCTTCCAGACCTGGGAACTGAGCGGGCACTATCCGGCGATCCTGGAGGATCCCGTCGTGGGCGAGGCGGCTCGTGGGCTGTTTGCCGACGCGAAGGCCATGCTCGACCGGATCCTGCGGGAAGGGCGGCTGGAGGCACGGGCAGCATTCGGCTTCTGGCCGGCCAACGCCGTCGGCGACGACATCGAGCTGTACGAAGACGAGACCCGCGCCACAGTGGTGGCGACGCTACAGATGCTGCGGCAGCAGCTCGACAAGAAGGGCGATGGCCGGCCGAATTTCTGTCTCGCGGACTTCGTAGCCGCTCGAGAGTCCGGCGTACTCGACTATATGGGAGCGTTCGCGGTGACGACCGGTCATGGCATCGAGGGTCTGGTGGCCGAGTTCGATGCGCAGCACGACGATTACAGCTCGATTTTGGCGAAGGCGCTGGCTGACCGACTGGCGGAAGCGTTCGCCGAGCGGCTGCATGAGCGGGTGCGGCAGGAGTTTTGGGGGTATGCTCCGGCGGAGGCGTTGGACACCGATGCGCTGATTGCCGAGAAGTATCAGGGTATCCGGCCGGCTCCAGGATACCCGGCGTGCCCGGACCACACTGAAAAGGCGACCCTGTTCGACCTGCTCGGCGCCCGTGGTGGGGCCGGAATGCAGCTGACAGAGAGCTTCTCCATGCTGCCGGCGGCATCCGTGAGCGGTTGGTACTTCTGGCGGCCCGAGAGCCAGTACTTCGGTGTCGGCAAGATTCTGGACGATCAGGTGGCCGACTACACGGAGCGTGGCGAACGGGATGCCACCACCGTAACTCGGGCGTTGGCGGTGCTTAAGCACTAGATCGGGCCCGCGCAGGATCCCGTGAACTACGGATCATGGTGCGCGGATTGCGGTACTAGACTGGTCTGGAGGGGTAACTTTCGGGACCGGCCGGGTGACATCGGCCCGGTTTTGTGCGTCTCCCATCATGACGGACCGGCCCCATGTCGGTCCACACGAATGCGTCCACCTTTCGGCGTGCCCTGTGACGGCTTCCGCACTTCCAGTTTCCGACGGTAAACCAGCCTCCGACCGGCCACACTGGCCGCGTGTTGCGGAACTGCCCCGCATCGAGTTGATCGCCGCAGGCGTGACCGCGATCGTCTATATGCTGCTGTTCGCGCGACCAGCCCAGTTGCTGTTCGACGCGTGGTGGAACGATCCGAATTCGGGTCATGGGCTCCTGCTCGCGCCGCTCGCAGTGTGGCTGGCCTGGAAGTCCGGGATCGTGGATGGCGCTCGCCCACAGCGCGCGCTGGGACTGGCCATCATCATCTTCGCCGTCGTGTCACGCTATGCGGCCGACCTCGCGGCCGAGCTGTTCGTGATGCGCGGTTCGCTCATTATGGCCTTGGCGGGTATCGTCGTCTGGTACGCCGGCTTCCGCCAGCTGCTCCACTGGTGGCTTCCGTTTGCACTGGTCACGCTGTCGGTGCCGGTGCCGGAGGTCATTCTGAACTCGGTTGCGCTGCCGCTGCAATTCACGGCCTCGAAGATCGGTGCGGCGTTGCTGCGTTGGCGGGAGATCCCGGTGATGATGAACGGCAACGTCATCCGGATTCCTGGTCAGGAACTGTTCGTCGCGGAAGCATGCAGCGGACTGCGCTCGCTCACCGCGCTCATCAGCCTTGGGGTGCTCATGGGAGCACTCTTCCTGGACAAGTGGCCGACGCGTTTGTTGCTCATCGCGCTGACGATTCCAATTGCGATCCTGATCAACGGCGTTCGCATCTTTCTCACCGGTTTCCTCGTGCTGTACGTGAGCCCGGATGCAGCCGAGGGCTTCATGCACACGAGCGAAGGCATGGTGATGTTCGCCGTGGCGTTCCTCATTACGGCACTCGTCACCTGGCTGTTTGGGTTCGGCGAGCGCGCACTCTTCAAGAAACGGACGGTCGTCGCATGAACCGCTACATGACGTTCGCACCTGCCGCAACGCTGCTTGCCGGGGTGCTGCTCATCTCCGGCATGCGCACCCAGTATCAGACTCCGCCTGCCGCGCCAATGAATACGATCCCGGCGGTCGTCGCCGGACTCCGCGGGACGGACATGGTCGTGCCGGAAGAGGAGCGGAAAGTTGCAGGTATGTCGGACTACATGATGCGGACCTTCGGCGCCGACTCGACGTTTCCGGACTTCACTCTGTACGTCGGCTACTACGACCGGCAGGTGCAGGGGAAAACCATCCACTCGCCGAAGAACTGCCTTCCCGGTGCGGGGTGGGAGACCATGTCCACCGGACAGGTGCCGGTGCCGGGATCTGCGGGCACGATGAATCGGGTACTGCTTGTGAACCGCGGTACGCGTGCGCTCGTGTACTACTGGTACCAGGGACGTGGTCGCATCGAGTCCAGCGAGTATCAGGTGAAGTGGGACCTGCTGCGCGACGCCGCACAGTACGGCCGCACGGAGGAGGCGCTGGTGCGCATCGTAGTCCCGGTGGCCGCTCCGCCCAAGGGCATGATGCCCACTCCGACGGACGCGTTCGTGAAAGCCGCCGATGAGATGGCGCTCAAGGTGGCGAAGGAGACGGCGCCGATGGTTGCGAAGGTGCTGCCCGCGTTCCCCGGTGCCTGATTCGCACCCTTGGAGTCGCGCAACACACTGATGTCCATGCTAAAGCGAGTGAAAGGTGCAGCGCGACATGGCCTAGCCGCTGTGGTGCAGCGCCCCGTGGGAATGCGAGCGATGCGCAACATCTTCGGGGCACAGGCGGTCGTGCTGACAACCCACCGCTTCGCGATCGACGACAGCCATGAGTATCGGCTTTCGCAAGCCGAGCTCGCGCGCGTGATCCGCAACCTGCAGGGAGCCGGCGTCAAGTTCGTTCCGGCCGAGGCGCTGCTGAACGGAGAGTTCAGTGAATCGCGGTCCACGCCGTTCGCTGCAATCACGGTCGACGATGGATACGCAGACTTTGCGACGGTCGCCCTGCCCGTTTTCGAGGCACTGCGAGTGCCGTCGACCTTGTTCATTACGACAGCGGCAGTGCTGGAAAGGCATTGGTTCTGGTGGGACCGCGTGGAATACGTGCTGGCAACGACGATGCGGCCGCGCATCGACCTCCCCGAGCTCCTCGGCGGCGGCGAGTACGATGTCGCCGCTGGTCCACGTAAGCGGACCGCCCAGGCAAAAGGACTGGCCGCAGGCCTCGTGCACGTTCCACCGGTCCTGAGAGACGAAACGATTAACGCCCTCGCTCGTGCGGGCGGCGTGGACATTCCTGCCATGGCCACTCGGGACTTCGCCGCCGTAGAGGCGGATCAGCTCAGGCGTTTTGAATCTTCCGGTGTGCGAATCGGCGCGCACACGGTGAATCATCCAACGCTTTCGACCATCGATGCCGAGAGCGGTTTGCGGGAAATCACCGAGTCGGTGGAAGCGGTCAAACTACTCGTCGACAATCCGAGCTCGATCTTTTGCTACCCGAACGGCACGTCGCAGGACTACGACCTGTCACATTCCGGCTGCCTGCAGCGCCTCGGTATTCGCTTCGCCGTCACGACCGACGCCGGCTACGTCTCGCCGTCGGCGTATACGGTCGGTTCATCGTCGACGACAATGGTGCCGGCCGACTACGCCGTGCCTCGCCACCACATCGATTCGTCCGAAAGAACGCTGCTCGATCTGGCGGGCGTGGGTCTCGCGTCCCGATCCCGCTGGCAGACCCGCGCGCGACAAGTCACTTCCGTAGCGTCTTGATCCGTTCGCTGACGCCCGACAGCACGCGATTCGGTTCGATCCACACCTCGCTGCTTATAGCGACGCGGCGGTCCGTGAAGCCCATCTTGAAGGCGGAAATGCCGCGAAGGGGATGATCTTCCGGCGCATCCGCCGGAATCACGCCACCGAGGTCGAACCACGAGTGCGCGCTGCGTTTGCTCCACTGAATAAGATTCCAGAGCAGTGGGTAGATGAGCGGGACGCGGCCCAGATCCGGCGCGCGCTCCGAAGCGCCGATGTCGTAGCTGCCGTGGTCACCGTGAGATCGACCCCACACGAACGCCACAAGGTCGTTGGGAGGCGTCCGCGTCGGCCAGATGCATCCGAGCAGAATGGCGTGTTTGCCGTTCTCAGCCTCGCGCTGGATTGCGGCGAAATCCGCATGCGGTGGCACGGCGCCAGTACGCTCGAAGCTCTGTGCGTACAGTTCGGCGAGTCGTGGGAGGTACCGCGGGTCCGTCACTTCGACAATAGTCGCTCCCGACTTCTCGACGCTTCGGATATTCCGCCGGGTGCTCGAGGAGAATCGCGCAAAGATCTCGTCGGGGCTCCCCTGCAGGTCGACACTGAGCGTCTCGGAATAGTTGCGCGTGTGCTCCTGCGGCAGTCCGCCTTGCTCAAGCAGCGACTGCACGGCAACGTCACGACGAACGCCGTCTTCGTCGAAAAGTTCGACCAGCACCCTGAGCAGCAGGCGATGCTGCTGCGCCAGCGCTTTGAAGACAGTGCCGGCATCCCGATGAATGGGTTCATGCAAGGCGCGGCCGAACCGCTCGATACGGATCGAGCGCGCACCCGGAACGGTGCGGTTCCAGAAGCGCGTGAACGCGAAGCCGCTGATGAGCGAGCCATTTGCATCCAGCACTCGGCACCAGAATCGCGTCGACCCACGCGGAAGCGCGTCCTCCAGCCGGTAGTGGTGGGGGACGGCGATTCCTCGTCCAGCCAGTGCTTCCAGGTCGCTCAGGTGCGGTGCGGCGCCGAACGGAACTACACTCAATTCGTACCGCATCAGTCTCGCTTTCGAATGGGGACGGTCAGTACTTGACGTGCGGATGAATGTATGTCATACGATACGACGGGAGCAAACGAATCAACTCGAACGAAAGTGAGATTTTCATGGACGTCGTCCCCTCGCGCTCCCTGCTCGTGCGCGGCGCGCGTCTGTTGCGTCGTGCGCTGGACTGGGCGCACAGCACGCGCCGCATCCTCGTGTACCGGATCGAATTCGATCCCACCACGTCGACCGCGCTGCCTGCCGACGATCATGGGATTCGCTTCGAGCTGGACGCGCCGATCAGGGAGGCGGGCACGAACGTGCCCCCCACCTTGCGGGCCATGGTCGCGTACATACAGCCGGAGCTCCGTGTGCACGTGCTGCGCGACGGCAGCGCGATCATCGGATGGGGAATGTCCGGTCGCCCGGCCCGTGCGTGGCCGATCACGGAAACCGGCACTCTGCTCCATGTCGTTGCCGGAGAATGTGTGCTGGCCGCGTTTGAAGTGGTGACTGCATTCAGGGGACAGGGGCTGTACAAGCGCATGCTGACCGAACTCCTGCGTCTGCATGCGACCGAAGGTGATACGGCGGCGTGGATCTGGTGCTACGAGGATAACCTGCCTTCACGGAAGGCCATCGAGCGATTGCAGTTCGTGCACGTCCAGACGCACGAACAGCGACGTCGTTTCGGCAAGGCGCAGAGTGAAGTGCACGACGTCAGAGGGAGTGCAGGCGGGACTTGACCCACCGTCGGAGCCGAAACCACTGTGCCGTCGACGCGGACCACGCGATGTCGACAGGCACAGGGAATCCATTCGCGCGCAGCACTTCCGCCAGTTCCGCATGACGCTCCGCGTACATGGCGAAAAGGTCAGCCCGTCCGGACCGAATCGTTCCCTGAGTCTCGTCGGTCCAGGACTTGGCGAGCAATGTCGCCGCCCGTTCGGCGAGCTGCCGGTCGCGCGCACACAGCCTGACGAAGTGCTTGAGGCGAACGTCCCAGCTTCCACGCAGCAGTCGCAGCAGCTGTGAGGTCGCCTGTGCAGGGTGCACTCGGTACTCCGCAGTCACTTCAGGGGCATGCACGAACGTGCCGGCCCATGCCAATCGATGCCATAAGTCGTAGTCCTCGGCGTAGCGCAAGGACTCGTTGTAGCCGCCGAGCGCCGCAAAAGCGGTGCGCTTCACCACCACGGTGATCTGGGTGACGATGTTGCGCTCAAGCAGCGCGACACGAGCGTCGAAAGCGGTGAATGGCGGTACGTCCCTTCCGGCATTCGTCGTGTAGTTGTCCGTGCCAAAGGCGCGGACCTGGGCGAAGAACAGCGTCGCGTCAGGCGCGTTCGTGAATGCGCGCGCCGCAGTGTCGAGGTGATGGGGCAACCAGCGGTCGTCCGCATCGAGAAAGGCAACCAAGTCTTGCCGGGCGTGTGTTGCGCCAAGATTGCGGGCGAACGACGGCCCCTGACGCCCGGTCGTGGTAAGCACCACATCGGCCGTCTGGCGGGCAATGTCGAGCGAGCCGTCAGTCGAACCGTCGTCGACCACGATGATCTCGACGGCGTGACCCTGCTGGGCACGAACCGACGCGAGCGCCTCGCCGAGGTACGCCTCACCATTCAGGACCGGGATAATCACCGAGACGCGGAGACCCGCCGTTGCCGGCGTGCCCCCATGTTCGTTCTGCTCTGCTCTCATGTCGACTGGCGCACGATGGACGTGAATTCCTCTTTTAGGCAACCCGGAGCGCGGCGCGTCCGTGCAACCCCCATGCTGATCCGGCACTGGCGCACATGGTCAACCGTATGCCGGTTCGATGCCCGCATTGTCCCGCTGCCGGCCCGCTTCTGTAGGACGACGACTCGGAGCGTGTGGTAATCTGACAGGAGTGCGTTGAGGAAACGGTGGCGTCACCTCTAGCTTGCACTGGCCAATGGAAGCGTGTGTCCGAAGGGTCGCACCGGACGCTACCTTTGAGCGTGATGGCCACACCACATGGGGACTGCGTCTCCGTCCGACCGGATCGACATGGTGAGTAAGGGCTCGGGGGAGCGTTACGCAGGCCGTATTCGAGTCCTCATCGTGGGTCCGTCGCTGGAGATCCTCGGCGGGCAATCAGTGCAGGCAAAACGGTTGCTGGATGGTTTGGCCTCGAGCGCCGCCGTCGACGTGGAGTTCCTGCCCGTCAACCCCCGGTTCTCCGCCCCTCTTCGGTGGATGCAGCGCGTGAAGCTTCTCCGGACCGTCGCTACGTCGGTGGCGTACGGGTGGAGCCTGCTCCGGGCCGTGCGACACACCGACGTCGTGCACGCGTTTTCGGCTTCATACTGGTCGTACCTCCTGGCTCCGCTGCCTGCGATGCTCGCAGCCAGGCTCTGGGGCAAGCCCGCAATCCTCAACTACCACAGTGGCGAGGCGGCCGACCACCTCGCACGCTGGCCCCGGTCGCGCGCGACGATGCGCGCGCTGGCCGCTCGCATCGTCGTGCCCTCCCAATACCTCGTCAACGTCTTCGGCAACTTCGCCATGCCGGCGACGTCCATCGCGAATGTGATTCCGCTCGAGCAGTTGCCGTTTCGGGAGCGCAGGACCATCCGGCCCGCGTTCTTCAGCAACCGGAATCTGGAGCCCCTCTACAATGTGGCCTGCACGTTGCGCGCGTTTGCGCGGGTCCAGGCGGTCCACGCGCACGCGACCCTCGTAGTCGCCGGCGACGGCTCGTGCCGAGAGGAGCTGCTTGCGCTCGCGAAAGAGCTGAACCTGCGGAACGTCGAGTTCGTCGGTCGAGTGGCACCGGAGCGCATGGGGGAGCTGTACGACCAGGCTGATGTTTACGTGAACAGCCCCAACATCGACAACATGCCCCTGTCGATCATCGAGGCGTTTGCGTGCGGTCTACCGGTCGTGTCGACCGACGCGGGTGGCATTCCGTTCGTAGTCGATCATGGACGCACCGGTCTGCTGGTCGGAATCGCCGACGACCATGCGATGGCCTCGGCCATGCTAGGGCTGATCGATGATCCGGAGCTGGCACGTGAGATGGCCCGCGCGGCACGGGAAGAATGCCTCTCGCGGTATGTGTGGCCCGCGGTGCGGGAGGCATGGGAGCAGCTCTACCTGGGTCTCGCGCGGACGCCGGCGGAACCGCGAGCCGCAACGCCGGCCCGGTAAGTCCTTGTCCGTCGTGCGGAACCGACGCGTGCACCGACGACGATACGACCCGCGATGCCTGGTCGTCCTGCAGCTGGCCCGGTCTGCGCAAACCACGTCGATCGCGCCCGGTCTTTCGTCGGCTGCGTTATCCTACGGGAAGGACGTGAATAGCCCTCGTTTTCTGATTCAACCTCTGGGAGCCTGATGCCTTCGGTCAGCGTGTTTGGACTTGGTTATGTGGGTTGCGTCTCCGCTGCCTGCTTCGCTCGCGAAGGGCATGACGTCATCGGCGTGGATGTCAGTCAGTCGAAGGTGGATATGGTGAACGCCGGTCGCAGCACCATCGTCGAGGACGGAATCGCTGAATTGGTGCGTGACATGCACGCCGCGGGCCGGTTGCGGGCGACTCGGGACGTCGCCGAGGCGATTGCCGGTTCGTCCATCTCCCTGGTCTGCGTGGGAACGCCGAGCCGTTCCAACGGCAGCATCGACCTGCGATACATCGAACGGGTCGCAGAGCAGATCGGGGAGGCGTTACGATCGAAGGACTCGCATCATACCGTCGTCGTGCGCAGCACCGTCATGCCGGGCACGATCGACGAGACGGTCATTCCCGCGATCGAGCGCACGTCGGGGAAGGCGCACGGGGCCGGCTTCGCCGTTTGCAGCAACCCCGAGTTCCTGCGGGAGGGCACGTCGATCAAGGACTTCTACGATCCTCCGTTCACCCTGATCGGCACGCATCACCGCGAGCACGCTGAGCCGTTGGCAGCGCTTTATGCCGGTGTCGATGCGCCGATGCACATTGTCGAGGTGCGGGTCGCGGAGATGGTGAAGTATGCGTGCAACTGCTATCACGGATTGAAGGTCGGGTTTGCGAACGAGATCGGAAACCTCTGCAAGGCGCTGCAGGTGGACAGCCACGAGGTCATGCGCCTCTTCTGCGAAGATCGCAAGCTCAATATCTCGGCAGCCTACCTGAAGCCGGGGTTCGCCTTCGGAGGATCCTGCCTGCCGAAGGACCTCCGGGCTGTCGTCCACCGTGGACGCGTCGAGGACGTGCCGATGCCCATCCTCACGGGAGTGCTCGAGAGCAACCAGCGCCAGATCGAGCGCGCATTCCACATGGTCCAGGCCGCGGGCTCGCGTCGCGTGGGCATCCTCGGACTTGCGTTCAAATCGGGCACCGACGATTTGCGCGAGTCACCGATGGTGACCCTCATCGAGATGCTGCTCGGCAAGGGCTACCAGCTCGCGATCTACGATCGCGACGTTTCGCAGGCGAACCTGATCGGTGCAAACCGCGAGTACATCGAGCGCGAGATTCCGCACATCTGGACACTTATGTGCGGTTCGATCCCCGAGGTGTTGGCTACGTCGGAGACCATGGTGATCGGCAACGGTTCGCAGGAGTTCCGCTCGCTTGGCGCGGAGCTCGACGGACACATGGTCATCGATCTTGCGCGGGCGATCGCGAATCGCACGTCAGGCGCATCGTATCAGGGCATCGCCTGGTGATGCAGGCTTCCGTCACCGCGCTGCGGGAGTCACCACGGCGCTGTCGGTCATCGCGCGCAGGCGCTTGAAGTCGGCGCCTGCGCCGCGAAACTGACTGGTTGCGCGCAGCTCGAGGTTGGCGGGGAAAGCGACGAAGCCAACAGCTCGAGGGTCGGCTGGAAACAGGTTGTCGGCGGGCAGGTAGCCCGACGAATTGCCCCAGAAGAGGTTGCGGCGTACGACGGCTCCCGGCGCGTGAAACGCCAGGGCCTGCGCGCCGCCTCCCTTGCCATTCGCGCTAGCGAGCGTGAGCTGCCAGTTGCCATAGCGCACCTCGCTCAGGCCGACCACGTTGTTCTGCAGGACGAGTCGCTGGCTTGCGTTGTCGTGAAACTCGAACCCGAATGCGGTGCCGACGCCGGTGTTCGATTCCAGCGTGAGGTCGTCGACTCTGGAGATCTGGAACACGCGACCGCCATCGAACCGTCCGCCCCCGGTGCCGACTTGCTCGAAGCTGTTCTGCCCGATATACATCCGGCTCATGCGTACGACCGGTAGCGCTTCCGGCTGCCCTGCCAACGCCATTCCGTTGGCGACGTTGCGTACCACGTTGTAGCGGAACGTGACGTCCGCCGTCTGGCTCCAGGGCGCGTTGCCTCCCTGATTGACCGACTTGAACATGATGCCGAAGCCGTCCTGGCCATCCCTCCAGCTGTTCTCGAAGACATTGCCTTCGACCAGCACGCGCAGGCCGATCTTGAGCTCGAAGCTGTTCTTGACGGTCCACACACCCTGCCAGCTCAGGGGCTTGAAGAAGTGGTTGCGCCGGATCTCGATGTCCGCCGGTACCACGCCCGTGATCCCGGGATCGGCGCCGCCGAACATCACGTTCTCCCCGGCCCCCTCAAGGAAGTTGTTGACGATCTTGTAGGGGCCCGTGCCGTTCCAGCCCATGATCGCCTGGCTGTCGTAGCCGCGGCCATGGCACTCGCTGATCCAGCTGTCGACGATCGCCGTGCTGGCGCTGTTGAGCGCAATGCAGCGCTGGAAGTCGAGCGTCGGGGTGCCATGGATGTACATCCGGTCCAGCACCAGCTGTGACGGGAGCTGCGCTACCGTCGTTTCAGTCGCGTTCCCGAGCTCCAGCATCGTGTAGCCGGTCTTGGCGTCCGGTCGGGCCGTTATGTGCAGCAGCTGCAAGCGCCAACCGCGCGCCCGTGGCTGGGTGCGAATGACCGGCTCGGTCGCAGTGGCCGACACCAGTGTTGCCAGCGACGCACCAACGGCCGGGGTTATCCGCGTGCCCGCCGGCACTCGCGCACGAGCGTCGCCGCCCGTACGGATGGTGACCCAGCCGGAGTCCTTGCGCAGCGGCAAGTCGAATGGGCCAACGTAGGTCTGCCCGGCTCGTAGTACGAGCTCGTCACCCCCGCGCGCATTGGTAAGCGCACGACGCAGTTCGGCGCTTGTGCCGATCTCGAGAGTCCTCGTGGCCGGGGGTACAGCCCGTTCGTCCAGGTGCTTTCTCGGCAGCTCGACGCGCGGAGCCGCTCGTTCATCCGGAGACTCGGACTCTCGGATGAAGGGCGTCTGCTGTGCCATGGACACAAGCTGCGAGGACACCAGTTGAGGCGTTTCGCTGCGCGCAGTTGTATCGCATCCCGAAGCACACAGGAGTAGCAGGAGAAGTCTCATTACGAAGCATATGTCGGCACGAGGCCATGGTGAAACGGGGAGCGTTCAAGAGTTGAACGCTCCCCGTGCACAATTACACCTGCCGAGACGCGCCAGTTCAGGGCGTGACGACCACTCCGGAGATGTGCTGGCGCAGGGCGGAGAAGTCGACTCCTGGGCTCGTGGCCCGGAAGGCGCTGCTGCTGCTCAGCTCCAGATTGCCCGGGAAGCCGAGGAAGCCGGCCACCTGCGGATCCACTGGGAACAGGTTGTCCAGCGGCAGATAGCCCGGGACGTTCCCCCAGAACAGGTTGCCGCGTACCACCGCTCCCGGGGCATGATAGGCCAGCGCGTCCGAGCCGCCACCCCTGCCATTGGAGCTGACCACGCTGAACTGCCACGCACCCCAACGCGATCCGCTCAGGCCAACAGCGTTGTTCTTCATGACCATCCGCTGGCTCGGTGTGTCGTACATCTCGAAACCGCTGAGCGACCCGACTCCGCTGTTCGCGTCGAACGTCAGGTCGTCGACGCCCGAAAAGTGGAAGACACGCCCGCCCTCAAAGCGTCCACCGCTGGTCCCGACCTGCTCAACGCTGTTATGGCCGATATAAATGCGGCTCATGGGAACCGCTGCGTTGGCCTCCGAATGGCCTGCCATGGCGAACCCGTGGGCCACGTTGCGTACGACGTTGTAGCGAAAGGTGACATCCGCTGTCTGGCTCCACGGGGCCGTATTGTCCTGATTCGTGGATTTCAGCACGATGCCGAAGCCGGTTTGCCCGTCGGCCCAGCTGTTCTCGAAGACGTTGCCCTCGACGAGAACGCGCACGCCGATCTTGAGTTCGAAGCTGTTCTTCGCCGTCCACACGCCCTGCCAGCTCAACGGCTTGAAGAAGTGGTTGCGCCGGATCTCGATGTCCGCCGGCAATGCTCCGGCAATGTGGGGATCGCTGCCGCCGAACATGATGTTCTCGCCGGCCCCCTCGAGGAAGTTGTTGACGATCTTGTAGGGTCCGGTGCCGTTCCACCCCATGATCGCTTGGCTGTCCTGCCCACGCGCATGGCACTCGCTGATCCAGCTGTCGACGATCGCCGTGCTCGCGCTGTTGAGCGCGATGCACCGCTGGAAGTCGAGCGTCGGCGTGCCGTGTATGTACATCCGGTCCAGCACCAGGTGTGACGGAAGATCGGAACGGCTCGATATGCCTCCATTCCCGAGCTCGACCATCGTGTAGCCCCACGTGGTGGTCGACGGCGCCGTGACCTCGAGGCCGACCAGCCGGTAATGGTGAGCTCCGGCCTGTACCCTGATCGCAGGTTCGTAGGGCAAGTCGGCGGTGAGCTTGGCCAGGCCACTTGCATCCGACGGTCGCAACCGCGTACCAGCAGCGGGCAAGCTTCCACTTGAGCGAATGGTGATCCATCCCGAGCCGGGCTTGGCCTTGAGCTCCAACATGCCTCTGTACGTGACTCCGGCCTGGAGCACGATCTCGTCACCGTAGCGTGCCGTATCCAGAACGCGCTGCACATCACTTCCGGCGCCGACGTTGATCGTGCGGCTTGGGCTCGCCGCGCGTGCCTCGGCGAGAACGTCGTCGAGGAAGACGCGCGGTAGCTCCACGGTCGTGGTTGCCGGGGGCAGCGGACTGCTGGGTGGTGGCGTCGTCGCCGTCGGAGCTGTATCGGGTGGCGTCGGCGCGGGTGGTGTGGTCACGACGCTGACCGGAGCAGCGACGACGATCGTGGCTGCCACGGAACCGAGATTGTTGGCGGCAGTGATCTGTGTCAGCCCGGCAGCGCGCGCAGTCACAATTCCGGTGTTCGACACTGATGCGACTGCAGAATCTGTCGAGGACCAGATCGTTGCCTTCGCGGCGGCTCGGCCTCTCGATTTTGGTAGCGTAGCGCTTAGCTGCAAACTTTCGCCGACCTCTAAGGTGTCGGCGTCTGCCCCATTGGGAAGATTGAGCACCGACTGCGGCACCTCATTGAGCAACTCCGGACCCAGAGGCTGGTTCGAATCCGTGCATGCGACGATGAGCACGCCGGAAAACAACGCAAGGCTGCGCTTGAAAATCACAACTTCTCCAACGAGAAAGATCTGTCGGCAGTGCGACCGCGCGGCGTCAATGAACGCGGAGGGGGCCGCGGCCTATTGCGTTCTCGACTCGCGTCGGCAACGCCATTCGAAGGCCATAACGGGAGGGAATTGCATCTGCCGGGTGAACCGCGAGCGCGTCGTCACGCTCAATTCGAATTCAAGTCCGAAAGCGTCGGTTCAGGCAGCGAGCTTAGCTGCACATTCTACAACCTGCTGTGACAAGAATTACATGATCGCCAATTGCACGATGAGAAATACTTAATGGATCGAGCGACTTCGGGTTCGAGAAGTTCGAGCGAGGGTGGTCACTACCGGTGAAACGAAACGCCCGGATGCTGGAACCAGCGCATCCGGGCGTTTCGAGACCAGCGTGAAATGATGCAGACCTACTGCGGGGTGATTGCCCCAGCGATCCGCTGACGCAGCGCGGCGAAATCAACGCCCGGGCTGCTGGCGTAGAAGGGGCTGCTCGTGGTCAGTTCAAGATTGGACGGGAAGCTGATGAAGCCTAAGGTCATAGGATCGACGGGAAACAGGTTGCCGGCAGGGAGATAGGCTTCAGAATTTCCCCAGAACAGGTTGCCCCGCACCACGGCGCCTGGCGCGTGGTAAGCCAAGGCCTGCGTGCCCCCACCGTGACCGTTTGCGCTGGCCAGGGTGAACTGCCAGTTGCCGTAGCGCAGCGCGCTCAGACCGATGGCATTGTTCTGAATCACCATGCGTTCGCTGGCTCCGTCGTGTATCTCGAACCCAAAGAGGGGGCCGACGCCGCTATTCGATTCGATCGTGAGATCGTTGACGTTGGAGATCTGCACGACCCGTCCGCCGGCGAGACGACCCGAGCCAGTGCCGACCTGCTCGAAGCTGTTCTGGCCGATATAGATGCGGCTCATGGGTATCACCGGGTTTACTTCCGGGCGCCCTGCCAATGCAATCCCGTTGGCGACGTTCTTCACGACGTTGTAGCGGAAGGTGACGTCGGCCGTCTGGCTCCACGGTGCGCTGCCTCCCTGGTTGACGGACTTCAGCATGATCCCGAAGCCGTTCTGGCCGTCAACCCAGCTGTTCTCGAACACATTGCCTTCGACCAGCACGCGCAGGCCGATCTTGAGCTCGAAGCTGTTCTTGACGGTCCACACACCCTGCCAGCTCAGGGGCTTGAAGAAGTGGTTGCGCCGGATCTCGATGTCCGCCGGTACCACGCCCGTGATCCCGGGATCGGCGCCGCCGAACATCACGTTCTCCCCGGCCCCCTCAAGGAAGTTGTTGACGATCTTGTAGGGGCCCGTGCCGTTCCAGCCCATGATCGCCTGGCTGTCGTAGCCGCGGCCATGGCACTCGCTGATCCAGCTGTCGACGATCGCCGTGCTGGCGCTGTTGAGCGCAATGCAGCGCTGGAAGTCGAGCGTGGGGGTGCCATGGATGTACATCCGATCCAGCACCAGGTGCGACGGCAGTTGCGCTGCGGTGTTCAGTCCCCCGTGCCCAAGTTCCACCATCGTGTAGCCCCAGGCCGCGGCCGCAGCCCCCGTGATCTCGACGCCGACGATACGGTAGTGATGGGCCCCGTCCTGCACTCTGAGCGCGGATTCGTAAGAGACGGGTGAGATCAGCTTCGCCATGTTTCCGGCATCCGCGGGACGTACACGAGTACCGGCCGCGGGTAGCGCGCCGCTCGAGCGAATGGTGATCCAGCCGCTTCCGGCCTTGGCCCGAAGCTCGAAGCGTCCGGCATAGGTCGCCCCCGCCTGAAGCACGATCTCGTCCCCGTAGCGGGCCGTGTCCAGCACGCGCTGCAGGTCACCCCCGGCAGCGACCGTGATCGAGCGGCTCGCGACCGCGGAACGGGCTTCCGCCAGCATCCCGTCAAGGAACACCCGCGGGAGCTCGACCGACGTCGTGGCCGGCGGCAACGGCGTGCTTGGCGTGCTTGGCGTGGTTGGCGGCGGCGTCGGAGCAACGGGGGCCTCCGCTATGGTCACGATCGAGCTGGCGAAGGTGCCGATAGGATCCGTTGCAGTCACCGTCGCCGATCCCAATGCTACTGCAGTTACGGAGCCTTCGGCATCGACGCTCACCACCTCTGTGTTGGACGACTTCCAGCTCAGAGTCCGTGTCGTGGACGCGAGCAACTTGACCTTGGCGCCGACGCTGATGCTGGATTGCCCTGGTGTCAGGGAGAACGGCTGCACTGCCAGAACGGAGACGAGGGTTGAATCCTTCGTCGTGCGTCCGGAGAAGCGGATCCATGCAGATCCTGGCGCGACGCCGCGCACTTCGATCGACTTGTTGTCCAGCACCGCTATCGACGCGACAGCCGGTGCAGTCGAGGACCATGGCGATCCGGACAGTGATCGCGACTGCTGCACCTCGGGTGCCCGGAGGCGGAGTTTCCCGCCGACGGCGATGGATGCGCTTCCCTGCGCTGATAGCACGGCCGGCTCAGTGATTCCCGCCACTTCAGCGCCTGCTTGATCGGCGCCGGTAATAGATGTTCCGCTGTCGGAACAGGCAGCACAAACAAAGAGCAACGTGGCCGTTGCCCAGCAATTGGGGTACCGCATGTCGACTCTCCGAAGGACGAGTAGTTCGGCAGCCCGACTAGCGTGGCGCTGAACTCAGCGCCGTAGCCTCGTAGCTTTGCGTCCCCGCCTTTCGACGGGTTTGCCTTTTCGCTGCCCCTCAGCTCCGAAGGGTCATGCGATCTGGAGAGGGATAGCTCTCCCCCCTAACACGACCGTTCCGCGTCGAAGTCACGCGCGGATCGTCACACTACCGGCGTTGAATGTGTGCGCGGCGGACGGGTTGGCGACGAACTGCTGTCGACACATTTGAAGTCACGGCAGCCAGCACTCCCAGGTGCACATAGAGAGCGTTGAGGTAGCCGTTCGAGCCAAAAAGTCCGGCGATCAAGAACGCGAGCAGTCCGAGCCGCAACCAGCGGCGTACTTCGCTTTCGGCTGGTGTATCCGTTGGACTTTTCGAAGCGCGAAATGAGGGTATCACAACCGCGGCCAGCATTGCTAAAAAGAGAAGCAGGCCTGTCAGTCCGAGTTCTGCTGCAATACGTAGATACGTGTTGTGCGCATCTCGATTGCCGCCCGCAATCGGATAGTCGGCGGCATAGATCGTCGCATAGTCCAAGTGCGCCAACGGATACGTGCCGACGCCGACGCCGAGCACAGGATGATCCGATACGATGCGCACTGCAACCTTGGCGATCTGCCAACGCTGTTCCGCCGATCCTTCAGCGTCAACACCGCGCATGTTGCCGGTAAGCGATGCGTTGCGAAGACCACCGAGGCGCTTCCAGACGCTCTCGGGCGCGAACAGCGCCGCGACACATGCCAGTGCCAGCAGTCCCATTGCGTTGCGCAGTCGCCGGCGCTGCCATGCCAGCATGACGATCATTGTCAAACCGCATGCGAGCAGCGCGCCGCGTGATTGCGTGAACAGAATCAGCAGCATCATGGACGATGCCGAAGCGAGCGCCAGAATGCGAAGTCGACGGTCCCGTAGGTAGGCGCGTGCACTCAACGTGAACGAGATGAACAGGATCGCGTAGACGGCAAGCTCATTCGGGTTCTCGTATGCGAAGTTCCATAGTGCTCGCCCATACAGGTTGTAGCCGCCAAAGTAATTGATGAACGCGCCTCGCATCGGGAAGAACACGAAGCAGGCTGCCAAAAACACCATAGCGACGCGCGCGTGCACGCGCGTTCTCAACACGTTATACGCGACGAACGAGATGACCCCGAGCTTCACCAGAGCCCATCCCGCCTGGAACGACTCCCCACGATGATCACTCGAGAGCACCGTCAACAGCGACCAGCCGATGAAGACGGAGAGTACCGTCAGGTACGGATGCCAACGCAGGCGTGCGGGACGCGCCAGCAGCGTCAGCGTGCACACCATCATCGCGATGTTGCCGCCCGGCAGGTAGTACGTGAACACCGCGAAGCAGTAGTACAGAAATGCGATGAAGCTCAGGTCCCAGTCGAAGCCGTCAAAAATGTCGGCAACCAGCGACAAGCGACCGCGCATTCCTTGCGCAGGTCCCCTGCGGCGGAGCCGAGCTTCTGCGACGGAGGGCCTTCGAGGTGCGATCGTCGAGGTCATGTCAATTCGCGGGGAGGGTGCGTCTGGAATTGGAGAGTGCCCATCGATAGTACCCGACCAGCCGGTGCATGACTGCCGTTTCGCCGAAAAGCGCTGCCGCGCGCGCCTGACCTCCTTGTGCGAGCTGTCGGGCAAGCTCCGGAGTCACGAGCATGCGCCGGAGTGCTTCGGCAAGGGACACGGGATTCTGCGGCGCAACCAGTAGTCCATGCACACCGTCTTCGATCACGTCCACGACCCCGCCGACCGCAGTCGCGACAACTGGTGTGGCGCAGGCCATGGCTTCCACCACGGCATTCGGAAACCCCTCGTGAAGCGAACAGAGCACCGCCACGTCGAAAAGCTCCTGCGGCGCAGGTCGGTTCGGCTGTGCGCCCGCGAAATGTACCCGGGATTCGAGGCGCATTGCACGGGCGATCTCCCGAAGCGGGGCATCCTCGGGGCCGTCGCCCACGATCACGAGATCGACGTCGGGCAGTGCCCCCGCAATTATCTCGAACGCCCTGAGCAAAGTCACATGATCTTTCTCTGGTCGCAGGCGCGCCACGATACCGATCACGCGCCGCCCCGCCGGCACTCCCCACGCGGCGAGGCGCGCTCTGCGCTCCGACTCCGAGCTTCGCTCGAAGAGCGCCTGCTCGACGAAATTCGGCACGACCCAGATTCGCTCCCGTGGCACACGCTCCGTGCGTTGTGCAGATTCAGCGACGGCCTCGCTGTTCGTCAGTACCCAGTCGGCCATTCGAAATCCGATCGCATCGGTCACGGTGTGCTTGGCATGGGCCTGACGGACCCATCGCTTGCTTGCAACCACAACCGGAACACCCGCAAGCCGTGCGGCGCAGGTGAAGAAGAAGTTCGAGTACAGGTCATGCGCGTGCAGCACGTCGATGCGCTGATCACGAAGAAACCGGCGAACTCGCGCCAAGGCCGCAATGTTCGCGGGAGCCACGAGAGACGTGATCGAAAACTGCACGACCGGAACGTGCATGCGCGTGTATCGCTCAGCCATGCCGCCCTGAGCATTCAGCGTCAGAACGATCGGGGTCACCTGCGATCGGTCCAGTGCCTCGACGGTCCGCACGGCATTCAGTTCCGTCCCGCCGTAGGACGCCATGCTGTCGATGCAGTAAGCGACGCGGATCGGCGCTGTTTCACCGCTGACTTGCAATAGAGCCTCGGAATGGCACGTTCGCAGGGAGGTGCGCGCCGGAAAACGAAAAAGTGCGACTGCCAGCGTCGCACTTCTTCAGACGAGTATCTCCCACCCCTGATAACGGACTACCAGCCACCGATCCTGAACACCATGACGGGGATCGTTTTCAGCATGATGCGAATATCTTCGCCCAGTGACTGTCGGCGCATGTACATCAGGTCGAAATGGACCTTGCGGCGCACGTCCTCGATGCACGTGTCATACGGGTTGCAGATCTGCGCCAGGCCCGTGATGCCCGGACGCACACGCTGGCGGATCGGGTACTCCACGATCTGCTCCCGGAGTCGAACGAAAATGCTCGGGCGCTCGGGCCGGGGACCGACAATGTTCATGTCGCCGCGAATGACATTGAAGATCTGCGGCAGCTCATCGATGCGCGTCTTGCGCATGAGCGCACCGATCGACGTGACGCGGTCATCGTCCTTCTTCGCCCACACGGCCTGGCCGTTCACTTCGGCATCCACCTTCATCGAGCGGAACTTGTAGATCGTGAACGGGATGCCGCCCAAGTCTTCTCGGCGGCGTTCGTTCAGCGCCCACGTTCGGTTCCAGCGACGGTCAATACCGACACGCGTTTGAGTGTACAGGACGGGTCCACGCGACGTCAGGCGAATGAGCACGGCCGCGATCAACATGACCGGTGCGACCAGCACGAGCATCAGCAAAGCGATCGTGCAGTTGAAGATTCGCGAGACCAACTCGGAGCGCTCGCGTGGCTCGAAATCTTCGGATGGCCCCGTCGCCTGCGCGACGGCCACCTGCGAACGGGGTGGTTCATCAGGCGGGGACGCCCATCCAGCAACGCTCGGCTCTACCTCACGGCTTCGCCGGGGCGTAGGCCGTGCGGCGCGATTGAATGGGATGACAGAAACGTGGGCGTCCATTGATGAGTTCTGGGCGAGCTTAGTTTTCTTTCTGATTGTAGTAGTACTGCACGAACTGCAGGACGGCGAAAATCAGCGTGGTGACAAGTGCAGCTACCTGGATGACCTGCGTCCAGTTGATCTTCTTCTTCTTCGGGACCGTAACGACGTCGCCGTACTGGACATCTATCTGATCCAGCGTCTTGCCTTCCTTCAACGCCTTCTTTGAATCCTTCGCCGACAGGATTTTGGTTCCGCCGCGCGTAATCTCCACCTCGTCCAGCTTGCCTTCCGGCGTCGGCCCACCCGCGAGCATCAGCACTTCACTCAGCGGACGATCTGGCGAGGCCAGATAGAATCCCTGACGACTCACCGCTCCCGCGATCGTCAGGCGGGTCAGCACGTTCACGCGGACAGACACATTCCGCAAGTACCTCGCCACATGCGTGGTGAGTGCCTCATCTATCTCCGACCGCAACACTCCTCGAACAGATGCGTCCGGCATCGTGATGCTTGGTCCAGTCGGTTGCACCACCGGCGGAAATGAAATCACCAAGCTGTCTCGGACTGAGACGGTGTCGGACTGACTAGCCGTCGGCGTGACGATGGTGACCACGAACTGATTGCCGACGCGAAAGTCACCATCAGCCAGTCGCTGCTTGATGGAAGCGACCTCCGACATCAAGCGGGTTCTGGCCGCTCCCCGCACGCTACCGGCAAGCTGTCGTTCGATGTCAGCCACGCGCGCCGCCAACTGTGTGCGCGACGCACGCTGCATCCCCGCCGACTCACCCTGCGCCAACACCCGGCCGCTCGACGCCAAGAGTGCTATGGCCAATCCAGCAGTGAGCCACTGCGTCCGGGCGCCACGCCACGCCCTGATGACTGCATGGCGCGTGCTACCTGCAGGTGTGTGGAATGCCAACTGTAACGTGTTATGGTTTATCATGTTATGGTGCGAGTGAACGAGCGCGCCGACGGAGCAAACGCTCAAACTGTAGCGCGCGCGCTACACGATTCTGGCCTTGCTCTACACTTGTGGAGATCGCTGGCAGTCCGCTGCAGCCGACGCGCTGAGCGACGACATCAATCTGCCGAGACGGTGGCAGGCAGGTTCGAGCGTCCGCCGCTGACCATGCGGACATCGGTTTCCTCATCCTGTGCCGCATAGTCCTGATAGTACGAGTAGTACTGGTAGACGCCGGTGAGCGTGATCCCATTCAGGATCGCTCCCATGACACGAACCGGGAGCGTATCCACCACCGCCATCTTGGCCTGCGCCATCTTGCGGTCGGTCACCCCGACGCGAAGCACGAGTGCCATGTTGCCCGTCGCCGTCGAGAGCGCATACGCGTCGAAACCAGCGCCGAGCGGCGGCGAGTCGACGACCACTACGTCGTATTCCGCGGACATCTGATTAAGCAACTGGTTGAGGCGCGGCGTGGCGAGCAGCTCCGGCGCGCGTCGGCGACGCGCGCCGGCTGGCATCACGGTGAGATTTGGATGCGACGTCGCCGGATGCAGCACTTCGGAGATCAACGCCGTGCCGTCGAGGTATTCCACGAGGCCGGGCTTCTGCGATACCGCGAAGGTCTTTGCCAACTCTCCGCGGCGAATGTCGCCGTCGACGAGCAGTGTGCGCGATCCTGCTTCGGCGAAAGATAGCGCAAGATTCGAGGCGATCAGCGACTTGCCGTCGTTCGGGCCAGGGCTCGTGATGGTCATCATGAGCGGCCGCGCCGGGTCGGCTGCATACCGTACATTCATGCGTATCGTGCGGAACGATTCGACCACCTGCGCTGCCTGATCGGCAGCGCGTCGGCGCGCCTTGTTGTCGACGTTGGGCACGACGCCGAGGATGAACAGACCCAGGTCGTCGGTCGCCTGTTCGGGATATCGAAAGCGCTTGTCCGTCTGGTCGATCAGAATGGCGAGCGCAATGCCGAGGCCGAGCGCCGCGGCTACCGCGCCGAGGATGATGACCGGAGCCGTGTTGCGTGTCGGACGGAGCGGCGGAACCGCCTTGTCGAGGATGCTGATGTCGGCGATCGTGGCCGCTTCGGCCAACTTCGCCTCCTGAGTCTTGAGGTCCAGGTTCGTATACATCTCAGCCGCGATCCCGACCTTGCGCTCGAGCCGGGCCTCCTCAATCGCGCGCGCGGGAATTCCTCGAAGCTCGCGCGTGCTGACGTCGATGTTGGCCTTGAGCTGTCGCTCGCGAATGCTCAGCTGCTGCAGGTAAGTCTCCATGGCGGCGGGCACGATCTGCCTCTTGAAATTATCAAGATCCTTCATGGCCGTCTGGACCTGCTGTGCCTCGTCGGTGGCCGTCTCGCGCAGTTTACGCACCGTGACTTCCCGCTCCGTCTGCTCCGCCAGAATCTTGCGCAGATTCTCTGCTGCCGGATCGGTCGTGACACTCGGCACGGAGAGCACCGCCTCGCGGGGAATAGTGCCGCTGGCCCGACCACCCTGAAACACGCGCTCCAGGGTCTGGCGATCCTCCTGAATCGCTTCGGCCTGCGTCTTGTCCATCATGTACGATTCGATTGCCGGATTCGTGGTCAGCCCGATACCCGGCGCAATCTTCTGCCGATCGTTCGGCAGCGTCACGATGGCCGTTCGATAGCGGTTGAGCGCGTCTTCCGCCGCGGCAAGTTGCTTCGCAGTGAAGTCAAGCTGCCCCTCGAGAATGACCGCATAGTCCGTGACGTTCTTCTTCTTCAGCGCGGTCGCCACCGTAACGAATCGGTCCATCCATTCATTGAGGATCGCGGCCGTGCGTACCGGTTCCTCGCCAGTCAGCGTGAGCTCCATGTACGGACTGCCTGCCTGGAGGTTGTCCTGCATTCGCGCCGTCAGTTCACGCGAGGTCTCGCGTGGCGTCTGCACAGTGAACTCGACTTCCTTTCGGCCCGCCAACTCTTGCTGGGCCGGCTGCCAGAGAAAGCCGCGCGTCCGACCAATCGAATCACCGACGGCGCCGGCTTCCACCTCCACTCCTGCCTTCAGGCCAAGCGAGTAGCGCTGGCCGTTCACTTTCAGCAGGTATTCACCCGGGAAGAACGGCCGCTGCTCATCTGCGCGGAATCCGCGGAAGAGGACGCTGTCTCGTGCCACACTGGGCGTCACAAACAGCGCCAGGTCACTCACCACCCAGTCTACCACTCGGAAGGAGCGCAGGAGTCCACGCCAGCCCGCAGCGCCAAGCAGCTCAGGCGCCCGGATGGGTCCGCGATCGCGACCGTCCGTCGATGTGCCGGTAGCCTGCTCCAGCACGACGCGCGAGTTCACCTCGTACTCCGATGGAATGAACTTGGTGGCGGTGTATCCACCCGCCGCGCCAAGCACACCGAACAGGACAATCAGCCACTTGAAACGATTGAGCGCTGACAGATAGCGTCCCAGCTTCGGTCCGGCCGGCGCTGGCGCCACATCGTTACCGCCGCCCCAAGCGGCCGGGAGGTTATCGGTGTCATCGTAGGGCTGCATCGCGACTTCGCGACCTGCGGGCTGCATCTGCGTACCGGACATTGAGGTGACGGGCTGAGGACAAGGCGATCGCGCGTCCGCGATCAGACATCGAATTTGTCGTATCGTGGCAAACTGCGATAGCGAGCAGGCCGTCGCAGCGTTTATGCTACATGGTTGTGACGTTTTGTCTCGTGTGGCGGTCGTGACACGGTAGCTGTCGACTAAGGCCTACAGCACAAGCTTGACGTTGTTCACTTTCGACTTATATACCGCTCACGTCGTCACAGAAATCGTGGACTGCGGGCAGCGAACTGTGGGCTCGCCGCCTCAGTTTTGTCATGTTCTTGTGACTCTGGATCCAGCGGAAAGTCGTGCATGGAAGGACGATTCAGGTCCTGTGCCGAAACCCAAGCCAGCTTCACCTTCCGCCATTCGTCGTTTCCAACTGCCTCCATGACCGATCCATTTCTCTCCGATTCGACTTCGACAGCCGTGCCAGACCGCGGAACCGGGCTGCGCATTCTGGTCGTGGACGATGATCGCACACTCCGCGAGGGCTGTGCGTCGGTGCTGCAGATGGATGGTCATGCGGTGACCTCGAGCGGCCGAGGCGACGAGGCACTGGAAATGGTCCGGCGCCGTCGTTTCGACATCGTGCTCGTCGATCTCTATATGAGCCCTGTTCCGGGCATGGAGATCCTCAAGGCCGTGATGGAGACGCACAAGGACACCATCGTCGTGGTCATGACGGGAAATCCGAGCGTGGCCTCCAGCATCGAAGCGCTCCGGGCAGGCGCCTGGGACTACCTCCCCAAGCCTTTCTCGGCGTCCCATCTGCAGGTGCTCGTGGGCCGGGCCGCTCACGCCGTGAGCACCGCTCGCGATAGCCGGGAGATCAAGCCTTCAAATGTCACGCCAGCGGCCCCAGGTGATCTGGGTGCGCTGCTTGGAATCTCGCCGTCGTTCCGAAAAGCCGTCGATCTGGCCCAGAAGGTGGCGGCCACGGACGCGTCCGTCATGATCAGCGGCGAGAGCGGGACCGGCAAGGAGATGATCGCCCAGTTCATCCACAAGCACAGCCGCCGGGCACAACGGAAGCTCGTCCCGATCAACTGCGCAGCGCTTCCCGAAAACCTGCTCGAATCCGAGATGTTCGGCTACCGGAAGGGCGCATTCACCGGCGCCGACCGGGACAAGGCGGGCCTGCTGGAGGTCGCGCATGGCGGCACGCTGTTCCTGGACGAGCTCACCGAAATGACGATGCCGCTCCAGGCCAAGCTGCTGCGTGTGCTGCAGGACGGGGTGGTCCGTAGGCTGGGCAGCGAGGTGCAGGACATGGTCGTCGACGTCCGCTTCGTGTCGGCCACCAATCGGGATCCGCAGGAAGCGGTACAGCAGGGAATCCTGCGCGAGGACCTGTTCTACCGGCTTCGTGTGGTGCCGATCAAGCTCCCGCCGCTCCGCAAGCGGCTCGAGGATATCCCGCTGCTGGCGGAATTCTTCCTGGCGAAGTCGTGGGAGCGGCATCGTTCACAGGGGAGTCCGGCACCGACCATCGCACCGGAGACCGTGACGTTCCTGCAGTCGCGTCCGTGGCGCGGCAACGTGCGCGAACTGCAGAATGTCATCGAGCACGTGGCCGTGATCGCCGAGCCGGGGCGACCCATCACGCCGGATGACATCCCGGTCTATGACGACGCGGTCGTCGCGGGCGTCGAGTCAGGTTTGCCGGCGTCGATCCTGAACGAGTCCTTTCACCTGGCGAAGGACAATCTCATCGCGCACTTCGAGAAGGAATACCTGTCGCGGCTGACGTCCCGTGCGGGTGGCAACATGTCGAAAGCGGCACGGCTGGCGGGTATCGACCGAACGACGCTGTACCGGCTGATGGAAAAACACGGGTTCCGGCGTGACGTGCTGTCGGGCGCGGCCGACTGACTAGGCTTTTCCTCCGTCGAGCCGGCGCGCCGAACGCTGATTAATGGTGCATGGCGCGCAACCACTGCGCGAAGACAAGGATCGGCCAAAGGCGCATCCCGTGGTTCTCGGCGCCACTCAAATGTTCGCGCCACACGCGCGCGACGCGAGGACCGTCGAACCATTCCGACATCCGCGCATCACGCTCCAGTTGGGCCTCCGCCCACGGGCGCAGTTCGTTGCGCAGCCATGAGTCGAGCGGAATCGCGAATCCGCGCTTGGGCCGTTCGAAGAGCGCCTTCGGCACGTGCCTCGCGAGCGCATGACGGAGCAGGAGCTTGCCTTCACTGCCGCGAATCTTGTACTCAAGTGGAACTCGAAGCGCAAACTCGACGATGGCGTGATGCAGCAGCGGCGCGCGACTCTCCAGTGATGCTGCCATGGCCGCCCGGTCGACCTTGACCATGATGTCGTCGGGCAGGTAAGTCTGGAGGTCATACGCCATGCGGCTCGACGCTGCCGATGACGTGCGAGGCCACACCGGTCGAGTGTCTGCCTCCGGTCGCGCCAAGGTGCGGCGTGCATCTCGCGACATCGCCCAAAGCGGATCCACCCAGCGGGAGACAAGCTCCTCATATTGCGTGCGCTCGTCGGACCCGCTGAGGCCACTAACCACGCGCGCGCGCGCATTCTCAGACCACGTGTCTCGACCGCGGAGGGCCAGTTCGATGAGGCCCGACGGTGCGGCCGCGACCAACGCACGCATCGCGGCACGGCCAGCGGCCGGCACCCGGGCGGTCAGCGTCCCTATGGTGTCGGCAAGCAGATACTGCGAGTACCCGCCGAACAGCTCGTCTCCGGCGTCTCCGGACAACGCCACTGTCACGTGCTTTCGCGTTTCACGCGAGACGAGCAGGGTCGGAAGCTGCGAGGAATCCGCAAAAGGTTCATCGTAGTAACGGGGGAGGTCGGTCACCATGCCCAGCGCGTCGCCCGTGCTGAGGCGGAGCTCCGTATGGTCGGTGCCGAGGTGCTGAGCGACCGCGAGCGCGTACGGCGACTCGTCGAACGCCGCGTCATCGAATGCCACGGTGAAGGTCTTGACGGGGCGCGACGCGACGCGCTGCATGGTTGCGACGATCAGCGAGCTGTCGATCCCACCGGACAGAAACGCGCCCACCGGGACGTCTGCGACCATCTCGTCGCTGATGACCGCCGCGAGGAGTCGCTCGAACTCGTCCGTAGCCTCATCCATCGTGCCGTATGACGTCGCGGGTTGCTGAATCGCCGTCGAGACGCTCCAGTACCGTCGCTTCCGGATGTCGAAGCCGCTCGCCGTGGCCCGCACCTCGACGTGTCCTCCCGGCGCTATCCGTTCGATCTCGGTGTATATCGAGCCGGGACCGGCGATATACCCGTGCCGGAGCAGCGAGACGACAGCATCTGGTCGAATTGTGCCTGGGGCGTCGGGGTGCGCCCGCAGCGCCTTGAGCTCGGACCCGAACAGGAAGCTCGAGCCGCTGACGCCGGCATAGAGTGGCTTTTCGCCCAATCGGTCGCGCACGAGGTGGAGCACGCGCTCTTGCCGGTCCCACAGCGCGAAGGCGTACATGCCGGCGAATGCCGTCAACGCTGCCTCGAGGCCCCAGCACTCGACCGCTTCGAGCAGAACTTCCGTGTCGGAGGTGCCCCGCCACTGCACGCCAGCGGCGGAGAGCCGATCGCGAAGCTCCCGGAAATTGTAGATCTCTCCATTGAAGCTCACGGCCCAGCGACCGCGAGCCGAGAGCATGGGCTGGGCGCCAGAAGGTGTCAGGTCGACGATTGAGAGCCGTCGATGCCCGAGCGCGAGCCCCGCGTCCTCATCGACCCAAAGGCCGTCGGCATCAGGCCCACGATGAGCAATGGCGTCGGTCATTCCGCGGACCGTATCGCTCAGGGAACGCGTTGCCCGACTATGCCAACAGCCTGCGATGCCGCACATGCGATAGAGGAATTCTGAGGTGAAAAGGGCCGCTGCTGGAAGACTAATCGGAAGCCGACCCGGTCACGCTTTGTAGCTGGCCACACCCTTTCGCGTTCCCACATGCGCGCAGACTAAATTGCCGTACCCACGACCTCGATCACCGCTGGACCCGAGCCCATGACCAACCCGAACACCTCCGCCCCGCCCGCCGCCTCCGACGCCCTCGAGATTCGCGACACTCGGACCGGCACTGCTTACGCCGCGCCCATCCGTACCGAGGGTCCGGAGGGGGACACGTATGTGCGTGCCATGGACCTGCGTGCAGTGAAGCGGGAGAGTTCCGAGTTCGGCCTCCTGAGCTACGACCCAGCCTTCATGAACACTGCATCGTGCCGCAGTGCGATCACCTTCATCGATGGCGACCAGGGCATTCTCCGGTATCGTGGTTACCCAATCGACCAGCTGGCGGAAAAAGCGACATTTCTGGAGACGGCTTTCCTCCTCCGCCACGGCGAGCTGCCGGATCAGGGACAGTACGACAAGTGGGTGCACGACATCACGTACCACACGTACGTGCACGAGAACATCCGGAAGTTCTTGGAAGGCTTCCGCTACGATGCCCATCCGATGTCGATGCTCTGCAGTGCGACGGCCGCGCTCTCGAGCTTCTACCCGGAAGCCCGCGATATCCACGATCCGCAGCAGCGCTACATCTCGATCATTCGCCTCATGGCGAAGCTGCCCACGATCGCCGCCTTCGCGTACCGGCACGTGAAGGGATTGCCTTTCATCTACCCGGACAACGACTTGTCGTACGTGGAGAATTTCCTCTCCATGGTGGCGCGCATGTCGGAGCCCAAGTACGAAGGCAACCCGGTGTTCGTGAAGGCGCTGGAGACCCTGTTCATCCTGCACGCCGACCACGAGCAGAACTGCTCGACGAGTGCCGTGCGCGCGATCGGGTCTTCGGGTGTCGACCCCTTCTCGGCGGTCGCTGGCGGCATCGCGGCGCTATTCGGCCCCCTGCATGGCGGCGCCAACGAAGCCGTGCTTCGCATGATCACGGAAATCGGCGACAAGAAGAACATCCCTGCCTTCATCGAACAGGTAAAAAGCGGCAAGGGCGAGCAGCGCCTCATGGGCTTTGGCCACCGTGTCTACAAGAGTTACGACCCTCGGGCGCGCATCGTCAAAAAGCTAGCAGACGATGTGTTCGCGCAGGTAGGCATGGACAAGGACCTGGAGATCGCGCTGGAACTCGAGCGCATCGCCCTCTCGGACGACTATTTCATCCAGCGGAAGCTCTACCCGAACGTCGATTTCTACACCGGCTTGATCTATCGGTCGATGGCGTTTCCGACGGATTTCTTCACCGTGCTGTTTGCCGTCGCGCGTGTGTCCGGCTGGCTCGCGCAGTGGGAAGAGATGATCCTCGACAAGGAACAGAAGATCGCTCGCCCACGGCAGATCTACATCGGCGAAGGCGAGCGAGGGTACGAGGACCAGCTGGCGGAGAAGTTTCCGAGGGCGCGGAAGGACAGCATTCGGAAGTGACGCTGACGTGCTGATCGAAGCTAGGCAAACAGTTGCACGCGTCGTCAATCGAAATGGTTCGACGGTCGAATAACCTTCGTACCATTCTCAAGTCCTACAACAACGGCAAACGATGGCGATCGCAGTGTCAGTGGTTATTCCACTTTTCAATCGCGAAGCGCTCGTGGAGGAGGCTGTACGGTCGGCGCTGGCGCAACTGCATCCTCCTGCTGAGATCATTGTTGTAGATGATGGATCTACGGATCGCTCAGCCGAGGTCGCCGCACGACTCCCCGTCACACTATTGCGTCTAAAGCACAACGAGGGACTGAGTTCCGCGCGGAATGCCGGCATCAGGTCAGCGAAGGGTGACGTCATTGCCTTTCTGGATTCCGATGATCGCTGGTTGCCTGGCCACCTGTCGACCATTGTCGACCTGCTGGCATCGCATCCGGACGCTGGTATCGCGTACACGCGAATGCGCTCGTTTGGTGCCGCGTCAGCAGAATGGAGACTCACGGTGCCGCCAGAAACGGTGCGCGATTGCTATTGGGATCTGGTGGAGTCGATGATCATCCCAATTCCCGCATCGGCAGTGCGTCGCCGGCTCATAACAGAGCGTGGTGCATTCGATCCCTCCTTCAGAATCGCCGAGGACTACGAGTTCTTCCTTCGGCATGCTCGCTTTTCATCGATCGTCTGCTCGAACGATATCACCGTGGAGTACCGAGTTCACGATGCTCAGCTCAGCTCGAACGCGCGCAACATCATACTTGGTACGTGGCGTGCGCGACTCGTCGAGCGCAATCGACTGATCCACTACGGAGAGCCGGCGGAGCTGCAGCGATTCGATCGAATTGCACAGACGGCGTTATCCGTTCACAACTGGACGTTGGTCCATAACGGTGATTCGCTCGGACTGAAGATGCTGCACGACCAGATTCGGACTGAAACCGGCGGCGCCATCACGTCTGCGTTGCTGCAGGGCTACCGAACACTGGCTGTTGCACGAAATTGGTCGCGCCATTTGCCGACGCCATTGCGAAACGTCGGTCGGCGACTCGCGACGATGTTGCCGCACTGAGCAACATGACCGAGTGCACGTTGTCCAGCGCGCCAGCCGAACCAGTCCGAACCCCGAATATCTCCGTCGTCATCCCGACCCATCGCGATCGGGGCTACCTGGCTTCGACCCTGCGTTCGTTGCTGCCACAACTGCGCGCAGCTGATCATGTATACCTTTGCGCAAATGGCTGCACCGAGGAGTATCTGCGTACGCTCGCTACCCTCGCTTCGGCACAAGTCACCGTTCTCGAGTCGCCGGTTGCCGGTATCGCATTCGCCCGTAATTTCGGCGCGATGAAGAGCGATGGTGCCTTCCTGCTCTTCCTTGACGATGACGATGAACTGGCCCCTGATGCATTGGAAGTGCTGCGCGAAGCATTGGCGACGGACCCTGCGATCGTGGGCGTGACCGGCGACGTACGCACTATCAGCTCGCAAGGCGAACGAGACACCGGCGGAGTGCTGACGGACTTCGCCGCGTTTGAATGGGAACGTCTGCTTGGCGGCCCTCCAACCGCCTCGATGGGGTCCGCGCTCATACGCAGGTCGGCCTACCTCGCGGTTGCCGGGCTGGACGAGACAGTCGCCCCCGCGGATGATTGGGATCTTTGGCTCAAGCTTGCCAGGATCGGGAAGATTGTGGGACTGCGGCGCGTCACGCTTCGATATCGCCTGCACGAGCACAATGCTTCCTTGAACGTCTCGCTGATGACCCAGCAGGCGCTTGCAGTATTTCGGCGCCATGAGCTTGCAGGCGAAAGTTCCGCGAGCGCGCGACGCCGAGCACTGGCCCGGGTGAGGCGATGGTATGTTCCGCGACTTGCGCGCGCGTCGTTGACGCAGGCGCGCCAGCTGAACCTCGTAGCATCCACACGGTCGATCGCGGCTGTCCTTGCACTGTATCGTGCGACTCTCCGGGGATGGCTCCCCCGTTAGGCCGCTAAGCGCATGTCCAAGAAGTTGCGTTCGACTGATGCTGTCCTGAACGCCGCGCGCCGAGACAGCCCCGGCGCGCGCCACTCGCGCAAGGGCAACCGCAATTGAAGATGTAGAGGATCATGGCGCGCAGTGCGTGAGATCCTGCCCCTGATGTGCCTCGATCAGCCGAGCGCCGCTTCTCCGGACATGACTGCATTGGCCGTGTGCCCGTGCATTTGCCGGAACTCCGTAGACTCCATGAGCAGTTGCTCGTAGGGGCCGACCGCCACGACTTGTCCACGTTCCATGAGCACGATCCGGTTGCACGCTTCGACCGTGCGCAGGCGATGGGCAATCAAGATCACCGTCCGCGAGCCACTCAAGGCGTGAAGGGCATCCATGACGGCATCTTCGGTCATGCCGTCCAATGCACTCGTTGCTTCGTCGAAGACGAGTAGGTGTGGATCGTGGTACAGCGCACGTGCAATCCCGAGTCGCTGGCGCTGCCCCCCCGAGAGCATCACGCCGCGTTCACCAACGACGGTATCGAATCCGCTGCTCAGTTCGAGCACGAACCCTTCGGCCTGCGCCATCCGCGCGGCGCGCCTCACTGCCTCGTGATCAATCTCCGCAGTCGGTAAACCGAACGCGATATTTTCCGTGACGGTCGCATTCGCGAGGTACACCTGTTGCGGGACGTAACCGACGTGACGGCGCCAGGAACGCACAGAGCGAGCGTCCAGCTTGGTCGCGCCAATGGAGATGGTCCCGCTGGAGGGCTCGTGCAGTCCGAGAATGATGTCGGCAAGTGTCGTTTTTCCCGATCCGGTGCGTCCCACCAATCCAATGCTCTCTCCCGGCTCGATCGTCAATGAAACGTGAGCAAGCGCCGGCTTCGCCGCCCCAGGATACGTGAACGACACGTCTCGAAGGCTGACGATGGAACGTGCACTCTCAACCTCACGATCCTCACTTCGCTTGCGCTCCGCAAGTGTGACCACTGTTCTCCAGTCCGCCTCCAAGGCGTGCAGGGACGGCGCCGTGTACTGTATGTCGACTGCGGCCGTGAACACCTGCTGCAGTGCAGGAAGCAACCGGTACCCGACCAGCGCGTAGAGCGCGAGCGTCGGAATTGCGGTGGAAGCGTTGCCGCCGTCCTGGAGCACCATGTAAAGTGCAACGATCACTATCCCGCCAAACGCGACCGGCTCGAGGAAAAATCTGGGCAGGCTGCTCGTGAGAACGTTGGACACCTGCGCGGCGCAGACATCACGCGATGCAGAACGAAAGCGCGACTGAACCTGCTGCTCCCGACCCAGAATGAGCAGATCTTTCACGCCACCCAATCCTTCCTGCGACGCGCGGTGGCGATTGGTCGCCGCGACGGATACGAATGCGCCGAGCTTCTCCTGCCGCCGACGGATCAACAGGTAAATTGCCACGTAGCAACCTCCCATTCCTCCGAAGGTGTACAGCGCTACGGTCGGATTCTGCAACAGCAGGAGGGCAACCAACGCCACGATCACCAGCCCACGAGCGACAAGCTGGATCGCAGAACCAATCAGGCGCGCCGCCGCTTCTGCGTCGACGAAGATCACCTTCAGCAGGGAGGCCGAATCTCGCGCCGCGTGGAAGCTCAGGGGCTGCTGGAGATATGTGTCAAATAAGGAAGTCGTGAGTCGCACCCGGGTTCGCGCTACGAACTTCTGCTGTACGTAGAGTCCCGCCGCTGTCGCCGCGTTGCTCGCAATGACGGTCGCAGCCGTGAACGCACCGAGCACGACGAGTTGATCCTGAATGCTCTGTGCGTCGAACAGCTCGGTAAAACGCGTCAGCAGCGCGTAGCGTGCGATGGACTCCGGCTCCATCAGCACCGCCATAAACGGCACGATCGACGCAACCCCCAGCGCTTCGAACAAGGCCACCACTATCGCGCTCACAAGAACCACAAAGAGGCGCATTCGCTCGCTGGCGGGGACTAGAAGCGCAATCTGCTTGAGCGTGCTCTGCGTGGCGGTAGTGTTCATATGGGATGAGCGAACTGCACCAGAAGTTCTGCGGGACGTGGTGAATCCATGGGTGAAGTCACACAGGAGAATGCTTGGCCGAGACAGCGTCTCGCGATTGCAAATTCGGCAACGGAAGCGTGTCGCAAGATCCTCGACTTGCCCAGTGTCATGGCCCAAGTGGGCAAGATCGTTGTAGCCCCCGTGACTCGAGTGCGAGCCAATACAGAGGTTGATGGAGTCTTCGCGGACGACTCATCCGAACGATGGTCACCCTGCGGGCGGATACGCGTCCATTCCGACCCTTCCGCGGAAGGTAGCTGATCAACCGTCTCGAAATGAACCAGTGCGGCCGCCGAGCCTCTGCTTCGTCCAAGTGGGATGGTCGGATGAGAGGGAGACGGTCTACCCATTCAATCGTCACGCGCACCGTTCGAAACGACACGGGTGGCAACTGTCGCGCTGGTCCGCCGTCGCTCTTCGGCGAGCTAGGATGCATTCCCTGGGGAGACGTTGCAGGGAAGTCGAAAGAGCGTTGAGCGAGGTGGAGTCATGTGCTGTGGGCTCATCGCACGGCGATCAAGAGGCTCGAGTCGTGGGTGTAGAGTGGCAAGCCCGTTGCCGCGAGAGCTCGAGGCGTCCATCGGGGGAGCGACATCGAGATCCGACGCTCACCGAGCCGCGAGGCCGGAGCGTTGCGGAATTCGCAAGTGCCACAGGGGGCCGCTGAATGTCGGCAGCGGTGCCTTGCGACCTCCGCCTACATGAAAGCGCGTCGACTGCACCGGCTGTCGGTGTCAGTCCAGCCAGGCTGAACCGCCCCGGATATGGAGGGGGCTCCGCCATTTTACAGGGCGGGAGCACGACGAAAGATGCAGGGGCAGGCCAGGACCGCGGAATCCATTCTCCCTAGAATTCCGCGAGTGGGCGGTGCGGCCGGTGGCGGAAGCGGCGGCGTCCTTACCAGACGAGTGGGCCACCATGCGATCCAGTGCTGAGAGAGCGGCTACTCGCCGCCGGCGATTCGCCCGGGGGTGCGCCCACCTTACTTCGCGAGCGCCGAGACGTGGCGCGAGTTTGAAGACGTCGAGGACCCACGCTCGAATGGGTCGGCTCGTTCAATTCGCAGCGCGATCTGGAACGTTCGGGGGTATGTTTCTCCGCGGGAACTCGACGCCAAGCGCTACCTCACCTGGGGGGCTGGCGCGGAGCGCTTGGCGCTGAACAGATCGAGCTTCCTCATGACCCGGCGCGCTTCAGATATCCGTTGTTGCGACAACCACACAGCCTTTCTGATGAACCGTGGTGCCCGTGCCACACCCGTCGAGAAAGCAATGTACCGGCTGCCGTGTAAGTCGTTGTTGTGCAGAGAGTTAACGAATGCGAAGGTCTAGGGCACACACGGATCGGGTTTTGCCATGACTGGTCGTGAGCTGCAGAACACGTAGCCAACGCCGTAAACCCTTACGGTCGGTGCTATCAACTTCCAGAACGGGTAATCGCATGAAGATCTCCAAGTCTCTCCTGGCCGCCGCGACGCTTGTAGCATCGATCGGAGCCAGCGCCGGCGCTCAGGTCACCGGATCCCAGGGCACTGGTCTTGGACCACTCCGTACGCCGACTGCCACGACCGCGAACAATCCTGCGGTGCAGTGCGGCGGCGGCAACGTCTGCACGATTCCCACGATCGGCACCATCGTGGGCGGTACTGTCTATAACCTCGACCAGCCGCCGTATGCCGATGATGTGATCGGCGGTACGCCGTACCTCGCCGCTGGTACCACGTCAGGAAACTCTTCCACGCTGACGCTCACAGGCCTGACCGGCTACCTCAGCTTCCTGTGGGGTTCGCCCGATGCAGAGAACCGCCTTGCGATCACCACGTCGAATGGTGTCACGACGAACTTCACTGCCGCGATGCTCGGACTTCCGACGTCGGGCGATCAGGCCTTCTCGCAGTACGTGCAGTTCAACGTGACGGGCAACTGGACGATCCAGAGCGTGACGTTCTCCAACACCCCGACGCGTGATGCCTTCGAAGTGACGAACTTCAGCACCATGAGCCCGGTGCCGGAGCCGTCCACCTACGCCCTGATGGCTGCTGGCCTCGCCGCACTCGGCTTCGCTGCCAAGCGTCGCCGCCGGGTCTGATAGCGTTCGAACGCCTAGGATAGGAAAAGCGGACCCTCGGGTCCGCTTTTTCGTTTTGAGGATTTCCTCATCCATAGGATTCACGACTTCTCGGCCGACTAATCAAACGTCGTCGAAGAAGCAGTTGCGTCAGCACGAAATAACGGCTTAGATCGCCGCGAGTCGTGAATAGACAAGCACGGCACGCCAATTAGAGGTGGCCACGTGCACGTAAATGGGCCGAGTATTTGTTGTGGAAGGTTCAAGGACACGAGCTGTCCGTTTGCACGGCCGCAGCCCTCAGCCTGCTTGCCGCGCCGCTCTGCAGGCACAGCACATGCAATGCGACAGGCGCCAGTGACGCACCTGGAGTGTTGCTCGTTGCTCGTGTGGCCGATACGTCGGCGTCGCCATAGAAATGCGTACCGCGCGCAACGCAGCGACGAGTTGGAGCCATAAGGTCAGTCGTCGGCAGGAGCCTGTTCGCGTCGAACGTCCGTAGGCCGCGCTTGATCAGACGCACGTGCTGCCTCCGACCGGCGCGGCGAAGCGGCGTGCTCCCTAGCCTTTCGGCGCTTGTGCTGGTGCCAGGAGGCGTTTCTGCGCTATCTCTCCCTAGCGTGGTCGCGCGGTGCCAGAGAGCGCCTCACCGTGGCTGTCGATCTGGCGCGCAGTCGGCCTTCAGCGCGCAAAGTCGCAGGTAGGATCATCGTTTACATGTCGAGAACAAATCTCTGGAGATCAGCTTGAGCACTCGCGGCATTATCCTCGCCGGTGGGTCCGGAACCCGCCTGTACCCTATTACGCGAGCGGTCAGCAAGCAGCTACTGCCGGTGTACGACAAGCCGATGATCTACTACCCGCTCTCGACGATCATGTTGGCTGGAGTTCGGGACGTATTGATCATCACCACCCCCCGTGATCAGGGGGCTTTTCATGACCTGCTCGGTGATGGGGCACGATGGGGACTGCGCATCGAGTATGCCCAGCAGCCGAGCCCGAATGGGCTTGCGGAAGCGTTCATTATCGGGCGCGACTTCGTGGCTGGGCATCGCTCCTGCCTAGTCCTGGGAGACAACCTTTTTTACGGGCATACTCTGGCAACGGCAGTGCAAAGCGCGGCCGCCGCCGCTGCGGGGGCAACGGTATTCGCCTATCGCGTGGCACATCCGGAGCAGTACGGCGTCGTCGAGTTCGACCAGGCAGGACGCGCAATCTCCATCGAGGAGAAACCCCGCCAGCCGAAATCGCATTTCGCAGTGACAGGGTTGTACTTCTACGACGAGCAGGTTGCCGAAATCGCGGCGGGTTTGACGCCGTCACCGCGCGGAGAGCTTGAGATCACTGATGTGAATCGTGAGTACCTGCGACGGGGGATGCTGAACGTGGAAATCCTCGGGAGAGGCAGCGCCTGGCTCGATACCGGGACGCATGAGACACTTCTGCAGGCCGGCCAGTTTGTGCAGACAGTAGAACAGCGGCAGGGATTGAAGATTGCAGCTCCCGAGGAGATCGCGTTTCGCATGGGCTTCATCGACGTCACTCAACTACGCGTGCTGGCGCAGGAATTAGGCAAGAGTGAGTACGGCGCCTATCTGAACCGCATCGCTGATGAAGGCCCTGAGTGATGCAGATCGTACCCACCACACTTCCCGGCGTGCTGATCGTGGAGTCTCGTGTCTTCAGCGACGACCGCGGCTTCTTCAACGAAGTGTTCGTCGCCAGCAAGTTCCGCGAACTCGGGCTCCCAACGCAGTTCGTTCAGGATAATTGCAGCCGTTCCATTCGCCACACACTGCGAGGGCTGCACTATCAGGTCACCGCGCCACAGGGGAAGCTCGTGCGCGCATCAGCTGGACGCATTTTTGACGTGGCGGTCGACATCCGTCGCCATTCTCCCACATTCGGGAAGTGGTTTGGCACGACACTCGAGGCCGGAGACGGCCGGCAGCTCTGGATTCCACCGGAGTTTGCGCATGGATTCCTCGTGCTCAGCGACGAGGCGGATGTGAGCTACAAGTGCACGACGGAATACGACCATCCCGCCGATCGCTCGCTGGCCTGGGATGACCCCGCGATCGGAATCCAGTGGCCAATCACTGTCGGTGTGACGCCGTTGCTGTCGCCAAAGGACTCCGTTGCCCCGCGACTTGAAACCGCAGACCTGTTCGCATGAAGACGTTGCTCGTGTTCGGGGGAACAGGTCAGCTAGGAAGCGCGATCAGCAGCGCTGCGCAGCATGATTGGAAGATCGCCACGCCGAGTTCCGTGCAGGTAGACCTCCGCGATGGGGAAGCAGTACGGCAGCAGATTCTTCATGCGCGTCCCGGTGCGATCATCAATGCGGCCGCGTACACCCGGGTCGACGATGCCGAGGTCGACCGCGAAACGGCATTTCTCGTCAACGCGGCGGCGCCGGCCGCAATGGCCGCCGCGGCCACCGCGCTTGGCGTGCCGTTTCTCCATGTGTCCACGGACTACGTGTTCGATGGCACTGGGCAGCAGCCGTATCAGATCGACGCCCACACCAATCCTCTGAATGTGTACGGGGAGTCGAAGCGTGCGGGAGAAATCTCCGTCAGGTCGGCGTGCCCGGATGCGGCAATCGTACGCACGGCCTGGGTCCACGCCGGGCGCGGGGTGAACTTCATTGCGACGGCAGTCCGTCTGCTCACTGCCGGAACGTCCATGCGTGTCGTCGATGACCAAGTGGGAACGCCGACTCGCGCGGCACATCTCGCCGACGCATTACTGCATCTGCTGACACGAGAGACCGTCGCAGGCATGTACCATTACACGGATGCCGGCGTGGCATCATGGTACGACGTGGCGTGCTGTGTCCACGAAGCACTGGCGACGGCGGGACGATTGCCCGAAGGGGTTACTGTGACGCCGGTGGAGAGTTCTGCCTACCCGCGGCCCGCACGACGCCCGGCAATCTCCGTCCTGAGTACTCACGCGTCGCGTAACGCCGCCGGCTGGTCACAGCCATACTGGCGGCACGGCGTCGTCACATCCGTCCAGGAACTCCTGCATGCGTAAGCTTCTCGTCACCGGCGGCGCCGGATTCATCGGCGGCAATTTTGTCCACTACTGGTGCCGGGAGCATCCCGAGGACCGGGTGGTCGTGCTGGACGCGCTCACCTACGCGGGGAATCTGGCGACGCTCGAGCCGATGCTGTCGGCAGACGCCATGACGTTCGTGCGCGGGGACATCGCGGATCGCCCGCTGGTCGAAGAGCTACTCCGTGACCACGTCATCGACACGCTCGTGCACTTCGCGGCGGAATCACACGTCGATCGATCGATTCTCGATCCGGACGCGTTCGTTCGTACGAACGTGCTGGGGACCCAGGCGCTGCTCTCGGCGTGTCGCACGGTGTGGAATGCAGACGGACAGTGGCGCGAGGGAACGCGCTTCCACCATGTCTCGACCGACGAGGTGTACGGCTCTCTGGCGCCGGATGATCCGCCGTTCAGCGAGACGACGCCTTACGCGCCGAATTCACCGTACGCCGCGAGCAAGGCGGGGGCCGATCATCTCGTGCGGGCATTCATGCACACCTATGACATGCCGGCCACCATCAGCAACTGCTCCAACAACTACGGTCCCTATCATTTCCCCGAGAAACTGATACCGCTCACCATTGTGAATGCGCTGCATGGAAAGCCGTTGCCGGTATACGGCGACGGACTTCAGGTCCGTGACTGGTTGTACGTCGAGGATCATTGCGTCGCCATCGAACGAATCATCGTCGATGGCCGGCCCGGCGAGACGTTCAACGTCGGTGGAAGAGCCGAGCACGTGAATATCGACATCGTGCGACGCCTGTGTCGTGAGCTGGACGACCGCTTCCTGCGTGACGACTCACTGGCATCCCGGTTCCCGGATTGTCCGGCCGCGACCGACTCGCCATGCGAATCTCTTATTACCTTCGTGAAGGACCGCTCCGGGCATGATCGACGCTACGCGATCGATCCGACGTTGATCGCCAGCAGGTTGCGCTTTGAACCTCGTGAAACGCTCGAGACCGGATTGTCCCGCACGGTGGACTGGTACCTGACGAACGAACCCTGGTGGCGAGCCGTAATGGATGGCTCGTATTCCACATGGGTTCGGCAACAGTATCAGGAGCGCTGAGGGCATCGTGAAGCGCGAATGGGCTTGCAGAGCCCATATTACCGAGCCAGACTGTCGAATCTGGAGTATGGAGAAGACTTAGTCGGTTTTGGTGTGGCGATTGTCACGCTTGGCGGTTTTCAGGCACCTGCTGTGCAGTTCCGTATCGAAGGTGCCCACCTCTGGGTGCTGGCTTGACGCTGCTCTCTCGCGCGGCGTTTATCTTTCGCCGGCAATACGTGACTATGCGCGTGCTCTTCGTTCATCACGGCGAGAATTGGATTCGTGGCAGCGAACGCGCCATGATCGATCTGGCTGACGGCGTTCGCCGCCACGGCATCGAGCCGGTGGTGGCATGCAATGCTGAGGCGGTGCACGCCGCGGTGGAGGATCTTGGCATCACCTCCATGCTCATCAGCGAACCGCATCGCTCGAGTCCGCTTCCAGGACGTCGCGAAATCGGAGAGTGGCGGGCTCTGATTGGGAAGGTTGCTCCGGATCTGGTGCATGCGAACAGTACGCATTCCCTGCCACCGCTTCTCGCCTGTGGAATGCTGTCCAAGATCCCGGTGGTGCTCCACCAGCATATTCTGGACGACCAGTTCTCGCGCGTCTACTCCTTGATGCATCAGGCAACGGCCATCGTCACGATCAGTGAGGAGGCCACATTGGCCGTTGCGGCAGATGGCTATCCAGCGGAACGGTTGCATCGGATCCCGAATGGAGTCACGCTGCGAACGGATGACGAAACGGTCGACGTGCACGACCTCATCGGCGTTCCCAGCAATGAGTTCATCGCGATGAGCGTCGGATCCCTGATTCACCGAAAAGGCCACGATCGGGTCATAAAGGGATTCGCGTCGGCGCTGGCGCGTCAGGCCGATATGCATCTGGTGATCGTGGGTAGTGGCACTGACGAGGATCTCCTCCGGCAGCTCGCCACATCTCTTGGCATCAGCGGGAACGTACACTTTCTTGGCGAACGACATGACGTGCAGGCGCTGCTCCGGTCGGCCAGCTGCTACGTCACGGGAGCGCGTGAGGAGGTACAGCCGCTGAGCGTGATCGAGGCCATGTTGAGTACGCTTCCAATCGTGGCCTCGTCCATTCCCGCGCACGTCGAGATGATCGATGAGGAAGCCGGGGGGTTACTCGTCGAGGCAGATAACGCAGAAGAGTTCGCCGATGCTCTCGTCCGGGTGGCGGGAGACTCTGCTTGGGTTTCGACGACGCGCTCATATCTCGCGCGAGTTGCTCCCGAGCAGTTCAGTTTCGACTCGTTCGTCTCCCGGTTTGCGGAGCTGTATTCGAAGCTGGCCGCGGCGCCGAAACAGGAGTACGGGTTTCCCCGTGCGCTCCGAGGAATTCCGGCCTATGCCCACTGGATGCGCCGTGCAACCCGCACGAGAGTATTGAGGCTCGCTGGGTCGATGGGGCTGCGACCGAAGGAGTTGGGCATGACGTGAGGACGGCGCGGGACGCTTCCGGCTTCGCGCGGGCTGCTTCTCAGACCCTGTGGAAGGGTCAGGCACGCGAATGGCATTTCAGGGCGGCAATCACCGGCGAAGCCGTTCACCGGCGAAAAACGTTGCCGATGGATATCGGCTCAGGGAGCTTAGCGCAAAAGGGCATGTTGCCACCAATCCAAGCGGACTCATGACTGCGGTTCCCCATGCTCAAATGCCCTTGACCGGTTCGGGGGTGGCCTCGGTCTCCGTCAGCGTGATCGTCCCGGCATACGGACATGCCGATTACATTCTGACCGCGCTCGAGTCAGCGCTCTCGCAATCGCCGCCTCCGCGCGAGGTCATTGTCATCGATGACAGTTCGCCCGACGACACGGCCGCTCGACTTCAATCGCTGCGTGATGACGGCCGCATTCGATACGTGCACCAGCCCAACGCCGGTATGGCAGCGGCACGAAATGCGGGCGCGCGTCTAGCGACAAGCGACTACCTGTACTTCCTCGACGATGACGACCTCATCTATCCCGGGGCATTGGCTTGGCTTGTTGAGGAGCTCGATCAGAATCCGGATGCAGCGATCGCCTTCGGTGACAAGATCGTATTTTCTGGAGAACCGCCCATGGCCCCTTCGGACTGGTCGGACACCCGCGCAGTCGATCCAACTCGATTCTCGATGTTCAACCAGCTTGGAAGCCCGGGGCAAGCGCTTATCCGGAGAAGTGCGTTCAACGCGGCGGGCGGCTTTGACGCGGGTATCTGGGGTACCGACGATTGGGATCTCTGGCTGCGGCTGCTCGAGCGCTATCCTGCCCGCTCGGCCAAGCGACCGGTCCTCGCTTATCGCCTGCACGCCAACAATGCGTCGCGAAACGTGGCGCGCATGTACGAGTCGAGTCTGCGCGTCGCCCGCCGTCACTTCGATGGCATGAATCCCGACCGGCGGACAATCCTGCGTCGAGTCACTTATGGCTTGCTCCGCCAGCATCATGTGCCGCTGCTCCAGCAAATGTTCGCCGGTGCGGTTCGCGAGCGCGAGTGGGCGCAGGCCTCGGCGGCGCTGCGGGCGTGGACCGTTGCCTGGGCGACGGAGATCGGCGCCAGTGTTCGGCTGAAGGCGCATCTGCTCCGTCGACGTCGATGGACGCTTCCACCAGATGATCCACTAACACAGGCCATAGTGCAGCGCTGAATGTTGAAATCCAAAGTTCGCGTCGCACGCGCGCTCTGGGATCACGGGGCATGGGCCACGCGTGAACTCGCACGTCGAGGGTGGCCACGCAACCTGGTGCACTTCTACGGCGATACACCGGGCGACGACTTGATGTGTACCGCGATCCTTCGCGAACTCAGGGAGCGGGGTGAGCGTGGCATCTGGATGATGACGCGCTTCGCGGCGCTGTTCGAGCGCAATGAGGATGTGGACGAGGTGGTGCCGTTCGACCACCGTTATGAACGCCTCATTAGCTGGATGCGCGGACGTGACCTGTATGCGCACTACGGAGGTCACGATCAAGTCAACGATCGCAGCCCGGTTCCAGTGCGTCACATCATCGGATTGATGCTACAAGCCTGCGGTATCACGGGTCCGGTGCGGCTGCGTCCGTACCTACACCTTTCAGAAGAAGAACTCGCCGGCGGTCGTCGTGCAACACGTCAGCTCGCGCTCCATAGCTCCGGCTTGAGCGCACACAATGCGATGCGCAACAAGGAGTGGCTGCCCGAGCGCCTTCAGCAGGTGGTGCACGAGCTGCGCGCGACGCACACGGTGGTCCAGCTCGGAGCGATCAGAGATCCGCCCTTGGACGGCTGCATCGACCTGCGAGGCAAGACGTCGATGCGCGAGAGTGCCGCAATCATCGCGAATTCCGAGACGTTCATTGGCCAGGTCGGCTTCCTCATGCATCTCGCCCGGGCCGTCGACACCCGCGCAGTAATCATATACGGCGGACGGGAGATGCCATGGCAGTCCGGCTACTCGGCCAACACGAACCTGGCGCGGGAGCTCCCGTGCTCTCCCTGCTGGCGGTGGAGTGCCTGCGACAATCCCGTCGAACGTGAGTGCATGCGGCTGATCACGGTAGCCGACGTGGTAGAGGCGGTTCACGCAACGATCGCGCGCCGGGGTGAACCACTGCATGTCGATTCGGACCATATCCCCGCTGGCCCCGCACATCCGGCTACTCCCGCTTGAACCGGTACGGAACCAGATCGGATCCAGCATCTCGCCACCCGCTCGAATCGGGATGCGCGCTGACGTGGTAACGCCCGCGGACCAACTCAAGGATGATGCGAGGAAGGCGTGCATGATACCGCAAGCGTGACTGACTCTCGCGATCTCTCGCATGCTCGATACGCGCTTTCAGTTTGGTACAGGCCGCCGCCACTCCCGGTACATCCCGAAAGTTCGAAAGTCGATCAAATACCAGGCATGCCAACTCGATCTTGACGGGCGTCTCCTGGCGACGGCGCGCCGAGTCACGCATCGAGCCCTCGGTACGCTGGGGCGGTAGCAATCCGGTGTGCTGCCCGGCGTGTCGTCGGTAACGCACTAATGCGTCGCTGATCGGTACGGCATCAGCAATCGCCGACAGCACCAGCGCGAACCAGTAATCGTGGAGCAGCTGCTCCCGGGAGCCTTCCGGCACCGGTAGGAGCATGTGGATATATGACGCGCGGAACGCCATCGCAGCACCGGTCACGACATTGCGCGTAACGAGGGAGTTGAAGGCCCCCCCTCTTCGAAACCCGGCTTGCTCGCGCGCATCGAAGTCGAGTGAGTACCACGCGGTGTATCCGACTGGCCGCAGCTCCTCGTCCACGATGTCCAGATCCGTGAATACGAAGGCCGCCGATGGCGACGCGACGAATGCCTGTTCCATGCGCTGAAGCTTCTCAGGCAGCCACACATCGTCCTGATCGCAGAGCGCGATGATCTCGCCATGGCAATGGCGAATTGCCTGCTCGAAGTTCTTCAGCACACCGAGGTTCGGCTCGTTGAAGTACAGCCGAACAGGAAAGGCTGCCTGCGCACGAAACATTTCCAGTATCGCACGCGTGCCGTCTGTCGAGCCATCATCGCAGATCACGACTTCGTCCGGGAGCCGCGTCTGAGCCTCGAGACTCTCCAGCTGCTCCCGCAGAAAACGCTCTCCGTTGTATGTGCACATCGCCACGGAGAGTCGCATTACGCGCTCCGGTTCGGTCGCGACCCAAGCACGACTCTTCCTGGCCAGGTGATCGCACGGCCGACCCGCAACGATACTGAGCGCTCCAAGGCTTCGAGTTTTTGCAGCTTCGGTTCCTGTGCTCGCAACTGAGCAATCTGTCGCCGCTGCTCAGCGCTCTCCTCCGAGAGATACTCCGACCGCTGCGCTACTTCGATGCGAAGGCCAAGCTGGTAGAAGAACTCGCGCGCGTGGTCGCGCGCGTCGCCATTGAGCGCGAGCAGGGAGCGAAAGGCCTCGGGTTGTTCCGATCCCACCGCGAGAATGCCGAGCCCGTGCCCGTGGAGCATCTCGAAGTGTGCGTACCGATCACTCAGTTCCGCCCACAGCTTCCACACCCCAAAATCACGCTCGCGCACGTTTGTGTCATGAAACAGCACGACTCCGCGTTCGCTCATCTTCGGAAGCCAGCTCTCGAAGTCCTGCTTCACCGCGTCGTATGTGTGGAACCCGTCGATGTGCAGAAGGTCGATGAAGCCATCGGCGAAATGCGGGAGCGCGTCGGAAAACGTACTCTGCACGAGACTCGAAAAGTCGCCGTACCGTGGATCGTGATGGGCCCGCAGGGCATTCAGTACCGCATCGCCGTAGAATCCGGCGTGCTGGTCGCCCTGCCACGTGTCGACGGCGTAGCATTTCGTACCGGTCTGCAGCTCCTTCGCCGCCTGACAGAACGCACAGTAGGACACGCCCGCATGGGCTCCCAACTCCACGAAGACCCGCGGACGCAGGGCGCTAACCAACCACAACGCGAACGGCACGTGCTGTGTCCACGCCGATGAAGCGACTCGTGCCGGAAACGTCAGGCAGATCGGGTGATCAAGCGGATTGAGCGACATGCAAGCCAAAATTAGAGGACGGCGTACGAAGCTCGCCGGTCTGATGGACGTGGGTAGTCCAGTCGACCATTGGGCGGACAACCCCTGGAAACTCGCCGATGTAGTCACCGCGCGCACCGTTGCCGTCATAGTGATCGACGACGTCGAAGATCACCGCTTCGGGCTTGAACGCATGTACGCGTGTCAGAGGAGAATGCGCGCTGATCGCGAGATCAACCGTGATCCGCCCCTCGCTCAAGAAGTTGCCGGGGATCCACGCTGTGCTCGTATACGTCCCCGCGGGTCGAGGACGGCGGCGCCACTCCGATCCGACGTCCTGCACAGCGAACAAGTGGACACCTGCGAGGTTCTTGAAATGGAAATTTGGAATGAGCACGTGACCGTCCTCGAGCACATCGTACGAGATCTCGATTCCGACTGACGTGCTTATATCGATTTCGGCCGCTGTCGAGCCATCTGTCCCGCGCACCCTGGCCGACCGCAGTCGTGTGATGTCGTCTCCGGGTGCGGTCTCACGATCCTCCCATAGACGAACCGATCCAAAGCCCGGCTTGTTCTCGGGTACCCCAGTCCAACCGTTAGCTAGCTGGTACTGCTTGATGATGTCCCGCGGCATCCCTTCGGCCGCGACCTGCCCCTTGTCCATCAGGATGACCCGCTGGCAAAGTCGCTCGACGGCGTTCAGGTCGTGGGAGATGAACACAATCGTGGTACCTGCCGCTTCTAGTTCCTGAATCCGCTGAATGCATTTCGCCTGGAAGCTCGCGTCGCCTACCGCAAGCACTTCATCCAAGAGCAGGATGTCGGGATCAAGATGAGCAGCGATGGCAAACCCCAATCGCACGTACATGCCGGAGGAGTAACGCTTGACCGGCGTGTCGATAAACTGACGCACCCCGGCAAACTCGACGATGCTGTCGATCTTGGACGCGATTTCGCGGCGGCGCATGCCAAGGATCGAACCGCTCAGGAACACATTCTCCCGCCCTGTCAGCTCGGGATGGAATCCAGACCCCACCTCGATGAGCGCCGAGAGGCGGCCGTTGATGGCGATCTCACCCTTCGTGGGTGCGGTGATGTTGGAGAGCAGCTTGAGAATCGTCGACTTACCGGCGCCATTGTGTCCGATGATTCCCACGGCCTCACCGCGGCGAACCTGAAACGACACGTCGCGAACAGCCCAGAACTCCTGCGACCGTGTGCGCAGGCGCTGGAGCTGTCGCATGAACGGATTCACCGCTGTATCGGGTGACGTCTCGTCGGCGCGCACCACGTACTTCTTCGAAACCTGGTTGAACTCGAGGTCGATCATATGTAGTCCGCCATCGTCGCTTCCGTGCGCTTGAAGAATGCATACGCGAGCGGAAGCAGAAACAAAGAGACGCCGGCGGCCAAGCCCAATGACGCGTAGTCCGGAGCCGAACCCTGCAACACGACCCGGCGAAAGTTCTCGACGATGCCGACCGTGGGGTTGAGGTTATACAGAAACTTGAGCGTGTCGGGCGCCTTCGTGCTCTCCATGACCGCGCTCAGTGGATAGATCACCGGAGTGGCAAACATCCACAGTTGCAGCAGCAGAGGGAGGCCCATGCCGACGTCGCGGAATTTCACCTGCAACGCGGACAGGAAGAGCGAGATGGCGAGTGCGAACACCATCATTGTGATCACGATCGGCACACTCCACAACACGTGCATCGTGAGCGAGATGCGGTAGTACACGAGCAATCCGACCAGCACCACCGCCGCAATCGCGAAGTCCGCCAAGGCTGCAATGATGTACGAAAGCGGAAGGATTTCGCGCGGAAAGTAGACTTTGGTGATCAGTCCGGCATGTCCGACGAGTCCATTCGTCGCATTGCCAACGGCGGTGGCGAACGTGGTCCACGGCAGGAGGGCGGTGTACGCAAAGACCGCATACGGGGCCCCGTCGGACGGCATCCGTCCGATCATCGAGAAGATCACCGTATAGATGAGCATCAAGGCGAGCGGCTGCAGCACCGCCCACGCCATACCCAGCGCCGACTGCTTGTAGCGCACCTTGATCCGGTGTGCGGTCAGCGTGAACAGCAGGTCGCGGTAGCTCCACAGGGCACCGAGATGACCGAAGACCGCGAACGGCGAAAACTCCGGCGGTCGAAGAACACTCGATGGTCTCGATCGCCCGGGATGCTTGCCTTCCTGCGAGCCAGCCATCGGCTCTGTCGTGATCGCTTGTACGGTCATTCCGTCCAACTACCGCCCTTCGTGAAATGCGAGGCCATCCGCGCCCCAACGGCGCGTCGATCGACAGACCCTGCTTCTGCAATCTTGCGGCCGGAAGAGGCCTGATCGAGCGCGAGTTGGGACCATTGGGGCATGCCCGGCCAAACGGTCGGTACACACATGCGCCGCATCACAGTCACATGGAAGAGCCCGCTTCTACAGCGTCCCGGAGTTCGCTCAACTCACACGCTTCGTCTTCTTCCGCAGGAAATCCATCAACACAAACTGACCCAGGCTCATCGTATTCGTGAAATACGCCTTGCCACGGCTGATCTCGCTGACGCGCTTGACGAACTCCACCAGCGCCCGGTCGCGCGCGAGCATGAACGTGTTGATCATGATGCCGCTCTTCCGGCACGCGGCGACCTCGCGCAACGTCTCCGCGATCACGTAGCCGTCGAGCCCCATCGAGTTCTTGTAGATCTGCCCGTCCGGCATGGTCAGCGCGCTCGGCTTGCCGTCGGTGATCATGATGATCTGGCGCATGTCCTTCTTCTGCGCCATCAGGATGCGACGCGCGAGCTTGAGCCCTTCGGCCGTGTTCGTGTGATACGGGCCGACCTGTGACTTGGCGAGCGTCGCGATCGGAATCTCTTCGGCCGAGTCGTGGAAGAGGATCACGCGGATCGTGTCACCCGGAAACTGGGTGCGGATCAGGTGCGTGAGCGCGAGCGCCACCTTTTTTGCCGGCGTGAAGCGGTCTTCCCCGTACAGGATCATGGAGTGCGAGCAGTCGAGCATCAGCACGGTCGCACAACTCGAGCGGTACTCCGACTGGCGCACCATCAGGTCGCCGTAGTCGAGGTCGATTGGCACATCCAGGTTGCCGTTGCGGGCGAGGGCGTTCGCAAGTGTGGCCGGCACGTCGAGGTTGAGCGCATCGCCGAACTCGTAGGGCTTGCTCCACGAATCGGATTCGACACCCGTAGCGAGCTGCGGCGTGTCGTGGCTGCCGATGCTGGACTTGCCCAGTGACCCGAGCAGATGTCGAAGCGTGCGGAAGCCCAGAAAGTCGATGCCGCGGTCGGTCAGGTTGAACTGCACGTCCTTGGCAGCGGCCTGCGCAATTGAGCCCTTGCCGGTCACGGGCTGATGGGTGCCCGGCATGCGCGCGGGCTGGTCGACGGTGAGGAAGCCGTCCTGCACGAGACGCTGCACGAGACCATCCAGCAGCTGCGCGAGCTTCTCCTCGGACACCTCGTCGCCCTCGCCGCGCAGCGCCTCGAGCATCTCGGGCGTGATCTGGCCGCTCTCGATCAACGCATTGAGGATGGCCTGCTTGAGCGCATCGAGCGACCGGTCGCCCTCGTCGCCCTGCTCGCCCCAGAACCCACTCTGATCGCCGGCGAAGCCCGACTGCAGCAGGAAGTCTGCAAGCCCGTCGAGCAGACCCTGAAGGTCGACCACGTCGGCGAGCTTGGGATCGAACTTCGTATATGTGTGGAAACGCATGCCGGCTCCCGGCAGCGATGCCGGTGGGAAGTGAAACGTGGCATCTTGCGCCACCCATGACACTCTACGCATGACGACGGCCGTACGATCCCTGAATCCGTTCCG
>JAZKCW010000085.1:0-16498 GCA_040387895.1 Gemmatimonadota bacterium
CCGTGCAGGTGCATCGGGTGGATGTCGTTCGCGGCATTGAGCACACGCCAGCGCAACGTGTCACCGACGCTGGCGCTGATTCGCGGCGTGTGGGGCCACGAGCGGCCGTTGATCGCGCGCACGGTGCGCGTCACCAGGGGCGCGTTGAAGGTGGGATCCGCGGCATCCGTGGCCGCGAGCAGCACGAAGATGCGATCGCGGGCGCGATTGGATGCGCGCGACACCGTCGAGGATGAATCGACGACCATGGCGCCGGCGAGCAGCCCACCCACTCGCAGCGCGCGAGCTGTCGGGGTGCTGACTGTGGCGCGGTAGAGAAACGTGCCGGGGTCCGGGGCACGTCCGCGCAGGTCGCGCGTCTCGCCCGGCGGCACCACGACGGAATCCACGCCGCCCGGCACCGGCAGGAAGAACGTCAGCGTGTCCCGTTCCAGCGTATTGCGCAAAGACGCTCGGATCTCGGTGCCGCGCGGGACGCGGAGCAGTGGTGCCGGTACCTGCGGTGCCTTGCCTCGTTCGGCGAACGCCTCGATGGGGATGCCGGGGAGCGAGTCGCCATTGGGGTGCCACATCGTCATCGTGGCATCGAGCGCGACCGTCAGGACGCCATCGCGAAGGTCACCCGCGGCGACGGTGTTCTCGTTGGGAATCGCGATTGGCAGTGCCACGGACGCATCGGTGGGCAACGCGACACGGACGCGTTCTCCGGCGTTCGTGGCGATCAGCAGAAGCGCGGGAAGAAATCCCTTTGTGCGCATGTGACATTCCCGGCGTTGGTGCACGGAAGCAGGCGGCTCTCACGGGTCAATCGATCCGCGAGCCCCAACATGCCGCCGCCAGGCGGAAGACGCCAGCGGGACAGAGCAATCAGCCGGGTTGGCTTGCCCTACCCTGCATGTCGCACAGGTTCCGCGCGACCAGGACGCGTCCGCCACCGTGCCGCGCGCGGGACGGACGCGTCCATGACGCGCCGCTTACGGCAGCGGACGCTGCCCCGTTACCACACTCGGCGTCGAGTTGACGGCGCCTGCAGACGCCGTGCTTCCGTTGCCCAGTTGTCCGACGTCGTTGCGCCCCCAGCACCACACGGCTTCTCCCGTGTCAATTCCGCAGACTGCACCGAAACCAACGGAGATCGAGCGGAAGGTGTGTCGGCCGATGACCCGGATTCCAGCAGGCGCACGACCTCGGCGACGTCGTGAACGCGCCCGATGAATCCTGACAGGGCGACCGGTACGTTATGGGCGGGAGTGCTGACAGACATGTTGCGGAGAAAAATCAGCGCACGATCACGCTCGCGGAAGGATCAGCGTGAACGTGCTTCCCGCTCCCACCGTGCTCTCCGCCGTCAGCTCGCCACCCATGCCCCGCGCCAGATCCCGGCTGATCGCCAGGCCGAGCCCCGTGCCTTCCGCCGTGCGCGTAAGCGACGCATTCACCTGCACGAACGGTTCGAAGATGCGTTGAAGCTCTTCGGGAGCGATACCGATTCCGGTGTCCTCCACGCGGATCGAGACGCGCGCGTTGTCGATGTGCTCACAGCTGACCGTGACGCGTCCTCCGGCGTCCGTGAACTTGATGGCATTGGAGAGCAGGTTGAGCAGCGCCTGGCGCGTCTTCTCCGCGTCCGCGCGCGCCGTCAGCGTCGGATCAGCGCAGTGTGACGCAAAGACCAGGCGCTTCGCCGCCAGCTGCGGCGCGACCAGCGGCTCGACCAACGCGAGGACGGCGGCCAGTGGCACATCCGCGACGTCGTAGCGCACAGTGCCGGTCTCGATGCGCGCGTAGTTCAGCACTTCGTTCACGAGGCTCAGCAGATGCCGCTGGCTCGCCTGTACACGACGCAGGTCCTCGACCTGCTGCGGAGTGACCGGCCCGCGGATGCCCATCTCCAACAGCTCGGCATAACCACCGATCGCGTTGAGCGGCGTGCGCAATTCGTGGCTCATCGTAGCGAGAAACTCCGCCTTCGCCCGATTGGCCGATTCGGCCTCACGACGTGCTTCGGATTCGGCGTCGAACAGGCGCGCCCGCTCGAGCGCACTCGCACACAGACTCGCCACCGTGATCAGGAACTCGCGCTGCGCTTCGGCGAATTCCTGCATGTCCGCGAAGTGCAAGGCGAGCACACCGAACGGCTCTCCTCCGACGACGAGCGGCAGCGTGGCGACCGAGCGGATGCCACCGTTCTTCCACGATTCGCCGTGACCGGGATAGCGCGCTTCGTACTCCACGAGCGACGAGAAGAACAACGCCGTCCGTGAGGCGAGCGCCTCGGCGTGTGGCGACGGGGCGCGATTCGGGAAGCGCGCCCAGCGCGCCACCGTCTCGGGTGCGACACCGTACGACGCCAGCACCTCGAAGTCGCCCTGGTCCGCGGTGAGACGGGTGACCACGCCGCCGATGGCGCCCACCGCAGGTGCGCCTTCGCGCACGACCGCCTCCGCCAGCGCTTCCGGCGTGACCACGCTTGCCAGCGCAAGACTGACCCGGTGCAGTCGCGTCAACTGGTCGGCCGCCTGCTCCGCCGCGCGCTGCGCCCGTTCGGCCTCGGCGCGAATCGCGCGCTCCGTCGACAGCATTTCCTCCACCTGCCGACGTGCGCGCACCTGGTCGGTCACGTCGAACGAGAAGTTGAGCACGCCGACGACGTTGCCCGCACTGTCGCGGACCGGCTCGTAGCGGATGTCGAACCATGTATCCTCCACACCCACACCACGACGATCGATGCGCACGTGACGCTCGTGCGCCGTCCATGGCTGGCCGGTCGCGAGCACTTCATCGAAGCGCTCGAGGATACCGTGTCCGACGGCCTCCGGATACGCCTCCGCCGGTGTCATGCCCGTGAGGTCGCGCCCGTTCGTGATCGTGAGGAACGCATCGCTCAGCATCTCGAATCGGTGCTCCGCACCGGTGTGCAGCGCGACTGGCGCGGGCATGTGCCGAATGAGCGAACGAAGGCGTTCCTGCTCCGCGGTGAGCTCGCGTAGCAGACGGTCGTGCTCCATCTCGTTCCGCTTGCGATCGGTGATGTCGTGAAAGAGCAGGCCAACGCGCCGAAGTGCAGGGTTGCCGATGCGGAACGCATAGACGGAGAACCACCGGCCGAGCGGGGTTGAATGCTCCTCGAATCGTGAGGATTCGCCCGACGACGCCACATGCCCGTACCGCTCGAACCAATGCGCGTCCTGATCGGGTGCGATGTCCCGCATCCACCGACCGGCGGCGTCCTTGATCCCTGTCTGGCGCTCGAAGGCCGGACTCACCTCGAGAAACCGGTAGTCCACGGCACGATCGCGCTGGTCGAAGCGCACTTCGATCGTGCAGAAGCCCTGGTCGATCGTGTTGATCAGGGCATGATACCGTTCCTCGGCGTCGCGGCGGGCCGCATCCGCCTCCTTGCGCTCGCTGATGTCGAGGAAATAGCAGGACAGCCCGCCGCCCGTCTCGTCAGGGTACACGCTCACGTCGATCCAGCGGTCGAGAATCGGGGACTTCGTCTCGAAGTGCGCCGGCTGGCGTGACTGCATGACCTCGAGATGCCGGTGGTATGGTTCGCTGCCGACTGCCTGCGGAAACTCCTGCCAGTAGTTCCGCCCGATCAGTGTCTCGCGCGATCGCCCCCACAGCGCCTCGGCCCGGCGATTCACGTACGTGAAGCAGAAGTTCGCATCGACGGCGTAGAACGCATCGCCGATCGTCTCCAGCGTGGCCGTGACCTGCCGGCGCGCCTGCTCACTTTCGGCGAGCAATCGCTCGCGTTCGAGCTCGCGCGCGCTGCGAGCACGCACCTGCACCGTGGTCTCGACCACCGTGACCAGAATTCCCTCCACGTCGCCGTGCTCGTCGCGTACCGGCGAATACGAGAGCGTGAACCACGCGTCTTCCGGCTCCGCGCCGGGTGCATCCGGTCCAACCGAGTGATGCCGGGTGATCGGAAAGAGCGCGTCCTCGAGGCGGATCGTTTCCCCGGCCCGCACGCGATGGTACAGCGGTGCATTCAGCTCCCAGACCTCCGGCCAGCATTCCCGCGTGGGTTGGCCGAGGCCCGCCGGGTGCTTCACACCCATGATGTCGCGATAGCCGTCGTTGTACAGCTGGACGAGCTCCTCTCCCCACAGCAGCACCATCGGAAATGCAGACGATGCGACGAGACCCGCCACCGAACGCAGCGACGATGGCCAGCGTGAGATCGGGCCGAGCGATGTGGCTCCCCAGTCGTGCGCGCGGCAACGCGCACGCATCTCGCCGTCCCCGGCGAACACCTGCTGCCCGAGCTGCAGCGAATCGTCGGTTTCGGGGTTGTTCACACTCGACATGCGTTTCTCCACACTCCGCGGCTTTCTACCGACCACACTGCTGAGTCACTCCAATCCTAAACGGCCGGCGCCGCGGACGGCATCGTGCTCACGACGCTCGATCCCGACGTTCCGGAACGTGAATTGCCTCCATGATTGGGCAACCCCAGTCGTGGAGGCATCATCTCATCGGACATGCTGCCCGACGCTCGGACTTCGGTCAAGCGCGCGGCCGATCAGGCGAGTGCCGAGGAGGCGGAACGCATCGCGGGTTCGGCGACGCGACAGGCCGTTCAGCGGACGGTTCGACTGCGCCGACTCGGCGGCGTCCGGCGGTTTGCGTACGAGAACGGCCTGGCGTTGGTCGCGGTGGGCCTGTTCCTCTTCGCCATCGTCGGCCAGGTGCTCACCGGACACGCGGACCACAACCAGGAGCAGCGGATGCATGGTGAGCCCGGCGTCAGCCTGGGCGCATACCTGCAGACCGGCGCGTTTCTCGAAGCGACCATGGAGAACTGGGAGTCAGAATTTCTCCAGATGGCCATCTTCGTGGTGCTGACGGCGTTCCTGTATCAGCGCGGATCCTCCGAGTCCAAGGACCTGACCGCACCCGAAGCCGTGGACCAACGGCCCGAGGAGGGGCGCGGCGACCCGCATGCGCCGTGGCCCGTGCGGCACGGCGGATTTCCGCTGGCGCTCTACAAACACTCCCTGAGCATTGCGCTGTTCTCGCTGTTTGCGATCTCGTTCTCCCTGCATGCCGTCGGCGGTGCGGAGGAGTACAGCGAGACACAGGTCGCGCATGGCGGTCAACCCGTATCGGCACTCGGGTATCTGGGCACCAGCCGCTTCTGGTTCGAATCGTTCCAGAACTGGCAGAGCGAATTTCTTTCGGTCGCAGTGCTCGTGCTGTTCACCATCTGGCTGCGCGAGCAGGGCTCTCCGCAATCGAAACCGGTGGCGGCACCGTCGTCGGACACCGGCGAGTAGGCCGGCGCCGACGACGGCACGCGCGCTGCGCCACCTACTTGATCACGCGCACGATCTGGTTGTTCTGATACAGCGCCACGCGATCCGCTCGGCCGTCGCGATTGTCGTCGATCCAGCGCTGCACGATCTGGCCGGCGCTGTTGCTCCACGTCACCACTTCTGGCGTCCCGTTGCGATCGACATCGGCGTAGCTGACGCGCATCCCATCGGCGCCGAGCCACTGACGCACATCGTTGCTGCGCTCACCGCGACTGTAGTTCCGGCCCCAGATCATGCCCGGCAGCGTCGTGGGATACGTGCGATCGCGCGATCGGTCATCACGACGGTCGTCACGACGGTCGTCACCACGCCGGTCCTCGCCATAGATCACGCGCCCACCAGTGCTCGCCGCGATGGCCTCGGCCCTGTTGCACGATGTCGGCGCCGATTGCTGGCCGGGTGGACGCCCGTCGAACCACACGCGGCACTCACCTGCTGACGGAAGGTGACCGGGCGGGATGCCCTGCGCCCCCCGGCGCCCGTTGTCGTCGCGACCACGATCCTGCGTGACCGCCCCCTGCTTGGCCTTCGCCTTTCCTTTCCCCTTGTCGTTGCCCTGCGCGCTCAGCGCGTCGGGACCGGCGGCGAGCGCGAGACCAATGAGGGCAACGATTGCGTGCAGCCGTGCAACACGCACGGGCTTCGCAGGTGACGATCCGGTGGACTTCGTGCTGTGGGTCACGGTATGCCTCCATGAGAGATGACTCACCCATCATGAAAGCAATTGGCGGACCAGTCCCGTAGTCCAGCCAGTCACTCCATCGAACGCGCGAGTCGGTACCCGCTAATGCTCAGCCGCTTTCCCTGCTCCAGCAGTTGTGCAACGATGGTACTGATGCGCGCAGCCGTCTGCGCGTGCGTATGGGCGAGCGACGTGGTCCGATGTACAGTCTCGCGCAACACGTCGTCGAGGATGCGGAACTCGGCATGGATCGCGTCCTCCGACCAGCCCATGCCAGCGCGCTGCGCACCGTGGCGCTCTGCGACGAGCGCCATGATCGCCGTGCCATCACGAAGGCGCGCGGCCGACTCTCCGGTGGCATCCCCCATCGTGCGCAACGCAAGGGCAATCTCGAGGACGAATGATGCGCAGTGATCTTCGAGCTCCGCGATGGAGCGGGCCTGCGTTGGAATTGCAGCGCTGTCGTGAAGTCGTGCGACGTACCCATCGATCACCGCCTGCACCTCATGAATCAAGAGGTCGCCCACGCGTATCACCGCGAGCGCCTCATCCACGGGTACGGCGAACATCGGTCGTGGTGGAGTCAGCGGCGCGCGTAAGGTCTGATTGCGCGCAGCGGGTACGACGTGGCTGTCGGTATCGGCGTGCGGGCCCGTGCCGTTCGTGTCGCGCGGGCGGCTGCGCAGGTCGGGCGTCGCAAGCCACAGGGAAAACGTCGATCCGGCGCGCGGGGAGCTCTGAACCGTGATCTCCCCGCCCATCAGGCGAGCCAGCCGGCGGCTGATGGCGAGGCCGAGTCCCGTTCCCCCACGCGTGCGCGTCAGCCCCCCTTCCGCCTGCGTGAACGGCTCGAAGATGCGCGTGAGCTGATCGGGGGCAATTCCAACTCCGTTGTCCCGCACGTGCACCACCACGTACGGCGAGCGCGATGCGAGCGCAGTCTGCGCGGGCGGCGACTCGCTCAACTCGCACTTCACGGAAATCTCGCCGCCCGTGGCTGTGAACTTCACGGCGTTGGCGAGCAGGTTCACCAGCACCTGGCGCACACGCGGCTCGTCACCGAGGTAGGCGCGTTCAAGCGCACCACCGTCGGCTTCCGCGATTTGCAGCGCCTTGAGCGTCGCTTGCGGACGCACGAGCGACAGCGCTGCGTCGACGGTGTCTCCGGCGCGCACGGGCGTGACGTCGAGCTCCAGCTCGCCCGAGTCGATGCGCGCGAGGTCGAGCACTTCGTTCACGAGTCCCAGCAGATGTCGCTGGCTGGCCTGAATACGGCGCAGGTCGCTGCGCTGCTCCTCGGTGATCGGGCCACGAATCCCCAGCTCCATCAGCTCGGCATAGCCCCCGATGGCGTTCAACGGCGTGCGCAACTCATGGCTCATCGTTGCCAGGAAGTCGGCTTTCGTGCGATTCGCTGCATCCGCGTCGATGCGTGCAGCCTCAGCCTCCACCTGCGCCGTCGTCTCCAGCGCGGTCACGACGACGCCAACAGTCTCACCACTTTCACTCACCAGCGGCGAATACGAGAAGGTGAAGAACGCCTCACGGATTCCCCCGCCTCGGCTCACCGGAAAGCCCTGATGCACGAGCGTCACTGTCTCTCCGTTGTACACTCGTGCGTGCAGCGGCTCGACGCTCGCACGGGTTTCGGGAAAGCTGTCGAACAGGGGGCGGCCAAGCGCATTCGGATGCTCGGAACCCAGGCTCGGGATACAGGCGTCGTTGTACAGCTGCACCGCCGCTGGTCCGTAGTGCAGCACCATCGAGAATCCGTTGGAGAGCACCATCGAGGCAGCAGTACGCAGATGAGGAGGCCATGCGTCCACCGGACCGAACGGCGTCGACGCCCAGTCGAAGGCGCGACAGCGTGCGCGCATTTCGCCTGGGCCGGCAAACGGGTCGAGACCTGACGTTTGCACACTCCCCATCAGTCCTCCCGTCTCCGACGCATCAGTCATGTTGGCCATCAGGCTTCGTAAGGCACGTTTGCGGCCAGACTTCGCGTTCCGGGCTCCGCGCATTGGCCCGGCGCACATCGTGACTTTGGCGTGAGGGTATCGGCGTCGTTCGATGCGGGCTATCGTCAGCGAATCAGTTTCAGGAACGCCACGCGGCGATCCGCTTCGCCCTCGTCACCTTCAGCTCCTGTGGAGCATCTCCCATGATGTTTCGTCCTGCCCTACTCACCGTCGCACTGGCTGGGGCGCTCGGATTTGCGCCGGGATCCGCGCTGCAGGCTCAGGGTCCCATGCGTCCGGCACCCAGCGGCCGAGCCACCACCGAGGTGGCATTGAGTTTCGTGGACACTGCCGCAGCACGCGCCGCCGGCAAGCCGTCCGTGATCCGCATCGATTACGGGCAGCCGCACCTGCGTGGACGCGCACTCTTCACGGAGACGCTCGTGCCCTACGACAAGCCGTGGCGCCTGGGCGCGAACAACGCGACCACGCTGACGACCGACGTCGATCTCACCATCGGCGGCCAGCGCGTGGCGAAAGGGACGTATGTGCTGCAGGCCATGCCGTCGCGCACCGGGTGGAAGCTGCTCGTGCAGAAGCCGCTGCCGCCGGACGCGCCGGCGGATGCCCCCTATGACCCGAAGAACGACCTTGCACGGGTCGACCTGCGCGTCTCGACACTCGCTACCCCGATCGAGAGCCTGACCATGTGGCTCATCCCCTCGACCGATCCCGGAGCCCCGAAGGGCGAGCTGCGCTTCGCGTGGGGCACGGTCGCCCTCGCGACCGATTGGTCGATGCGCTAGCCCAGGGCGAGACCACGCGTCGGACGCAGCGCTGGCCGAGGCTAGCGCTGCGGCACCCCGCACGCGGTGAGAAATGCCGAAGCATAGGCCGCGGGAGCGGTCGCCTCGCGCTGCGGGTACACCCTCGGCATCATGTCCCGGGCGACCGCATCGGAAATGAGCACCGACAGGAGCATGGCCACGGCCGCATCGGCGTGCGATGACCTGTCGCAGAAGCCGTGCTGCACGAGGCGTCCCACGTACTCCCGCAGCAGTCCCGCAGCGTCGGTGAGCCCCGCGCTGAAATCGCGCAGGTGTTCCGGATGCTCGCCGGCCGCCGCGAAACACTGGCGCACCAGCTCACCGGACCGGCGCAGGCGCGCGAGCTCGCTCTCGCACCACGCGGTCACTTCGGCCGCGGGATCGGAAGGCACGTCCGGCAGTGCCGTCATCAACTCGCGCGCCGCATACGCGCGCAGCGCCTCGTCTATCAGCGCGTCCTTCGAGTGGAACTGCCGAAAGAGGGTGACCTCGTTGACGCCTGCCGCTTTCGCGATCTGCCGCGTCGTCGCGCCCGCATACCCGTGCTGCGCATAGACACGCGTAGTTGCCTCGAGCAGGCGAGCACGCGTGTCCGTGCGCGGGTCCGTCACGGTCAGTCTCCCGCGACCGGTTGCGGCAGCACGGGTTGCGGCACACGGGCCGGCGGTGTGGCTGCAGCGGAAGGCGCCTTCGCCCGCCGGAACAGCTTGCGACCCACCCATCCGCCGACGTCGTCGAAGTAGGTGTACGCGACGGGCACCACGACGAGCGTCAGCAACGTCGACGTGATCAGGCCGCCGATCACCGCGCGCGCCATCGGGGCGCGGAACCCGCCACCCTCACCCATCGCAAGTGCGATCGGGACCATGCCCGCGATCATCGCGAGCGTCGTCATCATGATCGGCCGCAGGCGCACCACACCGGCATCCACCAGCGCCTGCATCCGCTCGACGCCCGCCGCGCGACGCTCATTTGCGTTGTCGACGAGCAGGATCGCGTTCTTGGTCACGAGTCCGAACAACAGGATCACGCCGATCATCGACATCATGTTCAGCGTGTCGTTGGTCACCAGCAGCGCCAGCAGCACACCGATCAGCGACAGGGGCATCGACAGCATGATCGCGAACGGCTGTGTCAGTGACTCGAACTGCGAGGCGAGAATGAGGAACACGAGCACGACGGCAAGCACGATGGCCTCCACCACGTACCCGCCGGTCTCCTCGAGCTCCTCCGTCTCGCCTCCGAGCTGCACGGTGTAGCCCGGCGGCATCGGTGACGCTTCGAGCTTCGCGCGGATCGCCGCGGACGCTTCGGCAATCGACAGGTCGCCGGCGGTGCTCGCGGTCACGCTGGCTACACGCTGCATGCGTTGACGGTTGATCTGCGCCGGTGCGGTTCCTTCCTCGAGTGTCGCGACGTCGCCGAGTGGCACCGTGATCGTCGCACCATTCGCATCGCGGCGCCCGGTTGCCACGGGAATGCCGGCGAGATCCTGCGTCGAGAGGCGCTGCCCCGCCGGGGCCTGCACCACCACGTCGCGCTCCTCGCCGGTGGGGTCTTCCCAGCGCGTCACATCCTGCCCTGCCAGGAACGGCCGAACGGTCGCTGCAATCTGGCTGATGTCGAGTCCCACCTCGTTTGCGACATCACGCCGCACATCGATCCGGAACTCCGGGCGTGGATCGTCGAGCGATGTCTGCACGTCCACGATCCCGGGGATCTCGCGCATCGCCGTCGCCACCTGCGCGGAGAGCGCCTGCAGCCGATCCACATCCGGTCCGCGGATGTCGATCGACAACGGTGCCTGCGCTCCACCCAGTCCGCCGGCTTCGAGCACGGCGGTCTGCACGCCGTACACGGGAGCGAGCGCAGCGCGCGCGCGCTCCATCATGACCTGCTGCGACACGTCCCGCTCGCCGGACGGGGTGAGCTTCACGTAGATGTCACCGGCGGTGACGGTACCGGCCGCACCCGCGCCGACCGTGGCATAGGTGTAGTCCACGCCGGGCAACGCCCGCAGCAGCGCGTCCACCTGCTCGGTCTTCTGCCGCGTGTACGCGAGGCTCGACCCCTCCGGCGCCTCGAGCTGCACGGCGAACTCCGAGTTGTCGGACACCGGCATGAACCCGCCACCGATGAACGGGAACAGCATGAATGCGCCGACGAACGAGAGCGCCGCGATGGCGACCGTCGACTTGCGGTGACGCAGCGCCCAGTCGATCACGCCACGGTATCGCTCCGCGAGCCGGTCGAAGGCGAGGTTGAATCGCGTGATGGCGCGCGTCAGGATGTTGCCGCGACTGTGCTCGTTGGCCGAATGCGGATCCACACCCCACCACGCGGCCAGCATGGGCGTGAGCGTGAACGAGACGAACAGCGACACGAGCACCGCCCACGCGACGGTGAGACCGAACTGGAAGAAGAAGCGGCCGATGATGCCGCCCATGAACGCCACAGGCACGAACACCGCGACGATCGACAGCGTGGTGGCCAGCACTGCGAGCTGAATCTCACTCGTCCCCTTGAACGCCGCCTCCTTGTGTCCTTCGCCGAGCTCGCGGTGGCGCACGATGTTCTCGATCACCACGATGGCGTCGTCGATCAGGATGCCGATCGAGAGCGAGAGTGCCATCAGGGTCAGCACGTTGAGCGTGAAGCCGAGCGCACCCATCAGCACGAACGCGGAGATCACGGACACCGGCAGTGCGAGCGACGTGATGATCGTGGCCTTCCAGTCGTTCAGGAACAGCATGACGATCACGATCGTCAGGATCGCGCCGATCACGAGCTCGTGCACGACGTCCTCGACAGAGCGCCGGATCATGATGGAGTTGTCGCGCACGGTCTGCAGCTCGGTGCCCTGTGGCAGGCGGCCCCGGATCTCGGCGATCGCTGCATTGACGCCGTCGGCGACTTCGACGGTGTTTGCGCCGGAGATCTTGAGGATGTCGAGCGACACCGCTCGCTTCCCGTTCACGAGCGCCAGCGAGCGCTCCTCCTGCGTGCCTTCCTCGACGGTGGCGACGTCGCGCAGGCGGATCGGCGCGCCGGCGCGGTTGGCGACGATGATGTCGTTGAACTGCGTCGGGTCGGTGATGCGCCCCGTGACGCGCACGAGCGTCTCGGTCGCACCACGCTCCAGGCGGCCCGCCGGTGACTCGAGATTCTGCGACTGCAGCGCACCATTGATCTCGGCCACCGAGACGCCCAGCGCACGCATGCGGTCAGGCTGGAGAAACACGCGGATCTCGCGCTCGAGCCCACCGGCCAGCCGCACTTCACCGACGCCCCGCACCGTTTCCAGGGCGCGGCGGATGTCCTCGTCCGCCAGCGACGTGAGCCGCGGCAGCGGCGTCGTCTCCGACGACAGTGCGAGCGAGATGATCGGCTGTGCGGCCGGGTCGAACTTCTGCACGATCGGCGGGTCGATCGCGACCGGAAGATCACGGCGAATGCCTTCGATCTTCGAACGGATATCCTGCGACGCCACGTCGGAGTTGCGATTGAGGTCGAACTCCACCGTCACGAGCGACACACCCTCGAGCGACTGCGAGGTGATCCGGTCGACGCCCTCGATGGGATTGAACGCCTGCTCCATGCGCTCGGTCACTTCGCGCTCGATGGTCTCCGCGCTCGCACCGGGATAGGTGGTCTGCACGACCACGACCGGAATGTCGACCGACGGGAACTGGTCGATGCTCAGCCGGCGGTAGCTGAACAGACCGAGCACGATGAGCCCCAGCATCACCATCGCGGTGAACACCGGGCGGCGGATCGCGAGACCGCTCAATCCGCCGCGCGCTTCGATGTGGTCGGACATGATTACTGCTCCTTCGGACGATTGTCCGTCGAGACGACGACCGGCTGGCCGTCCGCGACTGTCGATGCCGGTCGCGCGAGCACCTGCTCGCCCGCCTTCAAACCGCTTGCAATGGCGACTGTACCCTGCCGCTCGTCGCGCGGGCCGAGCGTTACGGTACGCCGTGCGAGCTTGTTGTCCTGCACCACGAACACCGCGGCGTCCGCGCCGGTGCCGATCACCGCAGTCACGGGAACGGTTACCGCACCGGTCACGCGCTGCCCACTCACCTGGCCGCGCGCGTACTGGCCTGCCGTGACTTCCCCGGAGGCATTCGGCAGGCGCACGAACACGCCGACCTGGCGCGTCGCGGGATCCGCCGCGGGATCCTTGCGCGCGACTGTGCCGGTGAACGTGCGACCGGGAAATGCATCGAGCGAGAACGTCACCGCTTGTCCCACGCGGATGCCACCGGCCTGGTCGACCGGCACGCGACCCGCGAGCTCGAGTGTCGACGTGTTGACCACCGTCATCAGCTCGTCGCCGATCTGCACCGCCTGCCCCGCTTCGACGATGCGGTTGCTCACGAAGCCATTGAGCGGGGAGGTGACGACTGCAAAGCCCGCGGCTTCTCCCGTCGACGTCGCCTGTGCACGCGCTGCCGCGACCTGCGCCTCGGCCGCCGCGTATGCCGCTTGCGCGTTCTGCGCATCGACACGCGACGATGCACCGGCCTCGAACAAGCGCTGCGCGGCATCACGCTGTGTGCGCGCGACCACGAGCTGCGCTTCCGCGGCGGCCACGCTGGCACGGGCCCCGGCCGCCTGGCTTCGCACGCCGGCCGCCTCGATGGTCGTCAGCCGCTGGCCACGACGCACGCGCGTACCACGATCGGCCGCAATCGGTCCGAGCACACCGTTGAGCTGTGCGGAGATCGTGACGCGCTCCGATGGTTCGAGTGATCCGGTGAGCAGCACGCCGGTCGTGATGTCGGCCGTCGCTGCAGTGACGACGTCGTCGCGCGTGAGCACGATCGCGGACGCCGGTGCAGCGGCGGTGGCTCCTGGAGCGCCGGCCGCGGAGTCACCCGGCTCGGCCTTTCCTTCTTCCGCCCCGCAGGCAGCCAGGGAAGCAGCCGCGACGCCGGCCACCAGGAGTCGCAGGAATTGCACAGGGCGGCGCATGGAGTGAGTGGTCATTGGAAATGTCATGAGCGTGATCACGGGTTACGAGCGGGAATGCCCGTGGTTGTCGAGGCTCCACCGATCGCACGACGGACGTTCGCGTCGGCGATGTAGAAGTCGGAGATGGCCTGCGCCTGGTTCGTGCGCGACTGGAGCAGCGAGAGTCGCGCCTCGGAAACCTCGAGTGGTGTCGCCAGGCCCTGGTCGTAGCGAAGCACGGTGAGGTCGTACACGCGTTGTGCTTGTCCGACCGCCCGTGCGCGCGCCGTGAGGTCCGCCGCAGCGCGCCCCTTCTCGCCCAGCGCCTGTTCGTATTGCAGCTGCACGTTCTCGCGAAGCTGCGTCAGCCGCAGCCGCTCCTGGTCGAGCGTCACCTGTGCCTGCTGGACTTCGGCCTGGGTGCGGAAGCCCGAGAAGATCGGCACACTGACCCCAACCGTCGCGGTGAAATCCGTGCGCCAATCCTGCCCGGTGAATCCGAAGATCTGGTTCGGAAAGATCTGGCGTCCGTAGTTGAAGCGCAGGTCGACGGACGGCAGGTAGTTCGAGCGTGCAAGCTTGACCTGCTCCTGCCGGATCTGCACCTGCCGCTCCGCGCTCTGCACCGATGCGCGTTGTGCCACCAGCAACTCGGGCGACAACGGTGCCGTCGCGAGCTCCTCGTCCGTCGGCACGCGCAGCGCGGTGGTGAGCCGGAGTGGCTGTCGCAGCGGGATGTCGATGAGACGCTTGAGGTCGAGCGTGGCCAGTGACGCGGCGTTCCGCGCCTGCACCAGCTGCGGACGCAGATTCTCGAGCGACACTTCGGCACGCAGCACGGCGAGTTCCGACGTCACGCCATTCGCGAAGCGCAGCCGTTCCTGTGCGAGAAACGCTTCGGCCTGCGAAACGGCCGCCCCCGCTATCGCCTCGAGCTCCTGCGCGAGCAACGCACGCAGGTAGGCGGAGCGCGTCTGCAGCTCGATGTCCGCGACCTGTTCGACCAGTCCGAATCGCGCCGCCGCGCGGTACTGGTCCGCGATGCGCAGTGCCGTGCCGACGCGACCGCCGGCGTACAACGGCTGCGACCCGCTCACGGACGCGACGTACGAGTTGGCCTGGCCGAACGGCAGGTTGCCGAACAGGCTGCCGATGCCACCCAGCCCGGCGCTCGGTGCACGCTGCTCGAGGTAGCGCACGCGGTCCGCGAGCGACGCCGTGGTGTCGGGTGAGAAGCGGAGCGAGTCCGGCAGCGTGAACGTCGAGCCGCCTGTGTTGAACGGCGACGCGAAGGTGCGCGTGTAGTTGATATTGCCGTTCAGCTGCGGCAGTGCGGCGGCACGTGCCGCCGTGAGCTGCGCATTCGCCAGTTCGATCTGCGATCGCGCGAGACGCACCTCCTGGCTCTCGCCGAGCGCGCGCGCGAGCGCCTGCTCGAGGCTGAGTGCGAGCGAGTCACCGGTGGTTCCGGCAGCGGCGCGAGGGCTCGTTTGTGCCACAGCTATATTGGGCGCGAGCAGCCCGTGCGTTGCCGCCAGCACGAACGCGCCGATGATGACTGATCGGCCCTGTCGGACTCGGGGGATAGTGGTCACGAGTGATGTGCGGCAGTGGGGGTGGTCGCTGGCTGCGGCTGTTCGTTCAACGCGACGAGCATGCTGCGCATGAGGGTCAGCAGGCGCTCGTGAAATGCGCGGAAGGCCACGATGCGAGCGCGCACGATGCTGTCGGTCGGCGCCAGTTCGTCGAGATCCGCGAAGGCGTCCTGCAATTCCTGCAGCTCACCGAGTTTGAGTGCCACGACGCGCGCCGGCATTTCCTCGTCGATGACGTAATAATCACGTCGGTCACCAGGCAGGCTTATTCTCGTGATCAGTGCAAGTCGCTCGAGGTGCCGCGCATCGACGCTCACGCTGGCCTTGCTCACGTGGAGCGCGGTCGCCAACTGATCGAGCGAGACGGGATCGGCCTAGAGGGCCAGGTAGCCAAGAATGCGTCCGGCGATCCGCGGCAAACCTCGCGCCTCCCATATCAGCCCCATGCGCTCGACGTACTGGGTCTGCGCTTCGACATTCACGTTCATCCGTCAATCTACATCATACAGTACGTTCAATCAATAGTAAACGTATCCCCTGCTCCCGTCGATCAGTTCCCTCCGGAGCCCGTCCCTTGAGGGGCCCCGTCGATCCGCGCGAGCAGTGCCTGGAAGGCGTCGACCATGAGCACATGGGCCTCGTCCCACACTCCCAGACGGGTCCGCACCTCCGGATCGTCGATCCCGAGCGCCCCTGCCTCGTCGATCAGCGCGTGAAAACGCCGGAGCCCGTCGATGCGCCGCTCGATCGACCGGCGAAACGCATCCGGGGCGATGCGATAGTAGTCGCGACGGTCGCCGGGACGTCCGCGCCGCTCGATGAGTCCCATCGCGGTGAGACGCCGCGCATCGTTGCTGATGCTGGCGCGGCTCACGTTCAACTCAGCCGCCAGCTCGTCCAGGGCGCACTCGCCGGGCGTCAGCAGCAGGTAGCCGAAGATGCGGCCGGCGATGCGCGGCAGGCCGTCGTCCTCGCTCATGAGGCCCATGCGTTCTACGAACTGTTCCTTTCGTGCGTCCATCGACTCTCGGATCGTGTGGCCGGGCTGGGTACCTGTCGAAGTGGAAGGTATCCGACGCCACGCTGGCCGGGAGCGGGACTGGGAGCGGGAGCACCGCGCACCTGCTCCATGACGCAGAAGCGGGGG
>JAZKCW010000085.1:16508-63036 GCA_040387895.1 Gemmatimonadota bacterium
GGCGCCGGGCTGGGTGCCCGGCGCCGCTCGTTCCGGCTTGCTCCGCCCCGGCGAACTCCGCCAGCGCAGCGTGATGCGGTATTACTTGCTCTGCACGGCCACGTTGCCGCCGCCCAGCGTCACCTGCGCCGTTCGGGTGCCGACACGCTTCCAGACGCCGCCTGACCCGTTCAGGATCGTGATCGCGTAGGAGTCCGTGGTGCGCGGCGTGTTCAGGTCACCGTCCAGCAGGTCGACGATCATGGTGAATCCACCCGAGTTCCAGGTCGGATCGGCCAGGCCCGTCGTGATGTTGATCTTCTGCACCGTGGCGCGAGCCGTGAACGACGCCTTCGTCACGTTGTTGTCGACGAGGAAGCTGAGGCCACCACCTGACCAGCTGTTCGTCTTCACGACGTAGTCGAAGCCGTCCTTGCTGCGGAAGACGAAGACCGCGTTGCCCTTCGGACTGCCGTTCTTCAGGTAGCCCGCATTGAAGCCGAAGTTGTCCTTGCCATTGCGGCTGTCGGCATCCGCGATCCAGCCGCCACCGGTCATCGACTTCTCGCTGTTGCCGAGCTTCACGGTCAATGCTTCGTGGCCAGTGTTGCTGTCCCAGTACTGGTTGGCGGCGGTGATGTCCGTCTCCACCGTGTACGGGTCGTCAGACGCTGGCACGTTGAGCGTGGCGATGGCGTTGCCGCTGGCATCGACGTTTGCCTGGACAGTCGACAACGCGGCACCGTTGAAACGCTTCACCACGAACGTAACCTGTGCCTTGGTAAGGTCGCCCAGCGATCCGGCGTCAGCGCGGGTGACCGTGGCACTCAACCGGATCGACGCCGTCGTGATCGTCGGCCCCGCGGTGACCGCGAAGTGGTCACCCGTGTACTCCACGACTGCCATGCGCTTGGCCGGCGTGACCGTCGCGGCCGCCGATGTAACCGCGTTGTAGTTCGCGTTGCCGGCATTGCTCGCCGTCACCGCACACGTGCCGACTCCGCTCGTCATGAGCAGCTGATCGACGCTCATCGTGCATGCGGTGGACGCGCCCACGCTGTACGTGACCAGCGCACCGGGAATGCTTCCGCCCGATGACGTGATCGTGTACGTCGTCGCGTACACACCCGGGGACGGGGCCACCACAAGCAGCGCAGCCTGATTTGCCTTGGCAATCGTGAAGCCCTGCACCGCACCCGTCGCCGCGAGATGGTTCGTGCCCTCGGCCACGCTCGCCTGCAGCTGGCAGGCGCCAGCCGCGGCGTAGCTCACCAGACCGGCACCGTTGACCGTGCAGGTGAGTGGCGTCAGTGACGTCACCGATCCCGCACCGTCGCCCGACTTGGTGAACGCGGGCGTGAAGTTGCCGAGGTACACGGCCGTCGACGGAATGTTGTTGATGCTGACGGAACCCGCTGCCTTGACGAGTGCGACCGTCGCTGCCGGCGAGGCTGCAGACACGTTGTAGTTCCCGTCGCCGTTGCGGCTCGCCGTCACGGTGCAGGTGCTCGAGGCGTTGGTGACGGTGAGCTGGTCACCGGTCACCGAGCATCCCGTGGGGCTGCCGACGCTGAACGTGTACGCGCCGGTGCCGCTGCCACCGCTCGCGGTGAGCGTGACCGCCGCCTGCCCGAACGTCATGGACGCCGGCGCCGACACGCTGACCGCTGCCTGATCGGCCTTGGACAGCACGATCGCGACGGTGCCGCTCGCGTCCTCGTAGTTCGCGCCACCGGTGAACGACCACGAGGCGGTGCCACCAGGCACGTTCGTGTAGCTCGCGCCGAGCGAGAGCCCTGCGCTGAGGTCGACATTGCCGATGCCCGTGGCCGTGCCGGTCGCGCCGTGCGGGTTGCCGTCGTAGACGCCCGTGTAGCCCTGCACGCTGATCGTCGCCTTCGCCTTCGCGATGTCGAACGAGTGCGACACCGGCGTTGCGGCGCCATAGTTGGTGTTACCTGCCTGCGACGCGGTCACCGTGCAGCTTCCGGCGCCGGTAAGCGTGACGGTCGTGCCGTCGAGCGAGCAGTTGCCCGTCACGCCGAAGCTCACCGTCAGGCCTGACGTCGCGTTAGCGCTCACTGCGAACGGCGCAGCACCGAAGGTCCGGCCCGCGAGCGCGGCGAAGTTGATGGTCTGCGTGCCCTGGTCGATGGTGAGGTCCGCCGCGCTGCCGGTGGCGAACGTGTAGTTCGCAGCGGCAAGCGTGCCCGGTGCACACGTGATCGCGCCGGTGTGCGTGCCCGCGGTTGTAGGTGTATCGACGAGAGAGCATGCCGCTGCACCGGTCACACCGGCGCTGGACGCGTTCTCCCCGTTCACGAAGCCCGCGAGCGAGGCGCTCAACGTCGGCGCCGTACCGAACGCAGTCGTGGCGGCATTGGCATTCACCGACAACGACGCCTTGTTCACCGTTAACGATTGCGTCACCGGGGTGGCCGCGTTGTAGCCCACGCTGCTGGCCTGGGACGCAACGATGATGCAGCTCTGACCGGCGGCCGTCGCACCGGTGATGGTGACGGTACCGCTCGACAGCGAGCAGCCGGCGCTGCCGGCGCCCAATGCGAACGTCACCGGATTGCCGGAGCCGCCACCGGTGGCGCTCAGTGCGAACGGCGCGTCCCCATAGGTCTTCGTCGCGAGTGCGCCGAACGTGATCGACTGTGCGACCTCGGTCGGGCGATCGACGAAGTACAGCACCGAATTGCCCTGCCGCAGCGTGCCGCCCTGCAGGAACTGACCCTTGGCCCTGTCGTTCCCGGCGACGCCATCGGATGCCATGCCCGTGTAGGCCAGCAGTCCACCGCTGCCATCGTTCAGCAGCGATGCCTCGACGGAGCCGGCGGGTACGGTCGTCGGATCGATCTGCGAATAGGTACGGCTCAACAGGTTGGCCGACGCGCTGACGCCCGAGATGCCTGTCAGCCAGTCGTACTCAGTCCCGCTCGACCCTGGACCAGCGGCATCCTGCAGGACCACGACACCGGGCTTGCTGCCCGCCGTCACCCACGTCGCCAGGTTGCGCAGCAGGGTCGCCTTCTTGGTCGCGTCTCCGCTTCCGAGGTCGGGCGTGCCGGAGTAAATCACAACACGGCCGACCAGCAGTGCCGTGAGCTGCGACTTCACCGAGACGTTGCTCCGCAGGAGCCCGTAGAACGCCGTCGAGCCAGAAGGCACCACGAGGAGCGAGAAGCCCGAGAGATCCGCCGTGGCGAGGTTGAGGGTGGCGGATCCGCCATCGTAGGCGCGCTGCACGACGGCGTACGTTCCACTCAGGGCGTTGGAGATGCTCGTGCACTGCGCCGCGGCGTTCGACGGGCAATACACCAGCACCTTCTTCTGCGCATCAGTCTGCGCATGTGCCCGCCCACTCGCGAGCACGACGAGCGCCGTCGCAGCCACGACGGCAGACACAACCGTCCGAACCTTCAGAATCATCGGATGCATTCGGATCAGCGGCAGTTCGAGGAGAGGTACTCGTTGTAGTCGGCCACTCCGCCCTGCAGATCCTCGTCAGTCGGATTCTGCGCCAGCTGCGCCTTGAGCGAGTTGCGACGCGCGAGATACGCCTGGCAAATCGAAGGCGCATCATCAGCGAGCGTGAGGATCTCACCGGTCGCGCTGTCGGCAACGACTGCTGCAGCCGCCGCCTTCACGGGCTCGGTCGGCGCGACGGCATCGGCGCTGCTGTCGCTGCACGCGACGAGCGCAGTCACGGAAGCGAGCGCAAGCGCGCTCAGCAATGACGAAATGGTGGAGGTACTGCGAAACATCACGAAACTCCGGTCACGAGGTCGGAAGAAAGGCGCTGCTCGGCCGGGTTATCCTGCGTTCCCGGATGCCGATGCAGACATGCGCCAATGCTACCGAGCAGCCTATGAACGGCTCGTGAGAATTTTGTTACAGTATGGTCATACTTGAACGGTCATTGCTGCGTCCGCTTGAGTCGGCTGCTGTCGCGAGGTCGGAAACATCACGCTGAAGGTTGAACCTTCGCCAAGCGTGCTCTGCACTTCCAATCGTGCACCCATCAGCTCGCACAGCGATCGGCAGATCGCAAGGCCGAGTCCGGTTCCGCCGTACTTGCGTGCGGTTCCCGTCTCTGCCTGTTCGAATGGGTCGAAGATGGCCGGCTGCCGATCTGCAGCGATGCCGATGCCCGTATCGATGACGTCGAGACGCAGGTGGTCACCCGAACGCCCGAGTGCATTGTCGGGAGTCCATGCGGTGATGCGAACGTGCACGCTCCCTCGCTCGGTGAACTTGACCGCGTTTCCGACCAGGTTCACCAACACCTGGCGCAGACGCGTCGGATCGGACTCGATCCACATCAGGTCCTCCGGTATGTCGCACGTCAATGCGAGTTCACGCCGTCGCGCCTCCTCCTCGAAACCACCGACGACGCCGCGAACCAGGGCGCCCAGTTCCACGGGCCGGCGCTCGATGCGAAGGCGACCCACGTCTATGCGCGCGACATCGAGCAGATCGTCGATCAGGTGCAGCAGATGCATGCCGTTGTCGCGGATGCGTTCCAGGTAGAGTCGTTCGTCCGGCGTACGCGCCGAGTCCTGTTTTCGCAGCAGCACGTTCGAGAATCCAATCACGCTGTTGAGCGGCGTGCGCAACTCGTGGCTCATGCGCGCAAGGAACTGGCTCTTCGCCTGGTTGGCGCCTTCGGCTGCATCCTTGGCCTCACGCAGTCCGCGCTCGGCCGCCGTGCGGAGCGCGAGGTCGCGACGCACAATCACGGCGGCGACTACGCTGATCACCACCGCCAGGAACAGCGCAGCCCCGAGCGCGGTCCCCAGCCGACGCACCGAGACCGCCTCGGCATCCGACCGAGCCGAAAGGAGGGTCTGCTCGGAGGCCTCGAGCCTATTGATCTCCTGACGCACACTGTCCATGAGCGCCTTTCCCCGCCCGGTGCGCACGGCCGCCAGTGCCGCCTCGAACCCCTGCTCCCGGCGCAGCACCACCGCGCGCTGCATCACGGCGAGGCGACGCTGGATCAGCGGATCGAGCTGCTCGAGTTGCGCACGCTGCCGCGGGCTGGACGAGGTGAGCTGACGCAAGGCCGCCAGGTTGTCGTCGATCGCCACCGTCGCAGCGCGGTACGGCTCCAGGTAACTGGTATCCCCGGTCAGGAGGTAGCCCCGCGATCCCGTCTCGGCGTCGGCAATCGCAGAGTAGGTCACCTCGATCAAGCGCAGCACCTGGTGAGTGCGCCACACTGTACCCGACGTCTCGACGAGACGACTCACGCTCAGGTAGGCAATGCTCCCCACGACGCCCAGGATAACGAGCGTCGCACCAAGGGCAGCGATCACCTTGCGATGCAGCCGCATGCTCACGGGGCGTCCACCGTTTCAGTCGTGCGCGCGAGCCAGCGCAGCAGCAATTGCACCCAGCAGCAGCGTCTCATCCACGATCGGCTTGCTCACATACTCGTCGAACCCTGCCGCCATGAACCGGGCCCGCTCGCCCTGTGCCGCGTGGGCCGTGATGGCCACGACGGGCAATCGGGCGAGCCGAGTGTCGGTTCGGATGCGCGCGAGGACGTCGAGGCCACTGATGCCGGGCAGCGAGATGTCGAGCAGCACCAGGTCCGGCAGCTCTCGCGAGAAGGCGTCAAGGGCGTCAGCGCCGGAGGCATACTCGCGCACATCGTAGAGATGCCCGATCAGTACGCGCACCAGCAGGCGATTGTCGGCGTTGTCCTCCACCAGCGCAACGGTGGTCACTGGCCACGCTCGAGATTCGACTCGTCGAGCTCGCGTCCCAACCATTCCAGGTGCGAAGCAGTTGCATGCTCGAGTCCGGCGAGCAGCGCCATGATCGCCGGGAGGTCACCGGACGGCGCCTGGGTCTCGAGTGCCTTGCACAAGCGGGCGGCATGTACGGCGCCAAGCTGCGCGCAGCTCCCGCGCAGTCCATGCGCCGCGTGCGCCACGGCCTCGCGATCGTCACGGGCGGCGGCGGCACGGGCCGCAGCGAGCTGCTCGGGCGCCTGCTCCGCGAAGATGGCGCTCATCTCGCGTGCGAAGCCGTTCCCGCCGAAGCGCCGCAGCCGCTCGAGCGCGCCGGTGGCCGCTTCGGCATCGCCGGATGGATCGCTCGAGGTGTGCTGCGCGTCAGAGTGATCGAGGGGTTCAGCCGGCTGCATCGTCGCCAAGCGTCAGCATGAACCCGGCTCCGCGGACCGTCAGCAGTTTCGGCAGCGCGCCGTGCTCTCGAAGCTTTGCGCGCAGGCGGGCCACGTGCACGTCCACCACGTTCGATCCAGGGTCGAACGTCAGATCCCACACCTTTTCGAGCAGTTCGGAACGGGTGACCACCTGGTCCGCGCGCTGGATCAGGTACGCGAGCAGTGCAAACTCCTTGGGCGTGAACGCCACCTTGCGCCCATTGATGGTCACCCGGTAGGTGCCCCGCTCCACCACGACGCCGCCGATCGCCAGCGACTCGACGGTGCGCACCCCGGTGCGTCGCACCAGGGCGCGGACGCGCGCCTTGAACACGTCGATCTCGAATGGCTTGGTGAGGTAGTCGTCGGCACCCGTATCGAGCCCGCGGATGATGTCGGAGGCGCTGTCGTTGGCGGTCAGCATCATGATCGGCGTCATTCGCCCTTCCTTGCGCAACTCCTGTGCAATGCTCAACCCGCTCCCGCCCGGGAGCCCGACATCGATCAGGATGCCGTCGTAATCGTGCACGAATGCGAGCATGCGGCCTTCCGCATACTCACCGATCACATCCGTGACATGACCTTCTTCCCTGAGGGCACGCGAGATGAGCGTCGCGAACATCCGGTCGTCCTCGATCACCAGCAGCCTGGCCATCAACGCATTCTCCTGATTCGTTGCCGTTATGCCTTGTGACGCATACTGCACATTCGGCACCGATCCATTCCGCGCTGCGAAAGCTGCCATTTTGCGCGCCACTGTCCCCGGGTCCTGGACGCTCAAGCGGGGAGTCCGCCATGGATGGCGGACTCCCCGCTCGGGTAGCGTAACGCTTTCCTCAGCGGATCACGTTGCGCGCAAAGAACGACAATCCGGCGAATGCACCCACGCGCAGCGCTTCGTTGTCGAAGCCATACCCGAGGTTCGCTTCGAGTCGAAACGCGACGCTCTCGCGCCACGGGATCTTGATGCCGTAGCCGGCGCCGACACTGAGTTCGTTGTTGCTGCCGTCGCCACCTTCGATGGCGGTATCGTTACCGCCGGTAGCGACGCCCACCAGGCCGACGAACGGACGGAGGTACGCGACCGATGCGCGCGTTGCGTTGTACAGGTCCGCGGGCGCCCGGAAGTGATAGAGCGCGCCAAGCTCGAGGTTGTAGTCGAGCTGGTACGGCACGTCCTTCACTTTCGCGTACGAGAAACCGGCCGCTGGCTCGATGGACCAGCGCGAGTCGTTGTTCAAGAAGAAGCCGATGCGCGCGCGTGCTGCCGGCAGCGTCAGGCTCACCGATGAGCGATCACCGAGTCCGATGACGGCGCCGGCATCGACGCCGAACTCCTGCGTGTTCGGCGGATTCGTTACTGTTGGCCCCTGTGCTCCGGCCGTCACTGCCGTACCGCACACCAGCATCCCTGCCAGCGCAAGCCGCGCCCATGGTCCGCTCAGACGTTCGTGCCTCATGCTCTCCCCTGCGTTCGATTGTGGACTTCCATGTCGCCGAAGCGCACGCGATAGCATGCACGCCACGGCCGGCACCTCGCGGACGGTCTCGTGTTACGTCGCTGAAGCGCGACGAGGTCGACAACACGCTGCCGAGGTCAATGCACTCGTGTGGCAGGATACGGTCCACCATTCCGGACTTCCGGGTGTGACGAGCGCGAATTGTCTCAATCGCAGGGTGCATGCGTTGCACACGAGATCGGGCACAGGCTGTGCAATGGAGACGGGCTTCCCAATCAATCTGAGGCATATCGATGGCACATCATACGGATGACACCAAGGCTGCAGTGTCCACGCTCAACGACCTCATCGAGACGTGCAAGGATGGCGCGAATGGTTTTCGCGCAGCGGCTGAGGCCGTGACGCATCCCGATGCGAAGGCGCTGTTCACATCACGCGTGCCCATCATCGAACGCTCGGCGAGTGAACTGCAGGCCGAGGTACAGCGCTTGGGCGGATCTGCGGAAACGACCGGTACCGTTGCAGCCGCCGTGCATCGTGGATGGATCGGACTCAAGGCTGCAGTCAGCGGCAAGGACGAGGCAGCGATCCTCACCGAGTGTGAGCGCGGTGAAGAGCTCGCGGTCACCAAGTACGAAGATGCACTGAAGACGGAGCTCCCGGCGAGCGCGCGCACCATCGTCGAGGCCCAGTATCGCGGCACGCTGTCGAATCTCGAGAAGGTGCGGGCGCTGGGCGCCGCTTACGGCGCGAGCAAGCCGACCATTGCTCCGACGCCTGCAACCGACAAGACGTCGTCGCGCGACACGGACCTGCGCGCCTGATTGCGCGGATGCACTGACGCACGTGTCCTTGCAGCACAAAAGCCCCGTCGCTCTTTCGAGTGACGGGGCTTTTGTTGCCGGGCAATGATCACGCGGTGCGCTGGGCGCCGACCGGCAGCGAGCGATCGACCGTCTCTCCGCGCGGGACGCCACGATGGGACAGTCGCCGGGCGATCAGTGCGTCCACCGACAGTGCGCCGGCACCCGTGAACATCAGGCCGGCCGAGATCGCGAAGAGCGTGAACACGAACTCGTAGCCGTTCGGCAGGAAGAAGCCAGCCGCGAGATGCACCGTGAACAATGCACCGAGCATGACGAGCGCGAGTCCAAGGCCTACCAGCCGCGTCGCGAGTCCAGCGATCAGCGCGAGCCCGCCCACGAACTCCAGCAGGGCGACGCCAGGGCCGACGATGTCAGCGAACGGAACGCCCATGCCGCTGAACGCACCGGTGACACCCTGAAAGCCGTAGACGAAGAGCTTCTGTCCGCCGTGCATCATGAACACGAGTCCGGCAGCGAGGCGCATCACCAGCAATCCGAGGTCGAGCTGGCGAGGCGAAGCAGTGTTGAAGAGGCGCATGGAATGATTCTCCTGAATTGGTGAGATCGAACGGGGTCAAACTCGGGTGTCATACGCATCAGTGTGACAACACCCATTAGGTCGAACGATGGTGCAGAAATGCAGTTCAGCGGGTGCGGCGGGCCAGCGTCAGCAGGTCGATGAGCGTCCGCAGCTGCACGTCATCCAGATGACCGAGCCGACGCGCATGCTCCTCGGCGATCGGTGCGTCCAGAGCGTCGACCAGCGCTCGCCCACGGTCGGTGAGGTGGGTGGCAACCAGTCGGCGGTCCGTCGTGTCGCGTTGCCGAGTGACCAATCCCCCCTCCTCCATCCGATCGAGCAGGCGGCTCACATCGGGCATCCGCGTCAACAGCCGATCACGGATCTCGTTCCGGCACAGCCCCTCCGCACCGGAACCACGAAGGATGCGCAACACGTTGTACTGCGTCGCACTGATCCCGAACGGCTTGAGTACCCGCTCGACGCCCTCCTGCAGCACGGCCTCAGTGCGCCCGACGTTCAGGTGCGCCTCCTGTACCAGGCTGGAGAACGGCTTCCCCTGTTGCAGTTGCTGCAGAAGGCTCGGTGTCATGGAATGAATATGCGCGTTATAACACTCAATATCAAGACACCAGTATCGGAACGTTTCACGAGACCGCACCCCTCAGATGGTAGCCTTTTTGCCTTACGCCGCCTCATGACCTACCCAGTGCTCGACAATAGCAGGATCTACGATATCGGCATCATCGGCGGCGGCCCTGCGGGGCTCAGTGCCGCGATCTGGAGTGCGCGTTACGGGCACGACGTCGTGCTCGTGGACAGCGGCGACCCGCGCAACTGGGAAACCCGTGGGGTGAACGGGTATCTCGGGTTACCCGGCGTGCGACCGGCGGAGCTGCGCGGCCGTGGGCGCGATGAGCTGCTGGGATACGGCGTCAACCTGATCGACGCCACGGTGCTGCACGTCGAGCAGAACGCGGACGACCTGCTCACCCTGCGCATCGAGGGTGGGCAGTCGGTGCGTGCCCAGCGACTCCTGCTGGCGATCGGCATGCGCGACGTGTGGCCGGACATCCCCGGCCTCGAGCACGTCTACGGCGCGAACGCGCACGTGTGTCCCGACTGCGACGGGTACAACGCGCGCGACAAGAAGGTCGTGGTGATCGGCCACGGCCGGCGCGCGGTCGGCATGGCGCTCGCGCTCACCACATGGACCTCGGACATCGTGATCGCGACCAACGGCAGCTCGCCCGACCTCGACGAGGACGAGCTGTGCGGAAAGCTCGATGCCTGCAACATCCGCGTGATCACCGACCGCATCGTGGGTGTCGGCCGCGAGGGCAGCAACGTCACCTGCCTGGAGCTCGAGAACGGGGAGCAGCTCGACACCGATAAGGTGTTCTTCACCATCGCGCAGTACCCGGCCGACGACCTCGGCGTACAACTTGGCTGCGAACGTGATCGCGGCGGACACATCGTCGTGAGCGAACACTACGCGACGTCCGTCACGAGCGTCTTCGCCGCCGGCGACATCACGCCCGGCCCACAGCTCGCGGTGCGCGCCGCAGCTGCCGGTGCCGTCGCGGCGATGGCCATGCACAAGTCACTGCTGCCGGATCACCGCAAGCTGACCGACCCGAAGCACTGACGAGCAACCTTCGCGTCAGCGGACGCGATGCAGATAGCTCAGCTTCACAAAAAACACGTCCCGCGTGCGCGAGAGCCGCTCGGGTCCCTGCGGTGCATTCGCCGCGCGCGCGTCTCCATAGCCCGCGTACACTACGGTGCCCGGTGTCGGCAGGTACGAGAAGAGGTAGTCGAAGCGCAAACGTTCCTGCTCGAACCCGGTGGCGCGGCGGAACGCGCCGGTCGGGGTGCGCAGGTATATCGGCCGCCCCGTGCGACTGTCGTCGCGCAGCGAGTCCTGACGCTGGCGTGCATGCTCCGCGATGAGGCGCACGAACACCTGGCGGGTGACCTGATACTCGCCGCGCAGCCGCCGCACGTTGCGGAACAGCACTTCACTGTCATCCGTCTGCCGGTTGAACTGCTCCCGGTTCCACGTCGCACTCAGGCGGAGCTGGCTCGTTGGTCGCACGTTGAGCGCACCCTGCCACACGTTGATGCGCGCCGAGCTCCACTCCGGGAAGTTCTCGTCGCGTCCGAAGATGTAGAACGTGTTGAACGAGAACCGCTTGAACTCGGGCGTTGCCACCGAGAGCACCCAATCCAGGTTCGACAGCGTCGGCGTCCCCGTGTAGGGCACGGCCTCGTCGCCACCGTCGTCCGTCGGGCGAAACGTGACGTAGTCCGCGTAGAGTGCGCGGTCGTACCCGAACGATTCGATCAGCACCTGCAGGCCGGTCTGCCAACCGCCGCGCAGCCGCATGTTCCCGCGCAGGTGCAGCTGCTGGTCCTGCGGTGCACGGCCGCGCACGAAGTCATCGTACTGGTAGCGCCCGAGCACGTATATCTCGGGCGCCACATTCTCCACCAGTGCGCCGGGCTTCCCGAGAAAGGTGTAGCGGTGTGTCGCCTGAAGATTCGCGATGCCGGGGCGCGAGATGAAGCCGCTGCCCGCGATGAAGTCCGGGTCGATCGCGCTCAGTGCGTAGCGCGCGAAGAACTGGCGTCCGGTGATCGTTGCCGCGCCGTTCCACAGCGGTGCGCTCGCCTGCCCCACCCGGCTGCTCGTGAAGCTGTTGGCGAACTGGCCCTGGAGGCTGAGCGGCCCGCGCACGAGTCGCCCGTCGACGCCGGCGACGCGGTTGAACGCGTCCCCTTCCAAGCGGTCCGTGTACACGAGGCCAACCCGGCTCTGTCCGCCCACATCGCGCTGCAGGCGCAGCACGTTGTACACGGGTGCATCCGCCCCGTCGACGATCGGATCGCGGCTGTCGATGGCGGACAGCACACCGATGTCGAACCCACGATACTTGCCACTCAGCTTCGCCGCGGCCGTCGGCTGCACGATGCGACGCGTGTAGACGAGCTGGTTCGGCACGGCGAACTGCTCCTGGCTCTCCAGGAAAAACGGGCGACGCTCCGGGAAGAACACCGCCGCACGCGGGTCGAGGGAGAACTGCGTCGCATCGGCCTCGACCTGCGAGAAATCCGGATTCGCCGTCGCCGAGAGTGTCAGGTTGCTCGTGATGCCCCAGCGCACTGTGCCACCGACATCAGGGTCCGAGCGCGTGTACGCCCAGGCCGTCGCTCCGACGGGTCGCCCGCCCGTCATGCTCGACGTCACCGTCGGTGTGACGTCGAGCGTCAGGCCACGCCGGAGGTCGCGCAATCCGGTCAGTCGCCCGGCCTGCGACAGGAAGCTCGCCTGTGCACGCGACGCCGGTGCCCAGGTCTGCTCATGACCGCTCGCCTGCACCGTGCGAATGACGTGCACCTGCCAGCGCTGCTCGTCACCCGCCCGGTACCGCAGGCTCTTGAACGGGATTCGCAGTTCGACCTCGTAGCCCCACGGTGTCACACGTCCCTTCGACTGCCAGACGTAGTCCGGCGCGAGATCCGCACTCTCTCGCGCGCGCGCCGAGCTGCTGGTGAATCCCCCGCCCGTCTGCGCACCGGTCTCGTTCAGCACGCCGTCGCTCTGGATGCCGAACGGATTGACGCCGAACACGAATGCCTGCCGGCTGTCGTCGTAGGTACCGAGCAGGAGCTGCACGTTGTCGTCCTGCGTGATGCGATCGCGATCGGCAAGAGTCGCGCGGACACTGCCGGCCGGCGCAAAGGCACGAATGCCGACGTGGAGATCCGTGGATGAATACCACACCAGCACCTCGGTGCTGTCCTGGGCGGCGACGCCATCGAGTGGAAAGAACTGCGAAAACCCCGTGAGCGTCGCTGCAGTCGACCAGACCGGCTCATCGAGCGTGCCGTCGATGATTGCCGTGGCCTCCGCACGCGGCGTCGCTACGGTGGTGGCGCCGGCACGGCCGTTGAACACGGGTCCACCACGCAGTGAGTTGGATACGGGCGTGGAAGGCGTCGGCGATGGTTGCGCAGCGAGAGCACCACCGGCGCACGGCAACAGCGTGGCAACGAGGAAGAGCAGCCTGGGGAGGAGAGCCATGGTACAAGCTATCTGCCGACTCCCCACTCCGGCGAGCGAGCAATTATGGTCCATCAGGCGCCCATCGCCGTTGCTACGTACTCACCCGCCAGGACCACCCATGTCGCAGCACGACCTCGCCGCCCGCTTCCGCCAGCTCCACGCCGCCGATGCCGCCACCGCACTGGTGCTGCCGAATGCGTGGGATGCGATGAGTGCACGCCTCGTCGAGGAGGCGGGTGCGCAGGCCATCGCGACGACCAGCGCAGGCATATCGTGGGCGCTCGGATATCCCGACGGCGAGGGGGTGTCGCGCGACCAGATGATCGAGAGCATTCGCCGGATCGTGGCCGCAGTGGGCGTTCCCGTCACGGCCGACGTCGAGCGCGGGTACGGCGCCAACGGGCCTGACGACGTCGCAGCCACGGTACGCGCGGTCGTCGAAGCGGGCGCGGTCGGAGTGAACCTCGAGGACTCGCCGGGAGCAGATGGCGCCCCATTGATGGAGATCCCGGTGCAGGCGGCGCGCCTCGCCGCGGCGCGCGCGGCCGCGAAGGAAACCGGCGTCGAAGTGTTCATCAATGCGCGCATCGACACGTATGTGCGCAAAGTGGGCGATGACGCGTTCCGCTTCGACGAGACGATCCGCCGCGCGCGTGCCTACGTCGCCGCGGGCGCCGACGGCGTGTTCGTGCCCCTCGTGACCGATCCGGACACGATCCGTCGCCTTGCCGCCGATGTCGGCGCACCGCTCAACCTCATCGGCGGCCCCGGCGTGCCGAGCATCCCGGAGCTCCGGCGCCTCGGTGTGGCGCGGGTCAGCGTGGGCCCCGGTCTCGCCCGGGCCGTGATGGCGTTCGTCCGACGCTCGGCCCAGGAGGTGCTGGGCGCCGGCACCTACGAAACGCTCGGAGACCAGCTCTCATCGCCCGAGGCCAACGCCCTGTTCGCGAAGCTCGGCCGCTAGAGCCCTCACTTCGCCCCCGGACGAAGCCCGCTCTTTACAAACGCGCCGGGGAGCTACAAGTTTTCCCTTGACCCTTCCACGGGTCGTTTGTTGGCGGCTTTAGTTCTTCCAACGAACAAAGTACGTCCCGTTCGTTGAATCGCCGACAGACGGCGCCCGTGCTCCGCATCCGAAGGCAGGATGGATGAATATTGTTCGTCCCCTGAACAAATGCCCGCCCGCTCGTCCTCGCTCCCGACAGTCCTCCCCCCTGGCTGTCACCTCGCGCACCTGGTCCGTCGTCGCACTTTTTGACCACGACGCTCCGTCTTCCCACAGGAACTGCCCTCATGCGTTCGAAACAGAGGCTCGGCACGGCGCTCCTCGCCGCGTTCGTTCTCTCGGCGCACTCGGTTGCGGCCCAAGCGACCGCCGGTACTGGCCGCATCTCCGGTCGTGTGCTCACCGAAGCAGCCATGCCACTCGCCAGTGTCACTGTCAGCATCGTCGGCACGCAGTTCGGTGCGCGCTCCGGAACCGAGGGCAACTACTCGATCGCGAATCTTGCCCCGGGCCGGTACGTGCTCCGCGCCACCCTGATCGGGTACGCACCGGGCACGGACACGGTGACGGTCACCGCGGGCGCTGCGACGACCGCCGACTTCACGCTCAAGGTCATCAGCGTCTCCCTCGCTCAGGTCGTGACCGTCGGGTACGGCACCCAGCGGCGGTCTGACCTCACGGGATCGGTGACGTCGGTGCAGCCGAATGTCGAGCGTACGCCGACGACCTCCCTCGAGCAGACACTGCAGGGCACGGCGGCGGGCGTGCAGGTCACGCAGGCATCGTCGGCGCCGGGTGGCGGCTTGTCGATCCGCATTCGCGGTGGCTCGTCCGTGAGCGGCAACAATGAGCCGCTCTACGTGATCGACGGCTTCCCGGTCGAGAACGACGTCGCCACCGCGGGTGCCGGTGACGGTGGTCGCGCCGGGACCACGCCGTCGAACCCGCTCGCCGCAATCAATCCGAACGACATCCAGTCGATCGAGATCCTGAAGGACGCGTCGGCGACGGCCATCTACGGCTCCCGTGGCGCGAATGGCGTCGTGCTGATCACGACGAAGCGCGGTGAAGGCGCGAAGCCCAAGGTCGCGATCGATCTCTATCGCGGTCAGCAGACCGTCGCCAAGCGGTATGACCTGCTCAACGCCACGGAGTTCGCCCAGTTCGCGAACACGTGGGCGGCAACATCGAATCTGGCGCAGCCGTATGCCGATCCAGCGTCGTTCGGCGTCGGCACCGACTGGCAGAGCCTGATCTTCCGTCCCGCGGCCATCGAGAACCTGCAGGTGAGCGTGTCGGGCGGCTCGACGGCGAAGAACGCGACGCGATATGCCATCTCCGGCGGCACGTTCAGCCAGGCGGGCGTCGTCGACAACTCCGACTTTCGCCGTCTTTCGCTGCGCGGCAACGTCGACCAGATGGTCGGCGAGCGGCTCCGCTTCGGCACGAACCTGCTCCTCAGCCGCGTGAACAGTTCGCAGGTGCCGACGGACGGGTCGCTCAATGCAGGCGCAGGTGCGGTGGGTGCGGCGCTCCAGTACCCGTCGATCATGACACCGTATCGCACGGACGGCACGTTCACGCTGCTCAACGCGGATTACCCGCAGGTGCTCCAGGCGCTCGGACTTGCGCCGGGCAACGTCCCGAACCCGGTGGCATCCGCGATCGCCGTGACCGACAAGCTGTTCGACACGCGCATCCTCGCGAACCTGAGCGGCGACTACAAGATCACGAACAGCCTGACGTTCCGCTCCACGATCGGCAGCGACCTGTCGTTCCGCGGGCGCGACACGTACTACCCGCGCACGACGCTGCAGGGCTTTGGCCAGAACGGACGCGCGATTCGCGGCCGGACGAACAACACGAGCTTCCTGAACGAGAACACGCTCACGTACAACGCGAACTTCGGATCCGCGCACGTGTTGTCGGCGGTCGCCGGCTACACACGGCAGCAGCTCAACTCCGAGCGGTCCGACACGCGCAACAGCAACTTCGTCAGCGACATCACGGGCTTCGAGAGCATCGGCGCAGGATCGCAGGCCGGCGGCCCGACGGTGTCCTCCGGCCGCACCAAGTGGACGCTGGCATCGTATCTCGCCCGCGTGAACTACACCCTGCTCGATCGCTACCTCTTCAGCTTCACGGGCCGTCGCGATGGCTCGTCGCGGTTCGGCGCCGACAACCGGTGGGGCTTCTTCCCCGCCGGCTCGGTGGGCTGGCGGCTCTCGGAAGAGCCGTTCATGGAGCGGCTGACGTTCATCAACAACCTGAAACTGCGCGCTTCGCTCGGCGTCGTCGGCAATCCGTCGATCGTGCCGTACCAGTCGCTCACGCGCCTCGCCCCGCAGCAGTACACCTTCAACGGCACGCTCTCCCCGGGCTACTTCCCCGCGTCGATCGGCAACCCCACGCTGAGCTGGGAATCGACGCGTCAGGTCAACTACGGCGTGGACCTCAGCATGCTGAAGGGCCGCGTCGAGATCGTCGCCGAGCAGTATGCGAAGCGTACGGATGACCTGCTGCTGCAGATCAACCTGCCGTCCGAAGTCGGGTACTCGAGCGCCTTCGTCAATGCGGGCTCGATCGAGAACAAGGGCGTCGAGGCCGGCGTCACGTTTCATGTGCTCGAGGGTGGCCCCCAGCGGAAGGGGTTCACCTGGTCGACCACGGTGAACTACTCGCGCAATCGCAACCAGGTGCTCGAGCTGGGTGGCGTCAATCGCATCTTCCCCACGCAGCAGACCTCGTCGGACATCAATGCGACGTCGAGTGTCGTCGAGGTGGGCCAGCCGATCGGCGCGTTCTACGGTTTCCGCACGGGCGACCTGTTCCGCGATACCGTCACGCTCAATGCGTGGCGCGCCAAGACCCGATTTGCGAGCGGTACGCTGCCGGGTCTGGGCAGCCGCATGTACATCGACATCAACGGCGACAGCATCATCAACGGTGACGACCGCACCATCATCGGCAATCCCAACCCCGACTACGTCGTGGGCTGGCAGAACAACGTGTCGTGGAAGGGCTTCGAGTTCAGCGCCCTGCTGGATGGCGTGCGTGGCAACGAGATCCTCAACCTGAACAACCTGCGACTCAATGGTGCATCGCCCACGCTCAACGTGACGCGGCAGCGCGTGAACGACGCGTGGAGCCCCGAGAACCCGGACGGCAAGTACCAGCGCATCGGATCGGGCGCCGGCTTTCTCAATGCCGACATCACGAACGAACTGCTCGAGGACGGATCCTTCCTGCGGCTTCGCACGATCTCGCTCTCGCGGGCCATCCCGGATCGCTGGCTCGGCATGAAGGGCGTCGGCGCGCGGGCGTACGTCACGGGGCAGAACGTCGTGACGTGGACCAAGTACTCCGGCTTCAATCCCGACGTGAGCAGCATCAGCGTGGGCAACACGAATCGTGGCGTGGACGTCGGTGCGTACCCATTGGCGCGCACCTGGACGTTCGGCCTGAACATCACTTACTGACCGACGAGAACGGCCATGCATAAGCGCACTCTGTTCCGCGCCGTCGCCGCGCTCGCGGTTGCCGGAGCGATCGGCTGCAACGACAACGAGTTCCTCACCGAAGTGCCCTACGACTTCGTGGGCCCGGAGAACTTCTACCAGACATCGGGTGACGCCCTGGCGGCGATCGCCGGCGTCTATGCCACGAATACGCACAGCACGGGCGACAACTATTACGGTCGCAACTTCATCATGCTGAGCGAGTTCATGACGGAGATGCAGACTGTTTATCTCAGCAACGCGAACGAGCGCAGCCTGGTGGACAACTACACGTTCACCGCGTCCCACAACTACATCTACAGCACGTGGCAGAGTGCCTACCAGGGGATCAACCGGGCGAACTCGGTGATCGGCCGGGTGCCCGAGATTCCGATGGACGAGGTCGTGCGCACCCGCATCGTCGCGGAGGCGAAGTTCCTGCGGGCCCTGCACTACTTCAATCTCGTGCGTCTCTTCGGTGGGGTGCCGCTGCCGATCACCGAGACGGCGTCACTCGACAGCCTGCAGAAGCCGCGCGCCCCGGCGAGCGATGTCTGGGCGCAGGTGTTCAAGGACCTCAACGAGGCCGCGCCGGTGCTGCCGATCCGGTACAGTGGCAGCGACATCGGACGCGCGACGCGTGGTGCCGCGAAGACGATGCTGGCCAAGGCGTACCTGCACCGCGCGAGCATCACCGATGCCGGCGTGGCGACGAAGGCCACCGACTACCAGAACGCGCTCCGCCTGCTCAACGAAGTGAAGGCGGAGGGTGGGTACTCGCTGGTGAGCAACTTTGCGACGCTGTTCGACATGACCAACGAGAACAACAACGAGGTCATCTTCGACATCCAGTGCTCCCGCTCCACGGGCATCGGCTGCCGGCTGTCGAACCAGGTGGCGCCGCGTCTCTCGAACTACGGGGCCAGCCAGAATGGCTCCTTCTCGGCGGAACAGCCGTTCTTCAACGCGTACGTGCTGAACGACACGCGGCGTGCGGCCACCTGGCAGCTCACGTACACCAACAAGGCCGGCAACACGGCGACGTGGACGATCAATGCGGCCCTCCCCAATGGCGGGTACGTGGCGCCAGGCGCAACGACGGACACGACGATCGCTCCCGTCATGGCGAAGTTCCTGGACAAGCAGTCGGTGACGGCTGGCAACGACGAGCCGAACTACATCATCCTGCGCTACGGCGACAACCTGCTCATGGAGTCGGAAGTCATCAACGAGATCTCGGGGCCGACGCTCGAGGCCTACGCCGCCATCAACCTCGTGCGCAACCGCGCGCAGATCGGCAACCTCACTCCCGGTCTCGCACTGGGCGCCTTCCGCGACTCGGTGTTCGCGCAGCGTCGCCTCGAGCTCGCGATGGAGGGGCCGAACGGCTACTTCGATTCCCAGCGCAACTGGGCGTGGTCGAAGGCCCGCATCGAGGCCAACATGTTGTTCGCAAACTCGAACGGCCTGCGATTCCGCAGCAGCCGCTACCCGAAGGCGCAGGTCGCGCTCGTGGACAAGTTCAAGCTGCTCCCGATTCCACAGACTGCCCGCGACCTCAACCCGCTGCTCACACAGAATCCGGGCTGGTAGCCGCGCGATCAGTCGTGGAGGAAATGCCCCGCCGGCGACATGCCCGGCGGGGCATTTGCATTCAGCAGGCGGGACAACGCCACGCCGGCCGGACCGGCCAGCCCTCGCAGTGCATGCACAGCCAGCCCGGCGACGACCCGCGCGCCACGAGGAGAGAGATGGGTATTGTCTTCGCGGGCGAGCGGAAACGCCGGAAACTCGCCGGCGGCGGTGAACACGTAGAAGCCCTTCGATGCCTCGGGGCCGGCCGTCTGCACCAGCTCCTCCGTGAGCAGCTGCAGGTCGACCATCGGGACCTGGAGGTCGCGCGCGACGTCGCGGACGACGAGCGGATAGAGCCCGTGCGTGTCCTCGAGGGTGCCCTTCACATTGAACTGTCGGCGCACGATCGAGGTGAAGAGCACCGGCGTGGCGCCGGCAGCGCGTGCCTCACGCACGAACCGTTCGAGATTGCGACGATAGGCGGTGAACGGCGCGGTATAGCGTGTGCTGTCGTCCGTCTTCTGGTCGTTGTGCCCGAACTGGATGAACACGTAGTCGCCCGCAACCAGCGCCTTGCGTACGGCGTCCCAGCGGCCCTGGTCGATGAAGCTCTTCGTGCTGCGTCCGTTGACGGCGTGGTTCCGGACGACCGTTCCCGCCTGCACGAATGTCGGAAGCGCCTGCCCCCAGCCTCGCTCAGGGTTGCGCCCGGGATCCGGCTTGTCCGCCATGGTCGAGTCACCGATCAGGTGAATCGTCACTGCGGGCTGTGACGGAACAACGAAAGCGATGGACGACAGCAGCATTGCACCCCACGCCGCGCGTGACATCACGGCGTCTTCACCCGGACGTAGTTGACTTGCGCGACCAACGGGGCCGTGGTGGCCGATGGGGACGGCGTCGACGGATTGGCCGCACTCGCGAACACACCCACTTTCGCCCCCACCCACTTGCCCTCGCGCGCCGTGAACGGCGCGAAGATGCTCGCGGGAATCTCCTGCAGCGCCCCGTCGCGCGTGCTCCAGGCGAAGCGGGACACTCCGCTTTCATCGACGGACACACGCAGGACGACTTCCGGGGCCGCCAGCGCCGCGATGGTCGTGACCGACTCGGTGCCACCCTTGTCAGCGTCCTTGAGCGCGGCCGCGACGAGCTCCCACCCGGCCGCCGCACGTCGCACGCCGACCCACGCGTAATCGAGCCCGAACACGATGAGCCCGGCACGATCTCCGGTGCGTGTGCCGTTCGCGGACAGTGACGTGGTCACGGAGAATGCGGCCGCCGGAAACTTCTGCATCAGCAGGTTGGGTGCGTCCCACAAACTCCTCGCTGGGGCAGCGAGCGGTTGCGCGACGAGGCGCAGCACCCCGGGCTTGACGGGGCCGAGCCACGACGGGCGCGGATTCGCCTGCCACTGCCACTGGAGGCCCGGCACACCGCTATCGAATTCGTCGGTGGTCTGCAGCAGCGCGGCGGTGGGCATCGCTCCCGGAGTGGACGTCGCAGCAGAAGACGGCATGCGAAACGTTTCGACCGGCGTCCCGGTGGTGTCGGCGCCTGCTGCCGCGCCGATCACCGGCCACCCGTCGCTGCGCCAGGTCAGCGGCTGCAGATGCACGATGCGACCGAATGCGCCGCGATCCTGGAAGTGCAGGAACCAGTCGTCGCCTCCGCTCGAGGATACCCATGCACCCTGATGCGGGCCGTTGACGGTGGTGCTGCCCTGCGCGAGCACCGTACGTACCGCGTAGGGCCCCCTGGGTGCCTTGCTGCGCAGCGCAAGCTGCCAGCCCGTGGCGACGCCTCCAGCGGGCGCGAGGATCCAGTACCAGCCATCACGCTTGTAGAACTTCGGGCCCTCCGCCGTCGGATGATGAACGGAATCCTCGAACACCACCGTGCCGCTGTCGAGCAGCGCGGTGCCGTCGGGGCGCATGCCGCGCACCACGAGCCGATGCTTGATCCCGGAACGACTACGGGCATACGCGTGAACCAGGTATGCCCGTCCGTCCTCATCCCAGAGTGGCGAGGGATCGATCAGCCCCTTGCCTGCCGCCACCAGCACGGGGGGACTCCACGCCACCCGGGGGTCGCGCGTGCGCGTCATGAAGATGCCCCGATCCGGATCGCCGTAGTAGATCCAGAACCAGCCATCGTGCTTGCGGATCGACGGTGCCCACACGCCGTTGCCATGCTGCGGCGCATCGAACGCGCCCGCGAACGTCGCGGAGTCGAAGCGCGCGATCGCGTGATTCACGATCGACCAGTGGACGAGATCACGCGAATGTAGAATCGGCAGGCCCGGCACGTGTCCGAAGCTCGACGCCGTCATCCAGAAGTCGTCGCCGTCCCGGATCACATCCGGATCGGAGAAGTCCGCGGAGAGTATGGGGTTCGTGTACTGGTCGGCCGGCGGCGCCGGCTTGGGAAGCTTGCGCACGGTGATCGCCTTCGCGGCGCCGCCCGGGAAAGGCACAAGGCGCCCCTCGCACGCGGCGAGCGCAGGCGTCGGTGTTGGGCGTACACGCGGCCCCTGCACTCTCGCGACGGTCGCAGGCACCTCGATGCTGCTGCCGCCGGCCGCGAGCGTCAGCTCGGCATGGCGGCCCACCACCTTGATGCGGGCCGGCTCGTCGGCGATCAACCGATCGAACGTGATGCCGAGCGGGCGCGCGGCATCGTAGCCGTCGAGGGTGATCGTGCCGGCACCGATGATGCGCACGTTGCGCACGACGATGTTGCGGAAGTGCGGGATCTTGGCGCCATCGAGTTCCGGGGACGCCGTGTAGTGCGAGTCCATGAAGACCGGCGCCTTCACGTTGCGGATGCACACGTTGTCGTACGTCACCCCGTCCACCAACCCGCCGCGACTTCCATTCGACTTGACGCGCAACGCGTTGTCGGTACCGTCGAAGGTCACATCGTGCACGAGGATGCCACTTGCGCCGCCGTCGGTTTCACTGCCGACGGATACACCATGGCCGTTGTAGAAATGGCTGTGCGCGACCGTGATGTTGCGCGCACCGCCGTTCGTACCGGCCTTGATGGCGACGTTGTCATCCCCGGTGTGGATGTAGCTGTGGAGGATGGAGACGTTGGTCGCACCGGACGGATCGATACCGTCCGTGTTGCGCGCCCCGCGTGGCGTGTTGATCGTCACGCCCCACGCGGTGAACCCGTCGCCACGCTCGTACACGACGTGGAAGTTCGGGCTGTTGCGGAGACGAAGCCTGTACAGGGTGAAGTCGTTCGATCGCGTGGCGAGGATGAGCCGCGGGTTGTTCTGCGAGTACTTCGTGTCGCGTGCCTGCTCCGCCATCTCCCACCACGTCACGTCGCCATTGAGCAGCGTGGCCCAGCCCCGCCCGTCGAGCGTACCCGGGCCCATGACGCCGCTGCCGTTGGCGCGCTCCGCCGTGATCACGGGCCGGCACCCGCGCGGCCCTTCGCTCAGCACACCACATGCACCAGGTGCGATGTCGAACAGGCGCGGGTCGCGGGACGCGAAGACGATCACGCCGGTGTCGAGCACCAGCGTCACCCCCGCCTTGAGCCGCAGCGGGCCGCTCACGAACGCGCGACGTTGCCCCGCGGCCCGCAGCACGACCGCCTGCCCCGCCGCGCACCCATCGAGTGCGGCCTGGATGCGCGGCGAGTCGACGCGGGACTCGTCCGCAGCACTGACCGTGGAGTCGCCGACCGGCACCAGCCCCGCGGCGAGAACCGTGCAGGCTGTCGGCGCCACCGGTTCCTTCACGGCGCGCGAGTCCTGCGCGTGCGCGAGTGGCGCCACCGCCACGAGCGCCGCGGATACGGACAGAAGCGCGCGCAGGGCGCGCGCTGCAGTGAGGGTGCGCGAACGGGTCATGGACGAGGCTCCGGCTTCCAGCCGTCGAGTACGAGATCTTTGGTGTAGCTGGTCGCATCACCGTCGGACAGGCGCCGCCGCGTCGGGCTCTCCACGGCACCGGGCCCCGTGCTTCTGTACTCCGCGAAGCGCGCGTGTTCCGGTTCGAACCACATGCGCTCGCCATTCGTCATCGGGCCGGCCGACATGCGATCCCACCCCTTGGCGGCGATGTGGTCGTCCATGTAGCACTCGATGAACACCGCCATGCCGACGGCGCGCGGGTTCCCGCCGGGATGCCACGGCCGCCCCAGCGACACCGAGTTCTTCGCCATTGCGGGCGACGCCTTGAGGAGTCGCGACCGGAGGAACAGCATGCCGTATGAGGCGATGTCGGTGCTCGGCGCCGCGATGTAGCCGTTGTTGGTGGTGCTGCCACGATCGAGCGACACGATGTCACACTCCTCGCACACCAGCCGGCCGCTGCCGAAGATGAAGTCGACGTTGCCGACGATGCGGCTGCCACGCACGTACGTGCGTCCGGCATCGGCGAAGAACGTGTCCTGGTGTCCGAGCATCACGATGTCATGCAACACCGTACGATCCGCCTTGTCGGTGATCGCGACGGCGAGCCCCTGCGTGTCGCGGATCTTCGTGCTGTCCGTCGCCGCCTTGCGCGCGTTGGCGTCGTAGTCGAAGCTGTTCTCGACGGTCACGCGCTCCAGCTGAAAGTCCGCCTGCGTCGCGCGCAGGGTCCAGGTGCCGCGGGTGCCGAGCGTGCCACCGCCTGGTGCGGGCGTGGAGGCGACGTCGCCCCATGTGATGATCGTGCTGTCGCGTGAGGCACCGATGATCCGGATGTTCGGCTTGTCCACCGATACCTTCTCCTGATATCGACCGGCGCGCACACGAATCGTCCACGGCGATTGCGGGAAGTTCGGTGCAGCTTCGACGGCGGCGTTCACGGTTCGATACGTGGGAACGCCGCCGGTCTTCGTGCCCGCGGCGCCGGTGAACCGGCTGTCGACGATGGCATTCGTGATGGTGTCCGGCGCAGGCGACGGCGCGACCCGCGGCTCGGCGAACGTGCGCGACAGCCAGGCGGCGGCGTGCCCCGTCCAGGTGGAGAGCATCGGATCATCCGCGGCCAGCCCGAACCCGTGACGGCCGCGCTCATAGACGTGCAGCTCGGCGGCTACACCGGCTACGCGCAGTGCCTGATAGAACTGCAGGCTGTTCTCCACCGGCACCGAGCGATCGTCGGTGCTGGCCACGAGAAACGTCGGCGGCGTGTCCCGCCGCACCTGCGATTCGAGACTGGTGGCCTGCAGCACCTCCGGGCGCGGCTGCACCCCGAGGAGATTCAGTCGCGACCCCGGGTGCACGTACGGATCCCGCATGGTCACGACGGGATACACGAGCAGCGCGGCATCCGGGCGTGCGCTCTCACGCTCGGCGAGATCGCCGCTGGAGGGGTCGCCCGCCGTCCAGCGCGTGGCGACCGAACCAGCGAGGTGTCCGCCGGCCGAAAAGCCCAGCACGGCGATGCGTGAGGGGAGAATGCCGAAACGCGCGGCGTTCGCGCGCACGACGCGGATGGCGCGCAGGCCATCCTGCTCCGGCACCGGATGCTGGTAGCGCGGCCCGAAGCGGTATTTGACCACGAACGCGGTGATGCCGCGCGTGTTGAGCCAGCGCGCCACCTGCACGCCTTCCTTGTCGGAGGAGAGGTGATCGTAGCCGCCGCCCGGGAACACCAGCACACCGGTGCGGGTCGACTGCGCCGCCGGCGGCGCGTACGTCGTGAGCGTCGGCGTGTCGGCGTCGGTGCTGCCGTGCGCACCGGGCGCAGCAGCCGGCCACAACGCCATCGTCTGCTGTGCGCTGGCCACGTGCAGGGGCGCAAGGGCAAGTCCCACCAGCAGCACATGCCGCACACCGATGACGCGCGTCACTGCGCGTCGGCCTTGAGCACGATCGGCGACGCGAGCCGCGCGGCGTACTCGTCGAGGTAGCGCCACCAGTCGCGAACGTCGCGAAAATCCCCGCTCATCGTCCAGCCGGCCCCGCTGTAATGCACCACCGGCACGTTCGGCGTGGCGTGCGTGATCGCGAGGTAGTGCTTGTCCGTTTCCTTCCAGTCGCGCACGCGATCGCGCGGCAGGAGCACGGCTGTACCGATCTCACCGTCGCCGCCCTTTTTCGGTGTCGTCGGACCCCAGCCCGTCAGCCACGCCCATGCGTTCGTCCTGCTCGTCGTGCCCACCATGCCCGCGCGTTTGAGCTCTCCGATCGCATAGGGAATGCTCGTCGTACCGGCGGGCGCGCGGAACACACTCTCTTCCCGATAGAGATTCGAGCCGGCATCGATGATGATGCGCTTGGTCTGGCTCACCGTCAGCGCACCGGCCTTCCATTCAGGGTACTCGACCGAAAAGATCGTGCGAATCGGCCCGGTGGCAATGACCTTGTACGACGTGAAGTTGTCGGCACGCACCAGCGAGTCGCCGGCCCAGAGCGCTGTACCGCCTGCGCCGAGCGTCTCGCCGACGTCATAGAAGTCAGCGCCTTCGCCGGTGTCGATGTGGTACTCGTCATGGCCCTTCGCATACCACTTCTCGACGACGAGATCGCGCGTCTTCTTGACCCAGATGTCGACGCCGCTGCTGGACATCGCGCTGGACGTCTTCTTGAGCCCCTGTCCGTAGATGCGCCAGGCGAGGCGATCGCTCTCCCACGCCATGTCGTCGCGCGGGTCGTCGTGACGCACCGCGGTGCGCGCGGGCCAGACGGCCGGAGCGATAGGCTCGACCACGAATCGGCGCGTCTCGTTCGGCCGGAAGTCGGCGAGCACGAGGAGGGAATCCGGCGTGCCGTCACCGTTCGCGTCGAGTGCCTGCGTCGCGACCTCGCGGCCGCTGCCAACGTCACGCACGCGTACCTGCTTCGGCGATGCGCCGGCGAGGCGGCCCGTGACGGCGCTCCACGCGATGCTGAGCACCTCGTCGGCACGTGACATCGGCAGCCGGTTCTCGGCACTCACCACGTAGGCCGCAGCGGTAGTGCCGGCCGAGCGCGCTTGTGCGTCGGCGCGCCCGGCGAGAGACAGCAGTGCCCCAAGGCACGCCGGTGCACCACCGATGCGGTGATGCGGGATTGCGGTCATGCGCTTCATCGAATCGTCTCCATGCCGACCATGTCCATGTCGGCGTAGTCCTGGTTTTCCCCACCCATGGCCCAGCAGAAGGCGTACGCCTGCGTCCCGCATCCGGCGTGGATCGACCATCCCGGTGAGAGTGCGACCTCACCATCCCGCACGATGAGCGAGCGTGTCTCCGTCGGTTCACCGAGCAGGTGCACGACCATCGCCTCAGGGGGCAGTGCGAAGTACAGGTAGACCTCGGTGCGCCGGTCGTGGGTATGCGCCGGCATCGTGTTCCACACGCTGCCGGTGTCGAGCGTGGTCACGCCCATCACCAGCTGGCAGCTCAGTGCCCCACCCGCGTGGATGTATCGCCGCACACGGCGCCGGTTGGCGGTCGCTGGCGTGCCCAGCTCGAGCACGTCCGCGTCCTGCGGACGCACGAGCCGGGTGGGATGTCCGGCGTGTGCGGGGTAGCTCACCAGATAGAACCGCGCGGGTTCCGACGCGTCCGCACTGGTGAAGCGCACATCCTGGGTCCCGCGCCCGACATAGAGCACGTCGTGGGCTGCGAGCGCATGCTCGGCACCGTCCACCACGACGGATCCGGCGCCGCCGATGTTGAGCACGCCCAGCTCGCGCCGTTCGCAGAAGAACCTGGCACGAAGCGATGCGGGCGCATCCAGCACGAGCGCCTCCGCGAGAGGGACCACGCCGCCCAACACGACGCGGTCGAGGTCGACGTGCTGCAGGGTCAACGCACCCGGCACGAAGAGATCCTGCACGAGGAAGTGTGCGCGGAGCTCGTCGGTGGTGAGTGTGCGTGCATGCTGCGGTGTCGGCAGGGTGCGCATCAGCGGAGTGTGAGAGGTCACCGGGCCATCCATCCGCCGTCGACGACGAGCAGGTGCCCATTCACGTAGTCGGAGGCGCGGCTCGCGAGAAACACGGCGGCACCGGCGATGTCCTCGGGCGCACCCCAGCGCCCTGCCGGGATGCGCGAAAGGATCTGGGGTGCACGTTCGGCGTTGTCCTGCAGTGCCTGCGTGTTGTCGGTGCGGAAGTAGCCGGGCGCGATCGCGTTCACCTGCACGCCCGCCGAGGCCCATTCATTCGCGAGTGCCTTCGTCAACCCTGCCACCGCATGCTTGCTGGCCGTATACGCAGGCACGGTGATCCCACCCTGAAACGAGAGCAGTGACGCGACGTTGATGATCTTGCCCTGCCCTCGTCCCACCATGGCGACGCCGATCTCGCGAGAGAGCACGAAGACGGCGTCCAGATTCGTGCGTACGACGGCATCCCAATCGTCGAGCGTGGTCGTTGCCGCCGGTGCGCGGCGGATCGTGCCGGCGTTGTTGACGAGGATGTCGATGTGGCCCGCCTGGCTCATCGCATCGCCCGCGAGCGCAAGCGTCTGCTCTCGGTCCGACAAGTCGGCGGCACATGGCCACGCGCGCCGGCCCAGCGCTCGGACCGAGGCGATGGTGTCGTCGGCACCGCCCGGGCGCGAGGCGTGACAGAGGACGTCGGCGCCCGCGCCCGCCAGTGCAAGCGCCATCGCGCGACCGAGGCCTCGACTCGCGCCCGTGACGAGTGCGACCCGCCCTTCGAGTGAGAACAGCGCGGAGCTGCTCATCGGCTCCTTCATCGCACCGCTCATCGCCCGAGCTCGTGTGCGGCGAGAATCAGAGGCCCCACGCCCTTGTAGTCGTCGCTCACGACCGGCTCGGAGATGTAGTACGCGTACGTGCCGTCGCGGTACGATCCATCCTTGCGCAGCGAGCCGCCGAGGCCCGACACCTGGCACACGTTCACGAGCGACACGCCGTACGGTGCTTCGCGCACCAGGTTGGTCACGATGCCGTCGAAGCCACGGGTGGCGATGGTGCGGAACCGCGGCGCGAGATAGCCCAGTCGGGCACCCTTGGCGAGCGCGTACGCGAACATCGAAGAGGCACTGGCCTCCAGGTAATTGCCCTCGCGGTTCGGCGCGTCGAGGATGTCCCACCACAGGCCGGTCAGCGGATCCTGCACGCGCGCGATGCCCTCGGCGGCATCCTGCAACGTGCGGATGATGGCGTCACGATCCGGATGCGATACCGGCAGGTAGTCGAGCGTCTCGACCACGCCCATGACGTACCAGCCCATCGCGCGCGCCCAGAACTGTCGCGAGAGCCCCGTGGTGCTGTCGGCCCAGGGCTGCGCCTTTGCCGCGTCCCACGCGTGGTACATCAGCCCCGTGCGCGGATCACGCGTGTGCCGCGCTACCAGCAGGAACTGCTTCGCGACATCGTCGTAGATGGCCGCGCGTGCGGAGGCCGGCGCAAACGTGCCGGCATACTGCGCGTTGAACGGCTGCCCCATGTAGAGGCCGTCGAGCCACATCTGCTGCGGATAGATCTTCTTGTGCCAGTAGCCGCCTTCGGGGGTACGCGGGTGCGAGACGAGCTGGTCGCGAAGGATCCCGGCTGCAGCACGGTATCGTGGATCCGCCGTACGTGCGGCGAGCGCGAAGAGCACACGCCCCTGCGACACGGCATCGATGTTGTACTCCTCGCGCGAGTAGCCGTCGATCGCGCCGTCGGGCTTCACGAACCGCGTCATGCTGCGCAGCACATACGAGAGCATCGCGGTGTCGCGAGTGGTCTGCCCGACTTTCTCGATCGCGCCCAGCACGACACCGGCGGTGTAGTCCCAGCGGCGGTGGTTCTGCGGGTTGCGGGTCATGACGGACCGCGCGAACCGCACCGACCAGGGGACGGAGGTCTTCACGGCACGCGGCGGTGCATTTGGAATGGCGACCGGCCGCGCACCGGGCTGCGGGACACCCTCGCCGAGCTGCGGAGACTCGGCGGCCGCGCCCTGCGCGAGTACGGCGAGTGGCGCGGCGATGAGCGCGAGTGCTGCGGCGGAAAATGCCGTGGCCACCGCGCGGGTACGAACATGCCGAATCACGTGCCGCTCACCGGCTGGCCGTTCACCCGCACGTTGCGCATCACGAGCCCGCGCACGCCTTCTGCGACATTGCCCTTGGCCACGCCATCGAAGCGGCAGTCGATCACCCGGATGTCGCTGATCTCCGACTTCGGGTAGGCGCGCATGTACAGCCCGTACTCGCTTTTCCTGCTCGTCACGTTGCGCAGCTCGACGTCACGCACGATCGGCGTGAACGGCCCCTTCTCTCCTTCCTCGTAGAACAGGTCGATGGAGAGCACCCCCTCCTTGACCTCGCCGATGGTGCAGTCGCGCATGTAGATGTGCTCGAGTGTGCCACCACGCATCGCATTGTTCTTGAACCGCAAGGCGCGATCGAGATTCGGGCTGTCCATCGTGCACCGCTCCACGAACACGTTGCGCACACCGCCCGAGATTTCGCTCCCGATGGTCACGCCACCGTGGCCGTCCTTCATGGTGCAGTCGCGGACCACGATGTTCTCGCTCGCGATGTTGATCCGGCGGCCGTCCGCGTTGCGGCCCGACTTGATGGCGATGCAATCGTCCCCCGTGTCGAACGTGCACCGCTCGATCAGCACGTCGCGGCACGACTCGGGATTGCAGCCGTCGTTGTTGGGGCCATGCGTGTTCACCGTCAGCCCGCGCACCGTGACATTGGTGCACTCGACCGGGTGCACCTCCCACATCGGCGAGTTGATGATGGTGATGCCTTCGATCAGCACGTTCCGGCTGCGATAGAACTGGATGAACTGGGGACGCAGGTAGCTGCCGTCGGCGAATACCCGATCCTTCACCGGCACGCCCGCCTCCATCATCGCCATGACGCTGTCCCGCGCCGCGATCTGATTCGGGACCGGACGTCCCTTGCCGCCCTTCCAGGCCCACCAGTTGGCATCGCTCGCCTGCCCGTCCAGCGTGCCCGTTCCCGTCACGGCGACGTCGCTCACCCCGAACGCGTAGACGAGCGGTGAGTAGCCCATCAGCTCGATGCCCTCGAATCGCGTGTGCACCGCCGGCAGGTACCGTTTGGGGTCGGTGTGGAACGCGAGTGTCGCGCCCGCGCTCACATGCAGATTCACCCTGGAGCGAAGATGCACCGGGCCGGTGAGGAATCGACCCGCCGGTACGACCACACGCCCGCCGCCGGCATCGGCGCAGGCGGCGACCGCCCGCTGCAGCGCATCGGTGCAGTCGGTGGTGCCATCACCTTTCGCGCCGTACGTCGTGATCACGAAATCGCGAGCCGGGAACGTCGGCGGAACGATCCGCGCGAGGATCGCCGGCACGGCCGTCCACGGGTCGGCCTGACCACCGGTACCGGCATTCGCGCCAGTTCCCAGCGTCGCCGAGGAATCGGTGCTCGCTGCCGTACGCGGTGCACAGGCACTCACAACGTCGGCGATCGTGAGCACGCCGACAGAGAGGGCCGAGGCGCGGAGGAACTCACGGCGGGATACGTGGGATGGCATGCTAGCGCTCCTGGCGCGGATGACGTGACGACCATGCGGCGTACTGTCGCAGCGCGGAGGCGGGACGCTGAATGAACCAGGCATAGCCGGTCCGCCGGTCGGTGAGTTCGGCGACGTCGTAGCGCGGCACCCCGTCGCGATTCGCCATGACGGGCCGGAACCCCGGTATCTCGTAGACGCGCGCCCATGTCGGCGGCGCCTGCGGATCGCGGACGAACGATCCCGTCGTGGAATCGTACCGGACGCCGCGCACCTCATGCGCGCGCAACCACGCGATACCGGCGTGTACCGCACGCTCGACACCCCGCTGCAGCGCCGGCGCACGCCCTTCGACGGACATCAGGAACTCGAGGATGCCCGCGCTTTCGCCGCCGGTCAGCCCGGAAAGCTCGTAGCTGCGCGCAGCGGCGGGCGCCCTGGTGCAGGGGTCGTGCTGCTGCCCCCACACGGTGAGCGATCCGTTCACACGATGCTGATCCGCGAGAATGCCGGCGACGCCGCGATCGAATGCGGCCGCGGCATCGCGCTGCAGGCGGACGTCCAGCCAGCCGAGCGAGCCACGCGCCGCATCGGTCCCGACCGCGCGCAACAGCTGCAGCACGCCGACGATTGCATCGTCGTTGTACGTGGTCGCGTCGTGGTAGCCGCCCTGGAGCGGATATACCTGCGGCCACCCGCCGCCGGGATGCTGTGCGCGCAGGAGATACGCGATACCGCGTGCGAACGCATCCTGCCAGGCGGTGTCCTGGCGCACGGCGAGTGCACGCCGCAGGAACTCGAGCTGCGTCACCGTTGCGCCGTTGTCGATCGTCGCGATGTAATTCCACGCCGCCGATTCCGAGTAGTAGCTCTCGCCGGCCTTTCGCGGCGGGCCGAACATGTCCACGTGCTTCGACCACCCGCCCGACGGTGTCTGAAATGAAAGGATGGTCGCACCGATGCGTGATGCGTCGTCTCCGCGAAACCAGGCAGGCGTCATGGCCGGCGACAGTCGGAAATCCTTCGCCACGGGAGGTGTCGTCCACCGGCGCATCCCACGCGCGCGCAGCTCGGCGGCCATGGATGCCGAATCACGCGCGTAGTCCGCACGTGAGCGCGCGCGATACGTTGCCCACTCGGCAACGGCCGAATCACACGCGGCAAGTGCGCCGGACACGAGGAACGCTCCCAGCAGGCTCATCGCGCCTCGAGGTCGACCGGCTCCATCTTCGGCGCGAGCACATGGATGATCGCGAGCGCCGTGATGTAGGCAAAGCCGCAGAGCAGGAAGACCGGCAGGTAGTTGCTCCCGTTCGATTCGAGGATGCGTCCGGTGAGCCGCTGAAAGAGCACGCCACCGGCAGCGCCGGCAAAACCACCCAGCCCCACAACGGATCCGATAGCGTAGCGGGGGAACATGTCGCTGGTGAGCGTGAACAGGTTCGCCGACCACCACTGATGCGCCGCCGCTGCGAGGCTCACGATGCCCACCGCGACCCACAGGCTGTTGGTGAGCGGGGCAGCGACCGTCGGGATGATGAGCAATGCCGCGATCAGCAGCGTCACCTTGCGCGCCTTCGCCACGTTCCAGCCGCGCTTGATCAGCGCGCCGGAGAGCCAACCGCCACCGACGGATCCGACATCCGCCACGAGATAGATGATGATGATCGGCAGCGCGAGCTTCCCGAGCTTGATGCCGTACCGGGCGTCGAGAAACTTGGGCAGCCAGAACAGGTAGAACCACCACACGCCGTCGGTCATGAACTTTCCGACGATGAACGTCCAGGTCTGCCGATGCCGGAGCAGCTGCAGCCAGCCCACGCGCGCGGGGGATGCGGCTTCCGGCTCCTGCCCGTCGCGGATGTACGCGAGTTCCGCCGCGCCGAGACGCGGCTGGTCCTCCGGACGCTTGTACATCGGCCACCAGAACAGCAGCCAGATGAACCCGAATGCGCCGGTCACCACGAAGGCTTCCCGCCAGCCCCACGTGAGCGTGATCCACGGGACGATGATCGCGGTGATCATCGCACCCACGTTCGATCCGGCGTTGAAGATCCCGGTCGAGAGTGCGCGCTCGTGCTTGGGGAACCAGTCTGCCGTCGCCTTGATCGCTGCCGGGAAGTTGCCGGACTCACCGAGCCCGAGGACGAAGCGGGCGAGCGCGAACCCGAACACGCTGTACACGGCTCCGTGCGCCGCAGCGGCGATGCTCCACACGATCACCGCGACGGCGAAGCCGAGTCGCACACCCACGCGGTCGATGAACCGGCCGACGAACAGGAAGCCGATCGCGTACGCTGCCGTCCAGTACGACGTGATGTCGGCGTACTGCGTTTCCGACCACCCGAACTCTGCCTGCAGTGTCGGCGCGAGAATGCCCGTGACCTGCCGGTCGATGTAGTTGATCGTCGTCGCGAAGAACAGCAGCGCACAGATCGTCCAGCGATAGCGACCGATCGTGGCTGCGGGCCCGGACGGGGCGGAGCGGGACATGTCGGCAGACGGCGTCGGTCGTTGCAGGGTGGCCATGTCTCAGGGGGTGGCGGCAAGCAGGCGCTGCACATCAGCGCTGCTGGCTCGGTTGAAGTCGCCGGGAATCGTGAGCTTGAGAGCGCCTGCGGCCGTCGCGAATCGCACGGCATGTTCGAGCGGTTCATCGTGCACGAGCGCGTGGAGCAGTGCCGCCGCGAACGCGTCACCACCGCCGACACGGTCGACGAGCGTCACGTCGTAGCGTGGTGCGGAGTGCAGCACGTCGGTGGCGGCGTCCCACAGGTGCGCCATCCAGCCATGCACGCTGGCCGAGACCAGGATCCGTTGCGTGATCGCGACCCGCGCCACCCCAAAGCGCGTGCGCAGCAAACGGGCAGTGTCGGCCAGGGCCGCTGCCGGCTCCGGCATGTCGCCGGCGGTCGTGATGCCGAGCATCGTCGAGATCGCGCCGGGGTTGGCGATGAGCAGCGCCGCGCGCGCCGCCAGCGGTTCCATGACCGATCGCGGATCACGGCCAGCCCACAGGGCCGGGCGATAGTTGAGGTCCAGACTCACCGGGATGCCCGCCGCGTGCGCCGTATCCATCGCGTGGTGAATCGCGCGGACCGGGCCCTCCCCGAGTGCCGCCGACACACCGGACACGTGGAACCACGATGCACCACGCAGCGCCTCGGTCCAATCGAACTCGTCGCCGCGGATTCCGGCGAACGCCGAACCGGCGCGATCGTAGACCACCGAGAGTGGGCGAACGTCGGCACCACTCTCGAGGAAATACAACCCCATGCGACCGGCAGCCCGCAGCGCGTACTGCGTGTTCACCCCCTCCGCCTGAAGCGCACGGCGTGCCGCATCGCCAACACTGTTATCGGGCAGCACCGTCACGTGCGTCGTGGAGGTGCCGAGTGCCGCGAGTCCTGCGGCAACGTTCGCCTCGGCGCCGCCCCAGTACAGTCGGAGCGCCGGCGACTGGAAGAGTCGCTCGTCACCTGGCGGCGAGAGTCGCAGGAGCACTTCACCGAACGTCACGACGCGCTTCATGCGCGTGGCCCATTGGCGCGGTTCGACGCGGCGGTCGAACGTGCCAGCGCCACCTGCTCCGACACCTGCCGCGCGCGGGTCGTGATCGCGCGCCAGTCGCGCGCCGCAACCAATGCCGGATCCACGAGGGAGCCGCCGAGGCCGACGGCCACCGCACCCGCGCGCAGCCACTGCGCCACGTTGTCCGGCGTGACACCGCCCGTGGGCATCAGTTCGAGAAACGGCATCGGCGCAAGCACCGCCTTGAGGAATGCCGGGCCCAACGCATCCGCGGGAAAGAGCTTCACGAGGTCGGCGCCGGCCTGAAATGCGTGGAGCAACTCCGTTGGTGTGTACGCGCCGGGCAGCGCAGGCACGTCGTACGTATGGGCCGTCGCCAGCACGTCGGCGTCGAATACCGGGCTCACCACGTAACTGGCGCCCGCCTCGATGGCTTCGCGCGCGGCGGCGGCGCTCAGCACCGATCCGGCACCGACGAGCAGGGTGCTCTGCTCCCGCCGAAGCGTGCTGATGAGCGCCAGCGCGCCCGGCGTCGTCAGCGTGACTTCGATGGCGGTCACCCCGCCATCCGCGAGGGCGCGCGCGGTGTCCTGCGCGCGTTCCGCACTTGCCAGCCGAACCACGGCGACCGCCCCGCAGTCGATGAGGCCATCGATCACGGCGCGTCGTTTGGCCGCACGCGCCGGCTGCACACCATGCAGGACGTTGCGGGCGTTCATCATGCGACACCTGCCGTGAGCAGCGCATCCAGGGCGCGCTCTGCGCCGGCGGTGCAGATGATTGCAAGGTGGCGAGTGACACTGTCCACGAACCCGGGCAGTGTACCGAGGTCCGTGCCCCAGAGTGCCTCATCGGCGGCGACCGCTTGCACGAATGCACGGACGCTGGCGTCCTGCTGCACATCGACGCCCACCCACCGTGCGTGCACGGCGTCGCCGGCGACATCCACTGGGACAGCCTGTCCACTCGCGCGACGCCGGGCCTGAAGGTCCCCGCGCAGGTATGCGAGGTGTGCGGCGAAGCCGAGCGCCAGCCCTTCGGGCACACGTCCGCGTTGCGCCGCAGCACGCACCAGGATCGGGACCACGCGCACGCGCAGCTTGGTGGTGCCGTGTAGCGTGATGTCCGTCAGCAGGTGCTGGATGTGCGGGTTCTCGAAACGATCGAGCGTCGCATGCGCGAACTCCTCCGCGTCCGGTGCGTCGACGGTCGGCAGGATCTCGTCCAGCTGCACGCGGCGGATGAAGGTACCCACCTGCGGATGGACCATCGCGTCACGCACGGATTCGCATCCGGCGAGCAATGCCATGCTGACCGCCATCGTGTGCGCGCCGTTGAGCAGGCGCAGCTTCCGCTCGCGATATGGGCCGACGTCACGCGTGATCACGATACCGGTGTCCGCGTCAGCGAAATCGAGTCGTGCGCGGAGGCTGTCGTCACCCTCGATCACGAACAGACGGAACTGCTCGGCCGTGGTCAGCAGCGCATCCGTGTAGCCGAGTCGCGTGGTGAGCAGCGCGGTCTCGTCGGAGCCTGGCGCGCCGGGCACGATGCGGTCGACCAGCGTGTTGCAGAAATGCACCCAGTGCTCGATCCAGTGCCGGAAGCCCGGCTCGTAGCCCCAGCGCGCGGCCAGGTCGAGCACGAGTTGCCGCAACGTGTCGCCGTTCCCCTCGATCAACTCGCAGGGTACGACGACCAGTCCTTTTGACGGAGCGAACGCGAAGGCGCGGGCGCGCTCGTACAGGAATCGTGTCAGCTTGCCGGGGAACGACTTCGGCGGATGGAATCCTGGTGCATCGGACTCGTCGAGCGCGATGCCGACTTCCGTCGTGTTGGAGAAGATGACGCTCAGCTGCGGGTTGCGTGCGCACTCGAGCACCGCGCTCCAGTCGTCGCTGGCCGACAGTGCCCGGCTTACCGACCCGATGACGCGCGTCTCCTCACGTGCCTTCCCCGCCACCAGTCCGCGCGACACGAGCGTGAACAGACCGTCCTGCTCCGCGAACGCACGGTCCCGGCCGCTGCCGGTGGACCCGACGGCGACCACGCGACCGTTGAAGCGTCCCTGCGCATTCGCGACGTCGAGGAAGTAGTCGACGAAGCCGCGGAGAAACGCGCCGGTGCCGAACTGGATGGCGCGTTCAGGCAGCGCCAGCATCTGCGCGCTCGGCAGCAACGCGCCCGATGTGTCGGCTGCTCCGGACTGCACGACGTCGAGGCCAAGCTGCGGGATGGCGTCCGTCACAGCGTCACTCCGTCCTTCCAGATGGCGATTTCGCGGTAACCATGTCGTTCGTTGTTCGTGAGTGCACGGCCCGAGGCGACGTCGAGGACGTACGCGAGCAACTCGTCCGTCAGCGTCTCGAACGATGTTTCGCCGTCCAGCAGCCGCCCGGCGTCGAAGTCGATCCAATGCGGTTTCTTCGCGGCGATGGCGGAATTGGAGCTCACCTTGATCGTCGGAACGGGAAAACCAAGTGGCGTTCCGCGGCCCGTGGTGAAGAGCAGCACCGTCGCGCCGCTGGCAACCATGGCGGTCGACGACACGCCATCGTTGCCGGGAGCCTCGAGCAGCGTGAGCCCTTGAGTGTCCGCGCGCGCGCCATAGCGAACGACCCGTGTGACGGGAGCGCGTCCCCCTTTCTGCACGGCCCCGAGCGACTTCTCCTCGAGGGTGGTCAGGCCGCCAGCCTTGTTTCCCGGGCTCGGATTCTCGTAGACCGGCTGCCCATGGCGCTGGAAGTATTCCTTGAAATCATTCACCATCGCCACGAGCTCGTCGAAGACCGGTCGCGAAACCGCGCGGTCCATCAGCAGCTGTTCCGCGCCGAACATCTCCGGCACTTCCGTCAACACCACGCCACCACCGACGCCAGTGATCCGGTCTGCCAGGCGTCCGAGCAGCGCGTTCGCGGTGATGCCGCTGAAGCCGTCTGATCCGCCGCACTTGTGGCCAAGCAACAGCGACGATGCCGGACACGGTTCGCGACGGTCCTGCACGATGCGCTCGATGAGCTCGCCCACGGCATCGACGCCCGCATCGATCTCGTCACCGACGTCTTGCGTGTTGAAGAAACGCAGGCGGGATCGATCGAGCTCCGGACCGGCCGCGCCCAGCAGGCTGTCCATCTGATTGTTCTCGCAGCCGAGACCCAGCACGAGCACGCCCCCGGCGTTCGGATGACGCATCAGGCCCGCGAGCACTCGCTGCGTGTGCTGCAGGTCGTCGCCGAGCTGGCTGCAACCATAGGGGTGCGAGAAGGAATGGATGCCGTCGCAGTGAGTGCCAAACCGCGCGCGAGCGGCCGTTGCGATGCGTTCCGCGGCGGTGTTCACGCATCCGACCGTGTTGATGATCCACACCTCGTTGCGCGTTCCCACGCGCCCGTCGGCGCGCACGTAGCCGTCGAATGACGGCATCATCGTCGCGCCGGTGGGCATCGGTGCACGATCCACGGACTGGCGGTAGTCGTATTCGAGCGTTCCGGAGAGTGCCGTCTGGAGATTGTGCGAGTGCACCCAGTCGCCGGCCTCGATGTCGTGGCTCGCGACTCCGATGGGCATGCCGTACTTGACCACCGGCTCTCCTGCGCGGTGAGCGCGCAGCGCCACCTTGTGGCCCGCCGGAACATCCTGTCGCAGCGTGATGCCGGGCAGGTCCGGCCCGAGGAACGTTCCATCACTGCGTGCATTCACGAGCACTGCGACCGAGTCGTCTGCGCTCACCTGCACCGCGAGGCGCGCGCCCGGGGCCGAGGTCGCCGACTGCAGCGGTGCATCCTCGGGTTCGCGTCGAACCAGAGTCACCGGCGTCATCGGAGTCGTGCCTTCGGAAGGGTTCATGTCACACCGTGCGTGCGCCGGCAGCCGGCGCATCGAAGCGGTATACCTGCTTCGCGAGATCGTAGGCCAGCGCACGTGCCATGCGGCGAGCGTCATCCATGTCGATCAGGTGCCGAGCCACCATGCTCCCGAGGAAGTTCGCATCCATGCGGCGTGCGAGGTCGTGCCGCGCCGGAATCGAGCAGAACGCGCGAGTGTCGTCGATGAAGCCGGTCGTGTTCCAGATGCCCGCGGTCTCGGTGACGCTCTCGCGGAAGCGCCGCATGCCTTCGATCGAGTCGTGAAACCACCACGGCGGGCCAAGGCGTACCGCGGGATAATGGCCGGCGATGGGCGCGAGCTCGCGCGCGTAGGTGGCCTCGTCGAGCGTGAAGAGCACCAGCGTGAACCGAGGGTGCGCTCCGTACTCGTTCAGCAACGCGTGCAGGTTGTGCGTGTATTCGGTCGCCACGGGAATGTCGGCGCCCTTGTCGGCACCGAACCGTTCGAACACGTGCTGGTGATGATCCCGGAACGAACCGGGGTGCAGCTGCATCACGAGGCCATCCTCGGTGCTCATGCGCGCCATCTCCATCAGCATGTGCGCCTCGAACGTCCGCTGGTCGGCGGCGTCCGCCTGCCCCAGAAGCGCGCGGCCGAAGAGTGCCGCCGCCTGTTCGTCCGTGCACCGGCCCGTGTGCGGCTCGACGACCGCGTGGTCTGTGGCGGTCGCGCCAAGCTGCCGAAAGTATTCGCGACGGTTCCGCAGGGCGGCGAGGAACGCCTCGAACGTCTCGATGGGCTGGCCGCACGCGGCTGCAAGCGCCTCGATCGCGTCCCGCCAACCTGCGTGCGCGATGCGAAACACCGCGTCAGGACGAAACGTCGGCACGACGCGTCCGCGCCATCCGGATTCGCGAATCCGTCGGTGGGCCTCGAGAGAATCGCTCGCGGCGTCGGTGGTGGCGAGCACCTCGATGTTGAACCGGTCGAACAGCGCGCGCGGCCGAAACTCCGCGGACGCGAGCCGTTCGGCGATCTGGTCATAGATGCCGAGTGCCGTATCCGCGTCGAGCTTCACGCGGACGCCGAAGAGCTCGTGCAGCTCGTGATCGAACCAGACGCCCGTCGGGGTGCCGCGAAAGAGGTGATAGTGCGCCGCGAAGCGATGCCAGATGCGACGCGGATCGCTCTCCACTGGTGTGCCATCGCGCGTCGGGATGCCCAGCGACTCCATGGACACACCCTGCGAGTACAGCATCCGGAAGATGTAGTGGTCCGGCGTGAGCAGGAGCGCGGTCGGTTCCGGGAACGGGGCATCGTTCGCCAGAAGCCAGGGATCGACGTGGCCGTGGGGAGAGATGATCGGCAGGTCGCGCGTCTCCTCGTACAGCGCCGCGGCCACCCGCCGGATGCCGGGGTCGGCGTCGAGGAATCGCTCGGCGTGCAGTGCGAGCGGTGCCCCGCAGTTCCGGGAATGGACGGCTGGCGGGGCGGCGGCGTGCGGCGCAGCAGGGGGCGTCACGGCGGAAGGCGTCACGGCGGAAGGCGTCACAGCAGGCGAAGTCGGCGGGAGCAGCGCGTGGGCTCGCCCGGGAGGGCGCACAGCGACGGAGCGCGGAGGGAGGAACTGCGTGGAGGCCGATATTGTACGCAGAACGAACAATATCGCCACCAATTTGTTATTGCAGCAAACAAAATGGTGTCCTATTGTACGAATCCGGCTGCCGATGCGCAAGCAAGCACGGCGAGAGCGTCTTTTCCCCTTAGCCTTCACCCAGCGGCGGCGGCGTGCAGCGGGTGGCCAGCGCCGCGCCCCTGCCGCTCAGCTCGCCAGCGCTCGCCTTCCATACCGTCAGTATACCGCCATCATGCGCAAGATCGACACACGGCGTTTCGTCCGGGCGACACGGTCCACCCCGCGCGACATCAACCGGCAGATCATCCTCAATCTGGTCCGCGAGCACCAGCCCCTGTCCCGGGCGGATCTCGCACGGCGCATGGATATCGGCCGGGGGATGATCACCTCGCTCGTCGACGAACTCCTCGGAGAGGAGGCCATCTACGAAGGCGCGACCGTCGATGCGCCACGCGGCCGGAAGCCGAAGATGCTGTACGTGCGCACGCGCGACCGCCTCGTGATCGGCATCGATGTCCGCTTCAGCTCCACCTACCTGATGCTGTCGGACTTCAGCGGCAACCCGCTGGTGATGGAGCAGTTCGACACCGTCACCGACCCCGCGGAACTGGTCACGGAGCTCGCGTCGCGCATCGGGCAGATGCTGGCGAACCATCAGTCCGCAGGACGCTGCGAAGGCATTGGCCTCGTCGTTCCCGGCATGACGGACCAGCGCACGGGCCGGGTGCTCTTTGCGCCGCAGCTCGGATGGCGTGACGTCGCCATGCGGGACGCACTCTCCGACGCGACGGGGCTGCCGGTGCAGATCGAGAACGCGCCCATCGCCTGTGCGCTTGCCCAGATGTGGCTCGGCCAGCGCGGCGCCGACATGCCAACAGATTTCGTGTATGTGACGGTGTCGGACGGTGTCGGTGCCGGCATCGTCGTCAATGGCGAAGTAGTGCGTGGATCCGCGTATTCCGCCGGCGAGTTCGGACACATTCCACTCTCGATCGACGGACCGCGCTGCCTCTGCGGCTCGCAAGGTTGTCTCGAGGCGTTCACGTCGAACCTGGCCACGCTCTCGCGCTATCTCGGTCACGAACTCAGCGCGACAGGGACGCGAAAGCTGCTGCTCGAGTCCGGCCTGACGATCATGGACGTCATCGCACGTTCGCGGGCCGGCGAGGAACGTGCCCGGTCGGCGATTCACGAAACCGCACGCTACCTGGGCATCGGGCTCGCGGGCATCATCAACGCGCTCAATCCCGCCCGCATCTTCGTCGGTGGTGAGATTGCCACGGCGTGGAGCGATGTGGAACCGCTGATCCGGGAAGCCATCGTGGCGCGCGTACTCACGAGCGCTGGTGCCGCGACACCGATCATCCCCGAGCCAGCGAGCGATCACCCGCGCCTGCGCGGCGCCGCCGTACTGGTTGCGGCACCGACATTTGCCGCGCCACGACTGGCGTGAGGCGACCGCGTCGGTGCCGCATGGCTTCACGCCGTCAGCGATACTGAATCGAATACGAGCACATCCCGTACGAGCGCATCTCGTCAGCCGAGCGCCACGCGCACCGCGTGCACCTTGCCGTCGTTCACGATCGGCACGAGTACTCGCCCGGCCTCAGCGACGAGTGTGTGCCCGTCGAGTGTGCCGGAGAGCGAACGCGCCGCGAGATCGCTGCTGCGCACCACATCGATCTCGTACACGGTCGCTCCCCCGGGCACCTGATAGCGCAGGGTGAACCCTGGCCAATCGTCGGGAATGCACGGTGCGATCGCCAGCGCGCGCCCGTCGACGAGCGTCACCCCGAGCACCGACTCGAGCGCCACGCGGAAGTACCAACCGGCGGATCCGGTATACCAGGTCCAGCCTCCGCGTCCGTCATGCGGTGCCACGCCATACACGTCCGCCGCGATCACGTACGGTTCGGCCTTGTACGTGTCCACGTCGGCTCGCGACCTGGTGTGCGACACGGGGCTCAGCATCTCGAGCAAGCGGGCCGCGCGATCGGTGCGACCCGCCTCGGCCATCGCGCGCACGGCCCACAGCGCACCATGCGTGTACTGCCCACCGTTCTCGCGCACGCCGGGGAGATAACCCTTGATGTAGCCCGGGTCGTGCGGCGTCCGGTCGAAGGCCGGTGTAAGCAGCCGGATGATGCCATGCCGTTCGTCGACCAGATGCGTCTCGAGCGCGTCGAGCGCCTGGGCCGCGCGCCCCGCTGGCGCCACACGCGAGATGACGGCCCACGCCTGCGCGATCGCGTCGATGCGGCATTCATCGCCGGCCGACGTCCCGAGCGGTGCACCGTTGTCGTAGTACGCACGACGGTACCATGCACCGTCCCACCCGGTGTCGTTCAACGCTGCGGCCAACTCGGTCTGGTACGCGCGATAGCGCGCTGCACGCGCCGAGTCGCCACGATGTTCGATGTACGCCAGGAAGTCGTCGAGAATCGTGTGCAGGAAGAAGCCGAGCCACACGCTCTCGCCGCGCCCTTCACGACCGACACGGTTCATGCCGTCGTTCCAGTCACCCGTGCCCATGAGCGGGAGCCCGTGCGCGCCCCGCGTCAGCGAACGGTCCAGCGCGCGGCAGCAATGCTCATAGACGTCGGCACTCTGCCCGGAATCGTCGGGTTGGAGGAACGCTTCGTCCTCGCCGTGCTCGAGCGCGCGTGCCGCGACGAAACGCGCGACCTCATCGAGCACCGTCGTGTCACCGGTCGAGCGTACGTAGAACGCGGCAATGTACGGCAGCCAGAGGAGGTCGTCCGCGAACCGGGTGCGAATCCCCTTGCTGAGTGGTGGGTGCCACCAGTGCAGCACGTCGCCTTCCACGAACTGGTGCGCGGCGTGCAGCACGATTTGCCGGCGCGTGATGCTTGCGTCGAGATACACGAATGCGGACGAGTCCTGCAGCTGATCGCGGAAGCCGAACGCGCCACCGGACTGATAGAATGCGGTCCGCGCCCACATGCGGCAGCACAGCCCCTGATAGGCCAGCCACCCGTTCACCAGCAGGTCGATCGCGGGCGCGGGCGTGCGGACCTGCACCCCGCCCACGAGGTCGCGCCAGAAACCCTGTACCACCTGCAGCGCATCGCGCACTGCGGCGACCGACGCGTAGCGCGCCATCAGCGCACGTGCGTCGTCGGCGCTCTCTGTCTCGCCAAGGAGAAACACGACGTCGACCGTCGCACCGGGTTCGATCGCGACGGTGACCTGCACGGCGGCGCACGGGTCGAGCCCGGCGCCGGTGCGCTCATCGAGCACCGTACCATGCGAGAGTGCACGCGGCCGCTCGGCGCTGCCATGGGGGCCGAGAAACGCTGCGCGATCACCACTCAGGCCCACCGTGTTGCCGTCGGGACCTTGGGCAGAAGCAAATGCAGAAGCGAAGGCAACGCGCCCGGCGAACTCACCGCGCATCGGATTGCGAAAGAGCAGCGCGCGACGGGCAGCTCCCACACCGGAATCGACTTCGCTCACCACATGCCGTCCGCTCGACTCGAGCGTATCGCCCAGCACCACTTCTGCGAAGGAGAACACCGACAGCCGGCGGGTGCGGGCGCTCGTGTTCGTGAGTCGCACGTGCACGAGCTTGACGGAGTCGTGGCGCGGCACGAACTGCACGACTTCCTGCTGCAGCTCGGCGCTGGTGTGCAGGAAGCGTGTATAGCCCCAGCCGTGACGCACCTCGTACGCACCGTCTCCTGGCACGGGCCCCGGTGTCGGCGACCAGAACACGCCAGCATCGTCGTCGCGCACGTACAGTGCTTCCGCGTGCGTGTCGGACACGGGATCGTTGTACCAGCTCGTAAGTCGATTCTCGCGACTGTTGGCGCTCCACGTGTGCCCGGCACCGCTCTCGCTCACGAGAAACCCGATCGACTCGTTGGCGATCACGTTGGTCCACGGCACCGGTGGCCGCACCGGTCCCGCCGGGCTCGCGGGCAGGCGAATGACGTACTCCCGCCCATCCGCGCTGAAGCCGCCGTAGCCGTTGTCCGACTGCAGGAGTTCACGCGGCGCGCGCGCATCGTGCGGTGCCGCAGCCATGTCTGCGCTCGTCACCGGCTGCTGCGCCGGGGCGGCCGCGATGGGTACGTCCCGCGCGTCGTGCGCCGCGCCGTCACCCGCGAGCGATACTGGCGCACCGAACGCCGGCGTCACCGCGAACAGCGCATCAGCTGCGACACCGTCGGCATAACGCTCGGCGATCGCCGTGACCGCCTCTCGGCCTCCGCCCGCGCCAAGGACGGCTGTGAGGTGCACCGTCTCACCGGGCAGCACGGAGATCACGCGCCGCAGGCTGACGACCGGATCGAGCACATTGCCCGTCGTGCCGTCGAGCGGACCCGCGCCGTCCATCGCCTGCGGTGCGGAGAGCGAGCGTCCACGTCCGATGAAGCGAGCGCGGTCCGTTTCGTACTCGACCCCGCCGGGTTCTCCACTCGACACCTGCAGCATGTGCACGAGCCACGGAGCCGGATCCTCCGGACTGCGCGCGCGCCGGTTGGCGAAGAGCGCCTCCCACTTCGATGCGAACTCCGTCTGCACGAACAGCTTGGAGAACGCCGGATGCGCGGTATCGGCGGCGGCCGGGTTGAGCACCACTTCACCGTACGAGGTGACGTCGAGCCGGCGCGGTCGGTCGGAGCGATTCGTGATCGCGATGCGGCGCAATTCCGCATCACCCTCCGGCGCGAGTCGCACCGTCACCGTGACCGCGATGCCGTGGTCGACGCGCCCGATCTCGACGGCGTCGGGAGCACGCCGCACCGTGTACGATTCCGGCGTGGCCATCGTCGGTTGCAGGCCCGCCGACCAGCACGCGCGGCTCTCGAGGTCGCGCACGTACACGAACAGGCCATCCGATTCGCGCGTCCAGTCCGCACGCCACCGGGTGACCGCAAGGGAGCCGAGGCTGGAGGAGCCGGCGCCGGCGTCCGTGAGCAGGACGGCGTAGGCCCCCGACCGGAGCGGTGTCAGCGTGCGCGATCTGCCTGCCGGCGTCCCGTCCGTGCCGGGCCCTGCGGTAGCCGCTGAATCCATGCTCACTCTCTGCCTCGCCGATCAACGACGGGTTGGCCGGAGGCCGTGATGCAATCAGGCGTGCCCGGAGCCAGCCACCACACTGGACACGTGTACGAGCGAACCAACCTACAGGCGAGCGCGGCCAATTGTAACCGTTTACATGGCGCGGCATAGACGAGGGGGAGCACCCTGCGGCACTCCCCCTGTTCCTCCGCGGATCGGCTACGCCAGCTCGATTTCGCCGTCGCCGTCCCCCGACCAGTACGCGACGACCTTCGGCGTGACCTTGATCAGCACCACGTCCTCGCTCTCCGGGCCGTCCGGGAACCACTGCCGCAGCTCCTCGAGCCAGAGCTCCTGCTTCTTGTCGACATCGTCGACGATCAGGGCTTCGCCGCTCATCGAGATGAACCGGAAATCCTCGAGGTCCGCGTAGCTCAGTTGCACTTCGGCGTCCTCCTCGATCTCCGCCACCTTGCGCGAATCCTTCGAGCTGAAGAACCACACGTCGCCATCGAACTCCACCTCGCCGTTGTTCGACATCGGACGCGCGTGCAGCGCGCCGTCGGCCGTGCGGGTGGTAAGCATGCACAAGTCGAGATCGGCCATCAACTTCGCGATCTTCTTGATATCCGCCGAATGTTTCGTCGCCATGATGCTCCGTCCGGAACTGAAGTCCTACTGTTCGGGCGAACAGCAGCGCGGTGGCAGAATCGCCACGGCGGCGGGGGAGTGCGAATTGCGGGCCATCACCGGAGCCACGCGTAGCCGGCGTCACCGCGAGAGCACGTGAACGCTCCGGCCGCGTTGCACGCGATCCCTCACCACCCGAATCGCACACCGCCGTTCACGGTGAATCCGGCGAGATCGGTCCACGCGTCCGTGCTCCACCGGCCTCCGAGGCCCCGCGTGGGAAGCAGCAGCCGGTCGTCTCGCGTCTGCCGCACATCCGTGAGATTCTCGAGGTTGAGAAACAGGCGCGCGGTGCCGGCGCGGGTCGTGCCGGCGCGGGTCGTGACAGCGCGCTCTCCCATCAATCCGACGATGAGATACGGCTTCCCGTTCGCGCGATACGGATTGGCGTCGAGCCGCTGCCGGCCCGTGTAATAGAGCTCCAAGCCGATCCTGCTGCGGCCCTCCTGCTCCACCGTGGTGACGACACCGAGCGCATGCCGCGGGGTGAGTGCCACCTCCTGTCGCTCACAGCCCGAGCGAAGCCTCCCCGAGCCCGCCGCCTCGGACTCGAGGTTGCACTCGGTGGAACGCAGCCCCGTGTAGCTCGCCGTGATGCGCAAGACCGGCGCATCCTCGTCATCGACGGCACCAGTGCCCCCGAGCACACGCTCCGCTCGCAGCAGCAGCTCCGCGCCCACCGTTCGCGTCGGTGCCGGCGCATTCACCAGACCGATGCCTGATATCATCGCACCTGCAAACGGGCGCGGCACACTCGCGGTCTGGAGCGGGTTGGTGACGCGCGATCCGAACAACGTGCCATTGAACTCGAGGTGCCAATTCGCGACGTCGAGTGGCCCTCCGACGTCGACGGACGCACTGGTCGCCCGCTCGGCCACGAGCCCCGACAGTGGCTGCAGCGGCGTCAATCCGGTGACTTCGGTTTCTTCGACGAACGGCGTCGGAGCAAATGCACCCGTGCCGGCCGAGACGCGTGTGGTCCATCCCGCGAGCCAGCCTTCATCAGGACGGCGTGCAAGTACCGACACTCGTGGATTGACGAACGTGCCGTACACGCTGTGCGCGTCCGCGCGCGCGCTCGCCGAGAGCGACAGCCACGAGCGCGCGTCGAGATCGACCTGCGCGAAGGCAGCTGGGATCGAGTACGCGTAGTCGAACCCCTGCACCTGCTCCGCCGTGTACGTCTCGCGCTGCATCGCGACACCAGCTACGTACGTCGCCGCACCGAGCGGCACCGCGAGCGCGGCTTCACCGAACCATGTGC
>JAZKCW010000086.1:0-2184 GCA_040387895.1 Gemmatimonadota bacterium
GTCCACAAGTTCTTCATGCTGCGCGACCCGCGCCGCCTCAAGTGGTTTCCGCTGCTGATGACGCTGGCCCTCTTTCTCTCGCTCCTGCTGTTCGTGGGTGTGGGGCTCGCGATGAAGGCACTGGTACTTGCGGGCAAGGCGCCACCGCTCGCGACGCCAGACGACGCGACTCCGGTGTTCCTGCTGCAGTTCACGCCACTCCCACTCGCCGCACTGGTGTTCTCGAGCGTGGCAGCCGCGATCATGAGCACGGTGAACTCGTTCATGAGCATCGGATCTGCCGCGTTGACGCACGACATTCCGGTCGCCTTCGGTCGCCGGCTCGGCGACGAGCTGCGCTGGGGGCGGATCTGGACCGTGGTGATCACGGTGGTGGCAGCGCTCGTGGCGCAGGCCTCCGGTACGCTGGTCGCATTCCTCGGCGTATTCGGCTGGGGCCTGTTCGCATCGACGCTGGTGCCTGCGCTCGCCGTCGGTCTCAACTGGACCGGCGCCACACGCGCCGGTGCCATCGCGTCGATCGTGACGGGACTGGTGATCACGCTGACGCTCGAGTCGCTCGCGTTCTTCAAGCTCTTCTCGTTTCCCGCCGGCGTGACCGCGACCGCGATCGCGCTCGTCGCGTCGTTGCTCGTGTTCTTCGTGGTGTCCTGGTTCACGCGTGCGACGGCCGCCGCGACGCTCGCGCCGGACGTGCGCGCCGTGATGGAGGCCTGATCGATGTCCGCGCCGGACGCCACTCCCGACGCCGCACCCGCGCACGACCGCTTCGCCGAGTTCTTCGTCGGGCAGTGGGCGGAGCTCTCGAAGTACGTGAGCGACGCTGATGTCATGCAGTTCGCCGACGTCACCGGTGACCGGAATCCGGTGCATGTCGACCCCGTCGCGGCGGCGGCCTCGCGCTTCGGGGAGCGCATCGCACATGGCATGCTCGCGGCCGGCTACATCTCCGCCGTCATGGCGATGAAGCTGCCCGGACCCGGCGCCATCTACGTCTCGCAGTCCCTTCGGTTCGTCCGGCCCGTGCGCATTGGCGACACGATCACCGCACGCGCCGAAGTCGTCGAGGTGTTCGCCACGCGGCGGCGCCTCCGTTTGTCCACGCTCTGCCGGAATCAGCAGGGTGAGGTTGTGGTGGACGGCGAAGCCGTCATTCTCGTTCCCGCGTAGTCACCTCTAGGAGGAGTCGCATGCTGTCCATCGTCCGCCGCACCGCACACGCGGTTGTCGGCCTTGCAGGACGGATCATCGGTCGTGGGAACCTGCTCCCATGTGCCGTCGCCTTTGCCGCGCTCATGGCGCCCGTCGTCGTCGCTGCGCAGTCGGCGTCGGTGACGGGTGTCGTGAGCGACAGTACCCGCGCGCCCCTCCCGGGCACGCAGGTCACGCTGGTCGGCACTCGCTTCAATGCCACCTCCGGCATCGACGGACGCTACCGGGTGGTGAACGTGCCGGCGGGCACCTACTCCGTGCGCTTCCAGCGCATCGGGACCCGCGCGGTGACGATGGAGAACATCGTCGTGGGCGCCGACGGCGAGACGCGACTCGACGCGACCCTGGCCGCGACCGCGCTCCAGCTTGGCGGCTATGTCGTGTCGGCGTCGCGCCGAGTGGAGAAGATCACCGACGCGCCGGCCACGGTCACGCGCATCGATGCCGACCAGATCACGCAGACCGCCGGCAACTCGTTCACCGGGGCGCTCAAGCAGGTGAAGGGTGTCGACTTCTTCCAGGTGGGCGTCGCATCCGTCGGCATCAACGCGCGCGGCTTCAACAGCGCGTTCAACAATCGCATCCTGCAGATGGAGGACAATCGCATCGCGGTGCTCCCAGAAAATGGCCTGCCGCTCGGTGTCCTGACGACCGTTGCGAAGGTCGACATCGCTGCGATCGAAGTGCTCATCGGTCCGGGTGCGGCGCTGTACGGGCCGGATGCGTCGAACGGCGTCGTCACGTTGCTCACGAAGGATCCGAAGCAGTACCCGGGTCTCACCATCGAGACCACCGTCGGCAGCAACGGTGGCAAGCTCGGTGACGCCTTCAAGAACAACCCGGGTCAGGTCGGCTTTTCCGACGTGCAGGCCCGATACGCCGGCACGGCCGGCAAGTTCGGATACAAGGTCGTCGGTGAGGCGCTGTACGCGCGCGACTGGCAGAACGTGAACAACTACGCCGCCGTGGCAC
>JAZKCW010000087.1:0-47698 GCA_040387895.1 Gemmatimonadota bacterium
GGCGGCGGCGGCGGCGGCGGCGGCGGCGGCGGCGGCGGCGGCGGCGGCGGCGGCGGCGATTCCGTCGAGGTGGCAGGGCACCTGGGCGAAGCTTCAGGAGTCGACTGGACTCGATGGTGAGCCATGGGTCGCGTTCCTGACGGGATGCCACTTGGAGCTGGGCGCCACGGATCCACTGGCACCCGCCGCGTCGATGGGAGACGCGGCGGCGACCTTGTGGCGGCGTGATCTGGACGCCCTCGCGACGCTTCTCCTGCACACCTCCGCCGACGTGAGTGAGCCGGTGGCGCTGTCGCGGGAGGAACTCGTTGATCGGCTGGCTTGGCGACGCCGCATCGACTTGTTGCACCCGCACGATTTCCCGGTGCCCGAGGTCACCTATCGCCCCATCACGGCGACGGTCGACGCACTCGAGCGCGCCATCGATGGCATACGTGGTGGATACGTGGCGATCCTTGGGTCACCCGGCAGCGGGAAGTCGACGCTCCTGACGGAAACGCTCCGGTATCGCGAACAGGTGGTTCGGTATTACGCGTACGTGCCACCAGCCTTTGGCACGAACACGCATCGTGGTGAAGCGCAGCACTTCTTGCACGACATGGTGGTGGCGCTGGATCGCCTCGGGGTCCAGGCGGGGGGGGACGGTCGCGCCGGATGACGAGGCGGGGCTCCGGCGACAGTGGGAAGGCCAGCTTGGGCAGCTCGGCGAGCGGTACGCGCGGACGGGCCGCAAGACCCTGCTGGTGATTGACGGCCTCGATCACATCGCGCGTGAGCAGCATCCACAACGCTCACTCCTGGTGGAACTGCCGGCTCCTGCCCGGCTCCCCGAGGGCGTGATCATCGTGCTCGGCTCGCAGTCGCTCGAGCTCCGCGACCTGCCCTCGGCGATTGTGGCCCAGCTGCGTGGGTCGGGGCATACGCTGCGCATGGAGCCGCTGGGACCTGCAGACGTCGCCATCATGTTGCGGGATGCGGCGATTGCTCCACCGCTCACCGACGACGAGATCGCGGAGGTGTATCGGCTCTCCGCGGGACATCCGCTGGCAGTCAACTATCTGATCAATCGGCTGCGTCATCGGGGGGACACGCAGACGGTCGCGGAGGTCCTCGAGGACGCGGGTCGCTTCAGCTCGCGCGTCACCGATCAGTACCTTGAGCATTGGCGACAGATCCAGGATGATTTCGCGCTCGTGCGTTTGCTCGCGCTGCTCTCGCGCACGCGCGGCGCGATTCGCCTCGCGTGGGTCCGCACCTGGGCGGAGCCGGCCGCACTGCATACGCTCACCCAGCGGTTTGGCCATTACTTCCGGCGTGCGCCGGAGTCGTGGCAGTTCTTTCACAACAGCTTCCGCGTTTTCCTCGTCGCCGAGACGCGCGAGGTGCCGTCCTTACCGCCTGAGCCGACGCTGTACCGGGCGCTCGCCGACGCCTGCGCCGCGACCGAGGACGGTCCCTTGAGCGAACGCCTTGACGAGCTGTTCTACCGCGCGCACGCACTGCAACCCGAGCGCGTGCTCGCCTTGGCGCAGCCCGACGAATGGCGCGCGCAGTTCTTTCTCGGACGCGCGGTCGCCACGATCCGCGCGGATCTTCGCGAGGCGATCCTGGCGGCCGTTACGCTGCGGGATGTCACCATGCTGATGCGGCTGTGGCTCGCGGACGCGGAGTTTCGCGCCCGCGAGTATTACACGGAGCACTTGGCGATGGGCGAGCTCACCGCACGGCTGGGCGATCCCGTCGCCGGTGCGCAATGGGTGGCGCACGAGAGCGCGCTGCTGGTGGACAAGGAGTCCGCCCTGCATACTGCCGCCGCGCTAGCGTCTTCTGGGGAGCGGGCCACGGCGCAACAGATTTTCGGCCTCGCGGAGCCACTCCGCTGGATCAGCGGCCCGCAGCCGATACCCGCCGACGAACTGCGGGACGTCTATGGGGAGCTCGCCGTCTGGGCCGGCGTGGCGCCCACCTTTCGGTCTGAGGCCGCGTTGGTCGACGCGATCTCGCGTATCCACGTCGCGCATGCGCGCGACCGAGACGCGCACATGGACCATCCGGACACCGTGACTGACGGAGAGGCCGCCGGGGATCTCGACAACGCGCCGGACGTCGCCATCGAGGGCAACGCGGATCCCCGTGACCATTCGGCGGCGCATGGGCCGCGCCACGCGAGGGAGAGCGCGGTACTCCGGATCGACCTCGACGCCTCACTCGATGTACAGCTCTCGCTGCTCAGAGAAGCGGCGCGCGCGCTGGATATTGAGGCACGCTTCGACGCGGCCGAAGGGCTCGTCCGTGCATTCCTTGCGCATGCCGCCACGGCCGCACCCTTGGTGGCCGGCGACGTCTCGCACATGTGGCTGGAGCTTGCACGTTCCGCCGCCGTCGCCGGCGCGCCAGTCGTGGCCGAACGCCGACTTGCCGAAGCAGAACGCCTTCTCCTGTTGGAGGGGCCCCAGCGAGCGGCGTCGGAACGCAGCGCGCTGCTGCACGCCGAGATGTGCGCGCGCATTCGCGGTGACCTCGCCCCGGCGCAGGCGTACCTCGCGGCGACCGTGCCGCCCTCAGTGGTATCGGCTCGGGAGGTCGCCTCGAGTGACAGTGGCCTTCGCGGGTTCCTGCCGTTCTTTCAACATTACCGACTTGCGTTCGCAGTCGGGGAGTCGCGATCCATGCGCGAAATCGTCCCCGACAGCGAGTTCGCGCAATCGCGCCAGCTGCTCGCGTTCCATCGCGCCCTGTTGGTGATGGCGCGCCTCGCGGGGCAAGCATGGGCGCAGCTGCCTCAAAGTCCCGGAACGGTTGCGACCGATGTGAAGGGCGTGCTGCGCGTGCTCTTCGCGGACCGCGACGACATGCGCGATCTCGGCGCGTATCGTGTGACGTCGGCACGCGAGGAAACGCTCACGCTCTTGATACGGATCGTCGCCGCCCACGGCGATGACGTTCGCGACCGCGCACTCGCGGCATTCGACGAGGAGAAGCGCCATGCCGAGCCGTCCGACGCCTGCACACCGGAGCTCTGGCGGGCCGTGCTTCGCACGTTTGTCGAGGTGGGGAGCCCGCCAGGGCTGATCGTGCCGCTCCTGCGCGAACTCGAACCCGATGGATATTCCGCGGGACAGCTGGAGAGCGAGCTGAGCGAAGCCTCAGCGCAGGCGCGCCTCTGGCTCGATCTCGGCGAACCGGGTCGAGCCCGTCAGACTATCGCACGAGCGCTCACCGCGACGCTCAGCGTGGAGGAGAAGGACAATCAGCTGCTTGATTGGATCGCGTGGAGCGCCGACGCGAGCACCGCGGCGCCGGAGGAGCTACCGCAGCGCTTCGCCACCATGGCCACCGCGGTTCTGGCAAGCACAGGGACGTCGGAGAACCGTTATGCGGCGGCAGAGTTGCTTCGGCGCGCCGGTGCCATCGACGAAGCGGCTGGCGTGACGCTGCTTCACTGGTGCCTCGAGCATCGGCTGTTGGAGTGGTCGGACGCGTGGCTTGCGTTGCTCGACGGCGTGGTCACCGGACACCCTGGCACCGCGCCGAAGGCCGCGCTGCTCTACGCCTTCGTCGTGCTGCCGCTCGACGCGGCCGCGCGCGGCTCATGGCTCCGCACGCTGCGTGGCGCACTGTCCCGTGATGCGTCGTCGCCGCTGGCCGTGCCGGCCGACCGTCTGCTCCGGGCCGCGCTCGCGGTCGAACTTCCGGCGAGCGCTCGTCGTCGGTGGCTCGGCGCGCCGGCGTCGCACGACGAGGCGCCCGCGTGGGCTGCATCCTTCTTCACAGCGGATGTGGCCGACGGAGATGACGCAGCGTCCGAAATGGCAGACGGAATGCCCGACACGACCGACGACCGCTTGTCGGACGGCGCGCTCACGGCCGCCGTCACGGCGCTGTCCTCGGTCGAGGCGGTCGAGCGGTTGCTGACGCGGCTACGCGGCGAGACGTATCGCGTAACGTGGACCACAGCGCTCGCCCCGCTCATCGACCGACTGGACGTGGACGCCCTGGGCCGACTCGCGGCGAGCCTGCCCGCACGCAGCGATCTGGTGGCTGCGCGCACACGCATCGCCCTGCGCCTTGCCGCCTTGGGTGAGGCGTCGGCAGGACAGTCCTTAGCGCTCGAGATCCTCCGTAGCACCGAGCCATCGGGTTGGAACTCGCAGTACGACGGGGGGTCCCGCGTCGTCGCGCTCCGCGCGCTCAGCGACCTGGATGCGCCTGCCGCGCGCGAACAGGCGTGGCGCCTGCTTGAACGCGACTGGCGCGCAGATCGCGTCACCGCCCTCACCTTCGCCCGGTCGGCGCGCGCGCTGTTCCCGGTCCTTGTCACGGAGGTGGCGGTTGGCGCCATCGCCGATGTTGTGGAGGCACACGTGCGCGTTCTCGTCGCGCACGCCGGATCGGTCGCCGCGCCGACGATTGCCTCGTCAACAGATCCGTCGGCGGTGCATCCCGCCAGCCGCGATCTCTGGTCAGCGGGAGCGGCATTGCTCGAACACCCGGTCAGCGCGCTTCGGGCCGGCGCCGTGCGCGTGCTGGCCGCCGCGCTCGTTGCGCACGACGCGGACGTGGGGGCGGTTGTGCAGCGCCTCTTGGAAAGCGGCGATGGTGCACGGTCCAGCGCGCTCCTCCTGGTGCTTGAGGGCGCTGCGCTCGAGAATGTGGAGACCATCCGCGACTTCGTCCCCGCGTTGCGCAACGCACGCGCCGTCCTCGACTTCCGTTCACGCCGACGGATCAACGCCCTCCTCGTCAGCGTCGGCGAGCATGACGGACCCGCGCCGCCATCCCTCATCCTCCCACCCCTTCCAGCTGCCTATCAGGTGGTGCAGTCCCACGCGATTCCAGCGCGCGAGATTGCGCCGCGGGGGCGGGATGGCTTTCTCCCAGATGCGGTGTCAGCCGCGGAGGTCGTTGCCGCATTCCGCGACCTCATCGCGCTTGCCGCTCGCTTGGCCGACGTGCACCGGGACGCGCTGGCGCGCGATGTCGTGAACCGACTCGCTTCGTGGAACGCCGCGGCAACGTCGGCGGCAGAGACCTCGCTACGGGATCACCTCAGCGCACTTGGGCTCCAGGTGCCGTTTCTCCGGCCGCGTCAGCAGGTCGTGGAACGTGCGCTCATGGAATCGCTCGCGGTCCTCGAGGACTGTGGCCGCTTCGACCACGACGCTGTTGCGCGTTTGGCGAGTGAGGTCGACGACGGGGACCCCGCCTTCGTGCTGCGCCATCCGTCGAGCCGTCCCTCGTCCATCCGTCCGTTATCCGAGCGTCAGGTCAACGACGGATCGCGCCGTCCACGTTATCCCTCCGATGACTGGACCCAACGCGTCTCGCTCGACGGGTTCTCCGAAACGCAGTCCGCCGCGGGCCTGGCCGGGGAGCGTGCGCAGGGCCAAGTGGAATCGCTGGAGACGGTGATAGCGGAGGTGTCGGTCATCCGCTGGGGAACACGCGACGACGCGGCCGAAGTGCGCTGCCGCGTGCGGCAGACCGCGTCCGAAGCCCCGGCCGTACGCGGTCGCCGACGGCTTGACAGGCCAATCGACGACGAAGCGCATGGCGATCCGTGGCTCGCTGCCATCACGCTGATGGAGCCGTGGGCAACGACCTGGCAACAGGCGCTCATCGAGGACTACACGCGGCTTACCGCGCGGCGCACGTTGGTGGTCGCGACCTGGACGCCGCGCTTCGTGTTGCCACTCGATGGGTGGCTGGCCTTCAATCCGCTCGTCGCCCGCGCGCTGGGCTGGACGCTGGACGACAGCGGACTCTTTCGATGGGTCGACGCCGAAGGCCGGGTGATGGTGGACAGCGTGCGTTGGCAGGACGGGTCGCGTTGGCTGCGTCGGCACAGCGGAGACAATGAGGTGGGCTATGGATGGCGGGTCGTGGCTTCGCTGGCCGGATGGCAGGCCATCACCGCGTTCACCAGCGCTCAGGTGGAGTGGCGTCATGCGCAACGAAGTGCTGCGCGCCAACCCTCCGTGGCAGAGGTGGAGATCGTCGTTTCGACGTGGCAGGACTGAGCGATTCACTTGGCACGGGAAACGGACGGAGCAGTGGAGCCGTCGGCGACGCCAATCAGGTGCGTTCCCGAACCGCCGAACGTTCTTGGTCGTGCAGCTGGACGCGACGCGCGGGCACCTGACGGCGTCAGCAGTACCCTGTGGCTGTTAATCGAGGGCGGATCACGCGCCTCGACGACGCTATAGGCAGATCGCCATAGGGGTTTCATCCCCACTATGATGCTCGTCGGCCTCGCGGCGACGGCAGTGAAGGAGAGCCGCGACCGCGTTGGTGCGGCGCTGGCCAACTCGGGATTTGTCGTTCCACCTCGAAGAATCACCGTGAATCTTCAGCCACCGAGGTTGCCGCGAGCAAGAGGCCCGGCAGGGTGCGCATGCGCATTGTGAGCACGCGCGTCGAGCGATCAAAGGTCATCGAATCCATCCATGGGCGCAGGAGCGCCCGCAGTTCCGGACCCGTGGCAACGCGCGCGAGCGAGACGAGATCGCGGGCACGCTTCACCAGGACGTCCAGGTGGGATTGCACCGACGCCGGAGTGACGACGGTGGTATTCAGGGCGCCGCGCTCCGCCTCGAGGCGCGCGAGCTCCATGCGGAGCGCCTCGAGGCGGGGGCCGGCCTCGTGTTGCTGCAGGGTGCCGACTTCCACGGCCGCGATGAGCCGCTCGCGACGCTGCACCAAGGCCTCGATGGCCTTGGCCGGATTCGCAGTCGCCGCGGGGCTCTCATCGCGTGCCTTCAACCGATCCGCGAATGCTCCGCGGATCGCCTTCTCCGTGACCTGCCCCGCGACGTGTGCCGCGAGGCCATCGATCACGGCCCGCTCGAGGATGTGCAGCCCGACACATCCGGCCGGGGGACCGCAGCGCCCATCACGGCCGCCGCGATCGATGTAAAACAAGGGGCGGCTGCCGTCGGCGAGGCGGGCCGAGAGTCCGCCCCCCACGTACGGTTCGCCGCAGTGCACACAGGTGACGAGCCCGCGCACCCGGTAATCGTTCTTCCCGCTGATCGGCGGCAGCTGCGCGAGCAGCTCCTGCACCTGGTCGAACGTCTCGCGATCGACGAGCGCCACGTGCGCGCCTTCGACGATGTACTCGGGTTCACGCCGCGAGTGATCGCCCATCTGGATCCGCTCGGCCGTACGGGCCCGGCCCGCGATGCGGCCGATGTAGGCATGGTTGCGGAGCATGTTGCTGATCTGCGGGACAGACCACTTCATGGGTCGCGCGCCCGCGGTCGGCACCTGCCGGCGGGCCCAGCGCTCGAGCGCGTTCATCGAGTACGCGCCGGTGGCGTACATGGCGAACAGATCCTGCACCAGCTGCACCTCGAACGCCGGCCCCGGGGTGAGCTTGATCTTCTCGTCCTTCGCCTTCGGCACGCCCTCGCCTAGCACGCGCTCCCGCCCAGCCGGTGCAACCACCATGCGCGAGTAGCCGTATGGGTTGCGCGTCGGCCAGTAGCCCAGCTTCGACGTGCCCATGCGGCCGCGCGTGGCGTTCGCGCGCAGGTTGCGCCGGTACTCGGAGGCCTGCGCCGACCCGACGGCGCGCATGATGTGCCGGAGCGAGGGATCCGCGATGTCATCGGCTTCCGCGAACCGCACGATCCACCCGAGCGACTTGAGCGTGAAGCGCAGGTGCGCCGCTTCGTCCGGATCGTCGAACCGTCCGAGCCGGCTGTCGTTCAGGATGAACACGTAGCCCGGCGAGTCGAGCCGCCGCTTGTTGCCCTGGCAAAAGCTGATGAGGGCGCGCAGCCCGGGGCGCTTGGCGATGGTGGCGCCTGACACCCCGGGATCCTCGAAGACCTGCACGACCTCTGCCCCCACGCGCGCGGCCAGCGCGCCGATGGCAGCACGCTGGTCAGCGAGGGACGTGTGCGTGTCACCGGCCTGCTGCTCCGATGACACGCGGATGTAGCCGAGGGCAGGCTGCACGCTACGCCGCGGTCGCGGTGAGGTGCGTGGCCAACGACGGCGCCTGCGCTACACGCTCGGTGAGCTGGAAGAGCGCATCGAAGTACGCGTCGAGCGACACGGCGCCTGGTGCTGGCTCCGGCCGGACCTCCACCGGGGGCTTCTTGGTGGTGGCCATGCTACGCGAGCTTCTGCAGGTCGACGGCCTGCACAGCTTCCCTCGCGATCGACGACGGGGTGGCGGTGGACGCCATGGCCCCCTTCTGGAAGCCGCGGTCGGCCGCTTCAGTGACCAGGGCGACGGCGAGCGCGCCGGCCTGCTCGCCGATGTTGCCGATCAGCGCCTCCATGTCGTCGAGCTTCGCGAGCTGCCTCTGCTCGGCATCGGCACGAGACTCGCCCTTCTTCATGCTCACGTTCTTCGAGAGCGCGGTTCGCACCTTGTACCGGATGTTGCCGGCGAACACGCGCGCGATCGCGCTGGGCAGCGACTCCGCCTCGTTGAACGCCATGGCCGTCTGCGCCGTCACCTGCGGGAGCAGCATCTCCTTGATGTTCTTCGCCTCGCGCAGCAGCGCCGCACCCTCCGCACTGCGTCCGAGCGCGGACAGCCGCTTCGCTTCCGCCTCGAGGTCGTCTTGGCGGCCGGCAAGCGCGAGTCGCACCGACGCCACCTCTTCGGGCGAATTGAAGGCCACGCCCTTGATCGGCTTCGTGGGCTTCACCGGTTCCTTCACGAGCGGCAGCTGGCCGTTCGCTTCCGGTACCGCGGGCACGATCGGTGTAGCTGGTGCGTTGCCATGTTCGCTGACACTGTCCCGCAACACGGGAGTCGCTGCGTCGACGACTGTCTCCGCCATGGTCGGGGCCTCACGCACGAGCTGCTCCTGCGTGAGGATCCCGTTGTCCAGCATCGCCTCGACCGTCGCCAGCTGGTCGTCGACGAGGTGCGTTAGGAACGACGGCACGCGCAGCAGCACCTCGTGCGCGCTGAGCAGCTCCGTGTCGGATGTCGTCGGCGTGCAGATGTAGTCGACCTCGCGCATCCACGCCCAGGTCAACGCGTACTGCTCGTCGGTGAGCGACTTCACGATGGCCTCGTCGCCCTGCACCTTGAACGCCACGATGACGCGCAGCTTCTCCTGCAGGAGCGCATCATCGCGCGGGACGGGCAGCGGCAGGAAGCCGTCGGGCGCCGCAAGCAACGTCTTCGGCACGTCGGCCGCGGCGGGCAGCTCCTCAAGCAGCTGCGATGGGTCGATGACAATCTTCTCCAGCATGATCTCGACCGACACCAGATCGCTCGCGAGAATCGATGTCACGAAGCTGGGCGTGGTGATCTGCCGGCGGGTCACGCCATTGCTCACCCGCTGCATCATCCAAACGAACGCACGCACCCACTCGGCGACGTGCTGATACTCCTCGTCGGTGAGCGCCGCCAGCGCCGCGGTGGCCGCGCCGCTGCTGAACACGCCGTGCGCGAACATGGTCTCGCGCTCCATGGTATCCGCGAGTGCCGCGTTGTCCCGTTCCGTGATCGGCATAAACGTGTCCGGCATGCGCTCGACTGGCCGTTCTAGCTTCGGTGACGGCTTTGCCTTCTTGGCGGGCTTCTTCTTCGTGGTGGTGGCCATCGGCTTACGCGACCTCGGCGAGTTCGGTGGGTGCTGCGGCCGACGCCTCGCGCGCCGTGCCGTCCTCCATGATGATTCCAACGGTGCCACTGGTATCCACGCGTTCGATCCACACTTGGAAGTCCTGCGCGTCGACCATCTCCTCGAGCAGCGCGAGCGAGGCCTCGTCGAGCAGCGAGCCGTCCTTGATGCGGAGTACTCGGAGCTTCGGGTTCGCGGCCATTGCGATCGCAACCGACACCCGGAGCTGCTCCGCACTGGACGCCTGCTCGAGCGGCAGGCTGTTGTACGTCACGCCATCCGCGGTGAAGCCGAGCCCCGGGATCGGCATCGCGGCGCCCTGCACGAGTGCCGCCTTCGCCGTCTCGAACTCGGTGATGCACTTGGTCAGGTGCGCGACGGCCTTCTCGCCAGCCTGCACTTCCTCGTCGAGGACTCGGCGCTGTTCCCGTCGGTCGAGTTCCGCGTTGATGTTCTGCGCATCGAGCACGCGCTGCCGGAGAGGAGCAATGTCGATCTCCTGCTGCAACACGACCGTCGCTTGAAGCATTTGCTCCGCCTGCACGGCGTTCTGCTCGAGCTCATTCGCCTCGTCCAACAGATCCTGCGCCTTCTCGCGCAGAATGATCACGCGCTCGCGATCGTGCCGAATCTGCTTCTCCTCACTCGCGCGTTCGTTCAGGAGGCGATGCAGTCCAGCATTCTCCTCCTGCGCGTGGTTGATCTCGGCCATCACTGCCGCGACGTCGACGCGCTCGAGGACGTCCGCCGAGATCAGCACCGCATCGCGCCGTGCGATTGCGGATTTCACCTCGCGGGACTCCGCCGTGCGCTCGGTAACGCAGCGCGCGCGTTCGATCTCGAGCTTGTCGAGCTGCGCGGTGATGCCGAGCAGCGTCCCGAGCTCCGTCCGCTGCTCCTTCGGCGGCATGCGCGAGAACGCCAACGGATCGAACGTCAGGGTGCCAAGCAGCTTGTCGAGCATCTGCTGCGGGGACGCGTACTTCGCCCCATCGGCCGTGGCCACCGTGAGCGACGTGCCCCCGTCCTTCGTGAACTTGCGCGTCACGACGATCTCGCCCAGGTCGAGCGTGATCGACGCTTTCTCTTCCCCGTCGCGCACCGGCTTGGACGGCGCGGCCGACTTCCCGGCGAGCGCCATGAAGATGGCGTCGAGGACTGACGACTTGCCGCTGCCATTCGGGCCCGTGATCTGCACGACGTTGCCCTTCGGCGTGATGGCCACGACGCGCAGCTTCTTCACGTTCTCGGCCGCGAACTGAATGATCTTCATGTCAGCCGGCCCTCACGAGCTCGAGCGCCGCTTCGTGCGGCTGGCGCGCCTTCTCGTAGGCCTCGAGGCGACGCTCGAGCGAGAGGCGGAAGTGCATCAGCTTCTCGGCCGCGTCATCGATCGACGTGAGCAGCGGCGCGACTAGGTCACTCGTCAGCTGCGGGGCCTTGACCAGCCCCGCCGCATCGAACGACAGCTTGTTCGAGAGGACATGCACCTCGTGGATGGTGTGCCGCGCCTTGGTCTCGATGAGGCGCAACAATGCCCCATCGAGTTCGGCCTGCGTGACGTCGCTCCCCTGGGGCGCGATCGCCTGTACGATTCCGAGCATTACGGTGTCCCCTGCGCCGTCGGCGCGGTGAGATGGGTGGTGGCCATCACGCGGCCCGGGCCTGCGCCAGCGCTTCACTGAGGGTGAGACTCGACTCCTGCAGCAGCCCCATGTCGCGCAGGGTCGCGCGGTGGGTTTCGATCGTGGCCAGCACCTCGTCGACGCACGTCGCCAGCTTGCCGATGAAGTCCTCGTCGCGCGCGATGCGCACGAGCACCGGCGGGAAGCCCGGGCAGTAGGAGAGGAAATCCCACCAGTCACGCTCTGTGACCCAGAGCGACCCTTGGAGCTGGCATCGGTACTCGTCAGCGACGCCGCCGAGCAGATACCCGAGGTGCACGGCGGCCGAGGGACACTTGATCTCGAGGCCACCGTCCTCGCCCACCAGCCCATCCGGCGAGCAGCCCACTTTGCCGTCGTCGCGCACGATCAAGCCAACACGGGCGACTTCGACCTCGCGCTCGAACTCGTACCACCGGCGCGCTTCCTCTTCCATCTCGGTACCGCGCTGCATGAACCCGCTCGAGGCGTCCTCGAGTGCGCGGCCGAGTACTTCCTCCGCGAGCGTCTGATACGCCAGCTTCGAGGCCTGCGCACTCGGCTTGCCCGTCTTGGGCGTGATCACCATGTCGAAGGTGCTGGCGGTGAGGACCCCCACGCGCGCATCGAGCCACGCCTGGCTCCCCTGCTCCACGTCGATGATTCTCATGACTTGGCCCGCTTGCGTTCGAGGGCAGCGACGGCGTCGTTGTACCGGCTGGCGGCCAGCTCGCTGAACGCCGACACGCCGAGGTAGGTGAGGAACCTCGCCCGATCGGCGCCCACGTCCTCGAGGAGCGCCGTCAGCGTCTCCGCCTGCTCGTCGGTGACGTTGACGACGTTCACATCACGGCCATCGGTGTCGTCGTCCGTGGTGGTGAGGCCGAGCGCCGACGTGAGCGACAGGCGCCGGGCGAAGGTGAGCGCGGATCCGATCTTCTGCTGCGAACTCATCGCGCTCGCCGAATCCGTCGGCAGCGTGATCGACGACGACGTGCTGAACCCGTTGCAGTGCCGCACGGTGCACACGCACGTCAGGCTGCTCGCGGTGACGGTGGAGTCCCAGTTGTACGAGAGCCCGTGCTTGGCGAGGATCGGATTGACCGTGTCCGCGATCTCGTCGAGGGCCGCAAACGTGTACGACATCTCGCCGCCGCCGCGCGTGGTGAACTTGGCGGTGCTGCTCTTCTTGATCGACGGGCACTCCGCCTGGAACGCCGCCATCGCGGCGGCGAAATCCTGCTGCGCCTGGCGCTGGCTCATGTGCTCGTGCAGCGCGACGAGCTCCTTCAGTTCGGCGACGGGCGTGCCCTTCTCCACCGCCATGTACAGCAGCTCGGCCATGGATGTCGCGGCGGGGCGCGGCGCGACGGCCATGCTACGATCGGTCACGGTGCGCAGGTCCGTCGAGACGTCGCCCATGTGCACGGGAGTCATTGCGGTCGACATCAGTAGGGTGCCTCGACGTCGGCGCATGCCGGATCGATCAGGGCGTCGATCTGCTGCGGCGTCTCGCGGACCGCGATGTACCCACCACGCGCCATCTCCGGGTTGAAGATGTGGGAGCCCTGCGATCCGCTGGGCAACAGTGCGGGGGTGTAGCCGATCATGTGCTTGACCGCAATCGTCAGCACGTCGCCATCCGGCTCGGTGACGCGGATGAATCCGTATGGTGCATTTGCCATCAGTCGCGCCCTCCGAAGCGGCACTCGGCCTCGTTGTCATCGAAGTACCGCTGCAGGCGCTCCTGATGCAGCGTGCGCGCCTCGTGCGGCGTGGGTGGTGCGGGGTCGATCGGGGCACTGCACTCGCAGTGGCGCGGCGGCTCGCCGCACGTTTCGCAGCACTCGCACTCGTCGCGCTCGAGCTCGCACAGCGCGCAGATGTCTGGCGCGATGGCGGTGACGTCGGACTCATGCACGAGCTGCTTGCTCCGGGCGGGGATGAAACCCGCGGCGACCAGCTTTCGGCGCATCCCCTGTCGGGATAGCTTTGACACGTTGACTCCTCCCTTCTCTCTGGCTGTGAGTTGACCGTGCCCCGGGGATGCTTGCAGGCGTCCGCCGGGGTGTTGCATTGCTACGCGGATGTGTGGGACCGCTGCGCACGCACGTGCGTGGCATCGGCGATGCGGGCGGCGAGGTCGATCAGCTTCGCGCGGACGCGCTTCGGACAGTCGCCGGCGACGTGCAGCACGTGCGCGAACCGGACGAGGAAATCCGCGCAGTGATTGCCGGAGCGGCCCGCGGCGCAGGCGTCCAGCCAGGGATCACAGGGGACCTTCCGGTCGCGGATTTCTTTCCGGGATTCGCGAATGACGTCGCGAATGGAGCGACGGGCGAGGTGGTTCACCCCGTAGATCACGCGCTCTCGCGCAGCGCTCCACCGTCGGGGCTCGGGCTCTGCTGTTCGCGGCGCTCGCTGGTCCAATGTTCTCTCCGGCTGAATGTGATTCCTGCAGTTTCTGCATGGCCCCGTTGCAGCGGTGCCCTGCACCCTTGAGCCATGGCGAATCCATGGGCTCGACCACCACCACGACGTCAGCTGGCGATCGCCAGCCGCTTGCGCATGACGTCTTCCTGTTCGCCGGTGAATGCGCGCACAGCGTCCAGCACCTTCTCCGATTCCCGGTCTGCAGCGAGCACCAGCACCACGTGCGCTCGCGACCACCCATTGAGCTCTGCCCAGGCGGCCATGGTGAGCCCGGCCTCGGCGAGCGCCGTCTTGAATCGGCTCCGCAGCTGTACCAGCGCTGCCGGTGCCTTCCTTCGCTTGGGCATCAGGGGTTACCGTTTCACGTGAAAGGATTCGTTTGTTTCCTGCTTCGGAACATTCCGAACATTCACTACCTTCCGACGAAACGCAAGTGGCTGCTGAGCATCCCAACGATTCTGGTCGCAACGAGTGGGCGCAGGTTCGGGATATGCTCACCGCGCGGCAGCTCGCCGGCGCCACCACCGCAGCACTCGCCCGAGAGATCGGAGTTGGCGAGAAGTTTCTCGGCAACTTCTTGAAGAAGGCCGACTTAGAGCCCCGGAAGGACACGGCGGCGCTGCTCCGCGCGTGGCGGAATCGTGTCGCGCACGGCGTCGCGTTTGCGTACAAGCCGATCCAGCCGGTCACTGGTGCAGTGCGCGAGCCCGGCGCTGCATACGAGGTGCATCGGCCGCACGAGTATCCCGATCGCAGCTGGGATCTCAATTACTGGCTGGGTCGCCTCGAGGAGGCGGGTAGCCGTCTCGAGGACGCCGCGTCACGTCATGCGCGAATTCGCGCGGAGATGCGATCGGCCATCGATGCGCAGGCGATGCAACGCGAGGGCGAAAAGCTCAGCGGCCCCGTATCACGCGCAAAGCTGGACGCGACGGGACGTCGGCAACTGGCAGCGGACGAAGCGGCTGCTGCAGGCGTGAAAGCTCCGCGCCGTCGAGGTACTGGATGATCTCGTCGACGAGCAGCTGCTCGAGCGTCGACCAGAGCTTCCCCTCCGGGAACGACCGCCGCCGAATGACCCAGTCACCGTGCGCGTCGAATACCCACAGGTTCTCCGGCAACGGCCACACGGCGAGGATCTCGCCAGGGGACGCCATCACGGGGAAGTACAGCGGGAGCAGCACCCGGAAGTAACAGGTCGCGGTCAGTCCGTCGGGCATTGTGGTTGGGATCAAGGTCCTACCCGAATCTTTACCGAAGCCGGCTCGGCAGCAATAGCGACAGCATCATCGCTGTGCACGGCTGTGGAAATGTGAACAACTCTCGGAGGCAGTATGAATCATCGGCGGCTGGTGATCGCGGTGGCGGCGGTCGCGTTCCTCTCGGGATGCGCACGGGTGAATCGCTATGTCGGCATGGACCCTTCGGCGCCTGAGAGCGTGACCATTCCCATCGGCGCACGAGGCGCTGATGCGGTCAGCTACCTGCAGCAGGCCGCGATACGAGGCGGATTCACAGTGTCGGCCACATCGCCAGGTCTGGTCACCGTCGGTCCTGTGTCCATCAAGGAGGATCACCGAGTGCGTATGACATTCTACGTCTCGGTGCTGACCGATTCCGCGAACGTGCGTGGCACGGTATCGGACCCCATGATGGGGACCGATGCATATCCCATCCGCGCAAACGCCGGCGGCCGCGCGGCATGGGGATGGCGAGAGATGACCCGACTCGCGAATGCGCTGCGAACCGCAACGCCGCGGTGATCTCGGAAGACTCCTACTCGCCGGTCGCGATCGGCCGCCGCTTGGCGCACGCCCGGGTGCGCGCGCAGCTGCTGCCCGACGAAGCGGCGAAGCTCGCGATGATGGCGCCGAAGTCGCTGGGCGCTTGGGAACGCGGCGCATCAGGTGACCCGCCGGATCATCTCCTCGCGATGCTCGGAAGCCTGTACGGCACGCACCCGGCGGTTCTGCGCTACGGCGCGGACGTCCTCGACGAGGCGCGGAGGATGGAGCGCGCGGCGGAACGCGGCGACCCGGTGGAAACGCCGGTGACGTCACTCGTGAACGCACGAACGCCCCGGAGCTGATCCCGGGGCGTCGTGTCCTGCCTGAGCTTCACCAGCTCGTCTCAAACTGCTCTCATGGCGGGGCCGCTGTACGCTCTTTCCCTTCGGGATCTCCCGGCCGCATCTGCGGATCGCGGGCTGGGCACTGCATCCCTACTGCGCCTCGGCGGTAACTCCCCTGGGTGGGGTACTCAGGTCACCACGGCGGCCACGGGTCGGTGTGTCCGAAGTGTTCATCGAGCGACGCGCGCAGCTGCACTGCTGGTGACGGTGGTGGAGCGGCCGGCGAGTCGTTCGCGATCGCGAGAAACGGATTCGGATACGCCGAGATCGGCGCGCAAGCGAACGGCGCCTTCACAGACCACATCGGCGAGACGTCATCCTTCCAGTTGAACGCCGCGTCGATCGGCGCGTGCTGTTCGATCATGGAGGATGGGAGCGCAAGCGCCCTAGCGATCTCCCGGCCGATCGCACGCACGAACGACTTGTACATCGCGGCGCTATCCTCGGCGCCGAGCTGCACGTCGTTCGGCAGTGTCGACCGCATCACCTTGGTGAAGGTGATCTCCGACCCTTGCTCAAGCGCGTGCTTTCCGCTGTTGCGCATTCCCATGCGGTCAACAGTGTGGCGGTTCGGCGAGCATGTCAACTCGGATCCGCGTGCGTCGCATCATTTCGGCAACCGCGTTGCCCCAGGGAACTGCGTCTCGCGCGCGGCCCGGCTCTCGTCCAGGAGCAGCTCGACGCCGACGCCTGCCGCGCCCTGCACCAACAACCGGCGGAGCCACGTGCGGTAGATGAGCCCACTCACACACCACGTGCCGATCCGATGCGGACTGCCGTTGGCGAGCAGCACAAACGCCCGGAGCTCGATGGTCCCCGGGCGCTTGTCATGCGCGCTGATGCAGAAGGTCGGCGCGTCCACCGGTGCGGCTACGTCCCGCGCGCCGGCGTGAAGGGATCCGAGGCAAGCGGCGTGACATCTCGCCAGTGTTCGCCGTCGCGCACTTGGTACCGCAGCTGGCCGTCCGCACTGCGGAGCTGCGGTCGGTTCCGCTGTCGCCGACTCTCGACGCAGTTGCACGGCGCGCCGATGACCCACACCGAGTCCTGCAGGCCGCGCTTCACCGGACGCATCGTGAACAGGGCTGGGTCCGCGCTCCACCGCGTGGTGTCGTCGGCCGCCCGGGGCTGGCCTGCCGGATGTCGGCGCACCAGCAGGAGGGAATCGCCCTCCGCCATGAACGTCGTCTGCGTGTACGCGAACTGCCGAGCGACGCCATCCTTGCCGACCACCGCGATCGACGAGATGGCCTTGGGCAGCGTATCGACGATGAGCGAGTCCACAGGCGGTGGTGGCGCGTCGGGGTTCGTGACGGTCACGCTGGCCGTGCGCACGATGGAGGACTTGCCGCGACGGGATGCCACCACACTGACGTCCACGCGTTGGGTCGCGCCGAAGGCCGGCAGCGGATACCAGGCCGAGTCGCGCACCGCGGGATGCTTCACGCTGTGCGTGATGGACGTGAGGCCAGTGCCACTGTACGTGACCTGGTAGGCCTCGGCGTCGCCCTTGCCGTCCTTCACAGGCTTCCACTGCGCCGTCACCTTCACCGAGTCGCCTTCGCGCACCGCGGAGACACGCATGGCGGGATCCGCGCCAGGCAAGGCCGTGCAACTCGTCAGCGCTAGCACTGTGAGCGAACAGATCACGAGCAGCAGCAAGGCGTGCGACCCTGCCGGGGAGAAGGGATTGAACGAACGTCGAGCTCGATACGGGAGACGCATGGTCAGCGACCTCGGAATGAAGAGATGTGGGAGACGGCGCACCCGCCACCGACCGCCAACGTCGTCAGGCCGATCAGCTTCACGGAGCGCCAGGTGGAGTGCCCGCCGGCGCGCGTCATGTCCATCGCATGCCGGCGCGCCTCCTCGAGGCGAGCGGTCGAGTCCTGCTGGTGTTGGCGGCGCAAGGTGCCGTTCTCGGCGCGGAGTGCCGCGGCTTCGGCTTCAGCGCTCGCGCGCGCCGCGCCACACTGCGCGACCGAGAGCAGGCAGCCGCGCAGCGCCCCGTCGAACTCGAGGAGCGTGGGAGCCGGTACCGCCGGCGTTGCGGGTGTGCCCTGCCCCGCGGTGTCAACGAGGCCTGCGATGCGTTGGCGGAGGGCGCGCACGGTGCCGAGCAGCTGTGCGCTGTCGGCCTCGAAGGCCGAGGCGGCGGCGGCCGCGGCCGTCGCGATGCTATCGGTGGTGTGACGCTGCTGCCGGAGCTCGAGCTGCAGCGAGTCCGACACCCGCGCATGGCGTGCGGCACGGCGCGCTGCGTCTCTCTCGAGGGTGACGCCGCGGCCCCACCGGGCGAAGCCAGCGCAGACCGCACCGAAGAACAGGGCCGCGAGTGCGATCGCGAGCATGCTGCGCCATTCGCGGACCATCAGCCCGTCCAGTCGGCATTGGTGCCACGCGTGTCGACGTGCGCGAAGGTGCGGTAGACGCCAATACCGCCCTTGAAGGCACCGCCGTCACGCAGATCCCGGAGGAAGTCCGCCCACTCGCGCGGCGACGCGGAGCCACACGCGAAGTCGAGAGCGTCATTGTGCGTGTGCCGGCTGTCCTTCACGGCGCCGCTGAGCACGTGCGTCGCGTTGTAGAGCGTCGAGCGATAGGCCGAGTGCAGCACGGTCGTGCCGAAGCGCTGGCGCACCTGTTCCACCAGGCGCACCGTGGGCAGGATAGCGTGCCAGACGTCGACGGGCGGCGTGTCGTTCGTGACACCCTTGTTCACGCGGTTCGCGAGGTTCGCGAGCTCGTTCGCGAATCCGAACCGGAGCTGCTGCGCGAGCAGCCACTCGCGGTACCGCTCGCGCCGCAGCTCACGGGCGGTCATGACGCCGGCGTGAAGTCGACGTAGTACTCCTTGCCCTGCTCGAAAAACTCGACCGCCTTCGTGCCGGCGTTGATGTATAGCTCGACTTTTCCGCCGGGCGTGTACTTCGAGTAATCGGCGTTGTCGCCCTCCTGCCCCATCACCGGGGTGGCCGATAGGGAGCAGTCGCCGTTGGGGTGCTTCACGACTGAATGCGCGCAGATCTTGGCACGAACCATCTCAGGGCTCCGGCGTGGGGACGGGTGGGCGCGACAGCGGCGAGTAGCCGAGTGCGGCGAGAGCGAGCGTCAGGAGCTTGCCGGCGGCCACGAGCTTGGCCGTGACGCCGACGGAGAGCCCGAGCTCATGGAGGGTCGCGATCACGCTCGAGTCGAGCATGAAGAGCGCGAGACCAGCGAGGACCGCGAACAGCGTGGTCTTCTGGCTGGTGAGAAAGCGCAGCAGCGGGGACACGATCACCTCCCGATCGGCGTGATGTTCGAGGTGCGCTCGAGGGCGTGGCGCAGTGCACCAACGTCCAGGCGCAGCTGCTGCAGCTGCTCGTTCATCACGTCGACCCGCTCCATCTTCCGCCCCACGTACATGGCGGCCGATACGAGGACCACGACGAGGCTCAGGGAGACCACCGTCTGGTTGGTGATGCCCGAGCCTCTGGCGGGGCGCGTGTCGTCCGTGGCAGCGTCAGCCATGAACGCAGGATGACGGGCCGCGAGGTTGCGCACATCGGCGCCGGGGTGGAACAGGGGGGCCGCCCGCCCCCCTCTTGGACTCAGGCGGGGCGGACGTACCCGGGCACGAGCGCGCTGATGGCCGCGTCATCCCACTCGACGTCGCCGTCGGGGTTGCGCGCAAACTGCTCGGTGTACTCGCTGTAGCCGGCGCCCAAGGCGCGCGTGGTCCCCGTGACCGTGGTGCCGCCGGACGTCAGCTGCGCCGCGATGTTCGCGAGACCGGCATCGCTCCGTTTGGCCACGACGCGAACCGCCACCGCGTGAATGGTGAGCGAGGCATCCGGCAGGTTCGCGAGCACGAACGCATCGGCCGCGTCGTTGGTCAGGGTTTCGTTGTAGCTCGTGTCGTCATCCGGCGCCGCCTCGTCGAGGTTCTCCCAGTTCGCGCCCGCGCTCGGCGTGAACCCTGGCACCCCACTGTTGGCAGTCACGAGCTGCGTATCAACGCGCGCGGGGCCGATCAACTCGTTGAGTTCCGCGCCGAAGCTGTCGAAGAGATAGAGATCATCGAAGTAGTGGAGGCTTTGCGACGGGAATCCGCCGCCGCTCGAGCATGCGAGGTAGAAGCGGTCGATGAGCCCAGCCGCGCCCCCGTTGCGCGTGTCGATGCCGGCGAGGTCGAAGATCGTCGTGCCGTCCACGACGAGCAGCACACTGCCGGCCACATTGTCGATCGTCGCATCGATCTCGAGGAACTGCCAATCCCCCTCGACGATCGTGAACGTCGGCGAGGTGGCGAGTGGGGTGCCGTCGCCGCGGTAGAGCGTGAGGATGCCCGTCTCGCCGCAGATCACGTAGAGGTGCGTCGTGCCGCCTTCGTTGAGCCGCAGCGCCACGGAATCGCTGTTGCTACTCGCGTCGCGTTGGAACGAGACGCCCGCCAGGAGCCGCTGCACGCCGACGAACCCACGGTAGGCGTGCGCCTCGGAGGAAAAGCCGCCGAACGGCGCGCCAAGCACACGAAGTCGGTTGCCGACCGTACCACCCGCTTCGACCGTCACCGAGCCGGCGCCGTTGACGAACGTCCAGCCGCGCCGCGCAGCCTGTGCGGTGCTCATGCGCTCAAAGCCATCGAAGTGAATCAGGGACATGAGCGGAGGGGTTAGGGGGCGTAGTAGCCGACTTCGCGGCCGGTGTCGGCGTTCGCCGCGTTGACGTAGCGCAGATACGCGAACCCGACCCGCGGCGGGGTGCCGGAGAACGAATTGGTTTTGATGCCCATGCGGTCAGGGGTGAGCCCGCCTGCGAGGAATGACACCATCGACTGCGTGACCCACCGTACCCAGTTCACGCCGTTGCTCGACCACTCGCCGTAGATGTCCGTGCCGTCGTAGCAGATCCGCAGGTACATGTCCTGGCCATAGAACTGGATCTCGGGGCTCGCCACCGGCCGCGAGCCGCCGCTCGTGTTGGTGTACTGCTCGTGATTGATGTACGTGTTGCCGGGCTGGAACGGGCTCGCGTTGAACAGACCCATCGTGAAGATGCGCCCGTTCGCGAAGTTGCGAACGTACAAGCTCGCGATGTTGAAGTTGCCGAGCGGCAGCAACGACGCGCGGGTGCCGACGGTGAAGTTGGCGCCGGCGGGGATCGGTCCCTCAAGCGCCGCCATCGCCCCGCCGCCATCGGCCGTCGTGGACAGCTCGAGCGTGTTGGCGCGCACGATGGCCGTCGGCACGAGCGCGCCCACGCTCGTCAGCCCAGCCGGCACGCCGGCGCCCGGCGTGTTGAACTCGATGTCGTAGATGCTCGGCGAGGCCGGCGGGCAGAGCGGCTCGTAGCGGGCAGCGAGAAGCGTGGGTCCACCACCGCCACCACCACCGCCAGGGCGCGTGTAGAGCGCCGTCGCGCGCAGCGAACGATTGCCCAGGGCATCTTCGGTGATCGCGGCGACATAGGCCGTCACGCCTGCGCCGGGCGTGCCGAGTGCGGCAAAGGAGAACGGGACCACGGTGTCCACGCTGCCGGCCAGCACCGCGGCCTCGCTCGGGAATCCGACGAGCGAGTAGGCGAGGTACGCTTTGGTCGCACTCGGCCCCCCATCCACCCCCGCGCTCACGAGGAACGCCCCATCGACGCCGAGCACGATCGTCGGCGTCTGCAGGCCGGTGCCGCCCGTCTGCCCCGTGGTGGCGGTGAGCTGCACGTCATCCCACGCGCCCCACGCGCCGCGCGCGCCGCCCTGGTACACCGGGCGCACGCGGTACCACACCTTCGCGCCCGCCGCGAACGGCCCGAGCGTGAAGCTGCCCCCGGGCTCCCAGAGCGACGCCGCGGCCGTACCGCTCCCCTCGGGCGCGGTGGCCTGCACCGCATACTCGACTTCGAGGAAGATGCCCGCGTCGACGTACCCGGTGTCGTCGTCCAGCACGAGCGAGACCGACGTGCTGCCCGCCGTCGCATTCACCGTGGGATCCAAGGTCACCGGCGTCGGCGTCGGCACCTCAGTGCCGTCATCGATCGGCGTCGCGTCGGCCGGCACGCGGATCACCTGCACCGTCGTACCCCACGCATGGATCTGGCGCGAGATCACCTGCACGCGCTCGCTCGTGCCGCGCTGCGCGACGGGACTCTGCCCCGCATCGAAGCCCGGCCGGTGCGCGATCTCGAGCAGCCAATCTTGCCCCTCGAGGATCTCGATCCCCGCGCGGATGTGCAGCGTGCTGGTCGGCGCCCCGCGCTGGAACTGCGCGAGCAACGGCTCCGCGAGTCGCGCGGTCACGTCGCGCGTTTCCGTCGCCGCATACGGGAGCGTGCCGCCTGAGCCATCGGGCACCAGCACGCAGCCCGGGACCTTGAACGTCTCGTTGCGCGCGCCGTAGGGCTGCGTGAGATCGTCGCTCTCGAACGTGATCGGCCCGACGTCATACGCCATCACGCCGTCGAGGGCGCGGTCGGCGTTCGCTGGATCCTCGTCCCCCGGCCACGGCACGAACCGCTGCCAGGTGTACGCGACGCTGTAGACGCGCTGCGACTCATCCAACTCCCACACCGGCCCAGCGTCGTCGACGAGATCGTCGAGCGTGAGTGTGCCACTCACCGCCGGGCGCGCGCGCGTGGTGAACAGCGTGCGAATGCCATTCGGGTCGATGCGCCACCCCAGGCCGAACGCGCCGCACAGCAGCTCCTGCGCGGCCGCGAATGTCCGCCCCTCGGTAATACGGAGCGCGACGACGAACTCACCGAGCGCCGCCTTGGCGGTCGTGACCGAGCCCGCACTGAAGCTGATGCCGCGCGACGTCCAGAGCGATGCAAGAATGTCGCACGGGTGCGCGACGATGTGCAGCGGCGAGGCCGGCGACACATCGGTCGGGCGCACGTAGAACGTGAACACGTCGTTCACGGCTGGCTGCGCGACGGCGCCACCAGCGGGCCAGTAGACGTGGAAGTTGTTGCCCAAGTCGGCCGAGATCGTGGCCTTCTTCGTCTGCACCTGACCGCCGGAGACCGTCGCGCGCAGGTAGGACGCCACCACGGGGAACTGCGCGGGGAACACGCTGCCATTCTTCGTGAGCGTCGTGAATTCGAGGCGCGGGTACCACCCGGCGATTGCCGGCCCCCATGCCGCCTTCACGGCGGCGGTCGGCCCCCCCTCAGCGAAGTAGGGTTGCGCATTGCGCTCCAGCCAACGGAACACGTTGCGCTGCGCGTCGTTGTTCGAGCCGCTCTTGAGCAGCCCGCGGTCCTTGAGAAAGGGCGCGACATCGCTCGGCGGGAACGCAGCGCTCGTGTCCTCGTTGATGTCGAGGCGCACGAGCTCCGGCAGCACTTGGACGACTTTCGCATTCCAGTAACCCTCGAATCCGGTCGCCTTTACCCCCGCCGTACTCGAGGGAAAGTCGCCGAGCACCGGGCCGCCCGCGAGCAACCCCGTCTGCGGGAAGAACGCGCTGTACGTCTCCCACACCTTCGCCGTCGTGTCATCGCGCGTCGTGTGCGCGCAGGTGAACTCCGCGGTGATCGCGTCGACGAACCGAACACCCGCCACGTAGCCCGTCCAGTAGGCGAGCCAGGTGGGCGTGTCGTCCGCACTCGCGTCGATGCGCACCCGTGCACCGAGCACTTGTGCGTCGCCCAGCGCATCGGCCAGGAGCTTCGTCACCGCGCGATCGGTCGGATCTTCGTCGACGGTGCAATCAGTGCGCGCGGCGGCGTCGATGAGCGCGAACGTGCACGCGCCCACGAGCATGCTCCCTTTCAGTACGTCGAGCGTCGACGCCTCGACGACGGGCTCACCAACGAGGAGCGAGTCGTTCCCGGTGCGCAGCGACGTGAACGTGGCGAGCGGCACGCCTGTCTCGGGATGGTACAGCCGAACGCGGTAGTAGACCTGCATGGTGTCACACCCGGTGAAGTTGGCGCGGTAGAGCACCTCGACGCCTTCCTGCGTGATCTGCGGCGCCGCCACCCCGCCGGCGACGGCCTCGACGCCGGCCTGCGTGACCGTCGCCGGCGCGGCACCTCCCGCGATCGCTTCGACCCCTACCTGCGTGAAGGTGAGGTCGAGTGTGCCGGTCGCGTCGGAGAGCACTTGCGCGGCGACCGCGGTGACTGCCACCTCCTCGCTCGGCCCCTGGGCGCGCAGCACGTCGACGGCGACCGTCGTGACGCGCGTCGGCGCGGGCACGGTGCGCAGCACATCGACGATGAGCGCGGTGACACGCGCCGCCATCAGGTCTCCCGCCCGATGCGCAGGCGCAACGCCTGGACGTCGGCCAAGGTCCATGCCCCACCGTCGGGCGCCAGCGGGAAGCCGGTGCCCACGCTCTGGAACTGCGGTGTGCGCACGCGGGCCAGTCCGCCGTTCACCGTGTTGGCGCCGTCGTTGAGGCCAAAGCGCACTTGCGCCGTGCCGAACGGGCCACGACGGGCGATGGCGACCGCGTGCACGCCGTAGATCGTCGGGTCGGCGTGCGGCAGATTGGCGAGCGTGTACTCGTCCGTCTTCGGCATCGTGTCGTCGAAGACCACTGTCGTCGCCGCGTCGTCGGGCACGGCAACGTCGGTGAGCGACTGCCAGCGGGTCGCGGCGGGGCTCGTGCCGCCGATCGCGGACTGCGAGAGCGCCCCATCGCCGTTCGGCACGAGATCATCCACGCGCAGGTCGGGCGAGTACGGGTCGCCGAGATCCGTGGTGTCGAACGCCCACACGCTGTCGATGTAGCCGGTCCAGCCCAAGCCGCCGCCGTAGATGCTGCCGCGCGTCGGGCCGCCGATCACGATGTCCGTGGCGAGGTCGGGCCAGAGGTTGTCCGAGACGAGGGGGCACGCCGCCTGGCGCAGCACGTAGCTGCAGTAGTCGCCCGGATTCTTGTTGTACGCGTTCGACGAGAGCACCACGTCGCCATTGATGCGGCACGTCGTCGTCCCCGCCACGCCGAGCACCACGTGGAACTGCACGAGGCACCAGCCGGTGAACGGGAACACGCCGCCTCCGGAGCTCGCGTACACCTCCACGTCCTGCGAGTTGGGGCCGTTCTCGAATGCGCCCCCGCGCACGAAATGCACTGCGCCATCGTTCGACACGACGAGGCCGCAGTACGCAAAGCCGTTCCACGCGCACCCGACGATCCAGTTCTTCGACGTGAGCGTGTTCGCGAGCCCGAGGCGCGTGTCCGTGAGGCGGAACGCCTGCACCGGCGAGCCCTCGAGCTTGATCGCGAGCGAGACGGTGAACGCCGGGCCGCCGCCACCGCGCGACATCGAATGCCGATCCCAGCGGACGCGCGGGCCGCCAAAGCGCCCGCCGCTGACGAGCCCCGGCAGCGAGCCGCGCCAGAGGCCGGCACCGACGGTAGCGCCGATGCCGCCGTACGTGGTGAAGGGCTCGGCCCACTGGAGCTCCATCAGGCGGCCTCGCGCTTCATGCCGAACTCGGAGTCGTTGAACTTCTCGAGCGTCCAGTCGCCGTCTGCCGATTGATCGAACGGCGTCAGGAGGTACTGATACTCGCCGCCGGCCGGGTGCAGCAGCGCGCCGCCGTCGTCGCTCCCGTTGACCGCCTGCTGATGCGTGAGGGTGGCGATACCCGCGTCGGCCTTGGTGGCGAGCAGCACGCCCTGCACCGCGAACACCGTGGCCTCGGTCTCCGGGAGATCCTCGTGCTCGTACAAGTCGCGGTCACCGTCGGCCGCGAGCTCCACGACGGTCGCGTCGTCATCGGGCGTCACGTCATCAACCGATTGGTACCGCGTGCCGGCCGGTGCCGAGCCGCCGATGATCGACTCGCTCGCGGCGCCCGCCCCGATCGGCCGGCGGTATGCCACTCGGACATCGCCGCGAAAGCTGTTGTTCTTCGCGCCGGTCGCGTCGAGCAGGTAGAGATCGTCCACGCGCCCACTCCACCCCTGCCCCGAGAGCCCCGGCGCGGGCCCGCCCAGGTGGAACTGCGTCGCGTAGGGGTACGCGGTGAGCAGGCCACTCGGATTGATCGTGCGCACGCCGGAGCCCGAGAGCACCGTGCTGCCGTTGACGCGCGCCTCGTACGCGCCCGCCGCCGCAGAGAACGTCACGTCGAGCTCGAGGAACTGCCAGCCGGTCAGCGAGAACACGCCGGACTCGCTGGATGCGATCAGTTCGATGTTGCCCGCGCCGCTCGACAGCTCGAACGCCGCGCCGCGGATCATGTGGAGCGCACCATCGTTCGTGAACATGAGGCCACACTGGCTCACGCCCTGGAGCCCGAAGCCGAGCACATAGCCCTTGGACGTTTGCGAGTTGGCGATCCCACCCGGTGAGGAGAGCGAGAGCGCCAGGAACGTGCTGGATGACGGCCGCACCGCGATGCCGGCGATCAAGCGCGTCCGCGACGGGATGTTCTTGAAGATCGTGCTCTGCCCGAAGTTGAGGCCTGCCGTGCCGCGGCGCCCAAAGCCGGCGGTGACGGGCACGCCGCCAGAGTCCCATTTGCGGCCGGACTGCGCGGCAGTGTAGTGATCGAACGAGTCGGCGAAGAGCAGTGCCACGTCAGCCTCGGTAGTTGCAGAGCATCGGTTCGTTCGCCGTGTTCTTCACGGTCACGGCCATCGTGTACTCGAGCTGCTGCGGGTCGGTCATGGTGAGCTCGGGCTCCGTCTCGGGCGCCAGGCGGCAGGTGTAGATGTTGGCGTCGGCATCGTCGCAGATCACGTAGAAGTCACAGCCCGCGAGCGCGTGCACCCGGAACGCGAGGTACTCGGCGAACTGCGACGGGATCAGGCCGGGCATCTCGAACGCCGTGAGATGGTCGCGCCGAAACTGGTACTGGTAGCGGCGCCCGGTGCCCAGGGCGACCTTTGCCGGCCCGATGGGCTTCACGGTCGGCGACCACCCCGCAAAGCGGCGCGCGGGGCCCTCCGGCCAGTTCGACGTGAGGGTGTGATAGCCGGTCGCATCTTCCCATTCGATCGACGCCATCAGCCGCCCCTCCGCATGCCGCTGCGCACCATCTTGGTGATCGCGTTCTGCGCACCGATGTCGTTCGTGCCGATGATCGGGCCATTGAACTGCACCGTCACCCGCTCTTGCGGCGCCGCCGCCGTGCTCACGATCGCGCCGCGCGGCTGATTGGACGTCGAGAGCGTGTAGCGCTGCGGCGCCGACGCCATCGCACCGGCGCTCAGCCCGCCGAGTGATCCGCCAGTGAACTGTCCACCACCACCACGCCCGGAGGCGGCGCCGGCGAGGCTCGCGCCGAGTGCGGTCAGCGCGACACCCGCCGCGATCGCAGCGGGTCCGGAAGTGAATGGGTTGAGGAGCGCCTTCAGCAGGCCGGACATCACCGCGCCGTGCACGATCAGCGCCTTGCCCATCGTCATGAAGATCCGACCCAGTCCGCTCAGCAGCACATCCTTCGCACTCGCGAAGCCGCCGGAGAACGCCGCACCGATGGAGTCGATGACGGTACCGGCAACGTCGAACGAGAACGTCGCAAAGCTGCTGACCACGTTCTGCAGTGAGCCGAGGATGGCCGCGTTGAACCCCTGCTGAATCTCATCGGTCACGCCCGTGCTGATGACGTCGCGCAGTCGACTCTCCGAGATCGCGCCCTTCGCCTTGTCGGCGAATGCCTTCATCATCGCGGTGAAGTCCGTCGTGCCGAGCACCTGCGAGATGTCGCCGAACTTCGGCACGAGCTTCACCTCCATGCTCGGCCCGCTCATGTTCGGCACGGCCAGGTTCTGTCCCTTCGCCTGCAGGTCGATCGACGTGCGATTCTCCATCGCCTGGTCGCGTGCGGCCTTCAGGAGGTCGGCGCTCGACACGAGGCCGGCCTCGCGCAGCTTGTTCAGGCGCTCGACCGCCTGCGCGTAGCGCTCCGTCGACGTGGTGGCGGCCTGCATCACGGCGGTCTCCGACTTGAGCAGTGCCATGCCACGCACGATGTCCTGCTGCCGCACCTTCTCCTGCTTGCTCAGCTCGAGCAGCTGGCTCAGGTAGGCGTCGGTGGTGTCGACTGCCGGCGCAGTGCGTTCCTTCTTCGGCTTGTTCTTCGGGAGCTCGAGCTGCTCGAACGTGCGGCCTGCCACGAAGCTCAGGACCGGCGACACGCTCACCGGATTCAGCGGCTTCGCGACGACGGCGCTCACCTTCGTACCGCGCAGCATGCGATCGATGGCGGCGTCGACGCCGTCGGCCCACTTCATCATCGTGAGGTAAGACTCGAGCACCGACGCCGTGAACTCGTGGAACTGCGTGCGCATCGGCGTCAGGGCGCTGCCTGCCTGCTCCTTCACCGCCGCCAGCGCGGAACGTGTTCGCGCCTGGGCGTCGGTGAGCGCATCGAAGGCCGTCGCCGCCTCGCCCGTGCGGCGCGCCCCTTCCGCCATGATGCCGTTGACCAAGGCCATCTGCCGCCCGGTCTCGGATAGCTCGCCGCCGGCCTGCTTCGAGCTGCGCGCGAACCGATCGTACAGCTGGTCGGGCTTCATGCCGGTGAGCTCGCGGATGGCCTCCGCGTTTCCAGACACGGCCGACGACACGAGCGCGATCGCATCCGCACTCGAGAGCCCACGTGCCCGCGTGGTCGTGAATGCCGCCTGGACAATCGCCTGCGCACTCGCCACGTCCCCGGACTCGCGGGCCAGCTTGGCACTCACGCTTGCCAGGGCGACGGACTGGTCGACCGTGAGCCGGTAGGTGTCTCGCAGTGCATCGGCCCGCTGCTTCACCTGGTCGAAGGATTCACCCGAATCGATGGCCACTCCGCGCAGGCGCGCTGTGGACGCGCGCGCCGCGTCGGCGGCGTCGATCATGGGGCGCAGGGCCGCCGTGACCGTTCCCACCACGATCGCAACAATGCCTAGGCGCGTGGTCAGGCCGCCCACACCACCATCGAGCGCATTGGATGCCGTCGCCGCATCGCGCGTCGCACCGGCGAGCCCCGCCAGCCTGCGCTCCGTGTCGGCGGCTTCTCGGCCAAGTCCCACGGCCATCCACGGTGGCAGCGCGGGCCCGAGCTGGGGTCCGACAGTGGTACCACGCACCGGTGCGGAGCTGCTCGCACGGCGCGCGGCATTCTCGGCACGGTTGCGCTCCCGCTCGACCGCCTGCAGGTCGCGGAGCTGCTGCGACGTGCGATCGTGCTCCGCCCGCGCGGCTGAGCGCTGCGCCGCCTCGGCGCGATTCGCTGCACGCTCGGCGTCGGCCCGGGCTCGGCGCTCGGCTTCCCACGACTGCCGTGACGTCTCGAGGCGGGCGCGCTCCGCCTCCGTCAGCTTCGTGACGGTGACTGTCGCCTTCTTCGTGGCCTCGCCGAACGACGCCATCGCCTGCGTGGTCGTCTTCCCGACCTGCGCTGCCCGGGCGTCGAGCTTTGTCAGCGCGGCATCGGCTTCCGTGCCGCCTGGCGCGGCGATCGCGAGGTAGAGATCCCCAACCGGTACACCCATCAGCGCCCCCTACAGCTTGGACTTGGACTCGTGGAGCGCTTGCGCGTGCGCACGCGCGGCGGCGATGACGGCGCCCAGATTGAACGACGCATCACCCGGCGCGTCCTCGAGGCTGGCCTCATGCTCCTGCCAGGCGCGCTCGAGCAGCTTCCCGTCGTGGAAGGCGTAGTTGCTGAAGAACGCGGCCTGCAGCTGCTCCCGCTCTCGGAGCATGTCAGCCCTCCGCTTGCTGTCATCCAGGCACCAGCACGCGACGTGCACCACGCGAATGTCCACGTGGTGCCACACCTCGGACCAGTCGCGGCGGAAGGCCTCTGCATAGCGGGTGACTACGTCGCCGAGGTCATGTCGCGCGTCGAGTCCGGCGTACTCTCGACGGCCTTCGCTTTTCCCGCCGCAGCTGCCTCCTCAAGCGCGTGCATGACGGCATCGACTTGGCCGGAGGCGGCGGTGAGGATACTGAGCTTGAGCTCGAGCCGGGTGCCGAGCGACGCGAGATCGTCCGGCGTTGCCGTCGGCAGCACGTGCACGAGGCACTCGTCGACCGTGTCTTCCGCGTCGAGATCGTTGATCGTCTCCCCGCGGTTCACGGCGTCGATGAGGTGGCGTATGGTGCGGAACAGCTGCGCGGCATGCGCCGTGAACACGAGCGCGTGCTCGCTCTCGTTGGGGAGGATGACCGGCGGCAACGGCGCGACCAACGCCGCAAGATTCAGCGGCGCGGTCGACTTGCGGGAGGGCGTGGTGGTGGCCATCGCGGATCAGCCGTCGTAGCCGGCGATGTTCCAGAAGTCCGGGAACAGCGCGACCAGCGCCGCAATGCTCGGCACACGGAACCGGCGATACGGGACGTCTTCGATGTTCGTAGCGGTTTTCGGCAGGCGTGCGGAGAAGGTCGTGGCGACCTTGATCTCGTTCTTCTCCTCGCCGATTTCCTCGTACTGCTCCACGATGGACACGGGAAAGCCCACGACATCGATGAGCGAGGCGCCCTTCATGCGGCGCACCCACAGCAGGTTGCGGACATACGCGCCTTGCTCCAGGAAGACCGAATTGCCGGCGGGCTGAATGCGCGCCATGCTGCCGGAGTCCGCCGAAGTCGAGCCGGGCTCCAGGATCCCGAGCGTCTTGCGGGACATGTCGAGCATGTTGCCCGCGATCGTCGGCGAGCCGTTCTGCACGAAGCGATCGTTGCCCTCAATGTCCGCCTGCTTGCCATCGAACGGCACGTTCCGCAGCGAACGGGTCGGGTTGAACTTCAGTCCACCAATGGTGGCGCCGACGCCGAGCAGCGCGTCACCATAGCCGTCGAGCTGTCCATACAGCACGCCGGTGTCGATCAGCAGTTCATCAGGGTTTACGTAGCCGGGAAACATGCGGCAGCTCCTCGAGTCGGATGGTTAAGGCGCGTCGCCAACGACGATCGCGTACTGCGTGCGGTAGTTCGGCCACCAGCTGTAGGCCCACACCGCGTGGACGTGCGCAACGCTCCGGTCACCCGGGAACGGCGGCGGCTCGAGCGTCTCGCGCAGCACCAGCGCGCGGACGTCGAGCAGCCCGTGCTCATTGGTCGAGTACTTCAGGAACGCCTGCTCCGCGACGTCGGCCGCATACTCCACGGCAATCGATTGTTTCAGCGGCCTTCCAAGCAGCTTGAGCTCGATGCGGCCCTCCTTCCGGGAGCCGCTGTCATCGCCCGCCTGGCCCCCGCCAGTGAAGCGGAGCGTGCCGTGCGGGTACACGGCATCATCCGGCGCGCGAATCGCCCACAGGCGGCCGCCGAGCGTCGCGCCGATGGTCGGGCCGCCACCACGCGGGGCGAAGGCCAGCAGGTAGGCGATCAGCGCCGTGAGCTGCGCGGTCGTACCGTCAGTCGGCACTGGGCAGCGCTCCCTGGCGAAGGAAGCGCTTCACGGTGCGCGCGAACGCGGCGCGCGCGAGATCGCGGTTCTCGTCGAGCGCCGGGCGGAACGTCTCGACCCGCTGAAAGGAGCCGACGGAGCGCGTGGCGAGGGAGGAGGCATCGTTGCCCTGGTCGCCCATGGCCACGTTCACGTGCCCGAGCTCCCACGCGAGCGGGTAGCTGTAGCCCTCCGGGCTCCGCTTGTTGGTGCCGATCGTCACCCGCCGCACCCCCTCAGCATCGTGCGGCTCGCTCTGCGTGATCGTGGAGGCGACACCACCCATCGTGTGCGCGTAGTCGCCCGTGGTGTAGCCCTGGTCGCGCTCGCGAAAGCGCAGCTTCACGCTGCGGGTCACGATGTTCGCGGCCGCGACGAGGCCGGCGTCGGTCGCACGACGCAGCGCCGCCCCGCGCGCAGCGTTCGGGGTGTACCCGGTGCGCTTCGCCATCAGAAGCCCACCAGCTGGAAGGCAGCGTCCGCGTCGTCGACGTGCACGGCGAGCACCTGCAGCTCGTCGCGGCCGACGTCGCGCGGCAGCACGCTGGTGATCAGCAGTCGCTGGTCGCCATCGATGACGATGCCGTCCGGTGTGACCGGCACCTCGGTGTCGAATGCGTACACGACCTGCGTGACATGCTGCGCGGCGCCGGTGGGCGCGGTCTGCATGCCACTGCGCGTGCCCCGGGCCGCCCACCACAGGCCGTCATCATCGCCCGAGGCCACCTTGGTGTAGGTGTCCACCGCGATCGCGGACTCGGCGTCGACCGGTGCACTGTACGCGCCGATGGCCACGCGTCGCGTGCGGAGCGAGGCGAGGCTCATGGGATCGGCTTCTCCTCACGCACGACGCGATGCGCCGGCGCGCGCTTGGTGCAGTTGCACGGCTTGCGCGGGACGTGGCGCACCGGATCCGGCGCGCGCGTGTTCATCGGTGCGGGCGGATCCTGCACAACAGGGCGTGGCACTTCGCGATCGGGCGTCACAGCACGACCTCTTGTCCGGGCGCGATTTTCACGCAGAGGGCATGGCGCGCGATCAGCGGATGATCGGGCTCGGTGCCCCACGGCTCGAGCTGCACGCCCATGAGCATGTACACGCGCCCCTTGTCCTGCATGCTCCCGAACCGTTGAGCGATGCGATCAACGATTCCCTCTCCGAGGAGCGCGACGCCGAGGCGATCGTTGATGGCGTACGCATCCCGGCTGAGCAGCGGGCAGCCCACGATGAAGCGCGTGCCGCGCGCCGTCGGCAGCTGCTCACACATCGTCTGCAGCAAGGCAGTGGTCATCGCGGCGGCTCCGGTTCACGGAAGACCAGCTCCACCGTGCAGTTACCCTGGGCAGCGATGCGCACCTGCACAGGTCGCGACCACGCGCTGGTCAGCTGCTCGAGCAGTGCGGTGGACACCGGCACGTACACGACGCCCGGCGTATCAGGGAGCGTCGGGCCGGTCACGCCACACCGACCATGCGGAAGGGCTGCAGCATCGAGGCGGTGCGAGCGGGGATGCCCTCGTGCGCACCCTGCGTGTACGACACGGCCACGCCGCCGCCGGCGGTCTCCTGGCTGGCGGCGGGGTTGCGGCGCTGGTACAGGTCCGCGACGACGTCGCAGATGCCCTGATTGAGCACCGGCTCCACACGCTCGGCGTACCCAGCGCGGAACTCGAGGCCGACCTTGGCCGTGATCGTGTACGGGCCAGCGCTGAAGTCTCGGCCATCGAGGTACTTCACGAGGCCTGTCTCCTTCCCCACCCGCAGCTCCGCGACATCGATGGCGGTCCCGTCGCGGTCGAGCACGGACACGAGCTCGCCGACCGGCGTGACCGGGATGATCAGGCTCCCCACGCCACACCCGCCGAAACCGGTGGCCTCTTCCTGGAACTCCATCTCGAGCTCGAGGATCGGCCGACGCAGGAAGGCCTCGACGCGCGCGATCGCGGCGGCGAGGAGCGCGGTGATGAGCGTGTCCTCCGCGCCGGTCTGCTTCTTCAGGTAGGCTTTCGCCTGGGCAAGGGTGAGCAGCGCCATCAGCCGCCCCACGTGAGCACGTCATCACGGCCCAGCACCTTCGCCAGGGTGCGCTCGTAGCGGTCGGCGACGGCGGCGTAGTCGTGATACTGCTCGACATAGCGTGCCACCTTCTGCGAGCTGAAGGCGCGCACACCGGCGTCCATCGCGAACGCTTCGATGGCTTCCGAGAGCTCTGCGGCATCGTTCGCGAACGTGTACGGGCAGTAATCGAGCAGCTCGTTGTACAGCCCACGTACGTCCGAATCACCCGCAATCACTGGCAGCTCCATGGCGCCCGCCTCGAGGCCGCTCCCCTGGATGCCGAGCCAGAAGGAATCGAAGGCGACATCACACAGCGCCTTCCGACGCAGCGATTCCTCGAGGGAAACACCGCGGATCCACTCCACCTCGACGGGCACACCCTGCTTCTGCAGCTGGTGCACCACATCGCGCAGCACGCTGCTGCCCTTGATCATCTCGTTCGTGGGCGAATGCGCGATGCGCAGCGGGCGCGCCGTGGTGGCTGCCCCCTCGAGCGGCGTCCATCCCGCCTCCTGGCGCACCGCATCCCGCAGCGCGCGGTACCGCTGCACCGGTACCGGAATCGGACTCCAGTGCATGTCGAGGCCTTCCGTCTTCGCCTCGGCCACGAGCGAGAGCCGCGCGCCGAGGACCGTGACCCCCATGGCGCGATCCAGCATCGGCTCGAGGTGCGAGCCATGCTGCGCGCTGCCGTGGTAGTGCTTGATGAGGAGCTGCTCCGGCCGCGGCCGCAGTCCCGTGTTGTTGATCAGCCACGTGGCGACGTGGCAGTGAATCACGTCCGCCTCGAGGACCGCATCGCGGATGATGGCGCCGTCGACGACGCTGTCGTACTGCCGCAGATCGCAATGCGGGTTGGAGTGGCCATACCTCACGAACGCCGAGGTGTGCTTCGTCGTCTCGTTGATGGCGGTGTGCAGGCGGAAGGCGGCCGCACCGGGATCATAGCCAACGCCGGCGACGATCTTCAGCGCACCCTCGGTCGGCTCTGTGGCCAGTGGGTGCACATCATCGGCGGGTTCTGCTGCTAGGATACGGCCGGCCGCGTTCCACCAATCGAGCCGCGTGGCATGCGGCACGTGCACCAATCCATTCGCGACATTCGCCTCGACCCGCGAGGCGTCCATGTAGAACTGTTGCCCTGGCAGCATGAGGTCATTCACCTCACGCGTCAGGTCCATGTAGCGAAAGCGCGAGACGGCCACGACGAGCGCGTGGCCCTCCGGTGCCTCGCCGAGTACGCGCGACTGTTCGCCCGCGAGCGCCTCATCGCGCCCGGCGATGTACTCCGGGAGTGAGATGGCCTCGAGCTTCGTGGTCGACGAATCAGTCATGCGGTTCTCCAAGGATGGTGGTGGCCAGCAGTGCGTTGTCGGGCGAGGGTTCACACCTCGCCACGCCGTGCCACCACACGGCGCCCGGTACCGGCGACAGATCACGCATCGGTCAACTGGTGGGGTTGGGATCAGGCCGCGTAGACGTCGTCGAGCACGACGAACGGCGACTTCTCGTACGACTTCACCGAGGCCACGGCCTTGTAGCTGTAGGTGCCGTCGGGAATCGAGAGACCCGCGGCGCGTGCGAACATGCGGAGCGCCGTCACGTCCGCGCGGAACTTGTAGTCCCGCGACGACTCGATGGTGAGCGCCGTGCGCAGGGCATACGCGTAGAAGTCGGCGTTGCCGAGTGCAACGTCCGCCTGCTGGCCGATCGTCGGCATGATGTCCGTGAACACGATCGGAATGCCGAACAGCTGCATGCCCGGCTTGCCCTTCATGTCCGTGACGAACGTGACGAGCGTGGTCGTGCCGATGGCGAGCTGCAGGAGGTCCGGCAGCACGCTCGAGCTCATGTACCACCGGGACTTCGGGCCGAGGATGTGGCGCGCCAGCATCTCGACCGCGTCCTCGTACTTGAAGCGGTTCTGCGTCTTGCGAACCACCTTGTACAGCGCCGGGTTGGCCGGGTTGAACGCGCCGAGCAGCTCGTCCTGCGCCTCACCACGACCATCGAACGTCGCCTGTTCGTTGATGAAGTTGAGGATCTGCCCGCCCACGAGCCCGGACACGCTCGACTGCAGCTGGCCCGTCATGTCGTCGACGAGGATCTCGTCGCCGAGCTCGGAGTAGGCCGCGACCTTGTAGGCCTCCATCACGCGCTGGTCGAACGTCACCTCGCGCTGCTCCTTCTCCTGCGCCTCGGTGTGGTACGACACGTTGGCGATGCCGGCCATCGGCCGCGTGTTGGCGCCGTTCGTCTGCTTCACGTGCGGGATGCGCAGCGTGCGGCCCGACATCACGTAGCGGCGCGCCTGGCTGGCGATGCCGTCCACGGTGTTGTCGACCATGAAGATCTGCTCCACCTGCTCGAGGGGGAGCAGCACCTCGGCCTTCGACGCATCGCCGCTCGTGCCGACGATGGTGCGCTTCTGGAACTTCTCCAGCTCCTGCAGGACGCGCTGCTGGGGCGTGGTGAGCGGCTCCTTCCCGCGATACGACATCGCGAGGATGAACGAGTCCATGCCGCCGAAGGCCTCGTTGATGTTCTCGCGCAGCTCGGCCTGCCGGGCGACGAACGCCGACTGCCGACGGCGCGAGACGCCGTTCTCGTCGGCGTCGCTGGGCGTGCGGGTGCCGGAGCCTTCCGGGGCGTGACGACGGGCGTGCTTGTCGCCACCCTGGTCATCGATCTCCTCGTCCGGCGTGAAGCCAGCGGCGGCCTGCGCACGCTGCTCGAACACGCTGATCTGCTCCTGCAGCTTCAGCAGCTCGTCCTTCGTGAAGTCCTTCTCGGGGTCGAGCAGATCCGAACGCAGGTTGGCAGCCTTCTGCGCGAACTCGGAACCGCGACGGGTCTTTTCCTGAACAGCCATGGGATTAGCCTCGGGGGGCGTGCGTGAACGTCGAGCGAAACGCGGCCATGCGATCGGCCATGCTCGCGAGGGCGCTCCGGTGTCCCGCGGACTCGTCGTCGGCGTCGGGCTTGTCGGGCGGTGCTGCAGGTGCTTCGGGTGCTGCACCGCGAGTGGCAGCGCGTCCGGGCTCGTCGCCGTCGGTCGCAGTGCTGTCGTTCTCGCGGACCAAGGCGAGCAGCTCAGCCTCGCCCATCATTTCGCGCAGGCCACGGAGGACCAGGCGCACATCGTCGAGTGCAGGCTTGGCCCGCACGCCGGTGATCACCGCGCCCGGTACCGCCTGGCGCGGCGCGAGCGAGATCTCCTCGAGCTCGACCTCGATGAAGTCGTAGTACGAGTACTTGTTGTCGCCCTCGGCCATCCACTCGCCTTCACGCGGATTGAAGCCGACGGAAGCGCCGGTCTCAGCGCGCGACTTCTGCACGGCTTCGAGGTAGGCCTTCGAGTGGCGGCCCTCCTCGGTGTCGAAGAGCTCCGCGGTGAAGACTTCAGCGTCGCCGGCGAGCACGAGCGAGGTCACGGTGCCGATGTGCGTCCGGATGCCGTAGCTGTCGCCGGCGCCGTGGTTCGCGAAGAACTTCACCTTCCGTGACGCGACCTTTGCGCGCGTCTTGTCGAAGGCACCCGGACGGAAGCGGGTGCCCCAGCTATCCGTCACGTTGTAGCGCACCGCGATGCCGGTGACGATGCCGCACACGCCGTCGGGCAGGTTCTCGCTCCGGACCTCGAGCGCGGTGGAGCGGAGATGCAGGGTCGGGATCTTCACGCGGTGTCTCCCAAGGGTTGCTCGAGCTGCGCCTCGTCGGCCGGCAGATCGGAGAAGAGCTGTGAACAGCGGCAGCGAACCACCTCAGCGGCCTCGCCCTCGGGATCGTGCGGGTACAGCAGCCCATTGCCGTAGCGCTGCTCGATCGGGATCCATCCCTGCTGGCCGCACTGCAAGTGGCTCTCGCGGACGTCGTCATCGGCTTGGTCGAGCCAGCCCTTCGACTGCATCACGCCAGAGCCGATGGCGGCAAGCCACTCGCCCTCGTTGAGCGCGCCCATCGTCTCGGTCTCGGCGATGAGCTGCGCGCGGGCGGCGGTGATCGACGGATCCAGCACGCCGGCCTGGATGGCCCGCGCGATCTGGTCGGCGTCCTGCCCTGCCTCGCGGCCGGCGGCGATGATCACGCGCAGCTGGCGGAGCGTGGTCTCGGCGACCTGGCCCGAGAGTTTGTTCACGCGGCCGCGAATGGCGTCGAGGACCTTCGGGTTCGCCAGGTCGAAGCTGATCCCTAGGTCGGCCGCCATCGCGCTGCCCGCCTCGTTCACGGCGAGCGAGATCTCCGGCGTAAACCCGAGCTCCCAGGCATCGCGCGCGCGGCCCTTCGGTGCGTAGTAGCTCGCGATCGCACGCGAGGCGCGGTCGAAGAACGACGGGGTGGCACGCGTGGACTTGCTGCGGTCCTGCCCTTCGTCGGCCGCTTCCATCACCAGCTGCGTGACGGTCGCGAGCTCGATGGCGAACAGCGCCTGGGCGCGATCGCGGAAGATCGGCTCGCGTGCCCGGGCGCGGGCGTCGGCGGCCCGCCAGAGCGTGGCGCGCTGCGACTTCGTCAGCTTCACGTTCCCCCGGATCGCGCGGGACGTGACGACGATGGCCGCCGGCAGCTGACGGATCTCCGGTACCGGGAGCGCGCGCTTTTCCTCGTCCTTCTCCTCTTCACCCTTGGGGGGAATGCCACCATCGGGCGGCACCAGCGCGGGCGGGGGCGTCTCGGAAAGCTCGACCGCCTTCGCCACCGTGCGGAGCGAGAGCAGCGCCGTGTGATGGGTTGGGTCCATCACCTCCGGCAGGCCCATCGCGCGTCGGGCTTCCTCGAACGTGGCGCCGGCCTTCAGCATCGTCTCGGCGCGCTCCGCGATCTCCATCGGCGTCTCGAGCAGGGCGCCGATCGCATCGGGGTCGGTGCGCACGTACGTGTAGCCGTACGACGGGGTCAGCGTGGAGTCGTGCGCCTCGACGATCGCCGTCTGGATGGGGCCGCACGTCAGCTGCTGCACCTTGCGGCGCGCCTCCTGGTACTGGCCACCGCTCATGGCGCTCTCGGAGCCCTGCGCACTCGCCGCGCCGACGAGACGGACGTCCACGCCGAAGGCCGCGCAGATGTCCTCGCGCGAGATGCCGCGGAGCGACGGGAACTCGAGCTCCTTGAGCGTGTGCCCGATGACCTTGACGTCCCGGATGCCGGCGGTGAAGCGTGTGTTGCCCCGCTCCCCGCGGCCGGACATGCGCGAGTTCCACTTCGCCTCGGCCGCCTCGAGATCCTCTCGCGAGTACTGGCCGTCGTGCATCAGCATCACCACCCCGGGCGCCCCGAAGTTGGTGATCACCTGTCGCACGTACTTCGAGGCCTCCCCATCGGTCGACATGGCCGCGAGTGCCGACGCGCCGCGCGGGAAGCCGAACCACTGGTCCGGCTCCACGACGAGGTCCTTCACGTGGATCATGTTGTACCAGGGCGTCGTGTGCTGTCGCCCCGCGGAGTCGGTCCACACGTAGGCCACCAGCTCGTCGGTCTCGACGTCGATGAGCACCTGCTGGAGGCGCTCCGGGTGCAGGCTCTTGAGCCGCACCGGGCGTGACGTCGGCGACTTGCCGTCGCGATAGATGACTGTGTACGCGTTCCCGTACAGCGCCGTCTGCATCGCGAGCAAGCGACGGTAGGCGAAGCCGGAGAGCTGGTTCGCGGGCTGGTCGAGCAGCTGCTGCAGCGGCGACGTCGGCACGAGCTCGATGTCGCCGGTGGCCGTGGTGCGATAGGCCTGCAGCCGCGGGCCCGCCACCTGGTCAGCGATGATGCTCAGGCAACGCAGCACGATGGGATTGCTCTCGAATCCCTGCTCGCGCACACTCCGCCCCTGCTTCGTGTACTGCTGCGGTTCGCCGCCGCGCACGATCGACCACATGCCCGCGACGCGGTTGTCCCACGGCGAGACCTGGTCGGAGTACTCGGCCGCGGCGCGCGTGCGCGGACGCAGGTTGAGGCGGGTGATCATGCGACGAGCACCTGGCGCACGGGGGTGCTCCGACCGATCCACGCGAGCATCTCACTCACAAGCACGTCCTTGCCATTGAGGTCGATCTTCCCGTCTTTGCCGCGGTGCACGCCGAACGCATCGCGCAGCGCATCGAGGCTCGGGACTTCCGCGAGCCCTTCCTTCGCCGCGGTGAGCAGCTCGCGGCCGGCGTCGAGCATCAGCGGCTTCGACTCGCCCGTGGTGAGCCAGCCCATCTTCGTGAGCACGGCGTCGTGCGGGTTCTCCTGGTCGAGCGTCTGCCGATGGTAGATCGCCCACAGTGGGTAGCTGTGATCGTCACGCAGGTGACGCAGCACCGTGATGCCGTGCGCGTTCTTCTCGATGACGAGCAGCGCGTTGCGGTAGCGCCGTCCCACCGTGTTCAGGACGCCGGCGAACTCCTTGGGCTCGACCTGCGCGGAGCGATACACGGCGAGCTTCCGCCACGACGGGAAGGCGCGCGCGGTGAACGTGTTGCGATCGCCACCCCCGCCTTCCGCCGTGTCGGCGCCGATGATCGCGCGTTCGCCCTCTCGCAGCTCGCTGTAGATGTCGAGTGCGCCGCCGAGCTGCGTATCGATCGGGAGCCGTTCCGGCTCCTGCGCACGCATGCGCAGCGCCTTGAGCAGCTCGACGTCGTAGAACAGGCCCCCGCTCGCCATCCAGCAGGACTCGTCGTCCTCGGCGTACTCCTGCAGGAACTCCTTCCGACCCATCTGCTGCATCTTGCTGCGACGCCACTTGAGCTGCTCGAGCGAGAGCCCCTGCGCGTCGACGAGGAGCTGCTCATCCTCCTCCAACGTGCCCAGCTCGTCGGGCTCCAGCAGGGGGAGCCGGTAGTAGGTCGGGTCACACTCCCACCACGGGAAGAACAGCGCGAGGTAGCCGGTCTCACCGCGCAGCGTCTCCTGCCAGAACTCGTGCGCTTCGTCGCCGTACGCCGATGCGGTGGTCTCGAGGAGGATCACCGAGCCGATGGGCACCATCGAGGGCGTGGCCGACTTGATGACCTCACGCGGCGCGTCGTAGTGGGCGAACTCCGAGCAGTGCAGCCGGTTCATCGTGAGGGACGCACCCACGCGTGCGGAGCCGGCCGTCTCGGTGTAGAAGTGCGAGTCGAGATGCGGGAAGGAGATCTCGCGCGTTTCGCGGCCACCCATCCGGGGGAGCAGCTCGCGCGGGAAGTGCTCGAGGTACCGACGCGTGATCTCGAAGATCTTGTCGGTCTTGTCCCGCTTGTCGGCGAGCGTGAGCGCCACCGCGCCCGGGGTCGACCACACGAGGTGCAACGAGCGCCCCTGCTGGTCGGTCGTGACGCCACCCTGGCGGCCCTTGAGCACGTAGATGCGCGCCTCGCGAACCCGCTGTAGCATCGCACGCTCGGCCGCTCCGATCGCGCGCTGGATCGGGTTGAGCTCGAGCGCCACCACCTGCTTCCGCTTGTCGAGGATCTGCAGGCAGCTCGGCGCGAACGTGTCCTCGTAGTCCGCCGTGTACCGCGCGATCTCCTGGCGGATGAACTCGAGGGTATCGGGCGCGGCGGTCACGGAGCGTTCCGTCGGGCGGCCGCACGATCCAGGAGCATCTGCTCGAGCAGGTTCGGGCCGACGTCGAGCGTGGCCTCGATACGCTTCGCGGTCTCCTTCTCGCCGTACTTGGAGATCCACCGCACGCACCACTGCCAGTCGGCGTCCTTCGGGCCCTTCGCCGGATCTTCGAGAACGGCCGTGACGCGCTCGAGCACCACGCCCCGCTGCAGGCCCTTGCAGGACTCGGCGAAGGCGACGGGTGGCCGGCCGGCGTTCGGGGCGCCAGCAGCCGGTCCACGCCCGGCACGCGGGTCTCCCGGGACGAACGGGACACCCGGTGCGGACTTCTCTGCGGACTTCTCGGCGGGTGCGGCGTCGATCGACATGCCGCACCATTGCCTCCGCTTCAGCTGGCCGTCAGCGGCTCAGCTGGCAACAGGGGGGCGTGGTGCCCCCCTCTTGTCGTACAGGCGGTAGTACCGCCGGCGGTTCTCGTCGCGGTGAGTGAACTGCAGGTACCGCTCCTTCCCGAGCAGGTCGAGCGCCCGGCGGATCTCGCGACGCTGGATGCCGAGCGTCTCCGCCAGCTGCCCGACCTTCACCACCCGGGCCTCGTCGAACGACAGGCTCGCCCACACTTCCGCGTACACACTGGCGGCGTGGTGGCGCCGGAGTCGAGGGTCCCGCAACGCCTGCAGCACGAACTCCGGCACGAGCTGCGTGGAGAGCATCAGCCCTCCGGGAGAACACGGATCTCGATCTCCACCCGGGGCCGCGCCTGGTCGCGCTGGCGCGTGAATGCCCCGCCGACGATCTGGCGATCGTTGTGCACCACCAGCGCCTTCTGCAGCGCGTCGAACACACCGGCGAGAATGCCGTCGGCATCCGGGTTCGCCGGCGAGTCGAGGTCGTGCTGCAGGAACTGGTGCGTGTCGAGGTGGATGTGCCCGCGGATGGTGCGCATGTCCTGGCGCGCGAACTGGCGCGCGAGCTCCGGGACCACGCGCTCGTACCACCGCTCGATGGCCTTGCCGGAGCGAATGCCGGCACGGTCGCCGTATTTCACCACGCGCTGATGGTTCTTCGCCGACACCGGCTGTCCCGGTGCGATCAGGGAGATCAGCGTCACTGGGCCACCTCGCGTGGCGCCATCTGCAGCTCGCCGGCGTGCGCATAGCCCCAGCCCCAGCGCACGGACTTGTCGTACAGGCCGTCCATCTCGAGCTCACTGATGCCGAGCGATCCGCCGCTCTTGAGCTGGTACGCCTGCGCTTGCACCACGCCGATCCCAGGAACGTTGCGCTCAAACCAAAATGGCCTCGACCCCACGAGCGGATCGTCGGGCTGCATGCGCAGGGGGCCGTCGGTGGACTCGGCCGACTTGCGCAGCTTGGCCAGCACGAAGTTCTGAAACTCCCACGACTTCGGCGGATACTGGCTCTGCACCTCGCGCAGGAACGCGCGGGCCATCGGCTCGAGCTGGTCGGTGTCGACTCGCCGACAGCCGTCGGTCCAGTCGTCGAGCAGGTCGGGCCACCGGTTCGGGTGGAACGCGCGCTGCCAGCGGCTCGAGAACCGCTTGAAGATCGCGAAGATCAGCTGCTGCCGCTTCACCAGGTGCTCACGGCCCTTCACGTCGTCAGCCATTGGCGAATTCTCCCGCGGCAACGCGTGCCATCATGGCCGCTTCCACGTCGTCGGTCGACGCGCCGAACGGATCACTCGAGTCACTTCCCCGCTCCTCGTTCGCCAGGCGTTGGGGCGTGGGCATGCCCGCCGCTTGGACGCGCGAGAGCTCGTTTCGCCACCGATCGACGGCCGCTTGCGCGAAATATTTGAGCGAGACAGGCGGCTGCTTCGTCGCCTTCAGGGCGCAGGCGTGGGTGAAAATCGCCGAGCGTGCGAACTCCACGTCGACCCCTTCGGCGCCGAGCACCTGCAGGCACGCGGTGGTCCCGCCGGACTGCGGCTTGAGCGGTTCGACGCTGTCGCCCCAGACGGCCATGAGCCCTTGGTTGGCGGCGACAGTGAGCACGATGCAGTGCGACATGTCGGCCGCGTTCACCGGGCCCGGCGTTGCTGTTACTGCTGTTCCTGCAAATGCAGATGCAGATGCAACTGCAGATGAAGATGAAGGGGACCCCTGCAAGGAGGGGGGGTAAGGACCCGGCGAAGGTATACCTTGGTGGGGTCCTTGCGGGGGTCCTTCGGGGTGTCCTCGCCGGGGTCCTTTGCGTGGCGCTTTCGGCTGCGGCACGTTCTCGTGCTCGAGCGCGAGTGCACCGCCCTTCGCGCGGGTGCGGCGCAGCTCCTCATCGCGCACCATGCGGCGCGAATAGATGACGCCGGTGTCGGTGCGGGAGAAGATGCCTTTGCGCTCGAGCTCTGCCAAGTGGCGCTGATACTCCTTCACGGGCACGTTCGCGTGCAACGCGGACTCCTCGTCCGTCATCGGCGCGCCGTTGAGCACTAGGTGCCCGTACGGCGTGCAGAAGTGCATGGTGTTCATGAGCTCTTGCCACAGCCCACGCGCGCCGATGCTGCACGACTTGAGCGCGATGTCATTGCGCCAATCGGAGGGATAGAACTGGTAGGCGGGGCGCTTCATGGTCGGTCGGCCTCATCGTGCACGAGCTGCTCGGCCCGTAGCGTTTTGCTGGTGAGCATGGCGTCGATCGATGCGACCTCGTCGTCCGCCAAGTGCGCAAGGACGGTGGGCAGCGCGAGGCGCGATACCAAGACGCCCGTCGTCCCAACCCCATCGATGCCCCAGGCGAGCTCGCGTGCCCAGAGCCACACCTCGGTGAACTGTGAGGCGGACAGCGAGTGCACGAGCGACTGATACCAGATGCGGGACTCATACTCGCGGCGAAACGCGCAGACGCGGCTCAGGAGCGCGATGAGCGCCTCACGGTCCAGAGTATTGGGATGCGGGTACCAGTTGCTCGGGGTGAGCGTGCGCGAGGGAACGGTGAGGGTGCTCATGGTCGCTCGCCTCGCACGTACTGTCCGTGGCGCACCCGCACGACGAACCCTTCGTCGGTCAGCTTCTTGAGCGCGATCGACACGGCCGCATAGCTGCGACCCGAGGCCGCCGTGATGCCGGCCGTCGACGACGGCGCCGACGCATCCTGGCTGATGAATGCGAGCAGCGCGCGCGTGCTGGGCGCGGCCCCCCGCGTTCGCCTGGGCAGCAGTGGCGGCGGCGTCACGACCACGCGTGCGGTTGCCACCGACTTCGGTACCGCCCGTGGCTCGAGCTTCGGGACCACCCCCGCCGCGGCCGGCATCGGATGCCGGAAGTGCGGCTCGCACTCGGTACCGTGCTCGCGACAGACGATCTGCAGCGGTTCCCTGCAGCGCCCACAACAGAGCACGTCATGCATCGGGAACCTCCGGTCGTTGCATCAGTGCGATCGCCTGCTCGAAGTCGGGATCCGTCACCGTGCGTGCGGCGACGGCCCGCGCGTGCGGCGCCCCCCGCTTCATCACCCGGCACACGAGCTTCCACTGCCACAGCCACACGCTGCAGCAGGGCGCGCCGATCTCGGCGAGGACCTGGCTCAGGTTCTCAGTTTGGCCGCCGCATCGATCGACGATCCGGGGATCGTGGTATTGCAGCTGGAACAGGAGCTGGTTGCAGGCCTCGAGCGCCGGCTTCCACGGGTCCTGCTTTGTCATGCGCAGGACCTGCTTCAGCAGCTCCCGGGCATGCCGACGGCAGAGCGGCTGCACGGTCACCTTCGCACCCGCGTGCTTGCTCGTTGCGAGTTCGCTCATGGTCGGACTCCTCCAGCGTCAGTGCTGCGAGTGATGAACACCGACGGCACCACGCGCCGGGCGAGCCGACATGCGACGATGTCTTCCGCACGGTGGATGGCGGACTGCAGCTCCGGCACGTCGGACGGGTGTGTTTGCTCCAAACGACAGAAGGCGTTCCAGGCATTCGCGAGCAACGTGATCACCGCGAGCTCACCCGCGAGCAAGTGCCCCGCGGGATCGGTCATCGGCTCTTCCTCGCCGGCCTGAGTACGGTGCTCCGCGACGTGCGGGCCCAACCCAGTCAGGGCGAGGGCAAGCGCATCAGCGCGCGCCTGGTGCGCCTCGATGCTGCGCTCTGTGAACGGGTCGATCGTGCCACCAAACAGGCTCGCCGAGTCCCGCAGTCCGTCTGCGTTCTGTTGCGCGGTTCGCTGGTCGTCAGCCAGCAGCGCGACCGCTGCTTGCAAGGTGATTGTGCTCACGGCTGCTGCTCCTCGTACAGCCGACACGCCGGCGATGTCACGCGGATCGTGGTGGCATCACCACGCGTCCACTTCGTGCGGCCGCACTTCGGGTACCGCGACCCCGAAGCCGAGTAGACGAGGGCCACGCATGATCTGCACGTGCGGCCCGCAGGACCGGTCCCCGGCATGTCGGCGTACTTCTTCCCCTGCACGCCGACACGCGCGCGCAGCTCTTCCATCGTTGGACGCGTGCTCATGCGGTCGCTCCGCGCTCTTTCTCGCGCAGCCGATAGTCGAGTTCTTCCTGCATGCAGGCGAGCTGCGCGATGAGTGACGAGGTGGAGGGTGCTGAGTTGAGCCCAAACAGCGAAGTGTCGCGTGGCGGTGGATTGCGCAGGTCGCGGCGGATCGCCTCCATTCCGAGCAGGAGATCGTCATCGTTCAGCAGCATGTAGACGCCGTGGCGCCGAGACGGAGTGGCGTCACTCATGCCGACGCTCCTCGCGCCAGCGCGGCGCGAATCAGCGTGCGGTAGGTGTCGCGATAGCCGTCAATCGTACCATGCCCACGCTCGTACTGACGGCGCGCATCGAACAAGGCGAGGTTCAACGCATCGCAATCCGCGTCCCCAATCTTGCTCGCAGCGTCTGCACGGCGCACGTTCGCAATGATCTCCCGCACCGCTGCGGCAGTGAAGGTGAAGCGGTCGTCCGGCACATCGACGATACCCGCGCCCACCGTGGTGATGAGGCCGAGCCTGTCCCCCTCTGGGCGCGTGGCGCTTACGCGGCACTCCGGGCACGGCTCAGGCTCTTCGTATGCATCGTCCACCGCGACCGCGTGAGACACCCGGATCGACCCGGTTCCGCCGCAGCCTTCGCACCACGCATCGCCAGACGTCACCGATTGGAGCGCGGACTGGCTGCATGTCGCGCAGTACCGGAGCTGCGCGAGCTGGTGGAGGAGCACGCCCGCGCGGCGGCACCCGGCCTGAGCGCACGGCAAAGATGGCCCTTCTGCGCGCCGCGCTTCGATCCACGCGGCGAACTGCTCCGGTGTTGATGTGCCAGTGCCCGCGTTGATCCGGTCCAGGACTTCTTCGCGCGGGCTCTGCGGCATCGGCAACGCATCCCCCAGCCCGCCCGTTCCAGCAACGTCGCGGACATACGCCCGACCCACATCGAGCGCGCAGACCCGCGCGTCTTCGATGTCGGAGCCGCACCCTTGCGCTACCGTTTGCAGGTACGCGAGCGCAGTACGTACACTCAAGTGCTCTGCGCGCAGAATGACCTCCCCCACCTCGCCCACCGGTTGCGGCCGGGCGTCTAGGGCAGCACGCAACCCCACGGCCACCGACTCGCCATAGGACCAGCCGTCGGGATGATGCCCGTACTCGCGAGTGGCGGCGCGGAAAGCTTCCACCATCGCATCCGTGACCAATCCCCCCACCGGCTGCGGCTGATCTGACGCCGGTCGGTCATTCATGATGATGCTCTCGTAATTCATGGCGACGATGCACTTGTTCTCGAAGAACGCCATCAGCGAGTTGGGGTGCGTGTCCGCCCACCCGTGCCGCCGCGCAATCACTTCGGCGTCACGACGCCATCCGTCATCCCCTACCGGCTGCGAGGGCTCGGGCTGGGCGGCGCGCAGTGCGCAGAGTGCAGCACGCCACAGCTTCGGTGCGTGGAAATCGGGATTGCTGATGATTGTTCGCGACGGATAGTTCCTCGCCACGTACTCGCGAAAGTGCTCCGGCATCGGCGTGTTGATGTCGATGCCACCGTCGGCGCGCGCGTCACTCGGCGTCGCACTCATGGCTCCACCGCCGCCATCAGGAGCGCGCGCTGCGCGTACACGATCTCGGAGCTCGACTGCGTGAGGAGCACGGTGCGATACACTTCTGCTGCCTCCAGCACCTTGCGCTCGCGCGGGGAGATCGCGCGCTGCAGATCGATCGCTGCACGGAAGCGCTTCGAGACCTGGCGGCTATGCTCCACAATGACGCGAGATGCGTCGGCCGCACGTCGAGCGCGTGTCAGAAGCGACTCCTCGTTCTCGTCCCCGGTGTGCACAGCTAGCTCCCGGGCATTACGCATCTCCGTCTCGACGCGATCCAACGGCGTCGCTGATGCGTGCTGGAACACGGGGGCGTTAGCCATTGCTTCGCACCTCGGCTTCCTTCGCTGGATCCCACTTCGGGTGCTGCGTCTTCATGTGCGCCGCGAGATTCTTGAACTCGGCGCTGCAGCACGGGCACTTGCCGGCCGCAATCTTCCGCTTGTGACGGGTCACGACACCCTGCGTGGCCGACAACCGGCGTTCGATGTGCCGCTTCTGCTCCTCAACGCGATCGCGGCTCTCGCGATAGTGCTTCGCGTTCGCCTGCGCCTGCTCGATCTCGTGCGTCTTCTTCGCGAGCTGATCGCGAAGCAGCTCCGCCTCGGACTTGCCACTGTAGCTCTGCCCATGCCCGTTGGGGCAATAGAAGGTCTTGTGGTCGTCACGTCGACGCTGCTCCACCTCTGCCGGCATTGCGAACAGCATCCCGCAGTTGCAGCAGGTGAGCGTGGCCAGCTTGGTGCTGAATAGCAGGGTCTCAGCCATGCAGCACCGCCTTCACCAACGCGTGCAGCGACGCCGCGCCGCGCACCGCATCATCGGACACGATACGCCGGTACCGGTAGCACGTGCGCCCCGCGCCTGGCACGCGCTCCCGCGTGATCACGGTGTTCGGGTGATGCAGCGTCACGTCCGAAAGCACCGGGGACACGTTCCCGA
>JAZKCW010000087.1:47798-58387 GCA_040387895.1 Gemmatimonadota bacterium
CCTACGAGGGTGAGGATGTCACGCATCGTCGAGGCCCACCCGCTTCCGCGCGATGCGGGCCATGGCGCGGTGGTGGAGCTCCGCCACGAGCACGCGGACGCCGACGGCGAACGCGACCGCGAGGGACACCCACGTCCAGATGTGCCGGCGCGGGCTCACGACTGCACCTCGCGTGCGGCCATGCGCAGCTTCGTCTGACGCTTGCGGTACTTCCGCAGCTGCTTGAACGAGCGCAGGCCCAGCTGGCGGCAGCGCCGGCGCTTTGCCTGCCGCTCCTCACTGGCATAGGCAACGCGGAATCCGCTGGACCGCGAGCGCTTCTGCTTCGGCGGAGCAACACTGTCCGGAGGGGACTGGGTGATGGGCACGCCGGCCGATCCGACCATGGCGAGGGCGGCTCCCATGGCCACCATGCGAAGGTTGCGGCTCATCGGGCACCGCCGGTCCGAGAGCGCTGCTGCCGCGGTCCCTGCCCCAGCACCATCTGCCGCTCAATGACGTAGCGAGTTTGCTGGTGTGAAGCTGGTTCCGGCGTCGCTCCCCAAGAGCGGCACGGCGTTCGATCTCCCGATCGCCCTCGCCCTGCTGGCCGCCAGCGGGCAGATCCCGCCTGAGGCACTGCAGGGCGTGTGCGCGATCGGAGAGCTGGGCCTCGATGGACAGCTGCGCGCCGTGCGCGGCGTGCTCGCTGTGGCGCGGCACGTCGCCGCGACCGGCGATTCCCTGCTCGTCGTCCCGCCCGACAACCTCACGGAAGCGCTGCGCGTACCGCACGCACGCGCCGCCGCGCCGCGCACACTCGCGGAACTGGTGCTCGCCCTGCGCGGAGGCCACCTGCGCGAGCAACCACGCGAGCGACTGTCCGCACCGGTGCACGACGACACACCGGACCTGGGCGACGTCGTCGGGCAGGAGCTTGCGGTTCGTGCCGTCGAGATCGCCGCTGCAGGCGCGCACAATCTCTTGCTCATCGGCCCGCCGGGTGCCGGCAAGACGATGCTCGCCCGTCGGCTGCCTGGCATCCTGCCGCCGCTCGGCGATGACGAGATGCTCGAAGTACTCGCGATCCACTCGGTCGCCGGACTGCTTGCGGATGCACACCAGGGCGCGGTCGCGGTTGCGCGTCCGTTCCGTGCACCGCATCACTCGATCTCGACCGCCGGGCTCGTCGGCGGTGGCACGCTGCCGCGCCCCGGCGAGGTCAGTCTCGCGCACCGCGGGGTGCTGTTTCTCGACGAGCTGTCGCTCTTTCCCCGCTCGACGCTGGAGGCGCTGCGACAACCGCTCGAGGATGGCACCGTCGTCGTCGCCCGCGCCGCGCACACGGTGCGCTTCCCCTCGCGATTCTCGCTGATCGCCGCGAGCAACCCGTGCCCATGCGGCTTTGCCGGCAGCGAGGACCGGCAGTGTCGCTGCACCATTCCGGAACTCGAGCGGCATCGCAGTCGCTTGTCCGGTCCGCTCGCCGATCGCATCGACCTGCATATCACGGTGCAACGCGTACCACCGGAAGCGCTGTCTTCGCACACGCCGGGCGAGCGGTCCGCCACGGTGCGCGCACGCGTACTCATGGCGCGCGACCGCCAACGCCGGCGCTATGCGCACACGGGGCTGGTGCACGCCGATGGCGTCGGACGCATGGGCACTGCGGCATCCGGAGCATTCGCCGGCATTACCAACGCCTCCGCGCCGGTCCGTCTCATCGCGCCGGCGGCTCGCCTCGACACCGACGCCCGCGCCATGCTCGTTCGCGCCGCCGACCGTCTCATGCTGTCGGCCCGCGGGTACCATCGGGTGCTGCGCGTAGCGCGCACGATCGCCGATCTCGATGACATGGATGTGGTTACGCGTGAGCATGTCGGCGAGGCGCTCCGCTACCGGCCGGTGTCGCACGAGCCGGCAGCGGTCGCATAGGGCCTCAGGTATGCAGCTCGCACGATTCACAGCGATCGGGCAACACATTCTGGACGCATTGCATTGCAAGTACTCAGGACAAGCATTCAGGACGAGCAGTCAACCTGCACGGTCGAGCCGCGCACACCAGGCAAGCACTCGAGCCGCGCACACTAGGCGAGCACTCGAGCCGCGCACCGTCGACAAGCATCTCCGAGTGACCGATGGCACTCACTTGGCAGCGTTGCAGGCGGGCACCACGAACATTTGCACCACCATCCTGGCCGAACCGCCTGGACCAGCTGCGGCCTGCGCCGTCGAGGCAATCTCGCCTGCGGCGGCACCGGCTGCGGCACCCGCTGCGGCGCCCGTATCGCCGGAAGCCCGAGGTGCACCACCGGTCGCCTCCCGCGGACTGTCGGCGAGCAGCTGCTGGGCCACCACCAGCGTATCGCCGCGAAACGAGAACACCGGACGCGACTCGCGGCCGATCGGAATCTCCGCATCCACACACTGGCGTCGATTGCTCCAGTCGACCACCGACAGGAATGCGCGACCACCAACGCTCGGCCCCTGCGGCGTGAAATCCATGTGCACCAGCGCCGTGCGATCGCCTTCCGCTGCCAGTGCGAGCAGGATGGACACCAGCAGCATCTCTGCGCCTTCGGCCCGCGGTTTTCCGAGTTGATCCTCGATATCGGGCGGCACCCCGCGGCGAACGCGAGATTCCGTCAGTACCGAGTCCACGGCCTTCCCGTTGGCATCGGTCCGATAGAGCAGGCGTGATCCGACGAGTCCGGTCACCGCTCCACCAGGTGCGAACGCGGCCACGGAAAACGGATAGGCGTATTTGAGGCGCCGACTCGTTGCGTAGTCGGCGGAGACCGGGCCGATCGAGCGACCAGTCGAATCGCCGAGCCGCGTGCGATACATCGTGTGCGCCTGCATGGCGTCGTACGAGCCTGCGAGCAGCGTGTCACCCGCCATGCTCAACGAGAACGGCGCACCGGCCATGCGGCGCGTGAGCAGGTGACGCCCGGAATCCGTGGCGAAGACGACCACCTGCGCGTTCGCGGCATCCGCAACCGCAATCGCGGTGTTTCCCATCGCGGCGATGGCGGTCGGAGCCTGCAGCTCCCCAGGGCCACCCCCGCGGCGACCGATGCGGCGGACCAGCCCGCCCTCGCGGGTGAACTGCAGGACACTCGCCGACTTGCTGTCGGCGACGTACACGAAGCCGTTGGTGACGAGCACACCCGCCGGCTCTCCGACGAACAGCTGCGCGCTCTCGCGGAGTGTGATCGACGCGGCAGGTGTCGACAACGGGGCAAGTGCCGTCACGGCCGGTGAGGCCGCGGGCACCTCTCGCGGGGTGCACGAACTTGCACTCACAGCGGCCGCCAACAGGGACAACAGCAACATTGGGACGGGAAGCAAGCGCATGGGTCGACCTCATTCGCGGGTAGGCTGTTCCGATCGATGTTGCAGCAGACGCCCTCGATGCGTTATCGCCGCGCGAAGAGCTAATGCACCTGTAATCGATTGCTAATGTCGCCATGCTTTCGGGCGCTGAGGCCGAAACGCATCGTCGCGATGTGCTTACTCGACCTGTACCGGCGGAGCTCACATCCGCGAGCGCCCGCGAAGCCTTTTCCGCAGCGCCGTACGCCAGCGACGCTGACGTCGTCGATGGCGTCCGGCGCCGCGATGCGGCCGCCGAGCGAGAGTTCTATCGACGGTTCGCGACGCGCGTGCGCCGCTATCTTCGGGCGCAGACAGGCTGCGACACCATTGCGGACGACCGCACGCAGGACACGTTCATCACCGCGTTCGCCTGTATTCATGATTTTCGCGGCGATGCATCGGTTGCGAGCTGGCTGCTCGGCATCGCCCGGCATCGAGTCATCGATGGACATCGTGCTGAATGGCGGCACGAGCGGTGGAGGATTACCGGTGATCAAGCCATCGAAGTCGAGTGTCACGACGCGCCGCGCGACCCGTACCTCGCGGCGCGACTGATGGGATGCCTGGGCGCACTCCCGGCTCGATTTCGTGACGTACTGCTGCTGCACGATGTGCACGGCTGCACACACCGGCAGATCAGCAGCGTGCTCCACATCGCCGTCGGCACCAGCAAGGCGAACCTGCATCGCGCGCGCAGGATCGTGCGACAGCAGCTCATGCATCGCAGTGCGGACCCTCGGCTGCCCGCCTGAGCGGCGCAAGTCATCGCGAGAGCCGCAGATACCGCAGCGCCGGCCGATGAACCTCTCGACTACGGGTACTCACCCCGCGAGCGGTCTCCGACGCAGCGCACCGCTCGCGACCACGTTGCCGGCCAGAATACCGGCCGCGAGTGAAATTCCCACGATCGCGACTCGGAACGCCGTCGATACCCCCAACTCGACTTCCTGTCCCAGCAGCGATGTCACGCTTCGGAATCCGATGCTGCCTGGCACGAGAATCAGCAGGCCCGGCACCACGGTCACGATCGGCGTGCGCTTGAGGAACCGGCCGAGCAGGTTGCTGCCCGCGCTCACGACGAAGGCACCCAGGAACGCGCCGAGTTCCTCACCCATAGCAGCGCTGGTGGTGCGTGACGTGATGTAGGCCGCAACGCATGCGACGATGATCCATCCCGCATCGCGCGCGTTGGCGTTGAGCAGCACCATGAACGACAGTGGCGCCACGAACAGGGCGAGCCATTCGACCCAGGGCGGCAGCGGGGTGAGCGCGAGGGCAGCGATGTCCCCGGCAGGCAGCAGGTCGCGCAGTTCGAGGCCGATGAACGTGCCGAGCTTGGCACCGAGCGCGAGGCCGAAGCCCAGCCCCAGGAACACCACGATCGCTCCGCTGAGCCGCGCCGTGCCGGAGGCGAGTTGTCGTGTCGAAAGCTCCGTGAGCGCCAGCGTGAACGTCAGGCCAGGTAGTAGGATGACGAGCCCGGCCAGCGAGGTGAGGTATCCGGCACCCGAGCGTGTGTAGACGTCCACTGCGAGCGCGAGTGTCGTCACGAGAAACGCGGCGAGCGGCTCCGTCACATGCGCGAGCGCGGGCCGTCGCCGGCAAAACAGCGCGATGCAGCCCGTCAGCAGCCCGAGCACCGAGGCGACCACCACGTCACCAGCGCGGAGATAGAGGAAGCACGCGACCGCGGCGGACGACAGCACGAACGCCACGAGCCGGAGCGGGGCGGGCCAGCGCGGTGGTTCCGTGATCAGCGCATGCAGGCGCTCCAGCCCATCCGCTGGTGACAGCTGGTGCTGGAGCACCTTTCGCGTGATGTCGCCGAGCAGGGCCAGATGTCCGAGGTTCGTCTCGCCGGGTTCGACCCGAACGAGATGCACCTGCTGGTCCTCGAGCGGCCCGAACGCAATCATGAGACTGGTCGGCGTCGAGAAGAACTCGGCGCGGAGCCCGAGCCCGCCTGCGACCTGCGACAGCTGGGCCTCCAGCTGGTGCGCCGGCGTGCCGTACGCATGCAGCGCCTTGCCCAGCTCCAGGATGAATCCGGTCGCGGACCGGTAGGACGGCAGCGTTTCGCGCCCGAGCGGGAGCTCGTTGCCGGGGGAGGATGTGGGATCGGACACCTGCTGAGCGTACCGGGTGTACGAGGGCTGCGCTACCTTCCGGACGACCGTGCGCCCCTGCGGCGCCCCGCCGTGCCCGTTCGCCCTCACTACACCCGCTCGCCAATGCTCCCGGCCTCGCTGTTCCGCTTTGCCGTCTCGCGTCGCACGCTCGTGCGTCGCGCACTCCTCGTCCCCGCACTCGCCGTCACCGGCATGCTCGCGGGTTGCCTTGGCGAAGATTCTCCAACCGGCCCATCCGTGCCTGCCAGCGAAACGTTCGCCCCGTCGTTGGGCGTCAACATCCCCGCCATGACGAAGCTCTCCGATGCCCTCTACATCCAGGACATCTCGGTGGGGACCGGAGTCGAAGCGACCACCGGCAAGACGGTGCGCCTCAACTACACCGGCTGGCTCGCCAACGGGCAGCAGTTCGACACCAACACGTCCGGTGGCCTCCCGCCATTCGTGCTGGGCGCGGGCCGCGTCGTCGAAGGCTGGGATCGGGGCATCGTGGGCATGCGCGTCGGCGGCCGTCGGCGCCTCGTGATCGGATCGGCCATGGGCTATGGCGCGGGTGGCCAGGGTGCGATTCCGCCCAATGCGACGATGGTCTTCGTCGTGGAGCTCCTGAGCGTCAACTAGCGTCAACTAGCGTCAGCGAGCGTCGATTGAACGGAGCGCACGCACGCCACGGCGTGTGCGCACGTTCGTGTGAACTATGGAGCAGGTGTGCAGCTACCCGCGCGCCTGCTCCACCGTACGACGGAATGCCGGCCGGCCCCACTGCAACAGCAGCAGCGTGAGCGTCATGCCGACTACCGTGCAGAGCGCGAGCGAGTAGCGCAGCGACGCTTCGTCGCCGAACACCCGGTCGGTGAGCAGCGCGACCGATGTGGGTCCGAGCGCACCGGACACCAGGTTGACGACCAGCTGATACAGTGCACCGCCCTGGCCTCGCATTCTCGAGGGCATCGCTTCGGCCACGGCAGCGCTGGCCGCACCCCACGGCATCGCCGCGAAGAGATTGACGGGAATCAGCAACAGTGCGGCGGCCGTCGGTGACGATACGAGTGGATACGCTGTGGCGGTCACCAGCATGCCCGCCGCGCCGAGCATTCCGACGAGAATCGGTGCATCCGTGCGTCCCTTGCGCGCCCAATGGTCCGTGAGCCGCCCGCCGGCGAGCGTGCCGAGCACGCCGACCGTCATCGTCAGCGCGCCCTGCAGCGTGCCCGCGCGCTGGATGGTCCACCCGTGTGTGCGCACGAAGAACGTCGCGAGCCATGCGCCGATGCCGTAGTTCACCGAAGCCGAGCAGGCGAAGCCGAGCGACAGTGCAGTGACGGCGCGCGCATTGGCCCGCAGATACGCGATGAATTGCGAGACCGGGACACGCACCGTTGCGGCAGCGGTTGGAGTCGTGCCGGCGACCTGCGTTGCATCCATCCCGCCACGCGCTGGCTCCCGCATCGTGAGGGCGAGCAGCGCCACGAGCAGCCCCGGCAGCCCCACGATGAAGAACACCGTCTGCCACGGATACAGCGAGCCGACCAGCGGCAGCGTGACGAGTCCCGGACGATCGACTTCGCCCACGACATACGCGCCCAGCGCGTAGGCCACGCCGGATCCGAAGAAGGTGCCGAGCATGAACACGCTCATCGCGGTGCCGAGCCGGCGTCGCGGGAACGCATCCGCGATGAGCGAGATCGCCGCGGGCTGCAGCGTCGCTTCGCCGACGCCCACGCCGACACGCGCCACGAAGAGTCCTCCGAACGTGCGCGCCAATCCCGACGCCATGGTGAGCACGCTCCACACCGCCGCACCCAGCGCGACGATGACCTTGCGCGGCCCGCTGTCGACCCAACGCCCGATGGGCAGGCCAAGAAGTGAGTAGAAGACGACGAAGCTCAACCCCATCAGCAGGCTGACCTGGGTGTCGGACACGCCCAGGTCGCGCTTGATCGGCACCACGAGCAGCGAGAGAATCTGCCGGTCGACGAAGCCCGACACGTTCGCGAGCGTGAGCACGGCCACCGTGTACCACGCACTGCGAATCGCGCGTCGCTCGGCATCGGAGCGCGGCGACGGGGAGGCAGTGTCACGAACGGGCGCTGGTGCTGTCGTCTGGCTCATTCGGGGAAGCTATCCGGAATGCGAGGGCGCTGGAACGGCACCGGTGGGAAGTTCCTGACACGAAGCGCACCACAGGCATGGCCGAACCGCTGCAACTCCGAGAGATTCCGGGATGACCGATCCCGTGCTGCATCGCGCGTCCACGGTGGTTCCCGGTGGCGTGCTCGCCTTCACGCCGGTGCGCGACGCACGCGTGGACGGGGCGAGCGACGTGTATCGGGATCTGGACCCGGCGGAGCTCGAACTTGCGATGCAGATGTCATCCGTGCGGCGTGGCCCCTTCGTCGCGGGCCGGCAGGCGCTGCGGGCGGCGCTGCGCTCGCTCGACCCGGGACTCGCCGCTGCACCGCTGCTGCGCACTGCGCGTGGCGCCCCGAGCGTGCCGGCGGGCGCGACCGGCTCCATCAGCCACAAGCGAACGCGCGCGGTGGCATTGGCCGCACCGCAGGGCGACCCGGCGAACGAGACGTTCGTCGGGGTCGATCTCGAATCGCGCCCGCAGCAAGGTGATGCGCTGCGCGACATCGATCAGAAGCGCGGCCTGGCGGCGCGCATTCTCACCGCGCGCGAGTTCGATGGCATCGCGGCGCTCGATGCGGCCGCGCACCGCGAGGCCACCCTGCTCCACTTCGCGATCAAGGAAGCCGTCTACAAGACGATCGATCCGTTCGTCGGCCGCTACGTGCGCTTCACCGAAGTGGAACTCGCCCTACTGGGCGATACTTCGCACGGCGGCGCGCAGCACGGCATCCCGCAACACGGCATCGCGCAATACGGCATCGCGCTCGTGACGTTGCGGCTGCCGGAGTGCGCCCAGCGCGCGATGCACGTCGAGGCGGCGTGGTCGCTCGAACCCGAATGGATCGTGGCGACCGCGATCAGCGTCTCGCCTCGTGCAGCGCAATCCCCCCGCCCAGGTAGCGCGTCACCCGGGTGACGGTGAAGCCTTCCTGCTCGAGGAGGACGCTGAACTGCTGCCAGCTCATGAAGTGATCGATCGATCGCGCGATGTAGCCGTACACGACCGGATCGCGGTGCCACCACCACCCGACGGCATTGCCTGCGAGACCGAGGTACCAGAGCAGCAGGCGACGCCACGGCGCGAATGCGGGGCGATAGAAGTCGAGCGTGATCAGTGTTCCACCCGGCCGCAGCACGCGCGCCATCTCGCGTACCGCCACGGCAGGTTCCGGCACGTTGCGCACGCCATAACCCGCCGTGACGATATCGGCCGACCCGCTGTCGACATCGAGTGCGCACATGTCGCCGGTGGTGGCGCGTACACGATCGGCCACGTCCGCGTCGCGACGCGCGTCGGCGAGTCGTGCCCGCGCCTCGTCGATCATGCGTGGCGATGCATCGATGGCCGTCACCGTCGCAGCGGGCAGCGCACGCGCGATGGCCACGGCGAAGTCGCCCGTCCCGCTCGCGAGGTCGACGGCCTGCAGACGGGCCGCCCGTGCATGCCCCTTGTCGGACGGGTCCGTTGCCTGCGATTCTCGCGCACGTGCGACCACGCGCGCGATCGCTGCTGCTTTCCAGCGGCGGTCCATGCCGAACGAAAAGAGGCGCGTGAATGCGTCGTAGCGCGGGGCGATCGTGTCGAACATCGGGGTCACGAAGTCCTGCTTCCGTGACGGATCCCGCAGGTACGCCTCGAGGTCGAGCGTGCCCAGTTTCACCACGGAGCGCTGGCGTTCATCTTTCGGCATGCGCATTCCTCGGTTCGTGGGCCGGCGTGGGTCGGTGCCGCTGGGTCAGCTGCTGCTGGTCCTGCTGGTGATCGGCACCGTCGTCTTCATCGGCAAGCGCCAGGCCGCGACTGCCGCGGCTGCCAACGCCACCGAGCGTATGTCCGCAGACGTCGTCGCTGGCACCGACACCGCGCCCTCGACGGCGCCGACCGCGACGCAGTCGATCGGGGCGTTCCGCGTGCGTACGGTGGACAACGCGATCGCACCACTCGCCGTGCCCGGTCAGCCGACGATCGTCATGATCAGCTCCCTCACCTGCGGCTGGTGCAAGCGCGCTCTCGCCGATCTCGGCCAGATGTCGGCGGGACGTCCGCTCCCGAACCTCACCCTGCTCACGCTCGAAGGGGCGGCGGAGGGGAGCGCGATGCTGCAGAAGGAAGGCATCACCGGTGCGCGACTCGTCGGGCCCGCGGGCGGCAACGAAACCGTCATGCTCACGTTTCGGTATCCCGGCACGCCCACGTTCATCGCCATCGACCGAAACGGACGCGTCGTACGCACGATGCCAGGCTATCCCATTCCCGAAGAGATGAAGCACTGGTACGCCGTCATGGTCGGAGATCAGGGCGCGCCCTAGTTGTCGCCTTAGGCCGTCAACGGATCACCCGACGGCGGGCCGGTGTCGAGCCGCGCCAGCCGTCGCCGGTCGAGCGTCACGAGGGTCGCGCAGATCGTGATGGCGACGGCCGACACCACGCACCATTTGCAGAAGCCTTGCAGCACGAAGAATTCGTAGTACTTGAGGCGCAGCGTGAAGAGCACCGCCGGCCAGATCATCAGCTGCAACAGCGTGTTGGGCCACTTCGCATCTTCGAAGGCGGGCAACGTCCCGATCATCGCGACGACAAAGAGCATCGCGTAGCCGACTGCCCCGATCAGCGCGACGTCCACGCCGAGGAACCACGCGTACGGGCTGCCCTGCACGTACTCGCAGCCCCGGCTGCCGCCGCAGGAGAGCGCGCCGGTGAGGCCGAGCTTCCAGAGGTGCAGATACAGGGCGACGATGCCGGAAACGAGGCTCGTCAGCGCGATACCCATGCGGTGTGTCACGTGCGTGTTCGGGAGGAGGTGCGCGTCACGTCCGGCCAACGAATGCGGCCGTCGCATTCACTGGATGATGCACGCGAGAGCGGCCCGGTGGAATCGGCCCTGCCAGGGTTGCAACGGCTCTCCCCGTCGCTACCTTCGCGCCCATGTCGCCTACCCCGCTCCCGAACGATCAGCACGCCGACCTGCT
>JAZKCW010000088.1:0-15633 GCA_040387895.1 Gemmatimonadota bacterium
CGCGGTTGACGGCGATGACGACGCGCTCCGGGCCGTACTCCAGCTGCTGAAACAGCGCGAGTGTGCGCTTGATCGACCGGATCGCCGCCACGTTGCTCTGCAGCACCAGGACGATGCGATCCGCGGTGTCGAGCGCGGCAACGGTACGCGGCCCGAAGGAATGCTCGCAATCGATGATCGTATGCGAGAATCCGGACCGGCAAGCCGTAAGTATCCGCGAGACAGCGTCTGCCTGGACCGCGTCGGCCATCTCGAGGTCATCACTCGCCGGAAGGACGAACAACCCGTCACCGAATGGCGTCACGATCGCGTGCAGCAGCTCTGTATCCAGCTGGTCGAGCTTCCGCGCCACGTCGCCGACGTCGTACTCGGCTTCCAGATTGAGGTGCGTGAGGACGTCGCCGAGGCCCATGTTGAGGTCGACAATGGCGACCCGCGAATCCGGGCGGCGACGAGCGAGGATATGGGCGAGATTCACGCTCACCGTCGTGGTACCCGTGCCACCCTTGGGTGAGTACACGGCGGTGACCACGCCACGCACCGGCGCTGCGCCCCATTTGCGCTGCAGTCGCACGAGCGCCGATTCGAGGTCGGTGGGCGACGGTGGCGTGACGAGGAATTCGCCGATCCCGGACCGCATTCCTGCGAGAATGAGCTCCGCATCGACGTGCGGCGCCGTTCCGATGGACGCCATGCCCGGTGCGTCACGCAACAACGACTCGAGATCGAAGCGCCCTCGCCCGGTCATGACTGCCATCGGTACGACAAGCAGATCAACCTGACCGTTGCGCACCGCCTCGCTGACGTCATCGAGAGTTGCCTTCATCACGGGCGGACCGAACCCCGCTCGCGTCAGCGCGGGCAGGAGGGGTTCGGTCGGTCCAAAGGCATCGGCGACAATGAATACACGGCGCACGGCAGGTCAGCTCACGGGAAAAGACGCGGGACGATCAGATGATTACTGCGGCGGAATGCGCTTCTTGAGCGCGTCGATCGCCGGCTTCGCGGTGTCGGGAGTCAGGCGGATCGTGTTGGCCGGCGGCGGATTGTTCGGATCGATCAGCATCGGCGACACGATGATGAGCAGCTCCGACTCCGACTTCTGCCAACGGTTGCTGCTGAACAGCGCGCCGAGAATAGGAATGTTCATCAGGCCGGGTATACCCGTGCGCACACTCTCGCGGTCCTCGTTGAAGAGGCCGGAAATGATGAGGCTTTGACCCGGCCGCACGTCCAACGTCGTCTCGACCTTCCGCGTGCGCAGCGCCGGCACGCGGAAACCGGCGAGCAGGAGGGCATTCGTGAAATCGAGGCTCGACACCTCAGGCGCGACCTTGAGCTTGAGCAGCGAATCCGACAGGACTTCGCCGTTGAACTTGAGCTGGACGCCGAACGGGCGATACTGAATGGTGACGACGGTCTGGCCGCCCTGCGCCGGTTGCGAAATTGGAATCGGCAGTTCACCGCCCGCGAGGAAGCTGGCGTCCTCACGATTGCCGGCCATGAGCGTGGGCTCGGCGAGCGAGCGCGCGAGTCCGCGCTGCTCCTGCGCATCGATGTACGCCGTGAGCTCACTCGTGCCGAACGTAGAGATTGCCGAGACGTAGCGCCCGACACCACCCGACGACACTGGCGCGCTGCCGCCCACCCCAGGCGACAGGATGCCCGTCCCCGCACTGGATGCGCCGTTCTTGCTGTCGATGCGCCCATTGATCCCCAACTCGGTCAACGCCTCGCGACGCACTTCGGCGAACTTCACCGCGAGCACGATCTGGCGCCGGTCGGTCGCGGTGTACACCCCCACACGCAGGTGCCGACGCCCAATCGTGGCACCGGACAACAGAATGTCCGTCTCGCCGACGGCCTTGGCGTTCAGCACCACGCTGCGCTCGGTCAGGACCACGATGTCCGCGATGTCCGGATTGGTGATCGTCACCTGCGTGACTGCACCGGGGAGATCGATCGGCAGCGAGCGTCCCACGGCGATCGTGATACGCTCGACTGGCGTTGGCGTGGGAGCCTGCGCGCCCAGGGGCGTGCCCGCAACCAGTGCAATGGACGACACGAGACACACGCCGCGCGAAGCGAGACGGAGAAAAGACACCAGAACTCCTGTGGAGGGAGAGAAACGACGAACGATCGTTGTTACCGTTGCGGCATGGTGTCGCGACGGATGCTGTCGCGACGGATGCTGTCGCGACGCAGGCTGTCGCGGCGATCGGCGAACTTCTGCACTTCAGTGGCCTTGGAACCACGGTAGATGCGCACCGTCACCGAGTCGGCGTTCGGTGGAACGACGACCGTGCGCGGTTGCACGGGCGCTGGGGCCGGCGCGGCGGCCGGCGCCGCGGGGCGCGGGCGCGAGGCGGGCGCGGGCGCCGGCTTGGGCGGCGGGAGACGCCGTGGGAGCGCAGAATCACGCAGCTGCGAGAGCACGTCGTTGGGACGCGCGCCGTCAGTCTGCACCGAATCGGGATCGCCGTACCCACGCAGCACGAGCTGGATCGACCCCTCGCGCTGCGCCACTGCCAGACGTTCGGCTTCTTCGGGCGTGACTTCCAGCGTGGCGTTGGCGGCGCTCGTCGGCCGGCCGTCCGCACCGCGATCCGTCTGCTGGCCCACGGACAAGACACGCATGTTGCTCATGAACAGCTTCGATACGCGCCCTGCACCTTCCGCATTCTCGCCCTGATCCTGGATCGTCACCAGTACGTCGACGCGGCTGTTCGGTTGCATCAACCCACTCAGACCTGCGACATCATCGATGCGCACAGCCATGGCGCGCTTGCCCGGCGTGATCTTCACCTCGATGCCTGCGCCGGTGCCCTCCGGCGCGAGGCGCCCGGGCACGATGGCTTCGCCCTTGTAGATCGTTACGCGCGCCACGCGGTTGACGACCGAATCGGGTGACGTGAAGGCGCCGGCCGGGATGGCCGCGACGGGAAGCTCCGTGACGGCTAGCATCGGCATCGTGAGCGCGGCGCCTTCCGCGATATCCGCGGCGGCCAGCACGACCGGCTGCGTGACAACCCGGCTGGTTGCACGCATGTCCGTGATCACGCGATAGACACCGAACGTGGCACCGGCAGCCACGACGAGCGCCGCGATCAGGACGATTCTGTAGCGATCACCGAACATGGGACACAGTCAGGAGTTGGAGACGGAAAGGAAACACGATCATACCTCCGGTGCGCGTTCCCACCGGTACGTCGCTCTGGCCGACAGCGTAATCTGGTCGGTCCGTCTGAGAAGTCGAAAAAGCGGCGTGATTGGCGTAAACGGGTACGACACGATCTGGACAGTGACAGACGTCACACCAGACGGACACGTCCCCGTTGTGGTTACGGGAATGTTGGCCGCGGTGTTCGTGGGTGCAGCTCCACCGACGGACGAGTAGTACGACATGACCTGAGCGCGGACGCGGGTATGCGTCGCCGCCAGGCAAGGAAACTCCTGTACGGCCGCGTAGCGGGCACCTTCCCGGGCAGCGGCGACGAGGTTGTTCTGCTGAAAGAATGCGCGAGCGAAGTCCACGATGCCGAGGACCAGGATCAGCAGCACCGGTACGATGACCGCGAACTCGACGATAGGTCCCGCATCGTCCTCGCGAGCAAAGCGGCGCAGCGCTCGCGAGGCGAACGTGCGACGGGTGGTACGCCGACAGCGCGCAGGGCGCTCGTACATCAGGCCATCATCCATGATCGACCCCGGAATCTCATCGTGACCAGATGGGCAAGGCTGCCCACCACCATCCACACATCAAGCCGCCGGCAATGGCGAGTGCGTAGGGAACACGCTCCCGCTTGTCCATTGGCTTCAACTGTAACAGTTTCGGCGCCCGAACTGCGTGGACGAGAGCCATTGCCACTGCCATCATACCCTGCTGATGCATCAGCCACATCAGGCCAAGCGCCCCGCCGAGCAGCCCCGTTGCCAGCGCGGCGACGAGTGATGCCTGCCATCCTATCCATGCCGCGCCCGCCGCGAACAGCTTGACGTCGCCGGCTCCCATGAGCCGCAGCACGTACATGGGCAACCAGATGGCGAGACCGGTCGCGACCCCCGCCAGGCTGTGGACCAACCCATCGCCAACTCCATTACGTACGACAGAGGCAATCAGACCTAAGACGAGCAGTCCAGCGCTCAGCGCGTTGGGCACGCGGCGGGACCGGACATCGGACAGACAGGCAAGCCCCAGCAGGACGACAAATCCTGCGGCCAGCGCCAACCACGCCGCGGGAAGGTCAAAAGAAACCAAGCGCATTTTCGGGCAATCGAGGGCGAGCGTGTAACGACGACGGGGCGGCCAAGGACGAGCGGGATGGCCTGCCGACAAAATCGGCCACCGCGCCACATGATGCAACTGACTCACATAGTGTTGCATGAGCGCAACATTTCTCGTTACATCTGCGGTCACCCGTGCTGGTCCTCGTTCGCCTCAGTCTCTGCAGACTTTGTCAGGTCCCATAACGCAACGCGACGCGCCCGGTTGCCCGAACGCGTCGCGCCAGGACCCGCTCAGTGATCAGCTGCCTGCGTTGTTCAGCGTGTTCGTGGTCGTGTTGAACAGGTTCGAAATCGAGTTGCGGAACAGCGTGATGACGGTGATCAGTGCAACCGTGATGACACCGAGCAACAGCGCGTACTCGGCCATCGATGCGCCTTCTTCGTCACGCACGAAGGTCCGGATGTTTGAGACGAGAGACTTCATGTGCTTGTCCTGTGGAGAAATGAGAGTGTGCAACTGCGAGGAAAAGTCGTACTGCAGACCTACATTCGTCGAACTGGTGGTCCGATGACGTAACGCGCGCGCAAAATCGCCCGCGCCGAGATCAGCTTCCCGCGTTATTGAGCGTGTTCGTGGTCGTGTTGAACAGATTCGAGATGGAATCCCGGAACAAGGTGATGACCGTGATCAACGCGACGGTGATGACACCGAGGAGCAACGCGTATTCGGCCATCGACGCACCACTATCATCACGCACAAATCCACGAACCGCGGTAGCCAACTTTACTTTGGGCGTCATCGGTTGTTCCAATGGTGAAAGGTCTGGACTGTCAACTCAAGGGATTAGAAAGCCATGCCCTGCACCTTTTGGCAAGGCCCGTACCATCGGCGGACTGGACCATAAGTCCGATGGTTCCCGCCAGACTTCACGTACCCTGTGAGCCGCATTCCACGTTATCCGACAACTACTAGGACGATTCGTCACTAAAATGGCATCGTGAGCACCGAAGGATCACCGACGGCCGCGCCCGCCGCGCACGCCAGTGCCGCCGATTGCCGCAGGCGAAGCGTGCTCGCCTTCGTGGCTACCCTCATCGTGCTGGTCGCCACGTCCCTCGTCTACGCCTCTGTCGTCAGTGCGGATGTCGAGCGCCGTCCCGAGCTGGCCCTCCGCGACTGGACCCAGATCTGGCGCGGCGGCCAGGCCTTGGCGCGTGGCGACGATCCATGGCCCCTTGTGCCGACCATCGACCGGCTCCCGTGGCCATACCGCGACCGCAATGCGTATCCACTGCCGGCCTTGTGGACCGCGCGAGCGCTCGACCAGTCACCGATGCGCTCCATCGCGTTCTGGTGGGTGTTCGCGTCCGTCGCGCTCGCCGGTGTGGCGCTGATCCGACGAAACCTGTGGAACGGGCTCGCCCTCGCGTCCTGGCCGGCCTTCGGCATGGCGGGTCTGCTGCAATGGTCCGGACTTCTCCTCGCCGCCGCCCGTTTCGACCTCCTGATGCCGGTGGCTGCCTGCAAACCCAACCTCGGCCTCTGCATCCTCGCGTACAAGCCGACGGCGAGACGGCTGGCCATTCTGCTCGTCATTGTCGGGATATCGCTGGCAGTCGATCCCGGATGGATACCGCGCTGGCGTGCTGCGGCTGAGTCGCTGCACTACAACGCCCCTGTTATGCTGTGGCAGGCGGGCGGGCCGCTCCTGTTGCTCGCGGCCCTGCGCTGGCGGACACCGGAAGGGCGCGTGCTGCTCGCGCTCGCACTGGTGCCGCACAACCTGATGGGGTACGAACAGCTGCTGCTGTTTCTCGTCTGCCGGCGTGGACGGGAATGCCTGCTGCTCGTCGTCACCGGATGGCTCGCGTGGTGGCAGGTCACACGTTCCACTCCGCCCGGTTTCGTCGACCCTGCCGTCCTGCAGGCGCTGTTCCCGGTTCCCACGATTCTGTTGCTCTACCTGCCGGCACTGGCGATCGTGCTGCTGCAGCGCAATCCCGACACCTTCGAACTGGTGCCGCCTGTGCCGAACTTCAGTATGAAGTTCTGAGCGAGCGCACGAATCTCTGCCCATCGTCATGTCTGCAATGCCGTCCGCGAAACATGTGCTCATCATTGGCGCCGGGCCTGCGGGATTGACCGCAGGCTACCTGCTCGCCAAGAAAGGCGTGGCGGTCACGATCCTCGAAGCGCACCCCACGCTGGTCGGCGGCATCGCGCGCACGGAGCAGTACAAGGGATTCGGTTTCGACATCGGTGGCCACCGGTTCTTCTCGAAGTCGCAGGAAGTCGAGGACCTGTGGACGGAGCTGCTCCCGGACGACATGCTGGAGCGGCCGCGCTCGTCGCGCATCTACTATCGAGGCCATTTCTTCGACTACCCGCTGCGCGCCGTCGATGCCTTGCGGAAGCTCGGGCTCATCGAGAGCACCCTGTGCGTGCTCTCCTACATGCGCGCGCGACTGCAGCCGGTGAAGGATCCGGTGAATCTCGAGGACTGGGTCACGAACCAGTTCGGCAGCCGGTTGTACCGCATCTTCTTCAAGACGTACACGGAAAAGGTGTGGGGCATGAGCTGCCGCGCCATCAGCGCCGACTGGGCCGCGCAGCGCATCAAGGGGCTCTCACTCGCGTCCGCCATCGTGAACGCACTGAAGCCGCAGCCGAAACCCGAGAGCGGCAACCGCAGCGGCATCATCAAGACGCTGCTCACGCACTTCCGCTACCCGCGCCGTGGGCCTGGCATGCTCTGGGAAGCGGCGGCGCGGAAGACCCAGGAGCTCGGCGGCACGCTGCACATGGGCACGGAAGTCACCGGCGCGCGTTTCGACAGCGCACGCGACGCATGGACGCTGGGCTTCAAACGCAGCGACGGCTCACACGGCGAGATCGAAGGCACCGACGTCATCTCGACGGCTCCACTCCGCGAACTGGTGCTCGCGCTCGAGCCGGCGACGCCAGCCCCGGTGCAGGATGCGGCGCGTGCACTCAAGTACCGCGACTTCCTCACCGTCGCACTGGTCGTGAAGGATCGCGACGTTTTCTCGGACAACTGGATCTACATCCACGATCCCGGCGTGAAGGTCGGGCGTGTGCAGAACTTCAAGTCGTGGTCGCCGGAGCTGGTGCCCGACCCCGCGCTCACCTGCTACGGGCTCGAATACTTCTGCTTCGAGGGCGATGGTGTGTGGTCGGCCTCCGACGCGGAGCTCGTCGGCCTTGGCATTTCCGAGATGACCACCCTTGGCCTGCTGCGTCCGGAGGACGTCGTGGATGGCTGCGTCGTACGGCAGCAGAAGGCGTATCCGGTGTACGATGCGACGTACGCGCACAACGTGAAGATCGTGAGCGAAGGTCTGCGCGAGCATTTCCCGTCGCTGCATGTCATCGGCCGGAATGGCATGCACAAGTACAACAACCAGGATCACGCAATGATGACTGCGATGCTCACGGTCAGGAACATCGCGGAAGGCGCTGACTACGACGTGTGGGAAGTGAACCAGGACGCCGAGTACCATGAGGGCGACCGGCATCAGGATTCGGCGAACCACGGTGCTTCCGGCGTGCGCGACGTGCCGATCCCGATCGCGACCTGACAGCGGCTGCGCTGCCGTCGGTCGCATCAGCGACCGTGCCGGCGCCTGCTGTCACGAACCGGCGTAGCGCAGCCCGGCGTGCTGGTGGAGCAGCTCAAATGGCGGCGTCCGGCCCGTTGCGGGCTCTCCGATCTGCGTGATGCGCGCCGCACCGATGTTGCCCAGAAACCGCCCCGCCTCGGCGATGTAGCCGACGCGCTCGGGATCGACGCCCATGATCCGCGCCGCGGACGCGTCGACCGCCACGGGATCGTCGCCGAAAATCAGCACGCCTGACTGCACGGCAGTGCCTTGAATCGGACCGTTGCCCTCCATCCCCACGATGCCGTCGACGATGGTGAACGGCGGACGCTCGAGCGCCGCGCTGATGTCGAGGATGCTGTTCTCGATGCCTTGCTGATGCAGCACGTTCTTGGGCCAGCCGTACACCGACCCGGGCATGATGCCGAACAGGTTCTTCATGGAGAGCGTGACACCGGCCCAGTGATGCGTCTTGAGCTTGGGCATCGACACCACGAGATCGGCTTCGACGATCGTCCGTGGCAGCCAGAGCTCACCGAGCGATGTGTAGTGCGAACGGCAGGCCACGCGCACCACATCGTCCATGTTGAGGTCGACGTACGGTGTGCGCGTATCGCGCAGCATGTCGAGCAGGCCCGATTCGGCCAGGAGGTACGCGTTGTCGCGTCGATGGCCCGGGCCCTCGGCAACCACGACCGACCGTGCTCCCATGCGCTTGAACGCCTGCGCCACGACGCCTACGAGTGCGGGATTCGTGTTGATGACGCTCGCGGGATCGTACTCCACGAAGTTCGGCTTGAGCACGACCCGCCGGCCCGCAACGTCGAGCGCAAACATGTCGAGGCCGCGGGCGACGTCGTCCTCGAGGGCCGCCGTGTCGTACGCCGCGCGATGCAGCACAGCGACCCGCGACCCGGCAGGAGTGCGTACCGCGCTCGGCATCCAGCGTGGTGCCGCGGCATCGGCCTGTCGCTTCCGGTCGTAGACGACTGCTCCGACGGCGGCGGTGGCGGCGACACCCGCCGACACGCGCAGGAACGTGCGACGATCCTGGGCCATCAGAGACTGACCTCACGCAAGGCAAGCAGCGCGAGCACGGCGGTGCGCGTCTCCAGCATCGGATATCCCTCGTGCTGCGCTTCAAGCGCCTTTGCGACGGCCGTGCGAAGCGCCGGGATGCGCGTCGCGTTGTCGGGCAAGGCAAGACTGCTGTCGGCCCACGCCCGGCGTGCCAGCGTTTCGAGCGACAGCGTGAGTGTGGAGCGACGGGGCTCCCCACCGGAGAGGAGCGCGAATCCGCGAGTGGCCACAGGGCCTGCAACCGCTGCGGTCATCGCGCCGCTCCTCACCGCCGCCTGCAAACCCAGGAGTGCCCAGCAGGTGGTGTCCGGGTAGCCCGGCAGGTCGTAGCCGAGTACGCGCTTGTTGCCGTAGTTCCAGCCTCCATCGGGCGACTGGCGATCGGCGAGCAGTCGTGCGCCGACGGACACGCGCTCCTTCAGATCAGCGAAGGAGTCCTGTCGCGCGAGCGCAAGCATGGCCATCGCGGTCGGCTCGACCCAGGCGAACGTGCCGCGCGCCCACCCGAATCCGTCCAGTGTAGCATCGAGCACGACGCCAGCCTCCGATTCACCCTGTGGCAGCATCCGCATGAGGAACCTGCTCCAGAGCGATGGCGTGACGGAGTGCTCGTCGAGTGCCCACGTGGTCGCCCGCTCGCGCGCGCGATTCGACTCGATGTCGCGTGACGTCAGTGATATCGCGAACAGCGCGACCAGTGTCGGCCACGTGGAGAAGTCTGCCCCGTCGCGCATGACCCAGCTGCCATCCGGCCGCTGTCTCGCGAGCAGCCAGTCTCGGGCCGCGTTCCAGCCCGCGGGTGCGACTTCCTTTGCACGCGCACGCGCCACCAGCACCCACGCGGTACTCTCGGGATCGGCCGTACGTCCGGGAACGGCAGCCCATCCGCCGGATGTACCGCCGCCCGCCGCCTTCACGCTCGTAGCGTCGATGTACGCAACAAGCGCGCGTTCGAGGTCATCGGGGATCGCACGGGGCTGCGGCTCGTCGCGCGCGTCAGTTCGCACGCGACGCCCCGCCATGCCCCGCGGCCACCGACCCGAATGTCACCGCCCCGCCGCCAGTTCCAGTGCCATGCGCTGATAATACTGCAACTGCGTCCGCTGGTCCGCGGTCGGTGAACCCGTCCACCGACCCGTTGCACCGTACAGCGTGCTGATCCGCGCCAGCAGCTCCGTCGCCTGACGCCGCCGGTCTGCAAGTGCCGCATCGCCCGATGCCGCCGTCGCCGCCGCACGAATCCGCTCGGACGCCGGCTGAAATTCCATGACCAGGGCTGCGATCTGGCGCTGGAATGCCGTCCACGCCGCGCGCTCCGCACGCGACACGGTCACCCGTGGATCCTCCTGCACGATCACAGGCTGTCGCATCGTGCGCCCGTCTACCGTGAGTCGCACTTCGTACCGGCCCGGCAGAACCAATGGCCCCGGTGTCGAGGCACCAGCCGGCGCTTCGTCATCCTCGCCGCCACCGCCACGCAGCGGAAGGTCGGCATGGCGCAGGTTCCACACGACGCGGTTCACGCCACGCGTCGTGGTGGGCTTGAGCGTCTGCACCAGCGCACCTGCCGCATCGTGCACGGCCAGCGTCACGCCGCCCGTGTAGGCACCGATCCAATAGTCGACGAGCGCGCCGTTCGCGGGATTCTCCCCGCGGAAGATCATGTCACCGGTGTGCGGGCGCAGGTTCGTGGTGCGGATCTGGAACGCGGGCTGCATGCTGAACAGATGCCCGCTCGACGCCACGATCGCCGGCGTCATCTCCTGCAGCGCGTTCAAGCCGTCGAGGATCCACACACCACGCGCATGGCTCGCCAGCACGAGCGCGTTGTCGCGCTGATGCACCGTGATGTCGTTGAACGGCATCGTCGGCATGTTCACACGCAACGGCAGCCAGTGCGCACCGCGATCGAGCGAGAAGAACGCTCCCATCTCGGTCGCCAGATACAGCAGGTTGCGGTTGCGCGGGTCCTCGCGAATCGTGCGCGCTACGCGATCTGCCGGCAGGTTGCCGACGATCGATGTCCATGTGGCACCGTAGTCGGCCGTGCGATAGATGTAATTGCGGAAATCATTGCTGCGGTGGTTGTCGACGACGACGTAGGCCACGCCGTTGTCGAACCGCGACGGCTCGACGCCGGCGAACCAGGCCCCTGCGGCCAAGCCTGGGAAACGGGTCTGCTGGTCCTGCCACGACGCGCCACCGTCACGCGACACGCGGAACCGCCCATCGTCGCTACCGACGTACAGCAGCCCGCGCATACGCGGTGATTCGGCGAGCGCCGTGATGCCCGGGAAGTAGGGCACGCCGTCGTCGATCGACAGCGTGTTCTCCGACGGCCGGCGACCCATGAGCGGGAGCGTGCTGCGATCGACACCGGTCGTCATGTCGCCCAGGTCAGTCCACGTGGCGCCGCGATCGCGCGAGCGGAAGAGATGCTGCGCGCCCGCATAGATCGTGAGGCTGTCGTGCGGTGACAGCACGATGGGCGCATCCCAGTTCGCGGGATGCATCGCATTGCCGAGTGTCTGTGAGGCGCCGGGCTTGCCCCAGGTTTCCCAGTTGCGGCGGCCGGAAATTCTTCCTTGCGGATCGCCGGGGCGGATGTCCTGCGTCTGCCACGTCCGCGTGTCGTTGCGCTGGAGCCCGAGGAACTGCGACGCGGAGAAAACCGTCCGTCCATCCGGTGACGGCACGACAAAGAATCCGTCGCCGCCGCACAGACGCGACCAGTGCTCGTTCAGGATGCCGCTCGTCGTCCAGCTGGCACTCGGGCCGGTCCAGCAGCCGTTGTCCTGCAGGCCGCCGTACACGTTGAATGGTCGCGCGTTGTCGGTCTGGACCCGGTAGAACTGCGACAGCGGCAGCGACGACACGTACAGGAACTTGACCCCGCGATCGTAGCTGATGCCGATGCCGCCGTCATCGAGCTTGATGACATGACGGCTGTCGCGCGGATTCACCCAGACGAAGCGGTCGTCACCATGCGTGGTGGTTCGCGGCGACGTGAACGTCTTGCCACCATCGTCGCTGAACGAGTAGGCGTTGAGCATGTACACGCGCTTGTCGTCGCTCGGATCGATGGTCGGCTGGCTCGCGTACATCGGGCGCGGATTCCAGTCGCTTAAGTATGTCCAGCTTCCTCCCTTGTCATCGCTGCGATACAGGCCCGCCTTGCGCTGGATGTACGCGGTGCTGGCATTGTAGCGCGCGCCCTGCTCAATGCTCACGACGACAACATTCGGATTTTTGCGATACACGGCGATGCCGATACGGCCGTACTCGCCCTCCGGCAGGCCACGCCCGGTGATCTTGCTCCAGGTCGACCCGCCATCGGTGCTCTTCCACAGTGCGCTGCCCGGGCCGCCGCCATCGAATCCGAACGCGCTGCGCCGGCGCTGATAGGTGGCCGCGTACAGGATGTTCGGATCGTTCCAGTCGAGCGCGACATCGGTGGCGCCTGTCTCCTCGTCGGTCTGGAGGGTCCGCGTCCACGTGGCGCCACCGTCGACGGTCTTGTAGACGCCGCGATCGCCACCCGGGCCCCACACGGAGCCCTGCGCTGCGACCCACACGATGTCGGGATTGGTCGGATGCACGACGATGCGACCGATGTGCTTGCTCGATGTGAGCCCGGTGTTCTTCCACGTGCGCCCGGCATCGGTGCTCTTGTACACGCCGTCGCCCCACGACACGCTCTGCCGGTTGGCGCGCTCTCCGCTGCCCACCCAGATGATCTGCGGGTTGGGCTGGAAGACGGCCACGTCACCGATGGAGTGCACGGCCTCCTGGTCGAACAGCGAACTCCACGTGATGCCATTGTCACGTGTGCGCCACAGGCCACCGGTCGACGCGGCGACGTACATGGTGTACGGATCGGATTCCACGACGTCCATGTCCACCACTCGGCCGCTCATCGATGCCGGGCCGATGCTGCGGAGCCTCAGCGGAGCGATGTCGCGAGTGCCGATGTCGATGGCCGTTGGAGCGGCCGCGGACGCCGGTGCAGACACTGCGGCCTGGGCCAACGCGTCACGTGCTGTGGCAGCCGACAAGGCGAGCGGCAGGACGAAGGCCAGCGAGCGTGCGCGAGCCAGAGAAGAGCGGGTCGGAGTGTGCATCCGCGTAAGGTGCGTGCGGACGACGGGCTCCGCAAACCGATCAGCGCACCAGTTTTCTCGGGGGCATGGGCGTGACGGCGGAGGTCGTGTTCACTCGAGCCACGGCAGCGACGCGGTCCACGATGTTGCGCAACTCCTCCTGACGTGCACGACTGGTGCGCGCGAACATCGTGCGCGCGCCCAGGTAGGCCGTGACCATCCAGGCGCCCCACGCCGGGAGCGCGATCGCGGGATTCTGCGTCGCCCCCATGATCATGCCCATCATCATGCCGCCGGCGCCGCCACCGATTGCGCCCATGCCGATGCCGAACGTCGCGCCGGCGGTCTGCTGCATGTTCTCGAATGCCTGAATCCGTGTCCGGCCGCCGCGTGAGCCGACGTTGACCTGCATCTGGCGCGGCATGGACGACCGGCGGCCGCCGCTCATGCTCGTCGTCGTGACGGTGAGGGTGCGCCCGACGGAGCTGACGGTCACCATCTCGCCAAGCAGGCTGCGGATCTCGTCGGCGATCTCCTCGAAGCCGGCGTCCGTGACTTCGCCATCGATGACGGTCTCGAACTCGATCCGGCTGCGGGACCCGATGAAGATGTTGGGCCGCTGCGCCATCGACTGTCCGGGCGTCACAGCCGTCGCCGCTGGCACGCCGGCCTCGGCGCGCTCGGCGAGCGCGCGGTCGACGTAGCGCGCATCGATGCCGGCATCGACGGCCGACTCGCGCACGACGGCCACATCGTAGCCGGTGGTGACCGGCGCGTCGCCCGTGCGCGGTGCGAACACCGCCGGCGGCACCATGACGCCGGTGTTGGCCTGCAATTCCGCCGCACGCGCCCAGACCTGCTGCGCGTCGTCTGCACTGAGCAGCGAAGGCGCGCTCGCCGGTGCCCCAGGTGCTGGCGCCGCCGCCGGAGTTGTGGCCGGCGGTGATGTCAGCGGGCGAACGGCGGCACGCGGGGGTGCCGACACGCCGTGATTGGTACCACCGCGCAGCGCATCGATCAGTTCCGCCGCATTTGCGAAGCGATCGTCGGGGCGCTTCTCGAGCAGGCGCGCGACGATCTCGTCGATCGCGTCCGGCGCATCGGGCTGATACTCGTGCACGCGCGGCGGCGCGCTGTTCACGTGCGCGACGAGCACGGCAGGTGAATTCGCGCGCTCGAACGGGAAGCGCCCAGTGATGGCGAAGAAGGCGACGACGCCGAGCGCGTAGAGATCACTCCGTCCGTCGAGCGACTCGCCGAGCACCTGCTCGGGGCTCATGTAGTGCACGCTGCCGAGCACGGTGCCGGTGGCGGTGAGTGGCTGCGCCTCGGTGACGCGGGCGATGCCGAAGTCGGTGACCATGGCACGGCCGGTGCGGGAGTCGACGAGCACGTTCTCGGCTTTCACGTCGCGGTGCACGACGCCACGTTCGTGGGCGTAGCCGAGCGCGTCGGCGAGCTCCACGAGCACGGGTACGAGATCTTCGGTGGGAATGGCTCCCTGCCGCGCAACGCGTTCAGCGAGGGACTCGCCCGGCACGAACCCCATGGCGAAATACACGACGCCGTCACGCTCGGCGGCATGGTAGATGGGGACGATGTTGGGGTGCGACAGGGCGGCGGCGGTACGCGCCTCACGCACGAAGCGATCGCGAACAGCGGCGTCGGTGGCGAGGTGCGGCGGCAACGTCTTGAGGGCCACACCACGCTCGAGGCGCAGGTCGGTGGCGAGGTACACCACGCCCATGCCGCCGCGTCCGATCTCGCGCTCGAGGCGGAACTGGCCGTCTGTGGCGCGCGCGAGAGCACTGGCGGTGGCGTCTGCTGGGTCGATCATGCTTCAAATTACGTCGCGCGCGCCGGGTTGGTTACGCGGGCTCGAGGCGGGGTGGCAACACGGAAAGGCAGTCGCGCGCCCGCAGTGTACGCAGTGAAGCCTGGCTTTCTACAGCCTCACGCGGAGGCGCGGAGAACAGCGCGCAGAGGCGCGGAGGCCGGGCATCCGGCGAGATCGGTGCGGATGCTCGTTTGAGGGATGGCTCCGCGGCATGCGACGGACCCCATCAATCAGAAAAGGAACGGGACCCGCCGCGATCCTCTCGGTGAGCCCCTCTCCGCGCCTCCTTGGTCCTCCGCGCCTCCGCGTGAGGCTGTAGAAACTCGCAGTACGCTGCGGAGTTTGCGATGCGCTACGGCCTCTGCGTGCAAGCAGTTCGCAGTTCGTCGGGCTACGAAGGCTGCCCCGCGAGTTCGATGATCGACAACGCGGCGCCCTGCGGGTCGATGATTGCGGCCATGCGGCCGTACGGCGTGTCGAACGGGCCCTGTGCCACCGTGCCGCCGTTATCCGTCACCGCCTTCACGGATGCGTCGATGCTGTCCACGGCGAAGTACGGCATCCAGTGCGGCGGCGTGTCCCCCCATTCAGGCGTCATCGCCATCACGCCGGCCTGCGGCTCGCCACTGCGCATCAGCATGTTGTAGGGCGCCGGCGAGCCTTCCATCGGACTCGACTCGAGGCCGAACACATCGCGATAGAACGACGTCGCACGATCGATGTCGCGCGTGTTCACCTCGCTCCATGCCATCGCGCCGTGCTCGTTCG
>JAZKCW010000089.1:0-25084 GCA_040387895.1 Gemmatimonadota bacterium
TGCGACGACGATGATGATCCGATCGGACCTGGCACGCAGGGCAGCATCAGCTTCGCCAGCGCGCTCAGTACTGCATCGGTTCCGCAGGGCGGTTCCACCACGATCCCCATCGTCATCACGCGCTCTGGCGGCTTTTCGGGCCCGGTGACGCTCACGGCGGTAAACTTGCCGACGGGAGTGACGGCCACGTTCGACCCCGCCGCGGCAACGATCGCGACTGGGTCACGGGTCAGCACGGTCACGCTGACTGCGGCCACGACCGCGACCGCATCCACGACAGCCACGCCGATCCGGATCCAGGCCTCTGGCGCAGGCGTGACGACTCAGGAACAGGCCGTAGCACTGACTGTTACGGCGAGCACCCTTTCAGGCTTCAGCGCCACTGCATCGCCCGCCGCGTTCGTGCTGACAGCCGGGCAGACGGCAACCAGCACGATCACGGTCGCGAAGCAGGGTGGCTTTAGTGGCAACGTGCAGTTCGCGCTGACAGGAGCCCCTACTGGTGTCACAGCCACGATCACGCCGAACCCGGTCACGGGCACGACAGCGGCTGTCTCGCTGGTAACGACGGCTGCGACGACGCCTGGCACGTATCAGGTGACGCTCAACGGAACGGGCACCGGCGTAACGGCGGTCGCCATTCCGATGACGCTCGTCATCACCGCACCGTAGTTCGCCTGCCGCGACAGTGCAGCGCAGGTGTGCTGCACTGCAAACAGCCCCCCGATGCAAGCGCATCGGGGGGCTGTTTGCAGGTGGATGCTCGGACGCGCTGCCAGGAATCAGGGCGTGATCGTCCCGCTCCGCGCCGCGAACCTGAAGGTCGAGCCTTCCGTCGGCACCGTGATGCCCTGGAAACCTCCATACATCGTGAACGAGTAGTTCGTCGCCGTCCCGCCGACGAGCCCCCATGCGTTGTTGAACCCGGTCACAGCACTGAGGTCCGGGATGTCGAGCTCGAACGTGCCGGTGGCGCCCAGGAACGCGCGTGACGCGGTCAACGTCCAGCTGCGCTGCCCGTTGCTCTGGGTGAACGAGACGCCGATGGCATCGCCGTAGTCGGCCTGCCACGTGCCTGCGGTGCGAATCCGGGCGTACGGCGCCGTAGCGAGCGTGCTGAAGGTCGGCGCGATCACGGCGGCTCCCAGCGTGATGGTGCGGGCCGTGAGCTCGCGATTGAACTGGAGGACGGCGCGGGTCGTCGTGGTAGCGCCGGTCGTGCTCGCTGCGATGAACGCCGTGTGCAGGTCGCCGGCTTGCGTCAGATTCGCCGGGACACCGAGGAGCGTGAGCGGGCTGGTGCTGTTCGCGCCCAGGTTGAAGAACGATGCCGATCCGCCGTTCGCGGTCTCGAACAGCGTGAATCCCTGCAGCATGTCGCCGTTCACGTTGTTCACCGTGTACGCGGCGCTCGCCGGCGCCACGGCTTCCGCCGCGTTGAAGTCGAGCACGGGCCCGATCGAGCCACCGGCAGCCGCGTTGATGCCGCGTCGCACGATCAGCTTGTTCACGCCGACCGATCCGGTGTTGATGTTGACGAAGGAGCGCAACGCCAGGAGATCCGTCACTCCATCCGTCGCACCCGTAATGGTGAACGGACCGTTCGCACCCGGGCCGGCGGAGCCGTTGCCAAGCGTGATCGTTGCGGATTCGGCCGCGCCGAGTCCGGCGACGGTGCCGTTCACCGTCCTGGTCGCCGGGTTCTGGATGCATTCCTGCGCCGCCACGCCGGGGAATTCAGCAGTCGTGTTCGAGAGAACCGTCATGTCCACGCCACCGTTGTCGTTCGGCACCGCATAGGCGACCTGCCCCGCGGCTCCGGTGAACGTGACGTTGTAGGTGTTGTTCGCCGAGACGGTCACACGCGACCAGAACCCGGTCGAGCCGTTGCGATACGCGAGGAACGTCGGCAGTGCATCCTGCGAACAGAAGCGGAACGCGACCACGGTCCCGTTGCCCTGCGCGGGCGTGACGTTGACGGTGATTGGCACCGTCACGTTGGCGAGGCCCGTCGCAGTGCCGAGAATCGTCGCGTTGTACGTGCCGACGGCGACGTTGCTCGCCACGATGAGGCCGAGCTGCGCCTGCGTCCCGGTCGGCGACGCGGTGGGTGAGAACGTCGCCGTGATGCCGGCGGGAAGCCCGGAGATCGACAGGTTCACCGCGCCGGTGAAGTTCGTGCGCCCGATGTTGATGGTCGTGACCGCCTCGTTGGCGCCCTGCGGAATGCTCACCGTCGACGGGTTCGCATTCATCGCGAAGCTGCCCGCTGCGGTCGCCTGCACCGTGAGCGTCAGCGGCGTCGTGCCGGTGGCGTTGCTGGTCGAGGTACCGCGCAGCGTGAGGTTGTACGTGCCGGCCGGCACCGCGGCGCCGACGCTGACCGTCAGGTTCGTCGACGAACCCGTGACGGGCGAGGGCTGGTACGAGGCGGTCACACCCGCGGGAGCGTTCTCGAGGGCGAGGGTGACGTTGCCGGTCGCGCCGCCCGTGCGCTCGACGAGGACGTTCGTGGTGCCGGTCTGGGACTGGCTGATGGTCAGCGTACTCGGCGCGAGAATGAGCCCGATCGCCGGTGCTGCCGTCACCGTCAGTGCCACCGCGGCATCGACATTGGTCGTCCCCGAGGTGCCGCGCACCGTGAGGTTGTAGACGCCGGGCGTCACGGCGGATGTGGTGGCGAGGCTGAGGGTCGACACGAGCGTGGCGCCCGTCAGCTGCGCCGGCGCGAACGTGGCGGTCACACCCGCCGGTGCATTCTGCACCGTGAGGTCGACTGCACCCGCGAACGTGCCCTGACGTGCGAGGGTGATGGTGCTGGTGCCGGACTGGCCAGCCGCCACCGTCACTGCCGTCGGAGCGCCCGCGAGCGTGAAGCCCGACGGGGCATCGGCGACGGTGAGTGCGATCTGCGTTGTCTGGGCCGAGACACCGGTGCCGGTGGCGCGCACCACGATGTTGGGGTTCGTTCCGGCGGCCGCGGTGGCCGCCGCCGTGAGCGACAGCGTGGATGACGTCGCGCCGTTCGCGAGCGTGGCGGGTGCAAAGGCCGCCGTCACATTGGCTGGCAGACCTTCGGCGGTCAGCGTGATGGACCCAGTGTATCCGCCGCTCCGCGTGACGGTGATCGGGTACGTGGCGGTCGCGCCGCGGGCGATGGTGGCCGCCGCCGTCGTCGCGGTGACCCCGATGGCCGGCGTCGTCGTGATCGGTGCGGTCCCCGAATCGGAGGAGCAGGCCGTGAACATTGCCAGCGCTGCCAGTAGTGGCGACATCCGGGAAACAATTCGCATCACAATCCTCATCGGTGCAGGGCAGCTACGCCCGTTCGCGGAACGAAACAGACTCAGGTTGACTTCGCATGATCGACGCGCGTCGCGAGCCCAGCCAGAGTCAATCGACCCATCCAGACCGGTGCCATGGTGCGGGCGCGTGCCGGGAGCATTCACCCCCGGGAGCCGCTACATTTCGGGACGCCCCGCTCTCGGGTGAACCCTTTGCCAGGCATGACCTCATGACGACCGATCTCGTCGGCGCCGCCGCAATTCCGGCCCTGCCGTCTGTAGAGTTGACCGCCCATCCCGCGGACCTGTTCAACATCGACGCTGCGCTGACCGAAGAAGAGCGCGCCATTCGCGCTACGGTGCGTGCATTTGTCGATGAGAAGGTGCTGCCGATCATCGGCGACTGTTACGTGCAGGGCCGTTTCCCCACCGAGCTCATTCCCGAACTCGCGGAATTGGGCGTCCTCGGTGCCTCACTCCCCGAGGAGTACGGCTGTGCGGGGCTGTCGAGCGTCGCGTACGGGCTGATCATGCAGGAGCTGGAACGCGGCGACTCTGGCATCCGATCGTTCGCCTCGGTGCAGGGCGCGCTCGTCATGTATCCGATCTATGCGTTCGGCTCGGAGGAGCAGCGGCGCGAGTACCTACCAAAGCTCGCCAAGGCCGAGCTGATCGGCTGCTTCGGACTCACCGAGCCGGACTTCGGATCCAATCCGTCCGGGATGATCACCCGTGCGCGCCAGCAGGCGGACGGCAGCTGGGTCATCAACGGCAGCAAGATGTGGATCACGAACGGCAGCATGTCGGACATCGCGATCATCTGGGCCAAGACCGGTGACAGCGACGAGGACAGCTCGATTCGCGGCTTCGTCGTCGATACGAAACTTCCCGGGTTTCAGGCCAAGGACCAGAAGGGCAAGCTTTCCCTGCGTGCGAGCGACACCTCGGAGCTGGTGCTCGTGGACGTGCACGTGCCCGCCGACGCGATCCTCCCCAACAGCAAGGGCCTCAAGAGTCCGCTCATGTGCCTCACGCAGGCGCGCTACGGCATCAGCTGGGGTGTGCTGGGTGCGGCGCTGGCCTGTTTCGAGGAGGCAGTCGCCTACGCGAAGAACCGCGTCATGTTCGACCGCCCGATCGGTGGGTTCCAGATCCAGCAGGTGCGTCTCGCCGAGATGCTGACCGAAATCGTGAAGGGCCAGCTCGTCTCGCTGCATCTCGGTCGGCTCAAGGACGCCGACAACTTCACGCCGGTGCAGGTGTCGCTCGCGAAGCGCAACAACGTCGACATCGCCACCAACGTGGCCCGGGAGACGCGCCGCCTGCTTGGCGGCAATGGCATCCTCGCGGAATACTCGGCCATGCGCCACATGGCGAATCTCGAGAGCGTCTACACGTACGAGGGCACGCACGACGTGCACTCGCTCATCCTGGGCATGGCCATCACCGGCCTGAACGCCTTCAAGTAGGGGCGCGTCCAGTCGCGCGTCACAGGGAGACGTCGCAGGCGAAACCCGACGCTCGCGTCGCATTGCCGGGGGTCAACCCGCGTTCTAGCTTGCGGTGGTTGATCCCCCTACTTTCTGGCCTTCAGATGGAGCATTCGCGGTGAAGATCGCCGTGTGCATCAAGCGCGTTCCGGTGATGGAAGTGAAGTTCGCCATCTCCGCCGACGGGACCCGGGTGGAAGAGACGGGTCTCAAGTACGACGTCAACGACTTCGACCTGTGGGCCATCGAAGCCGCCCTGCAGCTCAAGGAGAAGGCCGGCAGCGGTGAAGTCGCCGTGATCTCGCTCGGGCCTGACGCAGCGCAGGAGCAGATCCGCAAGGCGCTCGCGATGGGCGCCGATCGTGGTGTCCTGCTGAAGGCCGACGGCATGCCGACGGACGGTTTGGCGGTCGCGCGCGCGCTGGCCGCGGAGCTCAAGGACGGCGGCTACGATCTGGTGCTCTTCGGTCGCATCGCGATCGACTCCATGAACCAGATGACGGGGCCGATGGTCGCGGAGCTGCTCGACCTGCCGTGCGTCACGAACGTGTTCAAGCTCGACATCGCGAACGGGAAGGGTACGGCACACCGGGCGCTCGAAGGTGCCACCGAAGTGATGGAGTTCCCGCTGCCGGCACTGCTCACGATCGACGACGGCCTGAACAAGGAACGCCTGCCGTCGCTCAAGGGCATCATGGCGGCCAAGAAGAAGCAGCTCGACATCAAGCCGGCGTCGCTGGGCGCGATGCAGGTGACGGTGAAGAAGATGGAACTGCCGGCCGATCGTGCCGCCGGCCGCATCCTCGGCGAGAACGCCGACGCGGTGCCCGAACTCGTGCGTCTCCTCCAGACCGAAGCGAAGGTGCTCTGAGATGGCCAACGTCCTGGTATTTGCAGAAACGCGCGCCGGTGAGCTGCGCAAGGTCGCCTACGAAGCCGTGACTGCAGCGCGTCGACTCGCGGAGCTCTCCGGCGGTGGCAACGTGCACGCGGTGGTCGCCGGCGGGCCTGGGATCGGGGGCGCACTGGAGGCGCTCGCGCAGCACGGTGCCGATCAGGTGCTGGTGCTCGAGCACGAGGGATTCGCGCAGTACAATCCCGAGGCGCTCTCCGCGACGCTCGCCGCGCGCCTCACGGGCGGTACGTACCGTTACGCCGTGTTCAGCGCGACGTCGCAGGGCCGTGACCTTTCGCCGCGTGTTGCGGCGAAGCTGGGCGTCGGGCTCGCGGCGGACGTCACGAGCTTCGAACTCGAGGGTGAGACCGTCGTCGCGAAGCACCCGCAGAACAACGGCAAGGTGATCGCGACGCTGTCGCTCGCGAGCTCGCCGGCCATCGTGTCTGTGCGGCCGGCAGCGGTGCAGCCCGAAGTCAACGCGCGGCCGCTCAGCACGGAGGCCCTCACGTCGGCCGTCGATCCGTCGGCGTCGCGCGTGAAGGTCGTGCAGCTGCTGCAGGGCAACACGGGCAAGCTCGATCTCAACGACGCACCCGTCATCATTGCGGGCGGTCGCGGGCTCAAGTCGCCCGAGAACTTCAAGCTGTGCGACGATCTCGCGGATGCGTTCGGCAACGCGGCAGTGGGTGCCACGCGCGCGGTCACCGATGAGGGTTGGCGGCCACACTCCGACCAGATCGGGCAGACCGGCCGCAACGTCAGCCCGAACCTGTATGTCGCCGTCGGTATTTCCGGCGCCATTCAGCACCTGGCCGGCATGCGAACGGCGCGCACGATCGTCGCGATCAACAAGGACAAGGACGCACCGATCTTCAAGATCGCCGACTACGGCATCGTGGGCGACGTCTTCGAGATCATGCCCGCATTCACGGACGCAGTCCGGAAGGCGCGCGCGCAGGGCTAACGGTTGCACGGTTAGCCTCTGCGCTAACGTCAGGGCTCACGCTCCCTCACCCACGTCATGACCGTTTCGAACGTCATCTTTGCCGTCATCCTGATCGGTGCGCTGGCCTTCTTCGCCCGCAGCGCGCGACGTCTGACCCGCTGGTTGCACATCGGTCATGACGAAGTCCGCACCGATCATCCCGACGTTCGAACGAAGAATTTCCTGACCATCGGACTCGCGCAGACGAAGATCCTGCGCGATCCGCTGGGCGGGTTGATGCACGCCCTCGTCTTCTGGGGCTTCATGGTACTCGGTCTCGGCACGATCGAGATCATGATCCAGGGCCTGTTCACCGGCTTTACCTGGGACGCCATCCTCCCGCGCTTCCTCTACCTGCCGTACGTCGTGTCGCAGGAAGTGTTCGCGGTGTTCGTGCTGATTCCGGTCGCCTACCTGCTGTACCGGCGGCTCGTGATCAAGCCGAAGCGTTTCACCGTCGACCCGGTGCACGGCGGCGACGCAGTGTTCATCCTCAGCATGATCGCCACGCTGATGATCACGCTGCTGCTGGTGTTCGCGATGGACCTGCGCGCTGGCGCGCCGACCGACGGCCGCTTCATTTCCGGCTTCCTGGCGAACACGCTGTTCGCGGGTGTGTCGCCCGGAACGGCCCGCACGGTGTCGCACGTGTCGTGGTGGGTCCACGCGCTGCTCATCCTGTACTTCCTGAACCACCTCCCGTTCTCGAAGCACCTGCACGTCCTCACGTCGCTCATCAACGTCTGGTTCTCCAACACGAGCGGGCCGGGGCGGGTCGGTGCCATGCGCCCCATGGACCTCGAAGCGGAGAACGCCGAGCAGTTCGGCGCATCGGATGTCGAGCACCTGTCGTGGAAGAACCTGCTCGACGGCTACAGCTGCACGGAGTGCGGACGCTGCACGGCGGCCTGCCCGGCCAACATCACGGGCAAGGTCCTCTCGCCCCGCATGATCGTCGTGAAGACGCGGGCTCGGCTCACCGAGAAGGCGAAGACCCTCGATCTCGTGGCTGCCGGTGGTGGCACCGCCACGGCCGAACAGACCGCGGTCCTCGACAAGAAGCTGCTCGACGACTGGATCACCGAGGAGGAGTTGTGGGCGTGCACGAGCTGCCGCGCCTGCGTCGAGGAGTGCCCGGTGTCGATCGACCAGCTCGACATCATCAACGAGCTGCGTCGCGACCTGGTGCTCATGGAGTCGCGTTTCCCGGAGGAGCTCGCGCCCGCGCTCACCTCGCTCGAACGCAACGGCAGCCCGTGGGCGTTCAGCCCCGCCGATCGTGAGCGCTGGAGCGAAGGCATGGACATCCCGACCATGGCGGAACTGGCGGGACGCGGGGAGCAGCCGGACATCCTGTTCTGGGTCGGCTGCATGGGGTCGTTCGACGACCGCGCGAAGAAGATCACCGTCGCGTTCGCGCGCATCCTGCAGGCCGCGAACGTGAAGTTCGCGATCCTCGGTCAGGAGGAGACCTGTCATGGCGATCCCGCGCGGCGCATGGGCAACGAGTACCTGTACCAGATGCTCGCGAAGGGCGTGATCGAGACGCTCGACGGGTATCAGGTGAAGACGATCGTCACGTTCTGCCCGCACTGCTTCCACCAGATGGGGAAGGAGTTCCCGGATATCGGCGGTCATTACGATGTCATCCATCACACGGATTACATCGAGCGCCTGCTCGCCGAGGGGCGCGTGCCGCTCGACACGGAGCACGGGCAGCGGCTCAAGGTGGCGTATCACGACAGCTGTTATCTCGGCCGCTACAACGACATCTATGAGTCGCCGCGCAACACGCTCCGGAAGGCGCTGCCGATCATGGAACTCGTCGAGCCGCCTCGCACCAAGAGCCGCGGCCTGTGCTGCGGTGCCGGCGGTGGGCGCATGTGGATGGAGGAGAACACCGGGAAGCGCGTGAACGTCGAACGCAGCGAGGAGCTCCTCGCGACGGGCGCCGATCAGATCGCGGTGGCGTGCCCGTTCTGCATGACCATGATCACGGACGGAGTCACCGGTGCAGGCAGCAGCGTCCCGGTGCTGGACATCTCTGAAGTCGTGGCCAGCCGCCTCGTCGTCGCAACGCCTGCGTAGAACGGGCCTGCGCACGACGGCCCTGCGTGGAGCGCGCCCGCGTCGGTCAGCCCGGCGCGATCACGCCTGAGGGCTTACGCAGGCTGTGCTACGGGGTGCCCATCGGAATGACGATGGCACCCGAGCGCACCAGATACCAACCGCCGGCGGCGACCAGCGCCGTCACCAGCGCGACAGGCCAGACTCGGCTCACGCCGCGACGCTGCACACCCGCAGCCTGGAGCGCACTTTTCGCGCGTTGTGCGCGAAGCGTGGCCTCGGATGGCGGCCCTTCGGCGCGCACCGGAACGGGCGATGTCGCACGCGTGCGCGCATTGTCAGCCTTGGTCTGCTGGATGCGCTCACGCAGCGAACCGATGAACGGCTCCTCGCGGGACTCGGAACGACGGCTGGGCATGTCTACACGTACACCCTGAACATGGGTTGGGTACAGTCCCTATCCGAAAAATCGGCCATGAAATCGACTTCAGCGCCGTAGACGAATAATCTGGATCTGTTGGTTGATTGCGCCATCGCTGTACGGCACAGTCTGGTGATCATGGACACGTAAGCCTGTCGCTGGCAGCGCCTCGAAGAACGCCGGCAAGGCGAGGCGGCCAGGGTCGGCAACGATCGCCTCGCCATCCGGTGCAAGCGCGCGGGCCATGCATTCGACGACGAGAGTGGCGTACTCCTTCTCGTAAAGCACATCCGCGGCCACGACGACGTCGAAGGTCCCTAGGTCGTCCGGCCACTGCCGCCAGTTCACCATCCGCACCTGTGGTTCAACGCCCAAGTTGCGCGCGGCGTTGCCGCGGGTCACGTGCAGCGCGTCCTCGTAGTAGTCGGTGGCCGTGACCCGGAACCCCGCGTCGAGTGCGCCGAGCGTCGCCAGTCCGAGACCGCAACCCATTTCCAGCAGGGACCGGCCGGCGCCCTGCTCCAGCAGCAGTGTCGCCGCGAGTTGTCGTGCCGATGGCCACAGGTCCGCCCAGTATGGGAGACGCTCGTCCAGCACGTAGTCCGCTTCGCTGATCAGGTGGTCGGCGTTCGCCGGCTTGCGTATCAGATACTGGCGACTGCCGACCGTGACGGTCTCATCGGCCAGAGTGAAACGTTGCGCGATCGCTTCATCGAGTACTGCGCCGTGCAGGTGAATCAGGCCGGACGCATCGGTCGTCGCGTCGGTGGGATGCTCGCTCACGACGGGGTACCGGTCGAAGGTTGCCAGAGGGCTCCGGGCAGGAGCAGCACGTCGTACATCGCACCGGGTTCAGTGGCTCCGACGCTCTCGGGCACCACCACCAGCGCGTCAGCGGACGCCATCGCGCGAAGCAGGTTCGAGCCCTGCGCGCCCGCGAGCCGTGCCTCGAGCATGCCATCAGCGCCGGTGCTGAGTGACACACGCAGGAAGTGCGCGAGCGGCGCCGGTGTGGCGGCGGTGTCCAGCATCCGGGCGCGCAGGGAAATGGGCCGCGTGCGTGTATGCCCGCCAAGGCGTCGCACGAGTGGCACGGCGAACAGCATCGCCGTCACCATCGTCGACACCGGATTGCCGGGCAATCCCAGCCAGTGCACACCGCGCAGCGTGCCGCGTCCGATCGGACCACCCGGCCGGATGCGCGCGCGCCAGAACTCGATGCTGCCCCCGAGCTGCTGCAATGCATCTCGCGTATAGTCATGCTCCCCGACTGAGACGCCTCCGGTGGTCACCAGCAGGTCGGGCGCCAGGTCGAGTGCCGCGAGCAGCGCCTCCGTCATGCTTGCCAGTGAATCCGGCACGAGCGGCTGGACCAGCACCTCCGCGCCTTGCTCGCGCAGAAAGGCGGGCAGTGCATAGCTGCTCGACGACACGATACGGCGGCCGCTCCGCGCCTCGTCGAACCGGTCCAGCATCACCAGCTCGTCGCCACCCGAGAGCAGCACCACGCGCGGACGACGATGTACACGCACCTGCGCCGCGCCAACGCTCGCCAGCACACCGAGATGGTTCGCGCCCAGGCTGGTGCCGGCCGGAAACAGCACATCGCCTTCGCCGATGTCCTCGCCACGTGGCCGGATGTTGCCGCGTCCCGCAGTGTCGCGATCCGAGTGGATCAGCACCGAGGTCACGCCACGATCCGTATCCTCGATGCGAATGACGGCGTCTGCGCCGGGCGGTACGGGCGCGCCGGTCATGATCCGCACGGCGCAACCGGCAGTCACCGGCGGCAAGGCCGCTGGATCCGCTCCTGCGGCAACGGTGCCGGTGACTCGCAGCGAGATAGGACCGCTCGACGCAGTGCGGAGGTCCTCGCGGCGAACGGCATAGCCATCCATGCCGGAGTTGTCCCACGGCGGCAGCGCAATCGGACTTCGGACCGGCTCGGCGAGAGCGCGGCCGAGTGACTCTGTCAGACCGATGCGTTCGCCGGGGAGCGGGGCCACATCGTTGAGCACGGCGTGCAACGCGTCCGCGAAGGCGAGGCGATCGCCGCCCGAATCAGCCGTCACCGCCCGCCCGTGGGCGCACGATCGCCGAGCCGCGCGCCCGCCAACGCGACGACGAGCATGTCCTGCACCCGTTCGACCTCGCGCGTCGGGACCGCGAAGTTGTTGCACAACATCGCGAACATCACCAACCGCCCGTCTGCGGTGGTGACGAATCCGGAGAGCGAGCGCGCCTTGTCGACCGTGCCGGTCTTCGCCTGCGCATTGCCGGCGGCTGCCGTGCCGCGCATGCGATTGCGCAGCGTGCCGTCGACTCCCGCCAGCGGCAGCGCGGTGCGGAACAGGTCGAAGCCGGGACCGTTGCGCATCGCCTCGAGTGTCTGCACGAGTGCGCGTGGTGTCACGTAGTCGTGCCGTGACATGCCACTGCCGTCGCGATAGGCGACGCCATCGGCCCGAATGCCGAACGCCGCGAGTGTCCGTGCGGCAACCGCGCGCGCGCTGTCCGCCGAGCCGACACCGGTCACGTGCAGGCCCGTCGTGCGAAAGAGGAGCTCGGCGATCTGGTTCTGCGATGGCTTCTGCATGCGCGGAAGCACTGCGGACAGTGGCGGCGACTCGAGCACGACGAGTGTGTCCAGTGGCAATGCCGTCACGCCCGCGCCCGTCGACGGTGCGTTGGCCGATCGTGGCTTGGCCGACGGCGCCATTGCCGACGGAGTACGGCTCGCGACCCGGATGCCTCGCGACACGAGTCGCGCCGTCACTTCGGCGAGCACGGCGTCGGCCGGATGCCGGTATGCGAGCGAGAACGTCGTGCTGTCGCCGATGGCGAGTGTTCCCGTGACCTGGACCGCGTCGCCAATGGAGTCGTACACGGCGCGCAACGGCTCGCCACGCGTGGCTGCATCGCGTGTCGTTGCGAGGTTCACGACGCGTGGATAATTCGCGGCCGACCGGGGCGAGTGCACGACGGGAGCGCCGATCTTGTCGCCCGCACGGGCCTGCAGGCGGAACTCGCCCTCGTTGAACAGCAGTTCGTCCACCGGTGCGCCGTACGACGAATCGAGATCGTCGACCTCCCACCCGAAACCCGTCGTCACGCCCGGAAAGGCGTCGCCGAACGTTCGCACGGTACCCGAGATGCGCGTGATGCCGCGCGCCTTGAGTGCCGCCACGATCGGATCGAAGGCAGACGCAGCATCGCCGCTGCGGAGCGAATCGCTGAATGTGGGATCGCCCGAGCCGACGATGAGCACATCGCCCTCCCACGTCGCGCCGCGCTGGGATCCCTGCAGCAGCACCGGTGTGCGCCACACATACGCGGGGCCGAGATGCTGCAGCGCCACTGCTGCCGTCAGCAGCTTCTGGTTGGACGCGGGCATGAACAGCTTGTCTGCGTCCTGCGACACGATGGTGTCACCGGTGGTCGCATCGACGATCAGCACGCCCCAGCGCGCCACGTTCCACATCGGTGCGCGAAACACCGAATCGGCGAGTTCACGAATGCGGTCGCGGTCGCGCATCGGGGTGGATACCATCGCGGGCGGCAGCATGATCGGCGCGACCGGTTCCGGCTGCCGTGTCTGTGGCGGTCCACCCGGGGCCGCCGGCGCGGGCGATCCCGCGACGGGTCCTGCACTCCGGCATCCGGCCGCCGCCGCGGAGAACAACAGCCCGAGCACGAGAGGCCGCATGTCCCGCCATGCTGGTGTGCTTCGCACGCTCACGCGTCCACCTCGTAGCAGCTGCTCAGCGTGACGTCCTCGGCCAGGTTCACGCGAACGACACGCGCCGCGGTGCGCGAGAGCGCGCTCTGCACGCGCTCGGCGATGAATCGCGCCAGGTTCTCGCCGGTCGGAATCATCTTGCCGTCTGCGAACTCGGGCACGTCGAGATTGATGTTGCGATGATCGAACCGGTCGCGTACTTCGCGCTGCAGCACGCGGTCCAGAAACGTCAGGTCGACGACGAAGCCCGTCTCCTCGTCCACCGGCCCCGCGACGGTCACGTCGCAGGTGTACGTGTGCCCGTGATAGTTCGGGTGTGCGCACGCGCCGAAAACGTCGGCATTCTCACCGTCGCTCCAGTCGGGCCGGCGATACCGATGCGCGGCAGCGAAGAGCACGCGACGAGTGAGTGACGTGCGCGGCATCGTTCAGCGGAAGATCGGAATCGTCACGCCGGCCGACAGCGCCCAGTTCCCGCGGTACGCCGATCGCTGGCGCGTATCCGTCAGTACCGAGGTGCTGTCCGACGCGCGGATGAAGTACCGGTCGGGATACTGGTACTGCCACGTGTAGTTGATGAGGTCCGCGCGAAACGTGTAGCGCGACGACGGGATGTAGCGCAGGCCGAGCCCGTAGGTAAACGCGAAGCGGGTGCCGAACCGATAGGCACCGGTATCCGCCTTGGCGAAGTCCGTCGCCAATCCGACGCCGGCACTGGCCGTCGGTGAGAGGCTCCGCCATGACTTGCGCCCGGTGAGCGACAGCTCGAGGCCAAGGTCCGCGACGGAGGTGCTCACGCTCTCCATGCGGAGCACGCGCGTGGCCGCCGGATTCGCAGGGGCGAGCAGGCGCCGCTCGGAGGGCGAGAACATGTACCGCACGTAGAGGGATGCCGGGCCACCGACCGGGACATCGTAGCGCACTGCTCCGAAGAACGATTCCTTCGGTGCGACGTTTGCCGGATCCCGTTTCGTCGCCAGCCATCCGCCGCTCACGGTCAGCGACTGGCCGACTTCGAAGTCCCGATAGGGGCTGCGTTCGGGGGGATGGCCGACCTGCGCGAGCGCGAGCGCCGGCGTGGACGAGATCAGTGCAACGAGAACGGCGTGCAACAGCGGAGTGCGAATCATCAGAGAGAATGAGGAGAGAATTACGACGAGAGGTCGCGAAGGTCGCGCCCATTCATTTCGGCGGGGCAGGGAATGCCCAGCAACGCCAGCACTGTCGGTCCGACGTCGCGCAGCGATCCATCCGCGCGCAGTGGAACCGCACCATCGGGGTCCAGCAGCACGAGCGGAACGGGATTCGTGGTGTGCGCCGTGTGCGGCTGCCCGGTCGTCGGATCGACCATCACGTCTGCATTGCCGTGATCTGCCGTGATGATCAACCGTGCGCCACCGGCCGCCGCAGCATCCAGGATGCGGCCCAGGCACCCATCCACCGCTTCCACGGCGCGGATCGCCGCAGGCAACGATCCGGTGTGTCCTACCATGTCGGTGTTCGCAAAGTTGCACAGCACGAAATCGTGCGTGCGACCGGCCAAGGCCTCGCACAGGATGTCGCACACGCCGGCGGCACTCATCTCGGGCTGCAGGTCATACGTGGCCACCTTGGGACTCGCCACCATCCGGCGATCCTCGCCCGGATTCGGTTCGTCGTGTCCCCCGTTGAAGAAGAACGTGACGTGGGGATACTTCTCCGTCTCGGCCGTGCGTAACTGCGAGAGGCCCGCTGCAGCGATCGTCTCGCCGACGAGTCGCTCCATCGACTGGTGCGGAAATGCCACGGGGAACGGGTACGAGTCGTCGTAGCGCGTCATCGTCGTGATGGCGAGCTCCGGGCGCCGGCCCGTCGCGAAGCCCGTGAAGTCCGGGAGCGCAAGGGCGCGCATCGTCGGCCGCATGCGGTCGGAGCGGAAGTTGAAGCACACCAGCACGTCGCCATCGCGCATGGGCGCGAGCGGAGCACCTGCGGCATCCGTCATCACCATGGCCGGCAGGAATTCGTCGGTGATCGCCGCAGCGTACGCGCGCTCGACGGCATCCAGTGCATCCCGTTCCCGCGGGCCATCACCGAGCACGGCGGCCCGATACCACTGTTCGGTGCGCTCCCACCGGTTGTCGCGGTCCATGCCGAAATACCGCCCGGACAACGATCCGAGCGTGGCCTTGCCGGCGATGCGCTGGAGCACGTTGGCGAGAAACGCGTGTCCTGAGCGCGGCGGCGTGTCGCGTCCATCGAGCAGGCCATGCACCGCCACGCGCTGCAGACCTTCACGGGCTGCGAGATCGACGAGCGCGAAGAGATGGTCGTCGTGCGCGTGCACCCCGCCGTCGCCCAGCAGGCCAAGCAGGTGCAGCGTGGAGCCGCTGCTTCGCGCCTGCCGGCAGGCTTCCACGAGTGCGGCGTTCGAGTAGAACGACCCGTCCTCGATCGCTGTCCCGATCCGTACCAGATCCTGCATGACGACCCGGCCCGCCCCGAGATTGAGGTGGCCGACTTCGCTGTTGCCCATTTGCCCGGCCGGCAACCCGACCGCACGGCCGGAGGCCGTGAGGAGAGTACGCGACGGGTGCGCCCAGATTCGATCCCAGTTTGGCGTCGATGCGAGGCGGATGGCGTTGGCTGTACTCTCTTCGCGGTATCCCCAGCCGTCGAGGATGATGAGGGCGACAGGACGCGACGTGCGTGCGGGCATCCGTACTCGGTTGTGGGCGACAGCGATCACGCGAACTCTGTTCGCAAACTACGTTCAGGGGATGACGCTGAATCTAGTCCGGCTCGACAGGCGCGACCACCGACCCCGCCTGCGGGCGGCCATCGTACCGAGCAGGCGCGCGCGCCGCTCGACGCGGGGCAGCCGCTGATGGCGCGCTTCCGGCGACGCACCGTCGCGGCGATCGTGCTGCTCGCGATCGTGGTGGCGGTGGATGGGTTGCTCGTGTGGCGCCGTGATCACTACCGCACGGAGACCGTGCGGTTACGCGCCGGCATGACAGACATGGAGCGCAAGCGCACCGACGCGATTCTCGCGGCGGAGGCAGACGAGTCGGGCCTGATGCTGGAGCTCATGCGACGGCAGGCCGCCGGCGATGATCAGCTGCATCTGGCCGTGAGCGCCGAATCGTCGTTCGTCGCGCTCGATCGTGGGCCCGCCCGCCTGCGGGTCATGCGCGCCCGGATCGGCCCCGAGCAGCGCGTCGGCACCCCTCCGGACACGTCACACATCGCGGTGCCGCGCGGGTCACGCACGATCGAGCGACTACTCACGGCCGACGACGCGTACCCGCTGCCGGCGTGGGTGTGGATCGCACGCGGCCAACCGGTGCCGGACGACCGCGCCACCCCGGGCCTGCTCGGCGCAAATGCGATCGTGACGACCGGAGGCACGCTCATCTACGCGATGCCACAGGCCGGCCCGCTGGCCGACAGCACCTTCGTGATGCCCGGCGCGGTTCGGGTGCGTGCAACGGACCTCGCCGCGATCCGTGAGAACCTCACGCGGGGTATGACGGTGTACTTCTACTGACCCATGTCCACTCTCTCGCTGAACACCGTCAAGCGCTCCGCCCGCGGAATCCCGCGTGCGCCGCTCCCTGTGCTCCTGTTGCTCGGCCTCGCGGTCGCGCACGCATCCTGGCTCGCCTACGACACGGTGCGACTTCGCTTCGCGCGGGACGTGGCGCGGCTGGTGTTCAATGACAATCTCGAGGCGCTCGAACGTGCGCGGCTCGAGGCCGGGCAGGGGGCCGACAGTATCCGGACACTGCTCGCCGCCACGACGCCTGCGGAAGAGAAAGGGCCGTATATCGTCGTGTCCATCGCGGACCGCCGACTCTGGTACAAGCAGGGCGACAGCGTGCTGTTCGAGGCGCCTGTCGCAACGGGCAGCGGAAAAACGCTGGCTGTCCGTGGCAGCGAGAAGGTGCTGCGCTTCGAGACGCCGCGCGGGCGCCTGATCGTGCAACGACGGGACTCCGAGCCGGCATGGGTGCCCCCGGATTGGCACTATCAGGAGCAGGCCAACAAGCGTGGCCTTGGCCTCGTGCAGCTCAGCCGTGGGGCGCCCCTCAAGCTCAAGAGCGGCGGAATGGTCACGGTATCTGGAAACGACGTGGTCATGCAGGACGCCGCAGGGCAACAACGAGCGCTGACCGCCGAGGACGGCCGCGAGATCGTTGCCGACGGGAAGATCGTCATTCCACCTTTTGGTACGAACCAGCGCAAGTATGTCGGCGTGCTCGGAACCCGACGGTTGTACCTGGGCGACGGGTACGCCCTGCACGGTACCAATCACCCGAACAGCGTTGGACAGGCAGTGAGCCATGGATGCGTGAGACTCCGGAACGAAGACATCACCGCGCTGTACGACCGTGTGACGGTCGGGACCCCGGTCTATATCTACTGACGGGGCTGGACAAAAGGCCGTAAAGTCTTGCAGGACAGTGCAGTAGGTCACAGTTCCGGTCTTCTTTCGGTGTCATTGGACCGGCCGGTCATGTTATATTGAAAGGTTGCCCAGCCATCGCGACGACGCGAAGTGCGGGCTTGATCGTCCTTGGAGCATGTGGTGACAGGCCGCATGCGTTCTCCAGCCCAATTACGTGACGCCTACCTCTCAGAATCGCCCAGCGCCCGCGTCGGTTGACCGCCGCCGGCATGCACGTCCGCACCGCCGGCGTGGATTCAGCGCAGCGTTCGGTGTTGCCCTCACGGCAGTGGCAGCGACGCTTGTCGTCCCGGGCGTGGCCGATGCGCGTTCAGGGGTCTTCGCGCCGCCCCGCGTCGCGATCGATGCGCGTGCAATCGATGCCGCCAGCGTGATGGCCGAGCGCGCCGCGTCCTCGCGCCGCGCGAGCCTCGCGCTGCTGGATTCGCTGCGTGGCCGCAGCCGCAAGCTGCGCGCGCATTTCGTCGCGCCCAAGCGCGCAGCCGGCATCCCGATCCTCCGCGAAATGTTCGGCGACTCGGCGATCAGCAAGCCGGGCGTCTACGCTGCGGCCGACACGACGCTCGGTTCGCCGTTCAGCTTCATCACGATGCGTCCGTTCTCCGACAAGGTCGGCGGCCGGATCGGCTCGTATCGCATCGGCTTCTTCCCGGAAGAGCGCCGCGGCGCCCGCTCGACGTCGTACGTGAATCCCGAAGGATTTCTCGAAGTCACCGCCGACAACCAGTTGACTGCGGTCTCCGAGCACTTCCGTCTGGCCGACTTCCTCACGCACGATCAGGAGCGCGTGTGGCCCAAGTATCTCGTGCTGCGCGAGCCACTGATCGACAAGCTCGAGCTGGTCATCGCTGAGCTCAAGAGCATGGGCGTGAACGTGCGCGGGATGAAGGTGATGTCGGGTTTCCGCACCCCGCAGTACAACGCGCAGGGTGTCGGTGCCGGTGGCCGCGCGAAGGACAGCCGTCATCAGTACGGGGACGCAGCCGATGTCTACGTCGTGAACGGCACGCGTGACTGGATGAGCGACCTCAATCGTGACGGACGCGTCGACACGCGCGACGCCAAGGTGCTCGCCATGGCTGCCGAGCGCGTGGAGGCGAAGAACCCGGATCTCGTCGGCGGTATCGGCATCTACAAGGCCACGTCGGCACATGGGCCGTTCGTTCACATCGACGTGCGCGGCAACCGCGCGCGCTGGGGCGAGTAATGATTTCACGGCGCGGCGCGCTGGTCATGGGCGGCATCGCAGCAATCGCGATGGCGGTGCTCTACCAGCCTCCCACGGAGCTGATGGCCGGATCGTCGGCCGAGAGCGCCGCGCGTGGAGTTCCTGCAGTTCACTCGGCCTCGGCATCGCACGGAATCAGTGGCGGCGTCGAGATGCAGTTCGTCCGCTCCGGCGAGCGTGTGGCATTCCCGCTCGACGTGCAGGGCTCCCGGGTCGGCTTCAGGTATCAGTGGGTGCGGGTCGGCACGACGGTCGCCGGCGACGTTGCCCGTCCGCTGGGCGGTGATACGCTCCTGTCACCGATGGAGCCCGGTTTCTACGAGCTCGAGGTTTCGCGTGCCGGTGTCACGCAGCGCATCACGTCGCCGCGTCTCTCCGTTCTGGTGCCCTTCGAACTGAAGCTCGGCGGCACGCTGAACGGTTATCGCATCGGCCGCTACCCGGCGGAGTGGTCGCACGACGAGCAGGCCGAGCGTCCGGCCGGATTTGCCCGGGTCGACAAGGACGACCTCGACCTGCCACTCACTCGTCACCTCAAGGTGCGGGATTTCCTCACGCACGATGCGCAGACCGTCTGGCCCAAGTACATCGCGGTGGACCCGCGGGTGCTCGACAAGCTCGAGCTGGTGCTGCGCGAGATTTCGCGGCGGCGCGGTGAGGAGACGATGAACTTCCGCGTCGACGTGCACAGCGCGTTCCGTACGCCGGACCACAACTCCGGCGTCGAAGGGGCCGCGCGCGATTCTCGGCACCTGTACGGGGATGCAGCCGACGTGGCAATCGACGCGGACGGCGACGGGCGCATGACGCTGTTCGATGCGTATCAGGTCGAGCATGCCGTCGACTGGGTGGAGCGCCTGCACCCGGAGCTCGTCGGCGGCCTGGGGGTGTATTCCAGCCGTCGGTTCGCATCGCCGTACACGCATATCGACGCGCGCGGCCAGCGAAAGCGCTGGCGCGGCTGATCGGCCGGCGCACGCCTGGCCGCGAGTGGCGATACGCGAGTCGCGATGCGCTAGTGGCGACGCGCGAGTGGCGGTGGACGATCCGGTGTAGAATCCCTCGACGTCCTGTCACGTAGTACTAGCAGCCCATGCCGGAGACCCGATGAATCCGTACGTCCGCGATCGAATCGCGCGCAAGCTCGACACGCTGTCCGATGAGCGCCTCTATCAGGTGCTCGACTACGTCGAATTCCTCGAGACGAAGTACGCCGAGAAGGCGGCCTCGCCGGTCAACGTGTTCCAGCGGTTCGCCGAGGGCGTGGAGGACAAGCTGCGCGCCGGTGGCCTCGCCGTGAGCACCGTGTCCGAGACCATGGGATTCCTGAACAAGGCCATGGGCGTGTTGAATGGGGTCGCCCAGTCGACCGTCGCCGTCGGCCGCGATGTGGTGAGCGCCGCCAAGGACGCGGCCGATCGGGTCGGCGCACCGGATCCCGGCTCAGCTGGAGCATCCCCGACCGCAGCTGGCGCAGTGCCGGTTCCCGCACCGGGCGCAGCAGGGGGCACGCAACCTGCACCCTCCGCTCCGCCGACGTCCGGCCCGGGCATGCCGCCCGGGACAGCGACGCCGCCGGAGGCAGCTGCATGAAAGAGGAGACGGCGCGAGAGCGCCTGATGGCACGCCGCGCACGGGAACGAGCCGAGGACCAGGAGGCGGGACGGCCACAGCGTGGGCTGTTCACGGGCCGGGGCCGTCGGCAGCGACCCGCTGAGGACATTCCGGTGCGTGCGGCATCGACCCGCCACGATCACGAACTCGACGAGAATTTCGAGGACGCGTTCGACGACGACGAGGACTTCGACGACGACTTCGAGCCGCAGACCCGACGCTCCTTCGCCAAACGGGCGCCCGCGCCTCGCCCGCGCACCGGCGCGAAGCGGAGCGTCATGGCCGCCATCCGTCAGATTCCCTCGTACATCCGGTTGCTGTTTGGCCTGATGGGCGACCGTCGTGTCTCGAAGGTGGACCGGTTCTTCGTGGTCGCCGCCGCCGCGTACATCATCTCGCCGCTCGACTTCATTCCGGACCTGATTCCGTTCTTCGGTCAGGTCGATGACGTCTTCCTGCTGGTGACGGCGTTGCAGCGACTGGTGGACAACACGGGCCGGCGCATCCTGATGGATCACTGGCGCGGCGAGCCGGACGAGCTCTCGGACGTGAATCTCACGCAGCTGGTGAGCGCCGCAGGGTTTTTCCTGCCCGGCACTGTGAGGCAGGGGCTGCGCCGGCTCATGCGTCGCCGGAAAGGCTGATCGGTCGGTATTCACACCGCCACAGCGCGTGGCGCTCCCCGCTGGACAGTCCGCCGGGGGGCGCCTATGCTTCGTGATGGCACCCTCGACAACACATTCCATCGCTGACGCCACGCCGCCCGCCACTGGGGAACACCCCGGTCGCGGGCTTTCGCGTAATGGCACGTCGCCTTCACGCCCGTCGCGCATCCGAGAGGATCACGCGCTCACCTTCGACGACGTCCTGCTCGCACCGCGTCACTCGACGACGCACCCGAAGGAAGTCGTCATCCGCTCACGTTTCACGCGCGGCATCGAGCTCAACGTGCCGCTCGTCTCGGCCGCGATGGACACCGTCACGGAAAGCGAGATGGCGATCGCCATGGCGCGTTACGGCGGCATCGGCGTGCTGCACAAGAACATGTCGGTCGACCGGCAGGCCGCCGAAGTCGATCGCGTGAAGCGCTCCGAGAGCGGCATGATCCTCAATCCGATCACGCTCTCGCCGATGGCGTCGCTGCGCGAGGCGGTCGCGCTGATGATGCGCTTCAAGATCTCGGGTGTTCCGATCGTCGACCCGGCAGGGATGCTGGTCGGCATCCTCACCAACCGTGACCTGCAGTTCGAGCGCGACCTCGACCGCCCGCTGCGCGACGTGATGACGTCCGACGATCTGGTCACCGCGCCGCTCGGCACCACGCTCGACGAGGCCGAACGGATCCTTGGCAAGCATCGCATCGAGAAGCTGCCGGTGGTGGACGAGAAGGGCACGCTCAAGGGCCTCATCACCGTGAAGGACATCCACAAGCGCCGGCAGTACCCGGACGCCAACAAGGACCAGCACGGACGGCTCCGTGTCGCCGCGGCGATCGGCGCCGGTGGTGATTACCTCGATCGCGCGCGGGCGCTCGTCGAGGCGCACGTCGACGTGCTCGTCATCGACACGGCGCACGGCCACAGCGAAGGCGTGCTGCAGGCGACGGCGCGTGTCCGTGAAGCCTTCCCCGACGTGCAGCTGGTCGCGGGCAACGTGGCGACGCGCGCCGGTGCGGCCGCCCTAGTAGAGCGCGGCGTGGATGCGGTGAAGGTCGGTGTCGGACCCGGCTCCATTTGCACGACGCGTGTGGTGACCGGCGTCGGCGTCCCGCAGCTGACCGCCGTCATGGACGCAATCGAAGGGGCAGGGGACGTGCCGGTGATCGCCGACGGTGGCGTCAAGTATTCCGGAGACATCGTCAAGGCGCTGGCGGCGGGTGCGTCGAGCGTGATGATGGGATCCATGCTCGCCGGCACGGAGGAGAGCCCGGGCGAGTCGTTCCTGCTCGAGGGCCGTCGGTTCAAGATGATCCGCGGCATGGGATCGTTGTCCGCGATGCAGGACGGCAGCGCCGACCGCTACTTCCAAGATGGCGAGATGTCACCGAAGAAACTCGTCCCGGAAGGGATCGAGGGACGAGTGCCGTACAAGGGGCCGGTCGGCGACGTACTGTTCCAGATGATCGGTGGCCTGCGCAGCGGCATGGGGTACGTTGGCTGCGGAAGTGTCGATCTGCTGCGGACGGAAGCGGAGTTCGTGCGCATCACGACGGCCGGTCTGCGCGAGTCGCACCCGCACGATGTGACGATCACCCGCGAAGCCCCGAACTACTCGTTGTAGGCGTCGGCCGGTCTCGGCCCGGCTGTCACGTCAACAGGAACGCCCCCGGTCATGTAGACGGGGCGCTGTCCACATGTTTTGTTATAGGCCGTCCCATCGGCCGTTCTGCATTCCAACGCGACTGTCGCTGTCCCGCCTCGCCGCCCCCGCGGCCGGTTCGCTTCGGCCGACCGATCCCCCCTCGTGGAGAAGCTCCATGGCATCACCAACGCAGCCGCAATCCGGCGGTCTGTTCGCGCTCAAGAGCATGGCGGTCCTGCAGCAGGAAGCAGGCGCCGAGGGTACTGACACCCTGAAGCGCAGTCTCGGCGCACTGAACCTGACGCTCCTCGGCATCGGCGCGATCATCGGCGCCGGTATCTTCGTGCTCACCGGATCGGCGGCCGCGCAGTACGCCGGCCCTGCGGTGGTGTACTCGTTCATCATCGCCGGCTTCGGCTGCCTCTTCGCGGGGCTTTGCTACGCCGAGTTCGCGTCGATGATTCCGATCGCCGGCAGCGCATACACCTATGGGTATGCGACGCTCGGTGAGCTGGTCGCCTGGATCATTGGCTGGGACCTCATTCTCGAATACCTGTTCGCCGCATCGACAGTGGCTGTCGGCTGGTCCGGGTACTTCGTCGCGTTCCTCGGACAGCTTGGCGTCCACCTGCCGCCGCAGCTCGCAAGCGCGCCCATGGACATGCAGGGCACCTCGCTGGTGCGCGCGGGCTTGTGCGTCGACAACGTGACCGGCCAGATCATGCAGGCCGGCGGTCAGGCGATCTCCGCCGCGAAATGCGACCTGTCCGTGGGCACCGTCCAGGCAGGCATCCTGAACATTCCCGCGATGCTGCTCGTGCTCGCGCTGACGGCGCTGCTCGTCGTCGGCATGAGCGAGTCGGCCAAGCTGAACAACGCCATCGTGGCCATCAAGGTCACCATCGTGCTGCTCGTGATCGGATTCGGCTTCCAGTACGTCAATTCCGAGAACTGGACGCCGTTCATGCCCGTCAACACGGGCACGTTTGGTGAGTTCGGCATCTCAGGCGTGATTCGCGCTGCTGCCGTCGTGTTCTTCGCCTACATCGGGTTCGACGCCGTGTCCACGGCAGCGCAGGAAGCGAAGAATCCGCAGAAGGACCTGCCGATCGGCATTCTCGGATCGCTCGCGATCTGCACCGTGCTGTACATCCTGATGGCGTTCGTGATGACGGGTCTCGCCAAGTACACCGAGCTCAATGTGCCGCACCCGGTGTTCGTCGCGATCGAGAAGGCCGGTCCGGCGCTCGCATGGCTCGGCTACCTCGTGAACATCGGCGCCATCGCCGGTCTCGCGTCCGTCGTGCTCGTGATGCTCATGGGCCAGCCGCGCATCTTCTTCGCCATGTCGCGTGACGGGCTCCTGCCGCCGCTCTTCGGCAAGGTGCACCCGCGCTTCCAGACGCCGTACGTCGCCACAATCATCACGGGCCTCGTGGCCGCCGTCATCGCCGGCACGTTCCCGATCGGATTGCTCGGTGAACTGGTGTCGATCGGCACGCTGCTCGCGTTCGTGATCGTCTGCGGCGGCATCATCGTGCTGCGTCGCAACCGTCCCGAGCTCCCGCGTCCGTTCCGCACGCCGATGGTTCCGCTCGTGCCGATCCTCGGCATCATCGTGTGCATGGGCATGATGGCGTTCCTCCCGCTCGACACGTGGCTCCGACTCGCGGTCTGGATGGCGCTCGGCCTCGCGATCTACTTCTTCTACGGCCGTCACCACTCGAAGGTGCGGAACGGCGTGAAGCGCTAAGGCATCCGCCACGTTCCTGAACACTCTATCCGCATGAGTATCGCCACCTCCGACCTGCAGGCCATTCCCGAGTCGCGCATCAGTGCCATCCAGGCACTCGGTGCCCTACTGGTACCGGGAATGACTGTCGCCCTGTCCACGCACATCAATTCGGATGGCGATGGCTGTGGGTCGGAGGCCGCGTTTGCGCGGTTACTGGCGCAACGCGGCATCCACGCGCGCATCGTCAATCCGACGCCGTGGCCGACGATGTTCGACTTCCTCCTCGGCGACGACGTCGAGGAGGCCAGCCGGCGCGGCGCGGCGGCGCTGGACGGAATCGACGCACTCGTCGTGATGGATATCAACGACGTGCGCCGGCTTGGCTCGCTGGCGGACAAGGTGCGCGCGCTCACGGTGCCGATCGGCGTGGTGGATCACCACGTCGCGGGCGATGAACCCGTGGGCGAAACGGCGGTCGCCGATACCAGCGCCTGTGCCACCGGTGAGCTGGTGTACGACATCGCGATGGTGTGGGGCCTCGACATCACCCCGCCCATCGCGCAGGCGCTCTACTGCGCGATCCTCACGGACACTGGCAGCTTTCGCTTCAGCAACACGACGCCACGGGCCCACGCCGTCGCGTCCGCGCTGCTGACGGCCGGAGTGAACCCGGAGGAGATGTACCGCCGCATCTACGCGCAGGTGAGCGTCGGCCGCCTGCAGTTGCTGCGACACGCGCTGGAATCCCTCGAGGTCGACAGCGAGATCGGTCTGTCCTGGATCTCGGTCGAGGCCGGAGTCATGGATCGCTTCGACGTGACCAGCGAGGAGCTCGACGGCATCGTGGAACATCCGCGCTCGATTGCCGGAAC
>JAZKCW010000090.1:0-17064 GCA_040387895.1 Gemmatimonadota bacterium
TATCGCGCCCGAGAGTTCACATCGACGGCGCGGTTTGGCACCTCGATGTCGGCTTGTCACATCCTGGGGCTGGAGAAGGTCCCAAGGGTCCGGCTGTTCGCCGGTTAAAGTGGTACATGAGCTGGGTTCAGAACGTCGTGAGACAGTTCGGTCTGTATCCGTCGTGGGCGTTGGAGAGTTGAGGGGAGCGGACTTTAGTACGAGAGGACCGAGTCGGACGAACCGCTCGTGTCCCGGCTGTGGCGCCAGCTGCAACGCCGGGTAGCGATGTTCGGTGGCGATAACCGCTGAAAGCATCTAAGTGGGAAGCGCCCCCCAAGATGAACTCTCCCTGGGATCTTGAATCCCCTGAAGGGCCGGAGGAGACTACTCCGTCGATAGGCAGCACGTGGAAGCGTTGCAAGACGTTCCGAGCGCAGCTGTCCTAATCGCCCGTGCGGCTTGACTCCCCCATGGTTTTTCCATGGGACATCAAGACATCACCGCAAAGCATGCGTACGTCATGCGACACCCCGCCTAACCGCGGCGAGTGTCGCCCCATATCACTTCACACACCGTTTGTCAGACTCGTTGCTTCTATACGTGTCGTTGATAATCGCTGGCAACTAGAGCGCTTGGGCCACACCCGTTCCCATCCCGAACACGGTCGTTAAGCCAAGCAGCGCCGATGGTACTCCGGTCGAGAGATCGCGGGAGAGTAGGCCGTTGCCGGCACCTTTTGCAAAGCCCCCGTCACACCAGTGGCGGGGGCTTTGTCGTTCCCATACCTTCCGCGTCGACTCGACCTCGTCGATCGAACTCGTCGACCGGACTCGTCGACGCCATCACCCCGATTCGACCCGGTCGACTCCACCAACGCTCCTCCCCAACGACACACAATGCACCCCCGCACCCAATGACCCGCGCCGGGATCGTCACCGTCGCTGGACTGCCCAACGCCGGCAAATCCACCCTCCTCAACCAGCTCGTCGGCGAAAAGCTCGCCATCATCTCCGCGAAGGCCCAATCGACGAGAAACCGGGTCGTCGGCATTCGTACCGCGGATGACACGCAGATGGTCATCCTCGACACGCCAGGCCTGCTCGAACCGCGCGACACGCTGCACTCCGCCATGCGCAACGCCGCACTGGCCGCGGTGCGCGACGCCGACGTCATCGTGCACGTCGTCGACGGGACCACCCGCTATGTGCCGTTTCACGAAGCGGCGGGGCTGGAGACTCCCCCACGCGCTCCGGTCATCGTTGCGCTCAACAAGCTCGACCTGCTGGACGGCGAACGACGCGCCGCGGCGAGCCTGCGCGTACCCGAAGCGATCCTGATCTCTGCGACATCCGGCAAGAATGTCGACATGCTCGTGACCGCTATCACGCGCTTGCTCCCCGAGAGTCCGTATCTGTATCCAGCAGATGAGATCTCCACTCAGCCGGTTCGCTTTTTTGTCGCCGAGCTCGTGCGCGAGACTGCGCTCGAGCAACTCGGTGATGAACTGCCGCACGCGCTCGCCTGCGAGATCGAGGAGTACCGCGAGGGCTCGACACCGCTGTACATTCGGGCGGTGCTTCATGTCGAACGGGACAGTCAGAAACGCATCGTGATCGGCGCCAACGGACAACAGATCAAGAAACTCGGGCGCGTGTCGCGCGAGAAAATCGAGAAGTTCGTCGGCCAGCCGGTCTACCTCGACCTCTGGGTGAAAGTGCTGCCCAACTGGCGGCGCAATCAGAGTGCGGTGCGACGCCTCGGGTACGGAGATCCCACTGATCGGGCGTGACGCCATGCGTGACGTCATACGCTCCAACCTGCCCTCCAGCGTGCGCTCCAGTGTGCGCTCGAGTGTCCGCTCCGGCGTGCGCTCCAGCGTGCGCTCCGGCGTGCGCTCCGCATCGCGCGGAGTCGCACGTGCCGTCCGCCTCCCCGCACTGGTGCTCGCGTTCGCGCACGCTGCCTCCCATGCAGCCGCGAACTCTGCCGCGGCACAGGGTGGCGCGTTCCTGCTGGTGCCGTTCGGTGCGCGCGCAGTCGGACGCGGTGAGGCGGTCGCCGCCGACAGCACACTGGGCACCGAAGGGATCTGGTGGAATGCGGCGTCGCTTGCGCGGGTCTCCAAGCGCGAGCTCGCCTTTCATAACGTGCGCAGCGTCGCCGGTAACGTCTTCATGCTGGCCGGTGTCGCCCCCTCCTCCAAGCTGGGCACCTTCGCGCTCGGTGCCTACCTGTTCGATTACGGGACGTTCTTCCGCACGGACAGCGCGGCCGTCACGACCGGTACGATCACCACGCGCAACTACCTCGTGGGCGCATCGTACGCCTCACCGATCGGCAAGCGCCTAAGTGCCGGCCTGTCGTACAAGTATCTGGTATTCAGCCAGCAGTGCTCCGGCCTGTGCGACGGCGTCGCGGAGGTGTTCGGGAGTTCCAACGCGCTCGACGTCGGCGCGCAGTACCGCCTGCCGGACAAGTGGCGCACCTCGCTCGGCCTGACGGTGCGCAATCTCGGGCAGCCGTTGCAGTTCAAGGACAAGGAGCAGGCGGATCCGCTGCCCCGCACGATTCAGCTCGGCGTCCGCATACGACTCCCGCTCTCGAACTTCGCGGAGGCTGGCGGCACCGTCGACGTCAGCGCAGACGTGATTCAGGCCGAAGCGGCGAATGCGCAGGCGGTCGGTGCAGTGATCGGTTATCGGGAACAGCTGTTTCTCTCCGTCGGCTACAAGCAGATCAGCGGCGAGGGCGGCGGCCCATCGATCGGGTTCACCCTGCAGCAGGGTGCGTTCGGACTCGACCTGTCGCGTCGCTTCGACCGCTTTTCCTCGCAGCTCGGTGAGGCTCCGCCCACGTACGTCGCGCTCCGGGTGCGCTTCTGATGTCGGCCGACGGTCTGCGCTCCTCGTTTCCGCTCACCCCTCCCGCTACGGGTCGCGCTGGCGGCGGCCGACTGACGGCACGAGCGCTCATGAAGCGGAGAGTGTGCCTGCTCGGCGCGGTCATGCTCACGCTCATCGGTGGACGGCAGGCGGAAGGGCAGGCAGCAAGCGGGGCACCCGCATTGCCCGGCCGTCCGTCTCGGTCGGTGGCCACGGCGCCGTCAGACCTCACGCTGGACATCACGACCGGAATGCTGGAGCGGCGGGTGCCGGAGCGTCAGCCGGCCGGCCAGCGGGACGGGAGACGCGCACCGTGGTGGGCGCCACTCGCGTCGCTCATCGTGCCGGGGGCAGGGCAGGCCGTGCTCGGGCAGCAACGCAGTGTCGCCTATGCGCTCGCAGAGGGCTACCTGCTGGTGCAGGCACTCGAGGCCCAGCGCGATGTGAACCGGAGCATCCGCAGCTACCAGTCGATTGCGGCCAATGCCGCGCGGCGCTCGTTCGGAGGAGCGCTGCCGATCGGGCCGTGGATGTACTACGAGGATCTGGAGCGCTTCGACGCGAGCGGGCAGTACGACGCGGTGCCGGGCGGTACACTCGATCCGGAGACGGACCTTGCCACATTCAACGGCCAAAGCTGGCTCCTGGCACGGCGCACCTACTGGAATGACCCGGACGTTGCACCCGCGCCATCGAGCCCGGAGTACCAGCGCGCCCTGGCCTTCTACGCATCGCGCGCCTGGAGCGACCAGTTCCGGTGGAGCTGGCGAGACGCGAACCTGCAGAAAGGCGAGTATCGCGGCGCCGTGTCGGCCGCAAACCGCAGTAACCAGCGCAAGACGAACATCCTGACCATCGTCGGCGCGAATCACCTCGCGAGTCTGGTGGACGCGTACATCAACGTGCGCATCCGGCGCTACGGTGGAGCCGGCGTGGTCGGCCTCCGGATCGACGGCGTGGACTCGCACGTCGCGTTCGTCGGTGATCCTGCAGACAACCTGCGCTCGTTGCGCACCGGCATCCGCCTCGTGCCCGCGGGTCGCCGACCGGACTAGGCGCGCCACCGCGTTATTTGGCCGCGTTCTGCCCAGTTATCGGCAGGGCTGGCTCCCGGGGCGCAAGACGGAATGGCCCAACCACGGCCGAGGCAGCGTAGGAATCCCACCACAGGCAGTTTCGGCGGCAGCTCCGGTCAGTGATGTGTGACACATCGTGCCGAGAGCGGCGGGTTGATCGTCCTTTCCGAGGGATGCAGCCCCATGCATTCGCGCTATCCTGCGCTGTGCATTCACGGCCACCAGTATCACATCGCGCATGACGGAGCGGACACCGCCCAACCAGCCCGTGCTCATCCTGTCCAAGACAGGACGGCCACCGGCGTGGCTCGAGGCGTGGTGGCGGGCGGCGGCGATGGTCCCGGAGCTCCTGGCCGATGCGGGAACGGTGCTCGCGGTGGCGCTGCGTGCGCGCCCACGCAGCATCGTCGTCGACGGGTGCGGTGATGCGGCGTGGCAAGACGAGGCGCTGGCCACCTGCCGGCGGCTCAAACGCGACTCCTTCACGGCCATCGTGCCGGTGGTGATGATCGTGCCGCCGTCCCGGTTCGGCGAGGCGTTTCTCGCTGGCGCGGACGAGGTGCTGCGATCCGACGTGGAGGAGGGCGAAGCCTCGGCGCGTCTCGCGGCGCTGTTGCATCGCAGTGACCGCGATACCGACGTGCATCCGTCGACGCGACTCCCGGGCACGCGTGAAATCGAAGCGGAACTCGCACGACGCGTGCGTTCCGGCGAGAAGTTCGCCGCCTGCTATGCCGATCTCGATCACTTCAAGGAGTTCAACGACCGGTACGGCTATCATCACGGCGACCAGGTCATCCGGTTGCTCGCGCGCATCCTGCACGATGTCGTGAAGGGGTTGTGTGGCGAGACCGGTTTCGTCGGCCATATTGGTGGCGACGACTTTCTCTATGCAGTGCCGGTGGCCAGCATGGGGTTGGTGTGCGACGAGGTCATTCGGACCTTCGAAGAATTGATTCCGCTGCAGTATTCCGAGCAGGACCGCCGCGTGGGATATTTCTTCGGCAAGGATCGTCGAGGGCAGTTGCATCGGGTTCCCCTGATGACGCTCTCCATTGGCGTCGTGAGCAACCAGCGCAGGCGTTTCACACGCGGAGTCGAGGTGAGTGAATTGGCAACCGAGATGAAGACGTACGCGAAGTCCCTGCCGGGATCGGTGTGGACGGTGGATCGGCGTCGCGACGAACCGGCCCCACCACTGGCCAGTGCCGTCGGCGCAGACCTGGCGCGTGCGCGATTCGGCCTGCGTAGTGGCAGTGCCGGTGGAGGCGCAGGGGCATGACCGTCGCCTGTCCTGACTGCCGATCCGTCTTCCGGGTCGATCCCGCGAAAGTGCCTGCAACCGGTGTTCGCGCGCGATGCTCGGTGTGTGGTGGTGTGATCGCCATTTCGGCGGGCACGTTGCCCGTTTCCGTCACGCCCGCATCATCGGGCGTCGTGCAGGCCGGCTTCATCGCGGCGAATGGCGCCTCCGCTGGATACGCCGGTACTCCGTCCAGCACACCGCGAACGCGGGGCCCGTTCTCACCTGCTGTGTCGTCGCGCGGAGTCACGCCGCCACCGTCTTCCGCCGTCTCGGCCGCCAATACGCCGGCCATCGCTCGTGCTCTCGCACCGTCGATCGCGCCCGCCGTCATGACGCCGCCCGTTCCGACGGGACTCCCGGGCATTTCGCGTAGCGCGCCATCGCGCACGCCCGTGATGCCGGCGACGCCGGCGATGGCACCTGCCGCGATGCCCGCAGCGATGCCCGCAGCGTTGCCCACCGGCACTCCGGCTGCCGCGCCGACGCCGGCAGCGGGACGCCGGCCCATCAATCCGTTCCTGAACGCCGATCCTGGCCAGCGCGCGCGGCGGCTCGCACGCGCACTGGTGTCCGACCTCGTGGCGTATCATCCGCAGAAGCGCGAAGAAGGACTCCGCGACGGCACGTTGCGCCAGCTGTTCCGCGAGGAAATCAAGAAGAGCTACGAGGAGTTCGTGGAGCAGGTCGGTCGCGAGCTCGCCGACGGGTCCCCGCATTTTCAGGATGCGCTGAACGACATCCTTGGCGGAGGGCGCAAGCTCTTCTGACGTGCTGTTCCGAGGGGTTCTCCCCGGCTATCTTTCCGGCGTTGCCCCCACCGTGCCGGTGTGGGCCAGATCATACATCCGGACGGGTCGCAGAGCCGCTTTCCCATGCGGAGGGCGGCTCCTGTCGTACGTGGAGGCGGGACATGCAGGACGGCGAGCGCGGGAAGGTGTTGGCGCGGGCAGAGGAAAGGCTCGCGGACATGCGGAGGTATCTTTGACGTCGAACAGAAACGCTCGACGCTGAATTCCTACGAGAGCGAAATGTCGGACAGCGCGTTCTGGAATGACCAGGACCATGCGCGCGACATCGTTCAGCAGGTCAAGTCCCTGAAGGGATGGGTCGAGCCCTGGGATGCGCTCGACGCGCGTGTGCGCTCCGCCAGCGAGCTGGCCGAACTGCTGGACATGGAGGCGGATCCCGAGATGTCCCGCGAGCTCGATCTCGAGGTGGAGCGCATCGCCGAGGAGCTCGACGCGTTCGAGCTGCGCACCCTGTTGCGCGGCCGTGACGACTTCCGTGATGCGCAGATCGAGATCTCTGCCGGTGCCGGCGGAACGGAGGCGCAGGACTGGGCCGAGATGCTGATGCGCATGTACACGCGCTGGGCCGAGCGGAAGGGATTCGAGATCGAGATGCTCGACCTCAGCGAAGGCGAGGAAGCCGGCATCAAGGGCGCGGTGATGGAGATCAAGGGCAACTCGGCGTTCGGTTTCCTGCGCGCCGAGTCCGGCGTGCATCGCCTGGTGCGCATCTCCCCGTTCGACTCGCAGGCACGGCGGCATACGAGCTTCGCGTCGGTGTTCATCTATCCCGTGGTCAACGAGGAGATCAACATCGAGATCCGCGACGAGGACCTCAAGATCGACGTCTATCGCGCGTCGGGGGCCGGCGGCCAGCACGTCAACAAGACGTCGTCGGCCGTCCGCATCACGCACTTGCCGTCCGGCATCGTGACACAGTCGCAGGCGCAGCGCTCGCAGTTCAAGAACAAGGAGACGGCCATGAAGCAGCTGAAGAACCGGCTGTATCAGGTCGAGGTGGAGAAGCAGGCGGCGGTGAAGGCCGCGATGGATGCGAACAAGCAGGACGTGTCGTTCGGCAGCCAGATCCGCAGCTACGTCTTTCAACCATACACGATGGTCAACGACCACCGCACCGAGCTCAAGATGCCCGACGTGCAGAAGGTGATGGACGGTGGCATCGATCCATTCATCCAGGCGTACCTGAAGCTCGAGAGCGAATCCGCCGCGGAAGGCGTGGCATGAGCGAAGAGCTGAACTTCGTGATGCAGGCGCGGCGCGACAAGCTGGATCGGATGCGCGACGCGGGTGTGGAGCCGTTTGCGTACTCGTTCGATCGCACGCATACGGCGAGCGAGGCGGTCGCCGCCCTGGGCGAAGCGGAGGAGGGGCCGGCGGTGCGTGTCGCCGGACGGCTGACGTCGTGGCGCAGCCAGGGCAAGACGGCGTTCGCGCACGTCGCCGACATGGATGGTCGCGTGCAGCTGTACATGCGCCGCGACGATCTTGGCGAAGCGGTGTGGGCGTCGCTCGCCGACTTCGATCTGGGCGACTGGACGGGTGTGGAGGGCACGATGATGCGCACGCGCACCGGTGAAGCCACGGTGCGCGTCACCGCGATCACGATGCTCGCCAAGTCGCTGCGCGCGTTGCCGTACGGCAAGGAGGCCGTCGTCGAGGGCGAGACCGTGCGCTACTCGACGTTCGCCGACACCGAGCAGCGCGCGCGGCAGCGCTACGCCGACCTCGCGGTGCATCCGGAGGTGCGCGCACTCTTTCGCGCGCGCTCGCTGCTCACGCGCACGATCCGGGGGCACCTCGACGGGCTCGGATATCTCGAGGTCGAGACGCCGGTGTTGCAGCCGCTGTATGGCGGTGCGGCGGCGCGTCCGTTCGTGACGCATCACAACGCGCTCGACATGCCGCTCTACCTGCGCATCGCCGACGAGCTGTATCTCAAGCGGCTGATCGTTGGCGGGTTCGAGCGGGTGTACGAGATCGGACATGACTTCCGCAACGAGGGCATCGACCGGACGCACAATCCGGAGTTCACGATGCTCGAGTTCTACGAGGCGTTCGCCGACTACACGACAATGATGTCGCGTGTCGAGTCGCTGCTCGTGGCGGCCGCGGATGCCGTGCGGTCGGTTCCGGGGATCGGGGCATCGACGCCCGCGCTCGTGACGCCGTTCCCGCGCATCGAGTGGCTGCCGTCGCTCTCGGGCGCCGCAGGGGTGGATGTGCTGGACGTGGACGACGCGACCTTGCGCGGGGTCGCGGAACGTATCGGTGTCGCCAAGGTAGAGACGCTCAGCCGGCCCAAGGTGATGGACGAAATGTTTCAGGCGCTCGTCGAGAGCCGAATCGATACACCGACCTTTGTGGTCGATTATCCGATCGAGCTCTCGCCGCTTGCCAAGCCCAAGCGTGGCGCGCCGGGATTGACGGAGCGCTTCGAGCTGTTCGCGAAGGGCAAGGAACTCGCGAATGCGTTCTCCGAGTTGAATGACCCGATCGACCAGCGCCAGCGGTTCGAGGCTCAGGCACGGCTTCGCGACGCCGGCGATGACGAGGCCTCCGGGGTCGACGAGGATTATCTGCGCGCGATGGAGTACGGGATGCCTCCGACGGGCGGCGTGGGCATCGGTATCGACCGCTTGTTCATGTACCTGACCGGCAGTGCGAACATTCGCGATGTGATTCTGTTTCCCACGATGCGACCGGAGTAGCAGCGCAGTGACTCGTCTCGAGCTGTCCATTGCATGGCGGTACATGCGCAGTCGCCGCGGATCGCGGCTGCTGTCGCTCATCAGCGTGATCGCCATCGGTGGCGTGCTGGTGGGCGTGAGCGCGCTCATCGTCATCATGGGCGTCATGAACGGGTTGCAGACCGACCTGCGGGAGAAGATCCTCACCGGGAGCCCGGACGTGCGCGTGCTGCCGTACGGCAGCGACATGCGCCTCGCCAACTGGAGCGCGCTGCAGAGCAAGGTCGCGTCGTCGTCGGGCGTAGTGGCGACTGCGCCGTTCGTGCAGACGCAGGGCATGCTGCGCAACCAGAACGGCAAGTACATGACGGCAGCGCAGATCGTCGGCATCGAGCCGGCGGGCACGCATCAGCTCGACGTGACCTCGATTCGCACGCGCGCGGTGCAGGGCGACTTCTCGTTCAGCAGCCCGGGGCTGTCGTTGCCGGGCGCGGTGCTTGGCAAGAGTCTCGCGTCGCGGCTCAGTGCCTTCGTCGGAGACACGATCGTGATGTTCGGCATGGGTGGTCTCGACATGAACGCGTCGACCGGGTCGATCATTCCGCGTCCGGACTACTTCGTCGTGACCGGTGTGTTCGCCACGGACATGTTCGAGTACGACGACAACTACGTGTACATCGACCTCGCGGCCGCCCAGCGATTCGCAGGCCTCGATTCCGACGTCACGGGGCTCGAGGTCCGTACCACCAGTCGCGACGCTGCGATGCTTGTGGCCGCGCAGCTGCGGGATTCGCTCAACACGCCGGACCGGCTGCCGGTGCGCGCCACGGAATGGCAGGAGGAGAACAAGTCGCTCTTCCAGGCACTGAAGCTCGAGAAGCTTGGGATGAGCATCATCCTGCTGCTCATCGTCGTCGTGGCCGCGTTCAACATCGTGAGCACGCTGACGATGATCGTTTCCGACAAGACGCGCGAGATCGGCATCCTCCGCGCCATGGGGCTGCCGGCGAAGTCCATCCGTCGCATCTTCCTGTACCAGGGCACGATCGTCGGCGCCGTCGGCACGTTCGGCGGGGTCGCACTTGGCCTGGCAGCCGCGGCCGTGCTCGAGACGTTTCAGTTCGTGAAGCTCGACCCGTCGATCTACTTCATCGATCATCTGCCCGTGAACACGCAGCCGCTCGACATCCTGCTGATCGTCGTGTCGAGCCTGCTGATCGCTGCCTTGGCGACACTCTATCCGGCTTCACAGGCGGCCCGGCTGTATCCCGTCGAAGCCATCCGGCACGAGTGATCCGGTGACTACCACAGTGCAGGACGCTCCGGTGACGGAATCCACCAGTGCCGGGGTTGTCGTAGAAGCAGAGGGACTGGTCAAGGAGTTTCGCGGCGGTGACGGTGGCATCATCCGTGTACTGGATGAGGTGTCACTCACGGTCCGCCGCGGCGAGATGATTGCCATTGTGGGATCGAGTGGGGCGGGCAAGAGTACGCTGCTGCATGTGCTGGGTGCGCTCGACCGACCATCGGCGGGCAAGGTTCGTCTTGGTGGTCAGGCGATCGAAAAACTGGGCGACGAGGCGGTCGCCGCGATCAGGAACCGCACTGTCGGGTTCGTGTTTCAGTTTCATCACCTGTTGCGCGAGTTTTCAGCGCTGGAGAACGTGATGATGCCGCTGCGGATCGCCGGAACGGCCGAGCGGGCTGCCAGGGAGCGCGCGAGGGCGCTGCTGGACCGCGTCGGGTTGGCCGCGCGCATGCATCATCGGCCCGGCGCGCTCTCGGGCGGCGAGCAGCAGCGCACGGCAGTGGCGGGCGCGCTGGCCGCGAGTCCGGCGCTGCTGCTCGCCGACGAACCGAGCGGGAACCTCGACCAGCACAACGCCGAACGATTGCACGAGCTGTTCTCGGAACTTGCGCGTGATACATCGCTTGGTCTGGTGGTAGTGACGCACAATCAATCGCTGGCCGCGCGCGCCGATCGCGCGCTGCTGCTCGACGGAGGCAGGTTGGTGGATTCGAACGATCGGCAGGAGGACCACGGACATGCTCTGTGACAATTGCAAGGAGCGCGATGCAGTGGTGCACCTGACGCGAATCGTGGAGGGTGCGGTGACGCAGCTGCACCTGTGCGAGAAGTGCGCGGCGGCCAAGGGCGTGGAGACCACCCTGGCCATGCCGCAGCACCCGCTCGGGGACATTCTGCACGCCGTGCAGCAGCAGGCGGCCACGACGGCCGAGGACGCGCCGTCCTGCACGTTCTGCGGCTCCTCGAGCCGAGATTTCAAGGCGACCGGTCGTCTCGGGTGCCCGCACTGCTACGATGCCATGGAGCGCAGCCTGCGCGAGCTGCTGCGGCGGCTGCACGGGAGCTCCAAGCACGTGGGCGTGAAGTACGAGCCGCCGGTGGCGCACCTCGACGCGAAGCCGGACACGCTGCATGACCTGCGGGACCGGCTGCGTAGGGCGGTGGACGCCGAACAGTTCGAGCTGGCCGCCGAGCTGCGCGACCGGCTGCGGGTGATCGAATGACGGCGCCGCGTCCCCCCCTCGACCTGTCCCTGCTGCCGGACGGCGGCGTGCGCTGGCTCGATGCGTCCGGCCCGAACTCGGATGTGGTGATCTCCACCCGGATGCGTCTGGCGCGGAACGTCAGCGGCTACGCCTTCACCGGCCGGGCCCGGGATGGGGAACGGCTCCGGATGCTGGCCCAGGTCAGGGACGCCCTCGGACAGGTGCCGGCGCTGCACGGCAGCGTGCTGGTGCGTCTGGATGAGCTGGCTGCGGGAGAGCGCCAGCTGCTCCACGAACGGCATCTCGTGAGCAAGGAGCTCGCGGGCCTGGACCAGCAGCATCCCCTGCGCACCGGCGCTGCCGTCTTCCTCGGAGAGGCGGTCGGGCTACTCGTGAACGAGGAGGACCATCTGCGGCTGCAGTCGCTGCGGTCCGGGTTCGCGGTCCCGCAGGCCTTCGAGGCTGTCCGGCAGCTGGACCGCGAGCTGGGGGCCCAGGTGCCGTTTGCCTACCACCGCGAGTTCGGCTTCCTCACCGCCTGTCCCACGAACACCGGAACGGGCCTCCGGGCCTCCGTGCTCATTCATCTGCCGGGTCTCGTGCTGACGAAGGAGATCGGCAAGGTCCTCGCGGGCCTGCAGCAGATGGGGCTCACGTACCGCGGCTTGTACGGCGAGGGCAGTGAGGTCGTGGGCAACTTCTTCCAGCTCTCCAACCAGACGACGCTCGGACGGTCGGAGGAAGAGTTGCAGGATCTGCTCGTACGCGTCGTCCGTCATGTGATCGAACGTGAGGAAGAGGCGCGCCGTGTGCTCGTTCGGGATGCCGGATATATTATCGAGGACAAGCTGTGGCGCGCGTTTGGCACGCTGCGGTATGCCCGGAGCCTGACGTTCGACGAAGCGATGAATTACCTGAGTGGTGTTCGTCTGGCCGTGGGCCTGAAACTGATCACTGGGCTCAGTGTATACACACTCAACAAGCTCCTGATCTTTGCACAATCGGCACATCTCGCTCATCTCGAGGGACGTGTGCTGACAGAAGCTGAAGCCAACCTGGCGCGCGCCCGATACGTGCGGCAGGCGTTGGTGAGCGAAGGGGGCGCGGTCGAATGACCTGCCTCCACCCGACCCTGAGGGGACGATGAACGGCTACAACTTCACCGAGCGGGTGCGCAAGGTTCTCGCGATGGCACGCGAGGAAGCAGCACGCCTCCACCACGAGTACGTGGGGACTGAGCACATCCTGCTCGGGCTCATCCGCGAGGGTGAGGGCGTTGCGGCAGCGGTGCTGCAGAACCTCAACGTCGATCTCGACGACGTGACGCAGAAGATCGAGGAGACGGTCAAGAAGGGAAAGGCGTCGCAAGCGACCGGTCCCGACCTGCCGTATACGTCTCGCGCCAAGAAGGTCCTGGAACTCGCCATGGCCGAAGCGCGCGATCTCAACCACAGCTACGTCGGCACCGAGCACCTCCTGCTCGGGCTGCTCCGTGAGGAAAAGGGCATCGCTGCCCAGGTCCTCACCGACGCCGGCGTGAATCTCGATGCCGCCCGGTCGGAGACCCTCCGTCTGCTCGGCACCGACGTGTCGCAGGCCGGCCAGTCGTCCGCGCCGCCCGAGAAGGCCGGCACGGCGCCGCCATCGGCCGCACCCGCCAAGGGCGACAAGAAGAGCAAGACGCCGGCACTCGACCACTTCTGCCGCGACCTGACGCAGCTCGCCGCGGAAGGCCAGCTCGATCCCACGATCGGGCGCGCGAAGGAGATCGAGCGCGTCATGGAAGTGCTGTCGCGCCGCAAGAAGAACAACCCGGTGCTCATCGGCGAACCCGGTGTCGGCAAGACCGCCATCGTCGAAGGCCTCGCGCAGATGATCGCGAACAACGAGTGCCCGGATTCGCTGCGTGACAATCGCGTCCTGTCGCTCGACATGGCTGCGGTGATCGCCGGCACGAAGTATCGCGGCCAGTTCGAGGAGCGCCTCAAGGCCGTCATGAACGAGATCGCGCAGAACAAGCAGATCATCCTGTTCATCGACGAGCTGCACACGCTCGTGGGCGCGGGTGCCGCAGAAGGCGCGATCGACGCGAGCAACATGCTCAAGCCCGCGCTCGCGCGCGGCGAACTGCAGTGCGTCGGTGCGAGCACGCTCAACGAGTACCGCAAGTACATCGAGAAGGACGGAGCACTCGAGCGCCGGTTCCAGACCGTCGTCGTCGAGCCGCCTTCGATCGACGAGACCGTGCAGATCCTGCAGGGGCTCCGCAAGAAGTACGAGGATCACCACCGGGTGAACATTCCCGACGAGACCCTCGTGGCGGCATCGAAGCTGTCGGAGCGCTACATCACCGATCGCTTCCTGCCGGACAAGGCCATCGACGTGATCGACGAGGCCGGCGCGCGCGCTCGCCTCGCGGCCCAGGTGCCACCACCTGAAGTGGCGGCGCTCAAGGAGCAGCTCGAGGGCATCAACAACGAGAAGGAAGCGGCGGTACGCGACCAGAACTTCGAGCGTGCGGCGTCCCTTCGCGACAACGAGCGCGAGCTGCAGGCCGAGATCCGCCGGAAGCAGGAAGAGTGGGAGCAGCGTCGCCAGTCGCACCGGCCGACGCTCGGTGAGGAGGAGATCGCGTTCATCGTGAGCCGCTGGACAGGCATTCCCGTCACGCGTCTGCAGGAGGCGGAAACGTCTCGCCTGCTGCGCATGGAGGAGGAGATGCACCAGACGGTGGTCGGGCAGGACGAGGCCATCAAGGCGCTCGCCCGTTCGATCCGGCGCAGCCGCGCCGGGCTCAAGGATCCGCGTCGTCCGATCGGCTCGTTCATCTTCTCCGGCCCCACGGGCGTCGGAAAGACGGAGCTGGCCCGTTCGCTCGCCAAGTTCCTGTTCGCCGATGCGTCCGCGCTGATTCGCGTCGACATGAGCGAGTACATGGAGAAGTTCTCGGTGTCGCGCCTGATCGGCGCACCGCCGGGGTACGTGGGCTACGAGGATTCGGGCACGCTCACCAAGGCCGTCCGGCGCAAGCCGTACAGCGTGGTGCTGCTCGACGAAATCGAGAAGGCGCACCCGGATGTGTTCAACATCCTCCTGCAGGTGCTCGATGAGGGTCATCTCACCGACAACTACGGGCGCGTGATCGACTTCAAGAACACGGTCGTCATCATGACGTCGAACGTGGGCGCGAAGGACATCACCAAGGGCAAGTCCCTCGGCTTCGGCGGGTCCGACTCGCGCGGCGATTTCGAGCGCATTGCCGAGAAGGTGAAGGAAGAGATGGGGCGCGTGTTCAACCCCGAATTCCTCAACCGTCTCGACGACGTGATCGTCTTCCACCCGCTCGGCAAGGATCACATCCGCTCGATCGTCTCCATCCTGTTCGCGGACGTGCAGAAGCGCCTGGCGGAAGAGGAGCTCACCATCCGCCTGACGGAGGCGTCGACCGATTTCCTGGTCGATCACGGGCACGACGAGCACTACGGCGCCCGGCCGCTCAAGCGTGCGATTCAGCGCTACATCGAGGATCCGCTCTCGGAGAAGATCCTCACCGCCGAATTCTCACGCGGGGACGAGATCGAGGTGGACGTGTCGTCCACCGAGAAGGAAAAGCTGGAGTTCCGCGTCCTGTCCCCAACCCCACAGGCGTAGGCGTAACGGTTCCAAGCGGCCGGACCCAACCGGGTCCGGCCGCTTGCCATTCTGGTGTATATTTTCTGGCTATGCTCAAACGCTTCATCCGGAGTCCCCGGAAGGTCCTCGCTAGCGCGCTCGTCGGGGCGGCCGTCATCGGCTGTCCCGCGCTGGCGTTCGCCCAGGACGCCCTCGCCGGTTGCGCGACGCCGGACTCCATCGCGGTACGCGGCGCCGTTCGCGTTCCGCAAGCAAAGATTCGCACCGAAGCCGGTCTCGTGGCGGGGTCGCCCCTCCCGTTTCCGGTCACGCAGCGCGCGATCCGTTCCGTGATGGCGCTCGGCGATTTCTCCGATGCGTCCGTCGCGTGCGACCTGACCGCCGTTCCCGGGAAATCCATCGTCGTCGTGCAGGTGACCGAGCACGCGTTGCTCGGCGACATCAATGTCGTCGGCCCGAAGGCGGTCTCACCGCGCACTGTGCGCGATCGTGTCGACCTGCTCGTGGGACGTCCGATCGACCCGAACCAGGTGCTGCAGGCGCGCGCCAAGATCGATTCGGTGTACGAGGCCGCTGGCTACTATCTGGTGCAGATCAAGGTCGACAGCACCCCGATGCCCGATGGTCGCATCGCGCTGACGTACAACATCGATGAGGGCCGGCGCCTCGCGATCTCCAGCATCGACGTGGTGGGCAACACCCGCATCAGCGAGAAGACCGTCGTCGGCGCCATGGAAACCAAGCCCGAAGGGTTCTGGTGGTTCCGCAAGGGCGAGTACGACGACGACAAGTATGTGGGCGACATCGGTGATCGTCTTCCGGCGCTGTTCGCGAAGCTTGGCTTCGTCGACATGCGCATCGCCAAGGACACGCTGATCGTCGATCGCGAACGCGGGAAGGGACTCATTCGCGTCGAAGTCGAAGAGGGGCCGCGCTATCGCGTCGGCACGTTCGAGATCGCGGGCAATCGTGTCTTCAACACGGAGACGCTCAAGGCGTTCTACCCGTTCGAAGGCTATGACCCGACGATCACGCAACGTGTGCGCGGGCTGATCAGCCGCGCGCCATCGGCGCCCGAAGGTGTGTTCGATCAGGCGCGATGGAGCGAGGCGGTCGACAAGGTCCGCGGCCTGTACAGCGACCAAGGTTACCTCTACGCGCAGATCAATCCCGTTGTCGAGCGCACCTTCGATGCGGACTCGCAGCCCGTCGTGAACCTGCGATGGGAGATCGAGGAGCGGAATCCGGCGATCGTGAATCGCATCAATGTGCTCGGGAACGACTACACGTCGGAGGATTGCATCCGGCGGCAGATCTTCCTCGTACCCGGCGGCGTGTTCAGCCAGCAGCAGCTCGTGCGCAGCTACCAGAGCATCGGCAACCTGAATTTCTTCGAGCAGCCGATGGCCACGCCGGCGAGCCGCCCGATCAACGAGCAGGGTGATGTCGACATCGACTTCACCGTGAAGGAGAAGCGCACCGGCAGCATCAACTTCGGCGCGTCGGCAGGCCAGGGTGGCGTCGGATTCGGCGGCTTCATCGGGCTCGAGCAGCCGAACCTGTTCGGCCTCTGCAAGCGCGGTCAGCTCAACTGGCAGTACGGTCGGTTCTACAACGACTTCACCGGCACGTACACTGATCCCGCCCTGCGCGGCACGCGCATCTCGGGCGCGTTCAGCGCGTATCGCACGCAGTCACGCTTCGTCGTCGGAAACCTCGGCCAGAACATCCGCACGGGTGGCTCGGTCCGCATCGGCCTCCCGACGCCGTGGTCGTATCTCTCGTCCATCGGCGTCTCGTACAACGGTGAGACGGCGACATTCACCCAGGGTACCGCGCAGGTCTGTACGAAGAACTGCTTCCGGTCGACGCTCGGCCTCGAGTACACGTACGACACACGCTTCGACATGCCGTTCGCGACGGGCGGCTCGCTGCGCTCCGTAACGCTGGACTTCAGCGGTGGCCCCCTCGGCGGCACGGTGAACTACCAGCGTATCACCACGGAGATGCGGTCGTTCGCCACGCTGGCCGAGCTCGGCGGTAATCGGCCGGGTTCGCAGCCCCTCAAGTTCGTCATGGGACTGACCGCCCGTTCGGGCGCCCTGTTCGGAGAGGCGGGTGCCTTCTTCCAGCAGCAGCAATTCGCGGTTGGCGGTGTACAGTTCGGGCAAGCGC
>JAZKCW010000091.1:0-43306 GCA_040387895.1 Gemmatimonadota bacterium
AGCGTGAGCGCAGCGTCGCGGTGGAGCCATTGCCCGTCACCTCGACCACGGCCGGATTGTCGCTCGTCCACGTCACGGCCGAGGCGGGGATCACGATGCCGCGCGCGTCGCGCACCACTACCGACACCGGCTCCTGCTGCTCGACGCCGGGGAGCACGATCTGCGGCGCGGCGAAGTCCACCAGCGCGGCAGTCGATCCCGAACCCGGGCCTGCCCCTTCTTCAGCGGGTGCGCATGCACCGAGGGAGGACAGCAGGACGAGCGAGAAGAACGTTGACGCGCGCATGGAGGCGCTCCAGGAGCAGTAATGGGTGACGTGCCACATGATTTCCCCTAGGGGTATCGGCCGGTGGCCCGTCATCCATCACTGCGTCACGGCACACTCCGTGGCGATTTCCCCGCGTTCACTGCACGCATTGGGGCCCTGCACGTTCCATCGTGACACATGTGCCCGTGGTGGAACGACGCGTCGCCGGAACGACCACTCCAGTGCGCGCAATCAGCGCGTAATCTCAGCGCACCCGGCCAGCGAGCACGGCCAGCGTCCACCGTCAGCGGCGGCGCGCGCTCCGCGCCGGAACACCGCGCACGCGTCGCGCACTGCCCGACGGCAGCACACTGCCGGACGTGCGGCTGAATCGCGCCGCACTCGATGGCTCGAGCGATCCGGCCCTCGCGCCGGCCGCAGCCGACGGACGCGCCGCCGCGAGCGTCGCAGCCGTCGTGGACCCCGTCACGACCGTCGCGTTGTAGCCGACGGCGAATGCACCACCGCTGCCCGTCGGTGATCCGCTGATGGCCCACAGGAGGTCCGTGGTGCCCGTCGCCTGCGCGTGCCACGTGCTCCCGTTGAACCGCAGCAGCGTGCCGACATCGCCCGTCACGTACACGTCCGCCTGGCTCGGCCCCCACACGCTCGTCAGCACGCGCGTCGTGCCCACGTTGAGTGCCTGCCACCCCGTGCCGTTGTAGCGCCATGCCACGCCGATCGTGGCGGTGGTATCGATGCCGACCGCGAGCACGTTGTCGACGCCACTCGCCCAGAGGCCCAGGAGCGAGTGCGTGCCCGTGGACGGCAGGGGCGTCCACGCCGTTCCGTTGAAACGCAGCACCGATCCGCTCTCCCCACCGGCGAAGGCTTCGGCGGCTGACGTGCCGAAGAGGCTCAGGAGCGGCCGCGCCGCAGTGGTGCTGAGGGTCCACGCGGTGCCGTTGTAGCGCAGGATCTCACCGGCGCTCGTCACGGCGAACACGTTGCTGCCGCCCGTCCCCCAGAGCGACATCACCGTCGCCGTGCTTGGCAACGGCTGCTGCTGCCACGAGAGGCCGTTCCAGCGGAGCAGCACACCCTGTTCGCCGCCAGCGAATGCGTCCGTGGCACTCGCTGCCCAGACAGTGGTGAGAGCGACGGTGGTCGGCGACAGCTGTCGGGACCACGCGCTGCCGTTCCAGCGATAGATCGATCCGAAATCCCCGACTGCCCAGGCGTTGGTGCCGGACGTGCTCCATACATCGAGCAGGTCCGGCGCGAGGTTGAGTGTCGCGAACGACGTGCTGCTCGCACTCGGCGACCCGCGCTGCACCGCGCCGCGCTGCCCGCCGGTCCAGAGGGTCCCGCCACCGTCGACGGCGACGGAGAACATGCGCGGCGTATACGGCGTGCTCACCCGGCTCAAGGACGTGCCCTCGAGCATGAGGAGGCCGCTGTCGCTCGCGAAATAGCTGCGCTCACCCGCGCCCGAGACCGCTGAGTAGATGGCGCCGCCCACGCCGTTGCTGTTGATGGTGGTCCACGTGGAGCCGTCGTAGCGCAGCATCGTACCGACAGCGCCGGCGATCACCACGTTGTTGAGCCCCGTACCCGTCACCGTGTACAGCGTGTCCACTGCAAGCGTAGTGAGACGCGTGACGGCCGTTCCGTCATAACGGAGTACCTCGCCATCGTTGCCGACGATGAACGTGACTCCGCCGCCGGTCCACACCCCGTTGAGCGAGACGGTCGACGTGCTCGCGACGGGCGACCACGTGGTGCCGGTCATGCGCAGGAGCGTGCCGTTGGCACCGACTGCATGGGCACTCGTGGCGCTCGTGGCGTAGACGGCCCGCAGCGTTTGCGTCGTTCCGGACAGCATCGCGCTCCACGCGGCGCCGTTCCAGCGAACGATCACGCCATTCGTGCCGACGGCGATGACGCTGTTGTCGGCGGTACCGTGCAGCGCCGTGAATTGCGTGCCGAAGGCCGAGCCGAGCGCGGAGACCGTCCAGGCACTGCCATTCCAGCGATGGATGTTGCCGACATTGTTGATCGCGAACGCCGCCGACGCGCTGAACCCTGCAATCGACACGACGTCATCGACGAGGGGGCCTTCGAGCCGCGTCGCGCTCCAGCTGTTGGCCAGGCGTGGCACGACGGTGACCGTCACCGTGTCGCGCTTGGTGGCGTCGAACTGCGACACGGCGGTGATGAGCGTCGTGCCGGCCGAGACCCCGCTCACAAGACCTGTACCGGATACCGTCGCCACAGCAGCCGTCGACGAGCTCCAGGCCACTGCCGTATTCACGCCGGGATCTGCCGTGACGTTTGCGGTGAGCTGCGAGGATGTGCCGGGGTTGAGGCTCACGTTCCGCTGCACGATGGCCACGCTGAGCGGTCGCGGATTCACCCCGATCGCTGCGGTGCCGCGCTTGGTGGTATCGACCGTCGAGACGGCGGTGATCGTGCTGAGTCCGACCGACAGCGCGGTGACGAGACCGGCACTGCTCACGCTGGCGACCGCAGGGTTGCTGGTGCGCCAGGTAACCGTCGTCGCGAGGCCCGGGTCGGCGCTGACCGTCGCCGTGAGTGCCTGCGTGCCGTTGGTGAACAGCACAACCGGTGTCGGCGCGACCGTGACGGAGCGGATCTGCGCAGGGACGGTAATCGTGGCCGTTCCGCGCACGTTGGTGTCCGCCACGGCGACCGCGGTGATGATCGCGGATCCGACGGCGACACCCGTGACGATGCCGGTACTGCTCACGGTGGCGACCGACGGGGCGCTGGTACGCCAGGTGACGTCGCGTGATGCACCGGCCTCGAGCTGCACATCGGCCAGCAATGTGCGCTGCTCGCCGGCCGCGATCGTGGCTGCCGCGGGAGACAGGATCACCGAGCGCAGCGGAAGCACCGTGATGCTCGCAGTGCCGCTCACCGCGGCGTTGCCTTGCGATCGGGCGCGGATGACCGTCGTCCCCGGCGCGACGCCTGTGACCGTGCCCTGCTGGCTCACCGTGGCGATGGTGGCGGCGTCGGAGCTCCACGTCACCGCCGTGGACGCACCGGCACTGCCGGCCACGGACGCCGTCAGCGCTCGCGACTCACCGGCGCGGATCGATGCCGTCGCGGGATCGATCGTGACACCGCTGATGGTGGGAGCCGGACCTGCGGGATCACCACCACCACCGCATGCAGCGAGGACGACGAGGGCCGACCCGAGGAGATACCGCTGCATGCGTGCCATGTGGTCTCAGTCTGCTGTGAGCCTGCTATACCCTGCTATTCCCTGCGATCGGCCTGCAACTGCTCTGCGATCAGCCTACGTTGCGCGGAGCAGTCATCGCCGCGGGATTCAGGATGTCGTCGAGCTGTTCGCGCGTGAGGATCCCGCGTTCCAGGACGACGTCGAAAACACCTCGGCCACTTTCCAGCGCGACCTTCGCGATATCCGTCGAGAGCTCGTAGCCGATCACGGGCACGAGCGCCGTGACGATGCCGATCGAGTTCTCGACGAAGTAGCGCATACGGTCGGCGTTGGCAGTGATCCCCGTGACGCAGCGCTCGCGCAGCACCGCACAGGCATTCCGCATCATGTCGAGCCCATGCAGCAGGCGGAACGCGATCACCGGCTCGAACGCGTTCAGCTGCAGCTGCCCGCCTTCCGCCGCCATCGTGATGGTCACATCGCCACCGATCACGTCGAAGCACACCTGGTTCACCACTTCCGGAATCACCGGATTGACCTTGCCCGGCATGATCGACGAGCCGGGTTGCATCGGCGGCAGGTTGATCTCGCCGAAGCCGGCACGCGGGCCCGACGAGAGCAGGCGCAGGTCGTTGCAGATCTTCGAGAGCTTCGTGCACGTGCGCTTCATGACGCCCGACACCTGCACGAATGCGCCGGTGTCGCTGGTCGCTTCCACGAGGTCGGGCGCAGTGAGCACCGGAACACCAGAGATTTCAGCCAGTCGAGTCGCCGCGAGCTCGGCGTAGCCGGGCGGCGCATTGATGCCCGTACCGATCGCTGTCGCGCCCAGGTTGATCTCGCGAATGAGTGACTGCGCTTCCGCGAGCCGGTCGACGTCCTCGCGCAGCGTGTGCGAGAACGCCATGAACTCCTGACCCAGCGTCATGGGCACGGCATCCTGCATCTGCGTGCGTCCCATCTTCAGCATCGAGGCGAACTCGATGCCCTTGACCTCGAACGCATCTGCGAGCCGGCCGAGTTCGGCGCTGAACACACCGAGGCTCTTGTGCAGCGCCACGCGGACGGCGGTCGGGTAGACGTCATTCGTCGACTGACTGAGGTTGACGTGACTGTTCGGCGAGATGGTGTCGTAGTCGCCGCGCGGCCGGTTGAGCAGCTCGAGCGCGCGATTGGCAATCACCTCGTTGGCATTCATGTTCGTCGAGGTTCCGGCACCACCCTGGATCATGTCCACCAGAAAGTGCTCGTGGTGACGGCCCGCGCGGATTTCACGGGCGGCCCGAACGATCACGTCGCCCTCGTGCGAGCCAAGCAGCCCGAGTTCCTGGTTGGCGAGCGTCGCGGCCTCCTTCACGGCCGCAAGGGCCTCGATGAGCAGCGGAAACTCGCGCAGCGGCGTGCCGGTGATCGGGAAGTTCTCGAGCGCGCGCAACGTCTGCACACCATAGAGGGCCTCGTACGGCACCTCGCGGTCGCCCAGCAGGTCATGCTCGGTGCGCGTGCGGTGGCCACCGAATCCGAGGGTCCGCCCGCGGCCCACGAGCGTCGCATCCGCGCTGCGCAGGCGTGCAGAGATCGCACGTGCGGCCCGGGCCACGAGTGCCGCGTAGAGCTGGGGTGCCTCGCGCGTGATGTCGTCGAGCTGCGGGCGCGTGAGCATGACGGCCGTTCCGGGCATGATGGCGCGCGCGGTGGTCCCGTGCGGGGAGTCGTCGAGCAGCAGCCCCTCGCCCACGGCCTCGCCGGCCCCCAGCGTCACGAGCCGGGTGGCACGCCCGTCGGAGGTCTTCTCGATCGCCACGGCGCCGCTGACCAGGATCGCGAACCGCTGGCGGGGCTCTCCCTCGAGAAAGAACGTCTCATCCGGCTGGAACTCGTACGGCGTGACGTGCCGCGCGAGCTTCCAGAGATGGGCGTCGGTGAATCCGTCGAGGAAGGTCGTGGCACGGAGCCACTCGGCGATCTGGGCGGGAGAACTCATGGGCAAAGCTGAAAGGGCAGGGGGAAGTGCAGGGGCGGATAGTGCGGGCCGGGAGTGAAACGGGCAACGGGTCCGCACGACGGGTGCACACAACCGGTGAGTGCCCGCCGTTGGCTACCCCGTCCTCTTATCTTTCACGGATATGACGCCCGACATCGACGCCCGTCCCTCCGACACCCCGCCCGCTCCATACGATCCCGCCACCATCGAACCCCGATGGCAACAGCGGTGGGCGGAGCGCGCCACGAATCAGCCTGACATGGACGGCGCCCGGCGCCCGTTCTATGCCCTGATGATGTTTCCGTACCCGTCGGCCGAAGGGCTGCACGTCGGCAACCTGTTCGCCTTCACCGGCAGCGACATCTCGGCGCGCTTCCACCGCCTGCTCGGTCACGACGTCTTCCAGCCGTTCGGCTACGATGCCTTCGGGATCCATTCGGAGAACTACGCGCTAAAGATGGGCGCGCACCCGATGGAGCTGACGCCCAAGAACGTCCTGAACTTCCAGCGCCAGGTGGAGCGCGCCGGCTTCATGGTCGACTGGCGTTCGAAGGTCGATACGAGCCGTCCTGACTACTACAAGTGGACGCAGTGGGTCTTCCTGCAGCTCTACAAGCAGGGGCTCGCGTACAAGAAGGCCGCAGCGGTGAACTGGTGCCCGACCGACAAGACCGTGCTCGCGAACGAGCAGGTCGAGGGCGGCCGGTGCGAACGCTGCGGCACGCCCGTCGAGCAGCGATTCCTCGAACAGTGGTTCTTCCGCATCAGCGCATACGCCGAGCGCCTGCTGAATAATCTCGACACGCTCGACTGGTCGAACATCACCAAGCATGCGCAGCGCAACTGGATCGGACGTTCCGAAGGCGCGGAGCTGCAGTTCCGTGTCGACGGCGCAGAAGAGACGGTGCGCGTGTTCACGACGCGCGCCGACACCATCTACGGCGCGACGTATCTCGTGCTCGCACCGGAGCATCCGCTCGTCGATCAGGTCACGACGCCCGGGCAGCGCGATGCCGTGCGTGCGTACCAGGAGAGCACTGGGCGGCAGGATCTCGTCTCGCGCAAGTCGGTGAAGGAGAAGACCGGCGTGTTCACGGGCGCGAGCGCCATCAACCCGGCGACGGGGGCGCGGATTCCGATCTGGATCGCCGACTACGTGCTCATGGAATACGGCACGGGCGCGATCATGGCGGTGCCGGGCCACGACGAGCGTGACTTCGAGTTCGCCGGTGTGTTCGGGCTGCCGATCACGCGCGTGGTCGCTGCTGCGGGAAGCGATGCAAGTGAACCGCTCGATACGGCGTTCACCGACGACGCGGATGGATATCTCGTGAATTCGGGTGCCTTCGACGGCATGTCGGTGGCCGAAGCGAAGGGGCGCGTCACCGCGTGGCTCGCCGAGGGCGGGCACGGCAAGGCCGTCGTGAACTTCCGCCTGCACGACTGGTGCATCTCGCGGCAGCGGTACTGGGGCCCACCGATTCCGATCATCTACTGCGACGATTGCGGTACGGTGCCGGTACCCGAGTCACAGCTGCCCGTCGAGTTGCCGTTCATTCCCGACTTCAAGCCGGACGACTCCGGCGTATCTCCGCTCGCGCGGCACGAGGAGTGGTATCGCGTGCCTTGTCCGACGTGCGGCAAGTCGGCGCGTCGCGAGACCGACGTGTCCGACACGTTCCTCGACAGCGCGTGGTACTTCCTCCGCTACCCGAGCGCCGGGCATGAGGACGTGCCGTTCGACGGGGAGCGCACGAAGAAGTGGCTGCCGGTGAACTCGTACATCGGTGGCAACGAGCACGCCGTGCTGCACCTGCTGTACTCGCGCTTCGTGACGATGGTGCTGCACGACGGTGGTCACATCCCGTTCGAGGAGCCGTTCACCCGGTTCCGCGCGCACGGCATGATCATTCGCGAAGGTGCGAAGATGTCCAAGTCGAAAGGCAATGTTATCAATCCCGACAGCTACATGGAGCAGTGGGGCGCCGATGCGTTCCGCATGTATCTCATGTTCCTCGGCCCGTACGAGGAAGGTGGCGATTTCCAGGACAAGGGCATCGTCGGCGTGCGCCGGTTCCTCGACCGTCTGTGGGCCACGGTGCGCGACGCGACGAGCGAGGGCGCGCCCGACCCCGACGTGATGCGCAAGCTGCATCGCACCATCAAGAAGACCGGCGAGGACAGTGCGCGCCTCGGCTACAACACGGCGATTGCCGCGATGATGGAGTACATGAACGCCATGCGTCGAGGAGATCGCGTCGCACACCGCGACGAGGTGCTGCCGCTGGTGCAGATGATCGCGCCGTACGCACCGCATCTCGCCGAGGAATGCTGGGAGACGCTCGGTCACACGACGAGCGTGTTCGATGGCGGCTGGCCGACGTTCGACCCGGCGATGCTCGTCGACGACTCGTACGAGCTGGTCGTGCAGGTGAACGGAAAGGTGCGTGGCAAGGTGCAGGTCGCGATGGACGCGACGCAGGACGCCGCCGTGGCTGCAGCACTCACCGATGCGGGTATCGCGAAATTCATCACGGGCGAGATCCGCAAGGTCATTTTCGTCCCGAAGCGCCTGCTCAACCTGGTCGTGTAGTCCCCGAGCGGACGTGGCCGGCGGCAACCATTCCGCCGGTCACGAGTGTCGCATGGTCAACACCTCAGCATACGAGACCACGACCATGCGTTCATTCTTGCCCTGTGCCGCGATCGCCGCGGCCGTCATGCTCCACCCGTTCACCAACGCCGTCGGTGCCCAGCAGGGCCGTGGCGGACAACCGCCGCGCGAGCCCGCACGCGAGCCGACGCGGACGCCGGACATTCGCATCGAACGCGTCCCCGGTTCGATCGCGCTGACGACCGTAGGCTCCCCGAATCGGGCGGCCCTGGGCGTCATGCTTTCGGAGACGTCGCGCGAGGACACCGAAGGTGTTCGTATCGAAGACGTCCGGCCGGACAGCCCTGCAGCACGGGCGGGTCTCAGGGCTGGCGACGTCATCACCGCCATCGATGGCGTCAGCCTGAGCGTGTCGCAGGCCGACGCCGACGACCCGACGCTTGCCGGGCTCGCCCAGCGTCGTCTCACCCGCACGCTTGGCAAGGCAAAGGCAGGCGACACCGTCGAGCTTCGCGTGCTGAGTGGCGGACGTGAGCGCAACATATCCGTGCGCACCGTTGCGGCATCCGAACTGGAGAGTGAGATGGAGCCCGCTCGCTCCGCGCCTCGCGCCACGACCATTCCGCGCGTCACCCCGCGCGCCGGTACGGCGCCACGCGCGTCCGTGACACCGCGGGCCTCGATCGCTCCGAGCACCGTGCCCAGCAGCAATCAGGGTGTGATCGGATTGTCGATTGGTGGCTCGGGAAGCGCACGCGACACCCTCGGCCTTTTCATCAACTCGGTCGTCAAGGACGGTCCGGCGGAACGTGCCGGTGTGGTGGAAGGCGAGCGTATCGCCGAGGTGAACGGCGTCGACGTCCGGGTGCCGATGGCGGATGTGGACGACATGAACGCGATGTCGGCGCGCGCCAACCGGTTCATCCGTGAAGTGCAGAAGGTGGCGCCTGGCGAAAACGTGTCGCTGCGTGTCTACAGCGGTGGGCGGTACCGTGACGTGAACGTCCGCGCCGTCCGCAGCTCCGACTTGCCGAATCAGGGCTTCCGCATGTCGGTCGGCGACGGGAGCATGACGCTGAGCCTGCCACGATCGTCAGGTGGCCAGGGCGAAACCCGCGTCTTCACGCGTGAGCTTTCCCCGTCGAACACGCCTCGGCTCCGCATCAATGGCAGCGACATCGTCATCGACCGTGCGCAGGTGGAGCGCGCCATGGAGGAGATGCGGCGCAGCATGCAGGAGATGGGGCGCAACATGCGTTTCGAACTGCGTACCGACTCGCTGTCCCCCAGCCGGCGCGGTGTGATCGTGCAGCCAGCGCCGCGGCGCCTCATCACGCGGATTTACTAGGCAGGCCCAAAGCTCGGACGAGGCTCGTTTCTTGTAGCACCATCTCGGTTTCCTTTCTCGACCGGGGTGTTGCATGGCGGAGAACGATCGTCTGCGTGGAAAAAGCGTCGCAATCATCGCGACCGATGGATTCGAACAGTCCGAACTCGAGGTGCCGCGTCGCGCGCTCGACGATGCCGGCGCGAAGACCGTGGTGGTCTCGCCCAAGACAGGCGAGATCACCGGGTGGTCGGAAAAGAACTGGGGCAACGCCGTCACGGTCGACCTCCCATTGGAGCATGCGCATCCGGAGGATTTCGATGCCCTGCTCATTCCCGGTGGTGTCATGAACCCGGACCAGCTCCGTACCAACGAGCAGGCCGTGGCATTCGTCCGGCATTTCTTCGAGACTGGGAAGCCCGTGGCGGCCATCTGCCATGGCCCATGGCTGCTCGTCGAGGCCGGGGTCATGCGGGGTCGCACCGTGACGTCCTGGCCCTCCCTGCGCACTGATATCCGGAATGCCGGCGGTGACTGGGTGGATCGGGAAGTGGTGACGGATGAGGGGTTGGTGACGAGCCGGAAGCCGGCCGACCTGCCTGCCTTCAATGCGAAAATGATCGAGGAGTTCGCCGAGGGGCGGCATTATCCGCAGCTGGCGGACACGACTACGCATGAGGCTGTTTCGCGCCGCCGTGCTGGCCTGGAAGAGGGACGCGCGGGCGCCTGAGGCGGTCCCCGCGCGGAAGTCAGTCTGGCACTTGGGAAGGGGATCCGGGACCTAATCGCCCGTCTGCTCCATTTGGTAGGTTTACCATCTGGAGCCGCGAAGTGCATCCCGGATGCGTCGGGCTCCGCCAACGGAACGCCCTCTGGTGGCGTATGTTGGCAAAGCGCTCAGCGCTACATCCTCGTGGCGCGCCCCTCATCATCGGTTCGAGCAGGGCGCGCCATTCCGTTCTGACGTTCGCCCCTGCGAATGCAAGCCAATGATCTCCGGTCGCGCTCCGTGCGCCGACCTGCTCCATCTCGTTTTTCTCGACAGACGCGGCGCTTCGCCCTGCTGCTGCCATTCGTCGCGGTCGCCTGCAAGGAGCAGGTGCGTCCGCAGCGCGCTGCACCCGTGGTGTCGGTCGACGCAGCCAAGGTCGGCCCGCTTCCTTATATCGTGACTGCCAACGGCACGGTGGAGCCCAACCGGACGGTCGCCGTGCAGTCGTTGGTCTCGGGCATGCTCACCCGAGTCGCCTTCGCCGAAGGCGACGAGGTCTCGCGCGGGCAGGTGCTCTTCGAGATCGACCCGCGTCCGTTCCGCGCCGAGGTGACGCGCCTGCAAAGCACGCTCGCCCGCGACGAGGTCACGCTCGCGCGCGCGCGCTCCGATTCCGCTCGCTTTTCGGCCTTGGCGAAGGACGGCTACATCACCCGTCAGCAGCTCGACCAGACGAACGCCGAAGCGGGATCCCTTGCCGCGACGGTTGCGGCGGGACGTGCGTCGCTGGAAGCGGCACGACTCGCGCTCGAGAATACGGTCGTGCGCGCGCCGATCTCCGGTCGCACCGGGCAGCTGTCGATCCAGGCGGGCAATCTCGTGCGACAGGGGACCGACGTGCCCCTGGTGACGATCAACGAACTGCGGCCCGTGCTCGTGCGTTTTACGGTACCGGAAGGCGACTTCGAGGAGATGCGCCGCCGGTCGGGGCTCGACAAGCCACTGGCCGTACGCGTGCAGCCGCGCGATGCCGACACTTCGCGAGTGCTCACGGGTACGCTGACGTTCATCGACAACGTCGTCGATCCCGCAACCGGATCGGTGTTGCTGAAGGCGCGTGTGGCGAACGAGAGCCGCGTCCTCTGGCCGGGACAGTTCGTGACCGTCGGGCTCGAGCTCAGTGTCGACGAGGGCGCCGTTACCGTGCCCTCGGTCGCCATCGTGCCGACGGCAAGTGGCGCGTACGTGTACGTGATGGACGATGCGTCGAAGGCCAAGCGCGTGCCGGTGAAGGTTGGCCGCACGGCCGGCACCGTGACCAAGATCGACAGTGGTCTGACAGGCGGTGAGCGGGTCATCGTCGAGGGGCAGACGCGCCTCACCGACGGAGCCAAGGTGGAGATTCGCGGTGCGCCGTCGGCGGACCGTGCTGGGCAGACGATTCGCGCGAGCAACGACAGTGGTGCCCGACGGGGTGCCCGCGGAGGGAGCCGGCAGTGAACATCAGCGCCATCTGGATCAAGCGGCCAGTCATGACCACCCTGGTCATGCTGGCCATTCTTTGCTTCGGCGTCGTCGCGTATCGCGCGCTGCCGGTAAGCGACCTGCCGACGATCGACTATCCCACGATCACGGTGTCCGCGGGCTTGCCCGGCGCGAGCCCTGAGGTCATGGCGTCGTCCGTCGCCACGCCGCTCGAGCAGGCGTTCACGACGGTGTCCGGCATCGACAACATCACGTCGTCGAGTTCGCAGGGCAGCACGAACATCACGCTGCAGTTCGCGCTCGAGCGCGACATCGACAAAGCGGCCGCCGACGTGCAGTCGGCGATCTCCAAGACGCTGCGCCAGCTGCCGCAGGGCATCAATCCGCCGTCGTACAACAAGGCGAATGCGGCTGATGCCCCGATCATCATGTTCAGCATCAACTCCCCCACGCTGTCACGGCAGGAGTTGAGCGAGTATGCCGAGACGTTCCTGGCCCAGCGCCTGTCGACGGTCACCGGTGTTGCGCAGGTGCAGGTGTACGGTTCGGCCAAGTACGCAGTGCGCGTGCAGGTAGACCCGAATCAGCTGGCCGCGCGCGGTGTCGGCATCGACGAGATCCAGACCGCGATCAACCAGGGCAACTCGAACACACCGGCGGGTGTGCTCATGGGGCCGAACCAGTCGTTCACGCTGCAGGCCTCCGGGCAGCTGCGGAACGCGACCGAGTTCCGGAACCTGGTGATCGCGATGCGCGATGGTGCGCCGATCCGCCTCGGTGACGTGGCGAACGTGGTCGACGGCCTGCAGAACACGCGCGGATTCAGCGAGATCAACGGCCGGCAGAACATCGCGCTGGCCGTCATCCGGCAGCCTGGCGTGAACACCGTGCAGACCGCCGAGGGTGTGAAGGAGGTCATGGAGGAGCTCAAGCCGCAGCTCCCGGAAAACGTGACGATCGAGACGATCTTCGACCGCTCCGAGTCGATCAAGCACAGCGTCGAGGACGTGCAGTTCACGCTGCTGCTCACCATTGCGCTCGTGGTGATGGTGATCTTCCTGTTCCTGCGCAACGTGCGCGCGACGATCATCCCATCGCTCGCCCTGCCGTTCTCGCTGATCGGCACCTGCACGATCATGTGGGTGCTCGGTTACAGCCTGAACAACCTCTCGTTGATGGCGCTCACGCTCGCGGTCGGATTCGTCGTCGACGATGCCATCGTGATGCTCGAGAACATCGTGCGGCACATCGAGATGGGAAAGAAGCCGCTCCAGGCCGCGCTCGATGGTTCGAAGGAGATCAGCTTCACGATTCTCTCGATGACGCTGTCGCTCGTCGCGGTGTTCATCCCGCTGCTGTTCATGCCCGGCCTGGTGGGGCGCCTGTTCCGCGAGTTCGCCGTCACGATCGGCGTGGCGATCCTCGTGTCCGGGTTCGTCTCGCTCACCCTCACGCCGATGCTGGCCGCGAAGTTCCTGCGCGCCGACGACGCGCATGCGCACACCGAAGGGAAGTGGCGCTCGGTCGAGCGGCTGTACCAGAGCACCGAGAACGGCTACATGCGGTCGCTCGGCTGGGTGATGAACCATCGTGGTCTCACGATGGTGTTCAGCGCGCTGATGCTGCTGCTCACCGTCGGCCTGTTCATGTACATCCCGAAGGGCTTCCTGCCGTCCGAGGACACGGGCCGCCTGCAAGGTTCGGTCGAGGGACCGGAAGGTATCGGCTTCGAGGCGATGTCCGCGAAGGCACGTGAAGTGGCGGCGATCATCCAGAAGGACCCGAACGTGAAGTTCGTGCTGGCTTCCATCGGCGGAGGGCCGGGTGGCGGCGGTGCCAACAGCGCGCGTCTCCAGCTCACGCTGGCGGACAGCAAGGATCGCCCGCATGTCGACCAGGTCATGCGTGAGCTCACGCGTGCGACGTCCAAGGTGCCGGGCGTGCAGGTGTTCTTCCGGAACCCGCCGCCGATCAACATCGGCGGGCGTCGCGGCAACAGCGCGTACACGATCTCGTTGCAGGGCCCGGACATCGCGGAGCTCTACACCTCCGCGCGTGCGCTCGAAGGTCGCATGCGCGAGCTGCCGCAGCTCGAGAACATCTCGAGCGACCTGCAGGTCGGCAATCCGCAGGTGGCCATCGACATCGACCGCGAGCGCGCGAGCACGCTGGGCATCTCGGCGGCGCAGATCGAGAACGCGCTGTACAACGCGTATGGATCACGACAGGTCTCGACGATCTACACGCAGACCAACCAGTTCCAGGTCATCCTCGAGCTCCGGCCGGAGTACCAGACGGATCCCGCAGCCCTGAGCCAACTGTACGTTCGCTCCAACACCGGCAGCCTGGTGCAGCTTGGCTCCGTCGCTCGGTTCTCCAAGGGTGTCGGACCGCAGAGCATCCAGCACAACGGCCAGCTTCCGGCCGTCTCGATCAGCTTCAACACGCGGCCGAACGTCGCACTCGGTGACGCCGTCGCGGCGGTGCAGGCAGAGGCGCGCTCGGTGCTACCGCCGGACGTGACGCCGGTGCTGTCCGGAGACACGCAGGCCTTCGCGCAGGCGCAGAGTGGCCTGCTCGCGCTCCTCGTCGTCGCGATCTTCGTCATTTACGTGGTGCTCGGCATCCTGTACGAGAGCTTCGTGCATCCGCTGACGATTCTCTCGGGCCTGCCGTTCGCCGCCGTGGGTGCGCTGCTCACGCTGCTGGTCTTCGGCAAGGACCTGAGCGTCTACGCATACGTCGGCATCATCATGCTGATCGGTCTCGTGAAGAAGAACGCGATCATGATGATCGACTTCGCGATCGAGGCAGAACGCGATCGCAGCATGACACCGCACGACGCCATCGTGGAGGCGGCGCGCGTGCGATTCCGCCCGATCACGATGACGACGCTCGCGGCGCTCATGGGCACGCTCCCGATCGCGGTCGGCTACGGCGCCGGCGCCGAGTCGCGCCAGCCGCTCGGTCTCGCGGTGGTCGGCGGTCTGGCGTTCTCGCAGCTCATCACCCTCTACGTGACACCGGTCGTGTACACGTACCTGGACGAGCTCACCGTGAAGCTGCGCAACCGGAAGAAGCGGAAGGCGATGGAGCAGGGCGGCGCCGGAATGCCCGTGCCGGCCGTCGGCGATTAATAAGGCCCCAACTGCAACTGCGGTAAACGGATAGGAACAGAAAAGACCCGAAACGAAACGGATCTGTCCCGCACATCGGACAGATCCGTTTCGTTTGTTTTTGGTTTCTGTTTCTATCCGTTTACTGCAGTTGCAGTTCAGCGGCTGCTAGAACTCGATTTGCGTGCCCAGCTCCACGACGCGGTTCGGTGGGATGCCGAAGAACTCCGTCGCCGACCGCGCGTTTCGCGACAGGATCGCGAACACCACCTTGCGCCAGTGGGCGAGCCGGATCGGCTCCTCGCCGCGGCCTCGTGTCGGGATCAGTCGCTCGCGGCCGAGGAAGTAGCTCGTCTCCATTGGCTTGCAGCGAATGCCCATCTGGTCGACGACCTCGAGCACCTGCGGCACGTTCGGCGACTGCATGAAGCCGTAGCTCGCGACCACCCGCCAGAACCCCTGACCCAGCGGCATGACGCGCACGCGGTCCGCGTTGCTGACTTCCGGCACGTCGGCCGTCTTCACCGAGACCAGCAGCACGCGCTCGTGCAGCACCTTGTTGTGCTTGAGATGGTGCAGCAGCACCGGGGGCACACCGTCGTCGTTGCCCGTCATGAACACCGCCGTGCCCGCGACACGATGCACCGCGGACTTCTCCACGCCATCGAGGAACAGGTTGAGCGGGAGTGCGCCCTCGGCCAGCCGCGTGTTGAGCAACCGGCGGCCGCGCTGCCAGGTGAGCATCAGGACGAACAGGATGACGCCGAGCGCGAGCGGCACCCAGCCCCCGTGCGCGACCTTCACGATGTTCGCGCTGAAGAACGCGAGGTCCACCGCGACGAACAGCAGCGTGAGCAGGATCGCCTGCCATGGCTTCCACCGAAAACGCAGGCGGGCCACCACGAAGAACAGGATCGACGTGATCAGCATCGTGCCCGTCACCGCGATACCGTAGGCCGCGCCGAGCGCCGACGTGTTCTGGAACGCCAGCACCACGATCAGGCAGCCGATCGCGATGAACCAGTTCACTTCCGGGATGTAGATCTGGCCCTCTTCCGTCGTCGAGGTGTGACGCACCTCGAGTCGCGGAATGAACCCGAGCTGGATGCCCTGCCGGGTGACGGAATACGCACCGGATATCATTGCCTGCGAGGCCACGATCGCCGCCATCGTCGCCAGAATGATCAGCGGAATGAGCATCGCCTTCGGGGCGAGGAAGTAGAACGGGTTTTCCGCCGCTGCCGGCATGCGGACGAGCAGCGCGCCCTGGCCGAAGTAGTTGAGCAGCAGCATGGGAAACACCATGATCAACCAGGCGACGCGGATCGGACGCTTGCCGAAGTGCCCCATGTCGGCGTACAGCGCCTCGCCGCCGGTGATCACCAGCACCACCGAGCCGAGGACGAAGAACGCCAGCGACCCGTTGTCCAACGCAAAGCGCACCGCGTGCATCGGGTTCACTGCCCCCAGGATCCACGGCGAATTCCAGATCTCCACCGCGCCCAGTGTGCCGATCGTGATGAACCACACGAGCATCACCGGGCCGAACGCCTTGCCCATGATGTCCGTGCCGAATCGCTGCACGGCAAAAAGCGATGCCAGGATGGCAATCGTGATCGGAACGATGAACCTGGCCAGGCTCGGGAGTGCAACCTCCACGCCCTCCATGGCCCCCAGCACCGACATGGCGGGTGTGATGATCCCGTCGCCGTAGAGCAGCGCCGTGCCGAACAGCGCGAGCGCGATGATCCACTTGCCCTTGCCGCTGCCGGACTGCGCACCACGCCGGGGGAAGATGAGGGCGAGCAGTGCGAACTGGCCGCCCTCGCCGCGATTGTCGGCACGCAGCACGAAGCTGATGTACTTCACGCTCACCACGAGCGTGAGCGCCCATACGATCAACGACAGGATCCCGAAGACGTTTTCCCGAGTCGGTCTCAAGTCGTACAGCGGGCCAAAGCACTCCTTGAGCGAGTACAGCGGGCTTGTGCCGATATCGCCGTACACGACGCCCAGCGCCGTGAGGGTGAGAATCGCCAGCCGGCGGCCCGTGGGTGCTTCATCGTTCGTGTTTGGACGGAGCCCGCCGGTCTGCACCGGAAACATCGACGTCGTCGGCTTGATCTCACTGCCGGGCGACGCGAGGCCGGCATTGGAGCGGTCGGGGGGCGCAGCCTCCTCCCCCGTCGGGTGTCGCAACGGGCCTGGGGCGCCGGGGGCGGTCGCCGGTTCCTCAGGCGACTCGCTGGAACTGCTATGTGATGCGTCGTCGGCGGAGTCCGCCGAAGCCCGCGGTGTGGAATCGTTTGGCATGAATTGGTGCTGACCCGGAAATCTAGCACGAGCGCGGTCCCGCCAGTGTGCGACGGGCGGGCAAACTCCTGACGCCAATGCAGCCAGCCCCGACGACCGTTGGGTCGTGGGGGCTGGTGGGCAACCTGCGTGCCGGGCGCGGCCGGAGCTGCGCCGCGGCTGCCGCTACTCGTAGCGGAGCGCCATGATCGGGTCGAGCTTCGCGGCCCGGCGGGCCGGCCAGACGCCGAACACCACGCCCACTACCGCCGAGAAGGCGAAGGCGAGGATCACCGACTGCGACGAGATCTCGGTATTGAAGTTGGCGACCTTGCTCAGGAGCAATGCGCCGCCGCCGCCGAGCGCCACGCCGATCGCGCCGCCGAGGATGCAAAGCACCACGGCTTCGATCAGGAATTGCAGCAGGATGTTCTTGGACGTCGCGCCAAGCGCCTTTCGCACGCCGATCTCACGGGTGCGTTCGGTCACGGACACCAGCATGATGTTCATGATGCCGATGCCGCCGACGATGAGCGACACCGACGCGATGCCGGCCAGCAGCGACCCGAACACGGCGCTCGTCTCCGCCGCCGTCGTCAGGAAGTCCGACTGGTTGCGGATCTGGAAGTCGTCCTCGCGTTCACGCGGCAGCCGGTGCTCGCGACGCAGGATCTTCTGCACCTCGGCCATCGCCTCGGGAATCTTTTCTTCCGACACCGCGAGCACGCTGATCGAGCGCACTCGATCGGTGCCGATCACGCGGAAGCGCGCCGTGTTGAGCGGAATCAGGACTTGGTCGTCGGGGTTCTGGAACGGCGTCGTCTGGCCCTTCGCCTTGAGCACGCCCACAACGGTGAACTGGATGCCGCGAATGCGGATCGACTCGCCGATCAGCGCCTGCGCATTCTCGAGGCCCAGGTTCGTCACGACCGCCGGGCCAAGCACGGCGAGACGCTGCTTGCCCGCGTCCTCTTGCGACGTGAACATGCGCCCCGCCTCGAGCTCGTACTTGCGCACCTCGGGATAGTTCGACGTCGTCCCGATCACCTGTGTGCTGGTGTTCTTCGTGTTGTACTGCACCTGCAGCTGACGATTCATCTCCGGCTGCACGGCGGTGATCAGCTCGCCCTGCTCCTCGAGCGCCTGCGCGTCCGCCATCGTGAGCCGCGCGCGGTCCGCTTCGGAGGCGATACCACCGCCCATGCGCACCTGGCCCGGGTTGACGGTCAGCAGCGTGGTGCCGAGCGAGGTGATGCGTGCCTTGATGGCACTCTGGGCTCCGCGACCGATGCCATCCATTGCGATCACGGCGCCGACGCCGATGACGATGCCGAGCATCGTGAGCAGCGAGCGCAGCTTGTTCGCGCGGAGTGCGCCGAGCGCGACGCGGATGACCTCAGCGTACAGCATTACTGGCCTCCGCCGCCCGGACGTCCGCCGCCACCACCGCCACCGCCGCCCGGGGCGCCACCGCCGCCGCCGGGGGCGCCGTTGCCGCCCGCCGGTGCCGCGCGCTGCACGCCCGGCACCGTGGTGTTCTGACGCATGCGATCGTTCTGCTGGTCACGGCGCGCCTGAAGCGCGGCGACCGCGAGCAGCGCCACCGACTCGCCTTCCTTCAGGCCGGAAATCACTTCGGAGTAGTCGTAGTTCGACGCGCCGAGGCTGACGAGCCGCGGCTCGAACTTGCCTGGCGCGAGCTGCACGTACACGAGCGCAGAGCGCGGGCGGGTCACGCCTGCGCCGCGCGCTCCACCACCATTGCCGCCGCCGTTCGCAGCGCCGTTGCCACCGCCGTTGCCGTTGCCGCCGCCGTTCCCTGCCATGGCCCCGTTGCCGGCTCCACCACGGCCTGCGCCGCCACGACCGCTGCGCGCACCGGCGTTTCCACCGTTACCCGCGCCATTCCCAGTGCCGTTGCCAGCCTCGCCACCCCGGCCGTTGCCGCGCGAACCGCCTGCACCTGTGGCTGAGGCACCTGCGGCTGGCGCACCGCCCGGTGCATCCATCGCCACCGACTGCGTCGGTGCAGCGTCGGTGTTCGGCCGGCCAGCGCCGCCCGCACTGCGAGCCGCTGCCGCCTGCGCCTGCATCTCGCGGAGCTGCGCAGCCACGGAGTCGGGGTTGAGCCCGACGAACGCGGCGGTCGTCGCGGCCTCGCGCACCGTGCGGACCGCGTCGTTCGACACCGCCACGACGTTTTCGCGACGGTCCACCAGCATCGACACTTCGCCGTTCATGCCCGGCTTGAGGAAGCCATCGGTGTTGTCGAGCGACACGATGACCGGGAACATGGTCACGCTCTGCTGCACGAGCGCCTGCGGCTCGATCTTCTCGACCGTGCCCTGGAACGGGCGATCGGGATAGGCGTCGACCGTGACGCGTGCCGGCTGGCCCGGACGCACCTTGCCGATGTCCGTCTCGTTCACGAGCGCGCGAACGCGCACCCGGCTCAGGTCGGCCATCGTGAGGAGCGTCGTGCCGCCGCCCATCGCGCTGGTCGCCGACGTGATCACCTGGCCCAGTGCGACCGGCTTCGAAATGATGGTGCCGTCGACGGGAGCGACCACGCGCGCGTCTTCCATGCGCTGTTCCGCGAGGTCGACGTTGGTGTTCGCGCGCACGACGGCACCCTGCGCCTGCGTGTAGGCCAGCTGCGCGTTCTCGAACTCCTGCGTCGTGATGATGCGCGTCTTGTACAGCTCGTCCGACCGCTTCTTCTGTGCGAGTGCCACATCGAGGCTGGCCTTGGCAGACCGCTGGTCGGCAGTGGCCTGGTCGAGCTGGTTCTTCATCTCACGCGTGTCCACCTGCACCAGCAGGTCGCCGGCCTTCACCTGCGAACCCGTTTCCACAGGCATGCGGGTGATCAGGCCAGACGCCTTGGACTTCACTTCGATGACGTTGATCGGTTCGATCGCGCCCGTCGCCTGGGCGTCGAGCACGATGGTGCGACGATCCACGACCGCGGTTCCGACCGCCGGGAGCGCTTCGTTCTTCGCGCCGCACGCCGTGAGCACGGCGCCGAACGCGAGCAACACCGCCGCGCGCGGAAAGAGCGCCCGTCCATGGCTGGCGTTCTGGGTAGGACGAAGGGAAAGTGTCGCCACGGGAGAGACCGGAATCGGGAGAAAAGGTGCGGCAGTCGTGGTCACAGCTCACGACCGATGAGTGAGGAGAGCTGCGCGCGTGCGATACGGCCGTCGAGGCGCGCCTGGATCAGGGCTTGGCGCGCCTGCGTGAGCTGCGTCTGCGACGTGAGCAGGTCGAGCAAGGTCGACGCGCCGAGCGCGTAGCGCTGCTGCTGCACGCGCAGATCTTCTTCGGCCGCGGCGATCGCCTGGAGCTGCACATCCACGCGCGCCTGGGCGTTCTGGACGGAGCGCAGGAACGTCGCGAGGTTCTGCCGGGCGGCGAGACGCGCATCGCGGGTTTGCGCTTCGGCGTTCGTGAGCGCGACGTCGGCGGCGACGGCATTCGCTTCACGCGTGAAGCCGTTGAACACCGGGTACGAGAAGCTGAAGCTCATCGTCTGGCGGCTCGGATTCGATCCGCCGACGAGGAACAGGTTGCCACCCGCGAAGCCGGCGCTGTTCTGGTTGAAGTTGTAGTTGTACGACATGCTGAGCGTCGGCAGGTACGCCGACTTTTGCGTGCGCTTCGCCGCGCGTGCGACGGCCAGGTTGCTCTCGGCAAGCCGCACCGCGGGGCCGGCGCTCACGAGTGTCTCGAGCTCGGCTTCACTCGGGAGCGGCGCCTGCACTTCCATCGTGTCGGCCGGTGATGCCGTCAGCGTGAACTGCGAGCCGACGACGCGGGTGAGCGCGGCGTTGGCGACGCGCAGGTCGTTCTGTGCGGTCAGCACGGCGAGGCGCGCATTGCCGACCTGAATGACGGAGCGCAGCGAGTCGGACTTGGTGACCACACCCGCCGCCACTCGCGCTGCGGATGCGCGGAGCTGCTGCTCGGCCTGCTCGAGCTGCGAGCGGGCCGCGGATTCCGATTCCCGCGCTGCAAGCGCGGCGTAGTACTGCTGCTTCACCTGGAGCGAGGCGTCGAACTGCGCGGCGATCGCAGTGACGTCCGCGACATCGGCGATCGCGCGGTTGCGCCCGAGCTCGGAGAACCGGCGGCCACCGTCGAACAGTTCGAGGTTGGCACCGATGCCGTTGCCGTAGCTCCACGGATTCCCGCTCAGCGACTGGAGCTGCCCCGTGAACGTGTTGATGGTCGTGCCCGACGTGCGCCCGCTCGATGCCGTCAGGTTGAGATTCGGGATGAACGCGCCATACGCCTGTCGCCGCTGGGCGTTCGCGTTGCGGTCGAGCCCCCGGGCCTGCACGACGGCCGGCGAGTTGCGCTGTGCGAGCTCGACCGCCTCACGGAGCGACACGGGACGAGCGCCGTCATCGGAGGCGGGAGTCTGCGCGTGAAGAGGGGCGGCCATCAGGACCGCCCCGGCAATCATGGCGCAGTGGATCGACCCCATGCGGGACGTCCTCATCGCTTCTCCCCGCGCGTCTTGCGTAAGTTTTGCCGAGCGACCATGGAATCGCGTAACTCCTTGAACAGACGCTGCTGCGTCGTGTCGAGCTGTTGGTTGATGAGGACCCGCGCACTGTCCACGACGGAGTCGCGGGCGGGCTCGTAGCGTTTCCAGACCTGCTTCTGGAGCGAATCGCGCCAATCGAAGATCGAATCGACGACCGTCCGCTGCTGCGCGGTCAGCTGCACCGCGCGCGCAAACTCGTCGCGCATCGACTTGTTGTCGAACTGACGCGAATACGGCTCCTTCGTTAAGACGCGGCTGGCGCTGAAGCCCAGCACACCACCGGTGAGCAACGCGCCGAGCACGAACATCATGGCGAGCATCTTGGGCTGTTTCATGGCTGACACCTGATCTCCCGCCTACGGATCGAACGGATCGAGGAACCGCTCCGGCATGTTCTCCGGAATGCTGTCCCGCGCGCGCACGGTGATGTGGACGGGGATGCCTTCCGGCACCGGCTCCGAAGTCCAGAGTGCCGCGCCCGCAGCGATCCGCCGGGTTTCGGCGTCGAGGGCCTGCTCACGCATGATGGTCGCGCCGCTCACGAGCAACGCAATGGTCGCAGCCACCAAGCCGGCGGTGCGCCACTCGGGGATGGCCGTCCACCAGGCGACCGGGGCCGTGTCCTGCAGGCGTGACACGATGCGGCCCTGCAGGGCCGTCCAGTACTCGTCGTCCGCCGGGGGGGCGTAGGCGGCGCGCAGCAGCATCGTCACCGAGGGATCGGCTCCCGGGCTCCGCTCCATGTTCGTCCGCTTGAGGTCCTTCATGAATCACTCCGCAAATTGCCCAACTGGCGCCGTAGATGCGCCCGGGCGTGGTGCAGATCAGACCGGGCCGTGCCCTCGGGAATTCCGAGAAGGGTACCGATCTCCGCGTGCTTATATCCCTCGACGTCGTGCAGCACGATCACTGCACGCTGCCGTTCGTTGAGCGTCTCGAGCGCCTGCGACAGGCGCATGCGCAGTTCATCAGCTTCCGCCGGATCGCGATGCGGAGACGACAGCGTCTCCGGCAACTCGTCGGCGTCCCGCACCTTCTTGCGACGCGCGATGTCGAGCGCCGCATTGGCCACGATGCGATGCAGCCATGCACCGAAGGCCTGCTCGGGCCGGAATCGCTCGAGCGCGCGGAACGCGTGCAGAAACCCTTCCTGCACGGCATCCTCGGCGTCGTCGTGCGACAGGACGATGGCCCGCGCGACGGCATACGCCCGCCGCTGGTGACGACGCACCAGGCCCGCAAACGCCGCGCTGTCACCCCGCTGCGCGGCCAGCACCAGCCCGCGCTCCTCCAGCACCTCCGGAGACGCCGATGGCAGCTCGCTCACGACCGGCACCAGCTGCACCACCCGCTCTGTCGGCGGGCGGGTTGGTCCCTGCGGCCCCGGCGTCTCACGCCCGATCCGCCCCGTCGCTCCGTCCCCGGCTCCAGCGCGCTCGTTGCCCGTTGAGGGCCTCGCGGCAGAGATGGGAAGAGCGAGAGAAGTCATTTCGGGGTCGTTGGGTTGCATCTGAATTACGCACCCCCGTCAGGCGGCGTTGAGGACGAACCGGACAACCCGAGAGGGCCGGCAATTTCGCGCATCGCCGCCAGAACGATTCCAATGTGCTCCTCGAGTGGAATACCGAGCGCGTCCGCGCCCTGCACAATGTCGTCGCGATTGACGCCCCGGGCAAACGCCTTGTCTTTCATCTTCTTTCGTACCCCGGACACGTCCACATCGGCGATGGCCCGCGAGGGTTTGACGAGCGCCGACGCCGTGATCAGTCCGGTGAGCTCGTCGCTGGCAAACAGGGCCTGCGCCATTCGCGTCACCCGGGGCACCCCGGTGTAATTGGCATGGCCCATCACGGCCTCGCACACATCCTCGGGCCAGCCCAGGCTCCGCAGATGGCGCACCCCCTCGGCCGGGTGCTCCGCGTCGGCCGCTTGCGCGGCATTCGGGAACCGTTCGTAGTCGAAATCATGAATCAACCCGGCCAGCCCCCAGCGCTCTTCATCCTCGCCAAAATGCCGGGCATACGCGCGCATCGCGGCTTCCACGGCCAGCATGTGCTTCCGGAGCGAGTCGCTGGCAGTCCAGGACTCCATGAGGGCTAAAGCATCGGGGCGGGTGGGCATGGTAGAGAGCAGAAGCGAAGGGGCAGAAGCCGAACGGCAGAAGCCAAAGGGCAGAAGCGGAACGGCAGAAACCAAGTGAATAGTGCCACGTCATCCGCTTCTGCGGTTATGCCTCTGCCATTCCACTTCTGCAGTTCGACTTCTGCAGTTCCGCTTCTGCAGTTTCAATGTGCCTCCACCTTCACCCCGCCCGCTTTCCCCGTCTTCCAGATGAGCAGCAGTGGTAAGGCGCACACGAGCAGGATGCCGCTCACCAGATAGAGCCGCGAGAATGCCAGCACACTCGCCTGCGCCGAAATCTGGCGGTCGAGCATTTCGAGCGCCTGCTGCTTGGCGAGTACTGCGTCGGTGCCGCGGGCGATCATGCCGCGCGTGAGGACGCCGAGGCGTTCGAGCGTGAGTGGGTCGTACGTGGCCACGTGCTCCGTGAGCGTCGCCTTTTCGACCTTGGTCAGGCGCGACAGCATCGTCGCCATGATCGCGATCCCCAGGGAGCCGCCGAGCTGGCGCAGCAGGTTGAACATGCCCGTGCCCTGTCCGATCATGTGGATCGGGAGCCCAGCCACGGTCGCCGCCGTGAGCGGCACGAAGATCAGTCCCAGGCCGACGCCCCGGAAAATCAGCGGCCAGAACAGCTCCGCCTGGCCCACGTCGAGCGTGATCTGGGACAGCTGGTACATCGACAGCAGGAACAGGAACGAGCCGGCCACGATCAATGGCCGCGCGTCGACTTTCGAGGCGAGCCGGCCGACGAACGCCATCGTGAACGCGGACGCCAGTGCTCCAGGGAGAATGACCTGGCCCGTCTGCCACGCGGTGTAGCCGTGCAGCCCCTGCAGGAAGACCGGCAGCACGAACACGGAGCCATAGAGGGCAAGACCGAGGAATGCAGCGAACACCACACCCGGTGCCAGCTGTCTCGACCTGAGAATACGAAAGTCGATGATCGGCTGCTCCGTCGTGAGTTCACGCCACACCAGGCCGATTGCGGACAGCACACTCACGACCGCGAGTCCGATCACGAAGCGCGATTCGAACCAGTCGAAGCGCTCGCCGCGCTCGAGCATCCACTGCAATGCGCCGACCGCCAGCGTGAGCAGCACGATGCCAGGCACGTCGATGCTCGTCGCGCGCTTCTGGTGCGCGGCATCGCGCACGAACGCCCACACCATGTAGCCCGCGAGAATGCCGAGCGGCACGTTGATGTAGAAGATCCACGGCCACGCGTACGCATCGACGATGTAGCCACCGATGGTCGGGCCAAGCGTGGGGCCGACCATCACGCCGATGCCGAAGATCGCCTGGCCGGTGCCGCGTTCATGCGGCGGGAAGGACTCGAAGATCGTCGTCTGCGCCGTGGAGAGCAGGGCACCACCGCCAAGGCCTTGCACCACACGCCAGAACACGAGCCCCCACAACGACGTGGCCGCGCCGCAGAAGAACGACGCGATCACGAAGATTGCGATCGATCCCGTGAGATAGCGCCGCCGGCCGAAATACGACGAGAGCCACGTCGACATCGGGATCACGATCACGTTCGCGATGATGTACGACGTGGACACCCACGCGATCTCGTCGAGCGTCGCGCCGAGTGTGCCCATCATGTGCGGGATCGCGACGTTGACGATGGACGTGTCGACGAGCTCGAGGACCGCCGCCAGCGTCACCGCGATCGCGATGAGGTAGCGGTTCTTGTAGGGATCGTCCGCCGCAGCGGACGCGCCCCGCGGCAGTGCCACTCCAGTGGATCCCGCCAGACTTGCCGGTGGGGGAGCCGTCGCAGAACTCATCGGCATTCGCGCCTATGAGGCCGGAACGATGACGCTCGCGTTCACCGACATGCCCGGCCGCAGCGGCCGATCGGTGCCCAGGCCGGTCGTCACGCGGATGCGAACCGGGACGCGCTGCACGACCTTCGTGAAGTTTCCCGTTGCATTGTCAGGGGGAAGCAACGCGAACTTGGCACCCGTGGCCGACGAGATACTCTCGACGACGCCGTGCGCGGTTGCACCGTAGGCGTCGATCTCGAGGTCGACCTCCTGGCCCACGCGGATGCGCGCGAGCTGCGTTTCCTTGAAGTTCGCCGTCACGAACACGCCGGTGTCGGCGACGATCGACAGCAGTGTCTGCCCCGGCTGCACGAGCTGTCCGATCTCGACGGCCTTCCGCGACACGGTTCCGCCGAGTGGTGCCTTGATCGTGGTGAACGAGAGCTGGAGGGCGGCGTTGCTGCGCGTCGCCTCTGCAGCCTGCAGCCGCGCGCGCGCCAGGCGTACACCCGCCTCTGCATTCGCCACGCCGGACGACGCCGCGTTCACCTGGCGTTCCATGGCCGTGAGCGTGGCGACGGCCGCGTCGAACGCGGCCTGTGCACCGTCGAGCTGCGCGAGGCTGATGATCTGCTTGCCCGCGAGTTCCTTCGCACGTGCGAGATCGCTCTCGGCCTTCGTGCGTGCTGCACGCGCCGCGATGACCTGCGCGCTGCCGACATCGCGCTGGCTCGCAGCAGTGCGCACCTGCGCCGCCGCCTGCCCTTCCTCGCCTCGGCCACCCACAGTTGCGCGCGCCGCGGCCAGCTCCGCTTCCGCCTGCGCGAGCCGTACCGCGAGCTCGCGCTCGTCGATGCGCACCAGCACACTGTCCTGGCCAACGGTGCCGTTCTCGCGCACCTGAACCGCGGTCACGAAGCCACCGACCTTGGCGACGATCGGCACGATCTGCCCGTCGATCTGCGCATTGTCGGTCGTCTCGTGCGTGCGGCCGAAACTCCAGCGCCCGAAGGCCCAGTATCCGGCACCGATCAGCAGCAGCGCAGGAATGATGAACCGCAACGGGTTGCGACGCTTCGGCGTGTCAGCGGCTGCGCGCAACGCCGGGGCGACGGGCGGCTGCACGCTCGGCGTTGCTGAGGCTGAAGAATCGACGGTTTGGGACGACATGGCAGTGAATTGGAAAGAGACGAGTGAAGCGATTGTACGTGCGTGGAGTGTGGATCGGCACTTTGCGGCAGGCGCGCTACGACAGGTGCGTTACGGCAGGCGCGTTACGGCAGCCGCTGCACGAGACCGGTCGCGCGTGCGAGCGACACGCGCGCGCCCTGGTACAAGGCGAGTGCGTCGTTGCGCAGCGTGCGGGCCTGGTTGAGCGACAGCAGGGCACTGATGACATCGGCGTTTCCTGCAACGCCCGCCGTGAACCGGTCACGCGCCTGCGACACTTCCTGCTCGGCCAGTGTCAGGCGTTCACGCGCCGCATCGACCTGCTCCCGCGCAGAGGCGAGATCGAGGAACGCGGCACGCACCTCGAGCGCACTCTGCTCGCGCAGGTCACGCAGGCGTGCATCGACCTCACGCAGGCCTGCCGATTGCTCCTCGAGGCGACCTTCACGACGGAATCCGTCGAACAACCCAACGGACAGCTGCAGTCCCCATGTGTACGTCGGCAGCAGGCGATCCATGTTCCGGCCGATCACACCGTGGTCGAACACGAGTCCGAGCTGCGGCGTGCGCTCCCAGCGAATGGCATTCACGGCGCGACGCTGTGCCGCCTCCTGTGCCAGCAGCGCGCGCACGTCAGCACGTCCGTCGAACGCATCGCGCAGGGCGGTGGCCTGTTCCGGCACGTTTGCGTCGACGCTGAGGCCGGCGAGCGAGTCGCGCAGCGCGATGGCAGCATCGAGCGGCAGGCCGATTGCGCGCTTCAGTTCGAGCAGTCCGCGATCGCGTTCGTTGCGCGCCGAGATGAGCTGCGCGCGCGTCGCGGCGAGTTGCGCCTGCGCGCGCGTCACGTCGAGCCCGATGCCGGTGCCGGCGGCAAGCTGGTCGCGCGCGATGCGTGCGAGATCCGCGGCGAGCACCGAGTCGGCAGCGCGTGCCGCAACCTGCGCATCCGCACGGACCGCACGGATGTATGCCGCGGCCGCGGCGGCTGCCGCGCCCTCCGCCTGCACGGATACTTCCGCTGATGCGGCGCGATCCGCCGCCTGCGCCGACCGATAGCGCGCAAGCGCGCCAAGATCCAGCAGTGGCTGCGTGATGCGGTAGCGCAGGTCGACCGTGTGCACCGGTCCGATCAATTCTCCGTCTTCGCGCAGCAAGGGGCGACCCGTCGGATCACGGAAGGAGAAGCCGAACGTTGCGGTATTCACCGTACGGGATGCCTGCTGCACGCCGGCGGCGAGATCGGGCAGCAGCGCCCCACGTCGTTGCGCGGTGCGTGCAGTCGCCTGGGCGACGCGCGCCTGCGCGATGTCGATCCCGCCACTGCGCTGGGCCGCAAGTCGCGCGGCGTCGCCCAGCGAGAGCGATGATGCCGTCGGCACGCCCGGTGTCTGTGCAGCGAGCGACGCGGGAGCGGCGAACAACAGCGCGGCAACAATGGAGCGACGCATCATCAGGGCCATCACGGGTGAGCGGACGCCGGGTCCGGGCGGAGGGAGTGCAGGTAGAAATCGACGATCTGGTCGCGCACCGCGTCGTCCGAGTGATGGTTCAGCGACACGAAGAACTGCCGGCGTGAGCACCACAGCGTGTGCGTCATCGCGAGTGCCTGCAGCATGCGCGCAGCGACGTCCGGATCGACGGAACGGAATTCCCCGCGCGCGGTGCCGCGTGCGACGATCGACGCGATGAGGCGCCGGCCGCGCGCGATGACTTCATCCGCGTAGAACTGCAGCAGGTCCGGAAAATTCGGCAGCTCGGCCATGACCAGGCGCTGCACGACCTGAAAGCGCTCGGAGCGCAGAAATGCCCACCAATGCGTGAAGAATCCTTCGATCTGCTCGCGCGCGGTCCCTGTCTCGTTCAGCGCGAGGCGCTGCTCGGCCGTCTCGAGGGTGGCCACGATGGTCGTGAGCACCATTTCGCGAAACAGCGCTTCCTTGTTCGGGAAGTAGAGATAGATCGTGCCCTTGGCGACGTTCGCGCGCCGGGCGATGTCGTCCAGCCTGGCTCCTGCGAGGCCGTTCTCGCCGAACTCGTGGAAGGCGGCGTCGAGAATCTGCTGGGGCCGCTCTTCGGGAGCACGGCGGCGCCTAGACTCAGCGTTATCGGGTACGGAGACGGTCATAGGAGCCAGCAAGGCATTGAAACGACGGGGAGTCACCACTGATGGAGAGAGTTACTGACTGACCGGTCAGTTATCAATGGGCCAGTACGACCTCCGGTTTCTGCGGCACGGACGTCCGTCGACTGGCTTGGGGACGAAAAAGGGCGGCGCTGCCGTAGCAGCGCCGCCCTCCACTTCATGCCGAACTGCGGCCGGACTAGGCCACAGCGCTCGGAGTCACCCAGGCGGCCGACGCGGCCGGCTTCTCGGCTTCCCCATGTCCCTCGAACTGCTGGTTCGTCCAGATGACGATGCCGTACAGGATGGCGCCGATGAAGATCGCGCCGCCGATCAGGCCGACGAACGCGGCACCCGTGTCGCTGCCGCCCGTGGTTGACTTGCTCATGTCAGGAGAGGTAGAGGTCAGTCGACGTCGGCGACGCGCACCGAGACCATCGAATCGTTCGGGGCGATCGACGGGAGGAACTCGAGTCCCTTCGTCACCTTGCCGAACACCGTGTGCACGCCGTTCAGGTGACGCGTGTTGGCCTCGCTCAGCACGATGAAGAACTGGCTGCCACCGGTATCCTTGCCGGCATGGGCCATGGAGAGGGCACCAACGGCGTGCTTGTGCGGATTGCCCTTCGTCTCGCAGTTGATCATCCAGCCCGGGCCGCCCGTGCCGACTCGGCGATCGCCTTCCGGCAGTTCACGCGAGAGCGGATCGCCGCCCTGCACGACGAAGTCAGGAATGACGCGGTGGAACTTCACGCCATCATAGAAGCCCGAGTTCGCGAGCTTCTCGAAGTTCTCGACGGTCTTGGGCGCCTCCGCCGGGTACAGCTCGGCGACCAGGGTGCCCTTGTTGGTTTCGAACGTTGCGACCTTTGCCACGATATGACCTCGAATCGAAATGAACGGAGTAAGCAGGGAAAGTAGTGCGGGAGCTTCCGCACGGGGAGGTCAATCGCCCGCGATCCCTGCACTGGGGCAGACGTCGTTCAGCACGCACTCCCCGCAGGCCGGCTTCCGGGCAAAGCAGACACGGCGGCCGTGCCAGATGAGCAGATGACTGAGCATGGCCCACCTCTCCCGGGGGAAGAGCGGCATGAGTTCCGCCTCGATGCCGACCGGATCGGGCAGGCGGGTCAGGCCCAAACGACGGCTGAGCCGCTGAACATGCGTGTCCACCACGATGCCGTCGTTGATCCCGAATGCATTGCCCAGGATGACGTTGGCGGTTTTCCGCCCGACGCCGGGCAGCGCGGTGAGCAGTGGAATCGAGGTCGGCACTTCGCCCGAGTGCGCTGAGACCAGCGCGTTCGCCATCCCGATCAGGCTCTTGGTCTTGGCGCGGAAAAAGCCCGTGGAGCGCACGATCTCCTCGACGCCCGCCGGATCCGCCACAGCCAGACGCTCCGGATCCGGGTACTGCGCGAAGAGCGTCGGCGTCACCATGTTGACACGCACGTCGGTGCACTGCGCGCTCAGGATGGTCGCGCAGAGCAGCTCGAACGGGTTCCGGTAGTCGAGCTCACAGTGCGCATCCGGATACTCGGCGAGCAGCCTTTCGAGCGTGATGGACGCGACCGCGAGCTTCTCGGTCTTCGTCCGCGGCGCGCGCTTGACGGGCGGTGCCTTCTGCGACGGTTTCTGCCCGGCACTGCGAGCGCCGCCACCCGCTCGCCTACTCCCGCGAGCGCTACTGCGCGGCACGCTTGAGCGGCGCGGGCTGCGGCGTGTTCGCCCGTCGCGCACGCGCAAACGCCAGCACTTCGTCGGCGGTACGGCTGTTCAGCACGTTCCCGGCGGACAGCCATCCCTTTCGGGCGATTGCCACACCCATCTCGAGATGCTCGAGCCCGAGCGGCGAATGGGCGTCGGGCCCGATCGATACCATCGTGCCGAGCTGCTGTGCGATGCGACAGGCCCGCCAGTCGATGTCGAGCCGGTGCGGATCGGCATTGAGCTCCACCGCCACACCGACACGACCGGCCTTCTCGATCACCGCGGCGATATCGATCGCGTACGGCTCACGCGTGAGCAGCAACCGTCCCGTGGGATGACCGAGAATGGTGAGATGCGGATCATCGAGTGCCTTGAGGACGCGATCGGTCATCTGTCGCTCATTCATGCCGTACCGCGTATGAATCGATCCGATGACGAAGTCGAAGCGGTCCAGAATCGTCGGGTCGTAATCGACACGGCCACACGGCAGGATGTCGGCCTCGATGCCCTTGAGGATCCGGAAATCGGTTCCGTCGGCTGCGTATCCGGCGTTGAGCGCGTCGATCTCCTCGTGCTGGCGGAGAATCGCATCGCGCGAGAGACCGCCGGCGTAGGTGTTCGACTGCGAGTGATCCGAGACGCCGAGATAGCGAAGCCCACGCGCCTGCGCGGCCGCCGCCATTTCGGCAATGGTTGCCCCGCCGTCGCTGTACTGCGAATGGCAGTGCAGCGCACCGACCAGGTCGGCCTCGGTCACGAGCGTGCCGATCTCGCGGTCCACGGCAGCTTCCACCTCGCCGAACGCCTCACGCATCTCGGGCACGATGTACGACATGCCCAGGTGCGCGTACAGGTCGCGCTCGTGCAGCACGGGCAGCAGCGCGCCGTCCTGGTCGCGCAGTTCGTCGCCCGTGAGCGTGAACCCGAGCGAGGCTGCGCGTTCGGTGACGGTCTTCACGTGCGCGTGGCTGCCGGTGGCACGCCAGAGTGCGAGTGCGAACTGCTCAGGGCGCACACAGGCGAGGTCCAGCATCACGCCATCATCGAAGCGCAGCCGCACGGTGCGACCGCCACCACCGAGTGTCTCTCGTACGCCGCGCGAGCCGGCGATCGCGGCTGCAACCAGCGAGGGAGAGCCGCGCACCGCTGCCACCAGATCGATGTCGCGCACGACTTCGCAGCGACGCCGGATCGATCCGGCGATTTCGACCTGCAGGACATCGGGGTGCGCGGCCACGAGCGCCAGCAGTCGCTCGGCTTCGGCGCGCGCGTGCTGCCAGAGCACGTAGGCGCCGGAGGCGCGCAGGTCGGCGATGCCCTTCAGGATCTTCTCGGCGGTCTTCTCACCGAAGCGCGGCAGGGCTGCAACACGTCCATCGCGCGAAGCCACCTCGAGTTCCTGCAGCGTCTCGATGTGCAACCCTTCGTGGATGTGCCGGATGCGCGCCGGCCCGAGGCCCGGCACGCGCAGCATCTCGAGCAGCCCTTCGGGCGTCTCTTCCTGCAGCGACTCAAGCATCACCGAACTGTTGTTCGCATCGAGGTCGCGCAGCACGTCGGCGACCGCTGGCGGGAGCGACTCCAGCAGCGAACCCTCGATCAACACATCGTGGAGCGGCGTCTCACCATGCGAAACGAGCGCCCGTGCACCGGCATGCAGCGCCCGCACCGTGAACCGGTCTTCACCATGCAGCTCCAGCAGAGCAGAAATCTGGGTCAGTGCATGGGCGGCAGATCGACAATCCATGGCGCTCAATCTAACCGATCACGCCTGGCACTTGGATCGTGGAACGACGGCCGAGGGACTTTAGGCTCGGCCGGGTGTGGACGCGAGATTGGTGCGTGGCCGCCGGAACCACCACGCCTCCTGCGAGCCGACTTCGCGGTGCGCCGGGGTGCCCCGGCGTTGCACCGCTCAGGGACTCGCTGGAGGCGCGGCGGCCCCGGCGTCCTGATGCGATCTCGCGGCCGCAGGGAGGACGGAGCGGAGTGAAGCTCGCGCGGGGAGGCTCCACGATGCTGGACTACACGACCGCGTCGCGCCTGAAGCGTGCGACGAACACTGACTGCGCGGCAGGATGTCAGTCGCGGGGCAGGTACCGCGGCTTCCGAGGGGCAACCTGGCTACCAGCGGTGCGTTGCACTCGCTTCTGAGCACACCCCTGGCGGCTGCGGGCGTGGGGAGTCCCCAGAGCGAGTCCCTGAGCGGTGCAAAGCCGGGGCACCCCGGCGCACCGCGAAGTCGGCTCGCGACGGGGATTCCCCACGTCCGCAGCCGCAGCGCACCAATGCCGCGGTCGCGCCAGTCAAACCAAGGCTGTCAGCTCTCGACGCCCGCCAAAACCCGCGCGTTGCGGATCAACTCGATGAGCTGCTGCTCCGTCAGTTCGATCTCCTGCGCCGCCGCCTCGCGATCGAGCAAGCCCGTACGCATGCTCACCGCGACCTGGTTCATGTAGCGGATCTTGGAGAGCATCTCGAGCGTCAGGTGACGCAGCCCATGAAAGCGCCGCTTTTCGGCGTTCGCCCGGCGGTAGCGCTGCAACAGTTCGTCAGGGCGCAGGCGCCGGGCCAGCGCCAGTACTTCGGCCTCGGTGCGGCCGGGCAGTACGCCGCGGTCCGGGATGCCCGAGTTGTCCCATTCCACGTCCGCAAACCAGAGCCGGCCCACGAATTCGACGCCGTCATGCGCCGAATGCACCGTGACACGGAACTGGCGATCATCGACGTCGATCGTCGTGATGGGAGTGTGGGTGACCGCGCCGTAGTGCAGCATCAAGGCAGGTGGACCAGGAAGCGGGAAAAGCGTCAGCTCCCGAGAAATCGCTCGATCGCCGCGAAAAGCGCCGCCGGCTGTTCCACGTACGGCACATGTCCGCACGCCTCCAGCACGACGAGGTCTCCACGCAGCGACTCCGCGACCGCTTCCGACGACGAAAGCGGAATGGGATCCTCACGCCCGTGAAGGACGAGTACCGGCACATCAACGGCACGAAGCCCGTCGCGCAGGTCGAAGTCGCCGAGACTCTGCCAGATCGACTGCTGGGTCTTTCCCGTGACCCGGAACGGAGTGAGTGCGCTCGAGAGTGATGGGTCGGCAAAGTAGCCGGCCACGCTCAGCTCGAAGCTGCGCTGCCGGTACGCGTCCATGTCGCGCTCGCGAAGGCCCGACGCCGAGAGTTCGGCGCGCAGCGCTGCGATCGCGGGGCCGCGCTGACGCTCCAGAAGCTCCGTCTCGAACTGCGTGCGCCACTCCCGCGTGATCGGAGCAGGCGAGATCAGGACCAGTCTGGTTGGAACCGGCATCCCGCGAGTCGATGTCGCCTCGATCGCGTAGAGCATCGCCAGCAGGCCGCCCCACGAGTAACCCACGATGGTGAGCGGGGTGATCCCCAGTTCGTGGACGACGGCCGCAAGATCCGCCACCTGCGTCTGCCAGGTGATCGGCGTCGGATCGTCGGTGCGCGATTGCCCGCCACCGCGCTGGTCGTAGGTCACCAGCCGATGCCGCTCGGCGAGCGCGAGCATCTGCGGGTACAGGTAGTCGTGATGCGCACCCGGGCCGCCGTGCAACAGCAGCAGCGGGGGCGCGTCGGCCGGGCCATCCTCGCACCAGTAGAGCGGAACGGACGTCGAGGTGGTGAAGCCGCTGAGGCGAGGCGCGGGCAGAGTCATTCCGGAATATCTCGCGGTGCGCACCACGCCGACGGGAAGCGCGTCATGCGGTGCATCATGCGAACTCCCGCAGCACGCGCACGGTCCCCGCGTGGACGGCCACGGTGTCGTCGACGTCCCGCCCGTACCCTCCGGCAATCGTCACGGTCACGGGAAGCCCAACCTCCCGGCAGGCCTCCAGCACCATCATGTCGCGCCGCCGGAGCCCGTCGAAAGTCAGTGCGAGCCGGCCAAGCCGGTCGCCCTCGTGCGGGTCCGCACCCGCGAGATAGAACACCAGGTCGGCCCGCGATTCGTGGAGTACACGGGGCAACGCATCCGCGAGCAGGCCGAGGTACTGGGCGTCGCCGGTGCCGTCCTCGAGTTCGATGTCGAGTGTGCCCGGGACCTTGTTGAACGGAAAGTTGCGCCCGCCGTGCATGCTGAAGGTGTAGGCGGTGCTGTCGCCCGCGAAGATCGCGTGCGTGCCGTTGCCTTGATGGACGTCGAGATCTATTACCGCGACACGACGCACGAGCCGCTCGTGTTGGAGTGTGCGTGTCGCGACCGCCACGTCGTTGAAGACGCAGAACCCTTCCCCATACGACGGAAATGCGTGGTGCGTGCCGCCGGCCAGGTTCATCGCGACTCCGTGCGCGAGCGCATGCCGCGACGCGGCGACGGTGCCCGCGAGGGCACGGGTCGAGCGTTCCACCAGCTCTGCACTCCACGGGAATCCGAGCTTCCGAACCTCCGGCGCCGTGAGCGTGCCGTGGCGGAATGCGCGAACGTATTCCGGCGTGTGCACGCGAAGCAGCATGTCGTCGGTCGCCGCCGGTGCATCATGAACCTGCGCTGCCGTGACCAGGCCATCCGCGATCACCCGCTCCCGCAGCCGCGCATACTTGGCGACGGGAAAGCGATGACCATCGGGCAGCGGAAAGGTGTACCGGGCCGACGACCACAAGGCCAGCACAGCGCGGCTCAGCCCCCGCGCTTGCCGAGGGTGACGGTCAGCGTCTTCCGCTCCTTGTCGCGCATCACGACGATCTTCACGGTGTCGCCAGGCTGCCGCGCGTACAGCGCATCCGTGTAGGTGTACAGGTCGGTGATCGCCTTGCCGTCGAATTCCACGATGACGTCACCGGCCTTGAGGCCACCGCTGTCCGCCGGGGAGCCCGGGCGAATGCCGGTGAGTCGCAAGCCTACGACATCGCCCGCAGCCATGTCCGGCACCGACCCGAGATACGTGTTGCTGCCCTCGCGTGACGATGTCGCCACCGGTGCAGCCGCTGCGCGCACGAACGACAGGCGCGTCGACCGGTCGGCCATGTCCCGGATCACGCGCTCCGCGAGCGCGATCACCTTGGCTTCCCCTTCCGCGTTGATCTTCTCGATATCGTCCGTCGCACGATGATAGTCGTCATGCAGGTCGGTGAAGAAATGCAGCACCGGCATGTCCTTGAGATAGAAGGACGCATGGTCGGAGGGCCCGGTGCCATCACCCTGCGCGAAGATCCGCAGGCCGACACCGTTGTTCGCCGAGTCGACGAGCGCACGCATCTCGACCGCCGTGGCCACGCCGTACACGATGAGCTTGTCGTCACGCAGGCGTCCGATCATGTCGAAGTTGATCATGGCTTGTGCCTTGGCTAGCGGAAACGGCGGCGAGCCGACGAAGTGCGCTGAGCCGAGCAGCCCCAGCTCCTCGCCGCTGAAGTGCGCGAAGACCAGCGTGCGCTTCGTCGGGGTCCGCGAGAACAGGCGCGCGAGTTCGAGCAGTGCCGCAGTGCCGGAGGCATTGTCGTCGGCGCCGTTGCGCACGGCGTTCTTCGCCTCGGGGTCCTGCGAGAACTCCGGTTCGCGACCGAGATGGTCGAAGTGGGCACCGATCACCACGTACTCGTTCCGCAGCACCGGGTCAGTCCCGCGGAGCATCGCCACGACATTCTGCGTCGGCAGAATCCGCGCGGCGCCGGTGTGCGCGCGCGCGACGGGGCGGGCCGTGAACTTCTGGAGGAAGGAGGGCGCGCACGGCGTGCCAGTCGGGCGTCCGCAGGAGGCGCCGGTGCTGTCGACCGCGAGCGGCAGTAGGTTGAGCGACCGATACCGACGCGCGAGAAACGCGGCCGCGCTGTCATTGCCGGCGGTACCCGTGCCGCGTCCTTCCCATGCTTCGCTCGCGAGGATCGCGATGTCGGAGCGGATCGCTCGCGGGTCGGGTGTCGACAGCGTGGAGACGGCCGACCCGTTGCCGGAGGCCCCATTCGAGCCGCTCGCGGCCGCGCTGCTCCCGGTGGACTGGCAGGCGCCCGTGACGAGCAGTAGAACTGGCAGCAGTACCGACGAGCCGATGCGCCGAGTCGATGGGGGCGCAATGCGCGGGATTGAAGCAGGCATGAGCGAATTTCCAGACGAAGGAGAACGGTTGCCGAAGTGTAGCGACGCCAGGGCGCTTCCGGAGAGCCGGTGACTCCGCTGGGAATTTTTGCACGCCCGACCCCCGGACCACGCACGCCGGACCGCGCCATGGCGAGCGTTGCCGCCGACGCTCGTGTGTCGCGGGAGATCGCGGTGGCGCTCCTGCGTCTCGTGGAACGGCTCGACGATGTGCGAGGCACCGGTGCGGAGCCGCTGGCGCTCGACACCGACGGGCCGGCGCTGCTCGCCGCGCGCGAGGCATTGCGGCATCTCGCCGCCCGGTCGCGCGAAGGGGCGTTTCTGCTTCGTCTGGTGGACGGGTCGGTCGCGCTGCACGCGGTGCCGATGGTGTACGACGCGCCAGCCGGAGCGACGGCTGCCCCCGTGGCCGACACCGAACGCGCGGCTGCGCTCCAGGAGCTGGCCGCCCGCCTCGTCCGGCGCGGTGTCGGCGGCATCACCATTCGCGAAGGTGCCGCGCCCGGCGAGCTCCTCACGCTCGGCCGCTGGCTGTTGCGTGGCGTGCGCGGAACTCCGTCGGGCCTCACGCCACTGCATTCGATCGACGCCGTCGAGACGGCGGTAGGGGACGTTGCGCCGGAGCTCCTGCGCACGTGGAGCATCGTCGTCACGCCGGCGGTCGCGGACGGCGCGGCTGGGGCAGGAGATGCGGAGATTTCCGCCGCCGGACTGTTCGCCCGCCTGGCAGCAGCGCGAAGCGATCAGACGGCGACGGCGGCGGTGTCGGCGCTCCTCGATGCCATCGACGACGCGGAGTCACGTGGCGACGCGGCGTTTCTGGAACGGGCCGCCCGTGCGTGCGTCGGGCAGCTGCGGACGATCGGGAGTGGGGCTGGACGTGTAGCCGTCGAGACGGCGATCCGACGATTGCTCGACCCGCCAATGCTGCAGCTGCTGGCGGGTCGTCTTCCACATACCGGTGATCCTCTCGGTCTGCTGCAACTCTTGGCGCGTGCGGGCGAGGCGGGCGTGGCAAGTCTGCTTCGAGCGCTGCTGGACGCAGACGAAGCGACGGCGCGCCGAGCGTATTTCGATGCCATCGTCGCGATGGATGTCGGAGCCGCGCACCTGTACGAGACGTTGCGGGACGAGCGCTGGTATGTCGTTCGAAACGCCGCCGCGTTGCTTGGAGAGATGGGAGTGGAGCAGGCGGATCGCGAGCTGTTGCCACTGCTCTCGCACGACGATGAACGCATTCGTATCGCCGCAGCGCGCGCGCTCGTTCGGTTGCGTACGATCCCCGCGCTAGCCGGTCTGCACCGGGTCATCGGTGATGGAAATCCCGAGGTCCGGCGCCTCGCGGCATCTGCGTATGGGCTGTCAGGTACGCTGCCGGACCGACCCCGCCCACCAGCCGGGCCGCTCTCCGCTGCCCTCGATGCGGAGGCCGACGACGATGTCGCGCTGGAGATGCTTGCCGCCCTCGGGAGACTGGGTAGTTCGCATGCGGTCCAGCGGCTGCTTCGCATTGCCCTCTACCAGGGCAACGCTAGCATCAATGGGGATCCCCCGTCGCCACAACCGTCGTGGATGCGGATCGGCGCACTCGAAGCGCTGGTTCGCGCCCGCGGTCACTCGATGCTGCAAGCCATCGATTCGCTCGTGAACGATGCGGACGGGGAGGTCGCGGCGGCCGCCATTCGCCTTCGGGCGAGCGCCGTGACTGGCGCTCGCACGGGTACGGGCAGTCAGCCTATCGTGCGGTAAAATCCGTCTCGTTCGTCACCGCGCGGCACGCTTCGGCGATCAGGTCCGCGGCCCGATCGAGATCCTCGAGCGAGACCATCTCGTTCGGCGAGTGCATGTAGCGGTTCGGGATCGAGAGCAGCCCGGTCGCCACGCCGTTGCGCGTGAGATGAATGGCGTCGGCGTCGGTCGACGTGAACCGCCCGGCGGCGTGCACGCTGAACGGAATGTCGAGCGTTCTGGCCGTGTCGCTCAGAAGCCGGAACACGACGGGGCTGACGACCGAGCCCCGTGTGAGCACCGGCCCACCGCCGACACTGTGCTCGCCCAGCTCCTTCTTCTCCATGCCGGGATGATCGGTTGCGAAGGTCACGTCCACCGCGATGGCCATCCGTGCGTCCAGCGACTGGGCTGCCACGCGGGCGCCGCCACCGGCGTATCCGATCTCCTCCTGGGCCGTCGCCGCCGCCACCACGCGCGCCGCACCAGGCTTCGCAGCGTACCGCCGGAGCGCCTCGAGGACCACGAAGGCGCCGATGCGATCATCGATGGAGCGCGACACGATGCGCTGGTTGGGCAGCTCCACCACGCGGGCGTCGATCACGCCGGCGTCGCCGATCTCGAGGTGCTCCAGCGCCTCCGCCTTCGTCTTCGCGCCGATGTCGACCCAGAGATCGGTGATCTTGGAGGCCTTCTCCCGCTCGTCCGGCTTCATCAGGTGGATCGGCTTCTTGCCGATCACCCCGAACACCTCACCACTGCGCCCGATGAAGCGTATGCGCTGCGCGACGAGCACCTGCGGATCCCACCCACCGATCGGCTCGAAGAAGATGAACCCGTTCTCGTCGATGTAGGTGATGATGATCCCGATCTCGTCGATGTGTCCGGCGAGGAGAATCGTGGGCCCACCCGACCCTTCGACCGTGGCGAGGCTGTTGCCGACGACATCGGCGGTCACGGCCGAGAAGGCAGCGGCTTCCTCGCGCCAGACGCGAGCCGGCGCCCCCTCGAAACCGGAGGGACCAGGCGTGTCGAGCAGGCGCTTCAGGAACGTGATTGAGGATTCGGAGAGCATCCCGGAAATTACACGTTAGACTGCCGGTGTGCCGCCCGCATTCGGCCCGTAGCGCCTACCCCTCCATCCCGCCCATGACGACCATACTCCTGCTGCTTGCCATCGGCCTAGGCGCTGGTGTTCTCTCGGGAATGTTCGGCATCGGCGGGGGCATCATCGTCGTGCCCGCGCTGGTATTCCTGCTGAAGATGTCCCTGCCGCAGGCGTCCGGCACATCGCTCGCCTCCCTCGTGCTCCCGCTCGGCGCCGCCGTCGGCGTCTACAAGTACTACAAGGCAGGGCACCAGCTGGACCTCACGCACGCGGTGCTCATCGCGGTCGGCATGATGGCCGGCGCGTTCCTGGGCGCACAGATCGCCACGAGCGTCGATGCGCTCGTCATGCGACGGGCATTCGCAATCTTGCTCGCTGTGGTGGCCGTGCAGATGTGGGTTAAATAGAGCAGAAGCGGAACCGCAGAGGCAGAACGGCAGAAGCGGAACCGCAGAAGCTTGAGAGAAGAAGCTGGAAAGCAGAAAAGGCGGCAGATCGTTTCGATCTGCCGCCTTTTCTCGGCTTCTGCCGTTCCGCTTCTGCTTTTCGGCTTCTGCGGTTCCGCTTCTGCAGTCCTACTGGACCCTCACCCCGTGCCGAGGGTCGAGCGCGCTGAACGACCCGGGGTTGAAGATGCGGGCCATCGCTTCGATGCCGTCGACCACCCGCGGGCCGGGCCGGCTCACTAGGCCGTTCGCGTCGAGTGCCCACACCTGCCGACCTGCGAGCCACGCCCAATCCGGGCTCGCGAGCATCCGCTTCGCCTCGGTGACTGCGCGCTGGAGCGAGTAGCCGCACGGCGCCACCAGCACGATCTCCGGTTGACCAAGTCGCAGCGCGTCCATCGTGACTGTCGTGGAATGCGCCCCCGCCGTGCCGCAGACGTCGATCCCGCCGGCGCGCTTGATCTGCTCCGGGCCCCAGTGGCCCGCCACGAAGATCGGTGCAGTCCATTCGATGAGCGCCACGCGCGGGCGGTGTGCCTTGTCGGCCTTGAGCGTGTCGTGCACATGCTTCACGCGGTCACGCAGGCCGATCAGCAGCTCCTCGCCGTCGCTCTCGGCGCCGAGCGCTGCGGCTACCGCAGCGATGTCCTGGTAGATGCCATCGAGGGTGGTGCCACCGAGCGTCACCACCTGTGGCTCCGGTGCGAGCTTCGCGGCGAGCGCACGCACGTCCGTCTCGCTGACCGCGCACACGTCGCAGAGCGCCTGCGTGAGCAGTACGTCGGGGTGCAGTACGCGGATGTGCTTCTTGTCGAGCGCGAACAGCGGCTGTCCGTCGCCTGACAGCCGGCGCACCGCCTCGTCGACCTCGAGCGGATCGTCGGCGTGCGGAATCGCACTGCGTGTCACGCGCACCCGCGATGACACGACCTCGGGGTAGTCGCACTCGTGGGTGATGCCGACCAGATGTTCGGTGGCGCCCAGAAAGGCCACGATCTCGGTCGCGGCCGGAAGCAGGGAGACGACACGCATCGGGTTACGGCTTCTTCGTGCTGCTATACACTTCCTTGCCGCCGACATACGTCGACAGCACTTCGGTCTTGAGCACGAGTTCCGCCGGCACGCGCATGATGTCCTGATCGAGCATCACGAAGTCCGCGAACTTGCCGGGCGTAATCGACCCCATCTCCTTCTCCTGGAATCCCGAGTAGGCGGGCCAGAGCGTCATGCTGCGGAGCGCCTCCTCGCGGGTCATGCGCTGCTCCGGAAACCATCCGCCCGCGGGCCAGTCGTTCGCGTCCTGGCGCGCGATGGACGCATGGAACGAGATGAGCGGATTGACCAGCTCCACGGGGAAGTCGCTGCCGTTGGGGATGACGACGCCCGAGTTGATGAGCGAGCGCCATGCATAGGCGCCCAGGAGGCGCGTGGGACCCAGGCGCTTGCCGATCCAGTACATGTCGCTGGTCTGGTGGCTCGCCTGCATCGAGGGAATCACGCCCAGCTGCGCGAAGCGCGGGATGTCGTCGTAGCTGAGGATCTGCGCATGCTCCACGCGGAAGCGGTGATCGACCGCAGGCGTAGTCTTGAGGGCCTGTTCATACGCGTCGAGCACGACGCGGTTGCCGCGGTCGCCGATCGCGTGCGTGTTGATCTGGAATCCGCTCTTGAGGCCACGTTCGGCGACTTCGCGGATGTGCGCCTGGGTGCTGCGGAGCAGGCCGGTGTTGTTCGGATCGTCACTGTACGGCTCGAGGAGCGCCGCGCCGCGCGAGCCCATGGCACCGTCGGCATAGAGCTTCACGGCGCGCACCCACAGCTGGCCGTCGTACAGCGCCGAGCGCGGACCCATGGCGAAGTAGTGATCGATCGCCGCCTTGTCGTCGCCGATCATCACGTACAGGCGGAGATTGAGCTCCTTGCTCCTGGCGAGATCCTCGTAGGTGTCGATGGCCGCGCGTGTCGCGCCAGCGTCGTGCATGCCCGTGAGGCCCCAGCGGTGCATCAGGGCGATCGCGTCCTTGAGCGCACCCTTGTACTCGGATGCGGTGGGCGGAGGCACCTGCTTCTCCAGCACTTCGCTCGCGTTGTCGACGAAGACGCCGGTCGGATTGCCTTTCGCATCCTTGATGATCTGGCCACCGACCGGTGACTTGCTCGCGGCCGTCACGCCGGCCGCCTTCATGGCCGCCATGTTGGCGTACATCGCGTGACCGTCGACACGTTCCAGCAGCACCGGATGGTCGGGCAGGGCGGCCGTGAGGGCGTCGTGCGTGGGGAATTCGGTGTTGCCCCAGTCGTTCTGGTCCCAGCCGCGTCCAGTGATCCAGGTGCCTTTCGGCAGCGTCTTCGCTTTCTCGCTGACGCGGGCAATCACCTCGTTCAGGCTCGTGGTGCCGACGAGGTCCACGGAACGCAGCGTCTGGGCGAGGCCGCTGAAGTGCGCATGCGCGTCGACCATGCCCGGAATGATCGTCTTACCACCGGCGTCGATGACGCGCGTGGACGCGCCCTTGAGGATGGCCGCCTCGCGTTGTGATCCGACGAACACGATCTTGCCGCCCCGTACGGCGAACGCCTCGACGAGCGGCCGCGATTCGTCGGCGGTGTAGACGCGCGCGTTGGTGACGATGAGGTCGGCGGAAGCCGCGGAAGGCGCAGGGGCAGCCTGGGCGTGTGCGGACGCTGCAGATGCCGCAAGGAGCGCGGAAGCGAGAACAAGACGAGCAGTATGCATGAGGGCAGGTAAGGGGTTCCGCTAGTCTGGCCGGATGACAGTGTGAAGGCAAGAAACCTGGCGCCGAAACGCAGGAATGGCCCCACGGAGCAATCCGTGGGGCCATTCCCGGCTTCTGCCGTTCGGCTTCTGCTTTTCAGCTTCTGCTTTTCAGCTTCTGCCGTTCCGCTTCTGCCGTTCAGTATTACTTCGCCGGCGGCAGGAGCACCGTGTCGATCACGTGGATCACGCCGTTCTTCGTGCTGATGTCCGTGGTCACGACGTTCGCGTTGCCGATCATGACCTTCTCGCCCATCAGCATCACCTTGGCATCGGCGCCCTGGACCGTCTTGGCGCTCTTGCCATTCAGCTTCACCACGTCAGCGGCCATCACCTTGCCGGCGACCACATGGTACAGGAGCACGTTCTTGAGTGCAGCCTTGTCCTTGCCCAGCGCGGCGAGCGTCGCGGCCGGCACCTTGGCGAACGCTTCGTCCGTCGGGGCGAACACCGTGAACGGACCCGGGCCCTTGAGCGTCTCGATCAGGCCTGCATCGGTGAGCAGCTTGGCGAGCGTCTTGAACGAACCCGCGGCAACCGCCGTCTCCACGATGTCCTTGTCCTGCGCCTGCGCCATGGACGGCGCGGCAACAGCGATCGCAGCAGCAGCAACCAGCATCGACAGCTTACGCATCATGATCTCCGAGAGTGTACTGACTAGTTAGTGGGCCAACGATGGACCACCCGGTCCATACGTGGGTCGAACACGATGCCCACCCTGCCAGTTCCTGTTCGAGTTCGATCGTTCTGTATCAGTTC
>JAZKCW010000092.1:0-24578 GCA_040387895.1 Gemmatimonadota bacterium
CGTAAACAGTCAACAGGGCAACGGATACTGCGGTCAGCGCTTCCATCTCCACGCCGGTGCCAGCCGTGGTTTTCACCGTGGCCTCCGCCCGAAGACCGGGTAGCGCCTCATCGACGTTAACCCTCACCTCGATCCCCGACAACGGCAGAGGATGGCAAAGAGGGATGAGGTCGGCGGTTCGTTTCGCTGCCTGAATTCCGGCCAGCCGTGCAACCGGAATCACATCGCCTTTTGCTAACGCATTGCTCTGTATTGCCTTGAGCGTTGCCACCTCCATTAGAATCGAGCCGCTGGCGAAGGCAAAACGGTGAGAAATCGGCTTATCCGTCACGTCGACCATCCGAAAATTTCCGGCGGAATCCACGTGCGATAGGCCGTCGCTGCGCTCGTCCGGCGCCTGAGACTGGTCGTCGGGAGTCATGGGTGGAGCGCCCGGTGGAGGTGATGCAGCAAGGATGCGGCGAGAAGTTGAGGGCTCACATTGCCACGCGCGCGCTGCTTCGCGTTCTCGACCAGAATCAGAGCGCCGGCAGTCCGGCGGGCGTCGATGGCGTGCCCTGCAGCGACCAGATCTCTCGTGCGTGCATGCAACAGTATGGTGAGCGACTCCAACGTATCCGTGAACGCACCGCGGGCTCCGGCCACCCCCTGTCGCGCCGCGACCTTCACCCGCTCGGCTGTTCCGGCCGGATTTGCAGGTTGCAAAGCAGCCTCGAGCAATCGCCGAGCTGCAGCGAACGCAGCCGCAGTGGACTCGCCGGCCAGCAGTTCGCCAGGGGCGCCGGCTGCTCGCATGACGAGCTCTCGCCGCGACGCCGTCCCGAGCCGGCGCTGAACCGCCGGATCGTCAAGAAACGTTTCGACGTCTTCCTGGGGGAGCGTCGGCACACGGACCGTCACTACGCGGGACCGGATGGTCGGAAGGAGGGCGCCCGGTTCGCTGGTGGTGATGATGAGGGATGTAGACGGTGGCGGCTCTTCGAGGAGCTTCAGGAATGCGTTCGCCGCCTGGTCCGATCCCTCCTGCGACACCATCCGTTCGGCATCGCCGACCACGAACACCGCGTGCCGAGCCATCGCCGGACGGAGGGTGGCCTGCTGAAGCAGCGCCCGAATGGTCGCGATGTGCAGACCGTCGGTGCCGACTGACGGACTCCAGAGCCCGTCCTGTTCGACCCGTTCGGCGATCGCCTCGCCGAGATCGGCCTTCACGTCGTCGGCCGAGGGGTCGCTGTCCTTGAGTCGCGGCCTCGGGAAGAACCAGTGGAGGTCCGGATGCATCGCGCGCGCGGAGTAGCGGCACTGCTGGCATTCGCCGCACGGCTCGTGCAGGGCGGACGGCTTCACCCGTTCGCAGAGCATCAGCTGGCCCAGCCAGAGTGCGAGGCGTTGCTTGCCGACGCCCTGCCGACCCTGGAGCAGCAGGCTCGCGGGCAGGCGCCCTTCCAGCCAGGCCTGGGCGAGCCGAGCGCGCAGCGCATGGTGACCGATGAGGGGGCGAAGAGCCATGCGCCAATATAGGTTGGCGACATGCTCACGACTTCCCGCCGTCGATCGGTTCCAGCCTGCACTGTCCTCGCCGCCCTGGCTCTCGGGGCGACACCCGGTCTGGCGCAATCCACACGGGCGCGCGATCTCGGGCTCGCCCCCGGCGTCTTCTCGACCGGCCCCCGCAATGCGATCACGGACGTGGCGGGCGTCCGCGTCGGGCACGCGACGCTGACCGATGGTGACTCCGTCCGGAGCGGCGTCACCGCGATCATTCCGCACTCGGGGGATCTGTTCCGATCTCGCGTGCCGGCCGCCCTGCACGTCGGCAACGGCTTCGGCAAGCTGCTGGGCGTCTCGCAGCTGCGCGAGCTCGGTGAGCTGGAGACGCCCATCGCGCTCACCTGCACGCTCTGCATCTGGCAGACGGGAGACGCGCTGGCAGCGTGGATGATGGCCAAGCCCGAAAACGCGGGCGTGCGCTCCATCAACCCGGTGGTCGGAGAGACGAACGACGGCGGGCTCAATGCGACCCGATTGCGCCCGGGAATCGGAGCCGCCACGGTGCGTGCGCTGACCACGGCCGACACCGGCGCGGTGCAGGAGGGTAGTGTGGGGGCGGGGCACGGCACGGTGATGTTCGGCTGGAAGGGCGGCATCGGCACGTCGTCTCGACGCTTGCCGGCGTCCCTGGGCGGCTACACGGTCGGCGTGCTCGTGCAGGGCAACTACGGGGGCGTGCTGCAGATGGCCGGCGTGCCGATCGGCCCGTTGCTCGGGCGCTATGCGTTCCAGCGTGATGTCGAGGCTGCGCGCCGATCGGGCGGTGGGCCGGGTGACGCGGGCGCCGAACGCGGGGACGGGTCGTGCATGATCGTGGTGGCGACCGACGCACCGATGCTGTCGCGGAATCTCGAACGCCTCGCTTCGCGCGCGCTGTTCGGGCTCGCACGCACGGGATCGAGCGCCTCGAATGGTTCCGGCGATTACGTGCTCGCATTCTCGACGTCCACGCTCGTTCGTCGCCATCCCGACAGCACCGCCGTGAGCATGCGCGAGATCGGCAACGACGCCTCCTCCGCGCTGTTTCAGGCGGTGGTCGAAGCGACGGAGGAGGCGCTGTACAATGCGTTGCTTACGGCGACCACCGTATCGAGCCGGTCAGGACGCGTGTTGCCCCTGCCGGTCGACAGCGTTCGCGTGCTGCTCCGCGCCCGCGGCATCGGACGGTAGGGGACGGCAGCAGAGGATAGCGGACAATAGCGATCGTCAGCGCCGCGCCGCTTCGATCGCCTGTCGCACGATGGCGCTGACGCGCGCCGTCTCGAGCAGGAAGGCGTCGTGCCCATGCACCGATTGCACGTCCTCGTAGTCCGCCTGCGCCGCGCTGGCCCACTCACGCACCGCATCGGCCGGGTACAGCAGGTCACCGGCGAGGCCGACTCCCGTCAGGCGATCGGCCACAGGCGAGAGTGCGGCGGTCACACCGCCTCGGGCACGCCCGACGTCGTGGGTGTCCATGGCATCGAGCAGTGCCAGGTAGCTCGCCGCATCGAAACGTGACACCAGCTTCTCTCCATGGGCCGACAGCCACTCGGTGACGTTCGGCTGACCCGTCTCACCGCGTGAACGCCCGAAGCGACGTTCCAGTCCCTCCGCGGTGCGATAGCTGAGCATGCCCACCATGCGAGCGAGGGCGAGACCTTCACGCGCGCCACCGATCTCGATGGCGCGACGCATGATGGCATTCCACGCGAGCCCCTGCGCCGTCTGTGCAGCCGGCGCAGCCAGCGATACCGCACTCCGGACACGATCCGGAAAAGACGCCGCGAACTCGAGCGTGACCATGCCGCCCAGAGACCCGCCGCAAACGAGCAGCGGACGCTCGATGTCGAGCGCGTCGAGCAGGCGCGCGAGCACGTGTGCCTGATCGCGCGTCGTGAAGCGCGGCAGCGCATCGGGTGCATCCTCCCGCGGCCCGGTGGTACCGTCACACCCGCCGAGCAGGTTTGCGCACAGCACGGCATGTCGTGCGGGATCGATGGCCGCGCCCGCGCCGATGACGCCGGGCCACCACGCGCTCGCATGCGCCGTTCCCGTCAGCGCGTGCACGACCAGTACGACATTGTCGCGTGCGGGCGCGATCGTGCCCTCGAGGCGATAGTGGACACGGACGCGATCCAGCAACGCACCACCTTCGAGCTGCACATCATGCAGCACGATGGTGGTGTCCTCGATCGCCCACCCGGCGTGTCGCAGCGCGGCACGCGGAGCGTGCGTAGCATGCGACGGATGCGATGGATGCGCGCGTGCAGCGCGCGCGAACTTCGGTGACGCAGACATCGGGCACTCCCGGAACATCGCGTGAGTGCCGCCCTTCGCAACATGCGCCCGGCGCGAGAACGCCGCCGGGCGCATGATCACTGTTTAGCTCATTGTTTAACGTGGCGGCAAGCGGCGGCAAATCACCACGGAGAGGCGCTGCGACGCAGCGCATCCCGGACCAGAGTGAATCGATTGTCCCAGCGTCGTGTGCTGTACTGCTCGAGGTTCACGGCGCGGACCGCAGGTCATGAACGCAGAACGGCCCGCGCCGATGATCGTCGCGGGCCGTGTGCACCGGACTTAGACGGAGTTTGCGGCGCCTCAGGCACCGTTGCGCGGCCCGTCAAATCGGGTGAAATCGCCGCGCACGGTACGAGTATCAAACGTTCGTGCGCGCGCGTCAAGTGGGAGTATCACACATTGATACCAGACTCACGGTACAACATCGACGCGACGATTGTCTCAGGACGGCTTGTACAGCGCGAGGTACACAGCCACACCGGCGAGCAGCGGCAGCAGAAACAGGAACGGCTTGGCCAGTGCCGGCTTTCGGTAGGGCATCAGCACGATGGCGCTGAGTATGAGCCAGATCACCATCTTGCCGATCAACCAGCCCGGGAATCCGCCGCTGTGCTGAAATCCGATGCGCGCCAGCATTCCAAATCCACCGATCAGGATGAGCAAGGATCCGAGGCCGTGGATGCTGCCCACCAGAGGACGGGTCGTGCTCGTCGCCTTGCCGCCGCCATTCGCCGCATGGACCGCGACGCCGCCGATGGCGACGAAGAGGAATGCGATGCCGATGATGTGCAGAATTTCGTAAAAGTCGCGTGGGAACATGAGTGTCAGGCGGAGGGGGAGGAGAGCAAGGGATCGTGCACGTCGAACAGCGACACGGTGCCCGGCGACAGAAGACGGTAGCTCTCCAGCACCCGCGTGACCGCCTCCGGTGCACTGTCGCCGCTTGCCGACAGGTGCCCCATCTTGCGGCCCGCACGGGCGTCTGCCTTGCCGTACAGGTGCAGCCGCGCCGTCGGCACGCCGAGCGCCCGGGTCACGTCCGGCGCGTCCGGCTGCAGCCAGACTTCTCCGAGCAGGTTGACGATCGCACTGGGCACCCGCAGGCTCGTGTCGCCCAGCGGCAGGTCGCAGACGGCCCGTACGAGCTGCTCGAACTGGCTCGTGGCGAACGCGCGGTCGGCGTGGTGGTAGGTGTTGTGCGGTCGCGGGGCGAGTTCGTTCACCAGCAGCTCGCCGGACGTCGTCACGAAGCACTCGACCGCGAGCAGGCCGACGATGCCGATGCGCCCCGCGATCTCGCGGGCGAGTGACGTGGCCTGCACGGTCATCGCATCGCTCACGAGTGCGGGCACCACGGCCCACGTGAGGATACCGCTCGTGTGATGATTACGGGACGGCGGATACACTGCCGTCTCGCCATCGGGACGTCGAGCGACGAGCACCGAGATCTCGTAGGCGATCTCCACGTGCTGCTCGACCACGCACTCGCGTGCACCGAGTGCCGTCCATGCATCGGATGCGCGGGCCGCATCGGTCAGCCGCACCTGGCCGCGCCCGTCGTACCCGCCGCGGGTGGCCTTGGCGATGCAACGCCCCAACGTGGTCACCGCACCGGCGATCTCGTCAGCGGACGCCGCCGCGACGAACGGACCGAGTGGAAACCCCTCGCGCTCGAGCCAGCGCTTCTGTCGCAACCGGTCCTGGATGATGTACACCGGCGCGGAGCCGGGACGCATCGGCACGTGCGCCGCGACCGCGTCGAGCACGTCAGGATGAATCTGCTCGATCTCCAGCGTCATCACGTCGCACCCGCGCGCGAGCTCCACGGCCGCGTCGACATCGTCGAAGCGCGCGGTGATGGTGCGCGACGCAAGCGGCCGTGCGGAACAGGAGGGATCGGGATCGAGCACCTGCACGTCGTAGCCCATCGAACGCGCCGCGAGCGCCATCATGCGACCCAACTGGCCGCCACCCAGGCAGCCGATCGTCGCGCCGGGCAGAATGGCGCCGGCGCGCACTGCGCCCGGCTGCATGGCGTCTGCCGTCACCGTTCGGACGGTCTGAATGTCGCGGTCTCGATGGCGCCACTCAGCGGGAGCTCTCGAGCCAGCGCCTCGGTGGCCTTGGCAGCCCGTCGCCTCTCGAGGCGTTGCAGCAGGGCAGGGTCGCCCGCAGCCAGCAGCTGCGCGGCGAAGAGGGCCGCGTTGGCCGCACCGGGCTTGCCGATCGCAAAGGTCGCGACGGGAACACCCGCGGGCATCTGCACGATGCTCAACAGCGCATCCATGCCGTTCAGCGGGGTGGCGACGACAGGTACGCCAAGCACGGGTACGAGCGTCTTGGCTGCCAGCATCCCGGGCAGGTGTGCCGCTCCGCCAGCGCCGGCGATGATGGCACGCAGCCCTCGCGACGCCGCGGCTTCGGCGTACTCGAACAGCCAGTCGGGCGTGCGGTGCGCCGATACGACGCGTGCTTCGAACGGCACCTGCAACTCGGCGAGCGTCTCGCACGCCGGAGCGAGGGTCTCGAAGTCGCTGGCGCTGCCCATCACCACGCCTACCAGGGGTCGAGCCGCGAGCAAAGCGTCGTCGTCAGGCGAGGTCACTGCCCATCCGGGAAAAGTGCATGGATCATCGTCGCGCGTGTATCGCGCGTGACAGGCAACTTATCGCGGCGGTGGGGTGGCTGTCAGGCAGCCGATCGCATAGCGTCCCGGCATGTCTACTTCGTCAATGAATCCCGAATCGCGGTCGCTTGCCCTCAACAGCACCCAGGAGCGCGCGGTCGCCGGCGTGGGCGTCCCCAAGCGAGTGCGCCTGATCGGTGTTCCGCTCGATCTCGGTGCGGCGCGTCGTGGGGTCGACATGGGCCCGTCCGCGCTGCGCATCGCCGACCTGGCAAGCACGCTGGAACGACTCGGCCATGTGGTGGCGGACGAGGGCAACATCACGGTGCCGCAGCGGGAGACCCTGAGCGTCGGCGGTGAGTTGGGGGCGATCACCGAGATCTGTCGTGAGCTCGCGGATCGCACTGCGACCGCCATTCGCGCCGGCGAGTTCCCGATCGTACTCGGCGGGGACCACTCGCTTGCCGCCGGCTCCGTCGCGGGCGCCGCGACGGCGCTGGCCGACTCCGGCGAGCGGCTCGGCGTGATCTGGCTCGACGCGCACAGCGACCTGAACACGCCGGCGACCACCGTATCAGGGAACGTGCACGGCATGCCCGCCGCACACCTTCTCGGAGAGGGGCACGTTGCCCTTGCATCGATCGCGAGCCATCCGCCAGCCGTGCGCCCCGAGCACCTGGTATACATCGGATTGCGGGACCTCGACCCGCCGGAGCGCGCGCTGATCCATCGCCGCGCCATAAAGGCATACACGATGCGCGACATCGACGAGCGTGGCCTCACGGCGATCATGCGCGAGGCCATCGCGATTGCGAGCGCCGGGACGGGGGGGCTCTATCTGTCCTGCGACGCGGACTGGGTCGATCCGAGTGAGGCGCCGGGCGTGGGAACGCCGGTGCCGGGCGGTGCCACATTCCGCGAGGCCCATCTCGCGATGGAGATGCTGGCCGACAGCGGGCGGCTCGTCGGCATGGATTTCGTGGAGATCAATCCCGTGCTCGACCGGACGAACAGCTCCGCGCGGCTCGGTGTGCAGCTCATCGCGAGCGCGCTCGGCAAGCGGACCTTGTAAGTCCGCTTGCCGCGCAGGCGGGTTATTTCTTCGGCGGCACGACGACCGGCAGGCGTTCAGTGCCGCTCCACTCCTGAAACGAGCCGTCGTACATGCGCGCGTCGTAGCCCAGCATCGTTGCCACGAACCAGAGCAGCGTCGCCTGCTGGCCGATGTGGCAGTAGGTGATGACCGGCTTGTCGCCCGACACACCCGACGTCACGAACAGCTGTCGCAATTCGGTGGGCGCACGGAAACGACCCGTCGACTCGCTCACGGTGTTGAGCGGGATGTTCACGGCTGTGGGGATGTGACCCGCGCGAGGGAAACCTCCACCATTACCCTCGAAGAAACGCGGGAGCCGCGCGTCGACGATCGAGACCCGACGATCGAGTGTCGCCGCTTCGACCTGCTCCATGGTCGCGATGAGCTCGGCCCTTGGCTTCGGCGTGAACTTCGCAGGCGCTGCTGCGACCGCCGGCTCCGTCGTCACCCCGCGCCCTTCGCTCTTCCACGTCTTGAAGCCACCGTCGAGCAGCGACGTGCGATCCATCGCGCCCAGGTAGGCGAGTGTGAGAAACACCCGGGTGCTTGATTGCAGCGTATCGTCATGCGGCACGATGATCACGCGCGTACGGTCGCCGATCCCCTGCGCCTCCGCCCACGCGGTGAGCTCGGGAACGGCAGGCATCTGCAGGCTCAGCTTACCCGGTCCCGCGGGCAGCGAGATGTCGGCCAGCGAGACGAGCCGCGCGCCCGCGATGTGACCGCTGTCGTACTGCGCACGGCGACCCACATGCAGCAGCACGAGATCCTTGTCGCGCGCATGTTCGGCCAACCACGCGGTCGTCACCAGCATGCCGGGGCGAGCCGCTCCGCCTCCGGAGCCCTGCGCGCGGGGCGATTGTCCGACGGATATGCGCGGTGTGGCGGCGATCAGTGCGAGCAGGAGTCCGGCGATGAGTGTCTGAATGCGTGTCTTCATGGCACAATGATACGGCGGCCACGCGCATCACGGATCTCCACGGGAGCGATTCCCGTGGCCTTGAGCGCGGATTCGATCGTCGCGCGGTCGCCCGCGATCACGATCGCCATCTTCGAGGGATCGACGTACTGCTTCGCCACCCGCTGCACGTCCGCGCTCGTGACAGCACCGACGCCATTGTTGAACGCACCCAACGTCGAGAGCGGCAGGTCGAACACGACCAGACCCGCCACCTGAGACGCGATGTCACCCGTGCTCTCGAACCGTTCGGCGTAGCCGAGCTGTAGGTACTTCTTCGTCTTCGCGAGCTCCGCGGCCGGCAACGGCTGGCTGATGCTCTTCAGCTCCTTCGTGAATTCGATGAGCGCCGAGTCGGTCTTCGCGGCCACGACTTCGGCATTCGCGATGAACGGTCCCGGCATACGGCGCATGGAGAAGCTCGAGCCGGCGCCGTACGTGTAACCCTTCGTCTCACGCAGGTTCTGGTTCAACCGGCTGGTGAACGAGCCACCCAGTGCCGTGTTCATCACCATGAGTGGGTAGTAGTCCTTCGTGCTGCGTGCGACGCCCACTGTACCGATGCGGAACGACGACTGGGCGGCCTTGGGCTTGTCGACGATGTAGATCGCCGACGTGGCTGGGGCGGCGGGGGCCGCCGCAACAACGGGTGGTACGGTGCCGCGCTCCCACGCGCCGAAGAACGTGCGCGCGCGCTGCTCCGCTTCTGCCACCGTCAGGTCACCGACGATGACGAGCGTCGCATTGTTCGGGACATAGCGGGTCTTCCAGAAGTTCACGACATCGTCGCGCGTTATGCTCTCCACGGCTTCGGTCGTGCCCGCGGTGCTGTTGCCATACGGGTGCTTCTCGCCGAACACGATCGCGGCGAATGCACGGTCGGCCATCACGGGCCCGCGATCGGCCTCCTGCAACAGCGAGGTGAGTCGCTCGTTTCGAATGCGCGTGAACTCCTTCTCGGCGAACGTCGGCCGCAGCGCAATGTCGGACATGAGCTTCATGGCGCTGTCGAGTGTCGCGCGTGACGTGTGCAGGCTGACGGAGCTGCGGTCGAACCCGGACGAGGTGCCGACCTGAATGGCCAGGAATCCCATCTCGTCGGCGAGTGCGAGCGCGTCGCGCGTGCCCGCGCCTTCGTCCAGCAGGTTGGCGGTCAGCGTCGCCAGGCCCTTCTTGCCTTCCGGGTCCGACTCCGAGCCGGACTTGATCACCAGGGTGGCATCCACGAGCGGCAGTTCATGCTGCTCGACGATCACGAGCCGCAGGCCATTCGGCAGCGTACGCTCCACCATCGATGGCAGCACCAGCGCCTTCTGCGCCCCGAGGCGTGGCGGTTCCGTCGACGCCGGTCGCGCCTGCGCCTGGAGTTGCGAGGCGGTAGCGACCAGCGTGGCCACCGCGACTATGGTCAGCGTGCGCATCAGTTGGGCCCACCGGCCGTCAGTGCGAGATCCTTCTTGCCTTCCGGGACCACGGTCATCACGACCTTGGGCTTTCCCTGTACGTACTGCTTCGCGACCCGCTGCACGTCCGCGAGCGTGAGGCGTTCGTAGCGCGCGAGGTCCTGCTGGATGTAGTCCGGGTTGCCCACGAAGTAGTTGTACATGCTCAGGCGATCGGCCTTGCCCAGGACACTGGAGAGGTCGTCGAGCACGCCGGCTCGCACGCCGTTCTTGACGCGCGTGAGCTCTCGCTCGGTCACCCCTTCGTCCGCGACCTTGCGGATGGCCGCGTCGAACTCGCGCGCGATGTCGCGCGGATTGACGTTCGGCTTGGCCGTGCTCGTGAGCAGGATCATGCCATCCAGCTTGCTCGCCTGATTGCTCATGCCCACGTCCTGCGCGATCTGCTTCTCGTACACGAGCGTGCGATACAACCGCGAGCTCTTGCCACCCGCGAGGATGCTCACGAGCGCATCGAGCGCCGGCTCATCGGCATGGAAGGCCTTCACGCCATGCCACGCATAGTACGCGCGCGGCAGCTGCACGCGGTCCTCCTGCACGAGCACCGTGTCCTTGGCCAGCGCGACCGGCACGACGGACGGACGCACGGGCGCGTCCGGGTTGCGCGGAACGTTGCCGAAATACTTCCGCACCCACGCCTTCGCCGAATCCGGGTTGAAGTCACCGGCGATTGCGATGCTCGCGTTGTTCGGCGCGTAGTACTTGCGGAAGAACTCCTTCACGTCGTCGACTGACGCGGCGCTCAGGTCCGTCATCGAGCCGATCACCGGCCACGAGTACGGATGGCCCGCGGGGAAGAGGGCAGCAAGGATGGTTTCGGACGCACGGCCGTACGGGACGTTGTCGTAGCTCTGCCGGCGCTCGTTCTTCACGATGTCGCGCTGCACGTTCACCTTCGGCAGGTCCATCGTCGGCAGCAGCCACCCCATGCGATCGGCATCGAGCCAGAGCATGAGCGGGAGGGCGTTGGACGGGCCGGTCTCGTAGTAGTTCGTGCGGTCGAAGTTCGTGGTCCCGTTGTTGTTCGCGCCTGCGGCTTCGAGCCACTCGTCGAACTTGCCGACCGGGACGTGTTCCGAGCCCATGAACATCACGTGCTCGAACAGGTGCGCGAAGCCGGTGCGACCGGGCTTCTCGTCGCCCGAGCCCACCTTGTACCAGGTGTTGACGGCGACGATCGGTGTCGAGCGATCGACGTGCAGGATGATCTCGAGCCCGTTCGGCAGGGTGAACTTCTCGAACGGGAGCTTCGGAGCCGCCGGCGCTGGCTGTGCGGTGACGTCGGCCGGTGCGAGCACGAGGGCACCCGTCGCGACTGCTACGGTCGCGAGGGCAACCAGCACGCGACCGGCGATGCGGGCAGCGTGATTGCGAATGAACATGGGGACGCGGATCCGGTAGGGGTCAGACATGCCCTGAATATGGCGATTACGATGTACACCGCACACTTTGCCGCGATGCCAGTCCAGACGCCTCCGCTCTCCACCCCATCGCGAAGTGCTCCCGCTGCCCCGGGGTACGCGCGCCGGCTGGGCCCATTCTCCGGGACCATGCTCGTCGTGGGCGGGATCATCGGCGCCGGAATCTTCCTGTCCCCGTCGGTGGTGGCGCAGCGTACGGGCAGCCCGGCACTGGTACTCGGCGCCTGGGGTCTTGGCGCCCTCGTGGCCATCATCGGCGGCTTCGTGTATGCCGAACTCGGGGCACGCCGTCCGCTCGCCGGCGGGACCTACGTGTACCTGCGCGACGCCTGGGGCGCGCTGCCCGCGTTCCTCTACGGATGGGCCCTGTTTCTCGTGATCGCGACCGGTGCACTCGCCGCCGTCGCGATGACCGGAGCGAACTACACAGCCGCACTGCTGGGCGTCGGTGATGCGGCGGTGCAGCCGATTGCCGCCGCGCTGATCGTGGGGCTCACCGTCGTGAACATCGCCGGTGTGCAAGTCGGCGCCACGACGGGCAACGTGCTCACGCTGCTCAAGCTGGCGGCGATTGCGGCACTCGTGGTGGCGGCGGTACTGCTGTCGCCGGTGAATCCGCTTCCGGCGCCCGTCACGGGCGACATCGCCGTGCCGCTGGCTGCACCCGCCGGCGTGATCGGTGTGCTCACTGCAATGAGCGCCGCGCTGGCGCCCGTACTGTTTTCGTTTGGCGGGTGGCAGCAGACGAATGCCGTGGCCGAGGAACTGGTCGATCCCGAACGGACGTTGCCGAAGGCGCTGGTGTTCGGGGTGCTGCTCGTCGTCGCCACGTACATGCTCGTCAACGTGGCCTATCTTCGTGCGCTGGGCATCGAAGGGCTCGCGGCGAGTCGCGCACCCGCGGCGGACAGCATGTTCGTGTATCTCGGTGCGCCGGGACGCACGCTGATGGCGCTCGGCATCGTCACGTCGACGGTGGGCTTCCTCTGCATGGTGATCCTGATGTCGGCGCGAGTGTACCAGGCCATGGCCGCCGATGGACTGTTCTTCGCGCGACTGGCTGCATTGCACCCACGGACACGCACTCCCGTCTGGGCACTCGTGGCACAGTGTGTGGTGACCCTGGTGCTGCTATTCACGAGCACCTACGGAAAGCTGCTCGACTATGTCGTCTTCGCGGACTGGATCTTCTTCGGCGCGACTGCTGCGGCGCTGTTTCCGCTGCGACGGATCGATGCCCGGCGCGGACACCGGGTCACCGTGCTCACCCCGCTGCATCCGTACAGCACCGTGCTGTTCGTGCTCGCCGCCGCCTACGTCGTCGTGGGCTCGGTGCAGTCGAATCCGGGCAACGCGCTTCGGGGGGCGGCGCTGCTCCTGCTGGGCGTGCCCGTGTTTGCCTACTGGAGCAGCCGTGGTCGTTCGGCGGCAGCCGGGGGCGGGCGGGCGCCCTGACCCGCGTGCAGCGGGTGGTTTCGGGCACGGTCTCGACCTCCCGTTCGGGCGGACAATCCACCATATTGCAGGTACCGAAGAAAGCCCGAATCAGCCTCGCGGGGCACCCATTCCGGCTCCGTAGTCGCTCACCTCAGCCTGATCAGGCCATGGCCATCGGCATCACCGCAAAACAGCGCGCGGACCTCGCCGCGATGCTGCCCAACATCGAAGAGTCCGTCACGAGCCTTAAGCGGCTGATCGCCGACGCCAAGGACCGCACGCGCGCATTGCAGAAGCTGGACGAGGCGGAAGCTGCGCAGAAGCGACATGCCAACGACGTCGGCATTCCGTTCAACACGGAGGCCTTCGCGCGTCGTCGGGCGGAGCTGAACGCGCTGCCCAAGGTCCTCACCGTCGAGGAGGGTCAACTCGCATCCTTCAGTGCACTTCAGCGCGCCATCGGCGTGATCCTCGAGGGGCCGTACACCCGGGAGGGCAGGCGGGGCGCGACCGCCGGCAAGCGCGGAGGGCAGCGTGCGGCCGCGTCGAAGTCCGGGGCGAAGCACGGCGGCAAGGCCGCGAGTCGCAAGACGTCCGACCGCAAGGCAGCGGGCGGCCGGAAGTCAGCCGTGTCCAAGTCGCCCGCGGCAAAGCGTGGAAGCACCGGCCCATCATCGAAGCCGCGCTCGCGCAGCGCCGGAAAGGCGGACAAGCTCCCGACGCCGGCGCCTGGACGTACGGCCGTCCGTGGGGCAACAGCCGTCTCGTCCGAGCGCAACGATCAGGCGCAGGCGCGCATGCCGATGCAGAAGCCACTCCCGCTGGCGCTGGGCTCGTAGCCGATCAGTCCTGCTGCGGGCCCAGAATGCGGCGGCACAGTGCATGGATGCGTAAAGTGGTTTCGTCGGGTGCCGTCGTACCTGCCCGTGCCGCGCTCGCGCGGCTCGACAACTCGTGCCAGAGATTGTCGAGTACCTTCGACGCCGACAGCTGCTGCTCGGCAAGCCAAGGCTCGCGGCTTCGGAGCCGAGCCAGCAACGCCAGCTGCTCTCGCAGGCTCGCGATCAGCTGGCGGTAGTCGTCGGTTGGCTGCGCGCCCTGCTCCAGCAGGCGCAGGCGCGCGAGCAGGCGCTGCTCCTCGGCCGGACCGGCCTCGCTGCCCAGCATCGCGCGCTCCGTGCTCAGTGCAGTGATCACCGCGATCTGTTGCGCCATGGCGATGGACGCCACATCCCTGACCTCCGCGAGCGCGGCGGGACACCTTCGCAGCAACTCGCCGAATGCGCGGGCATAGTCGGCCGGATCGGTGGGGTCGGGAGCGCGCACCAGCCTCCCACCGCGCGACAGCAGGCGAGCCACGCGCGGTTCCTGCCAGAAGGCGGACATCGTGGTCGAGGTGAACAGGAACTGCATCGCATCGCCGATATCGAGGCCCCGGCGCATGACCCATGCGAGCGCGAGCAGATTCGTGACGAGTGCGGAGCCGACCAGGATCAGGACTGCACGATCTCGCGCCGTGTGCGCTGCGCTGTCCCCGGTGTCCGACAGGAGTGCGACCACCGGAATGAGGATGATGAATGCGCTCAGCACGACGCGTGACACCCGCGTGATCGCCGGTAACTGTGGCCAGACATCGCCGGGGCCACGGAACACCGCGGGCCACCACATGCCCCACCATTGGGGCGGGCGCAGCGCGATGGTCAGCAGTCGACGCAGGCCCAATCCGTATGCGCGCAGCCGCCACAGATGCATGCTCAGTCCGACCGGCACGAGCACGGCGATGAAGATCAGCAGGTACCGAATCCCGTCCTCCTTTATGTCGGAGGCGAACGTGAGCCCGAGTCCGAGCCAGGCGATGGCATAGGACGCGAATCCGGACAGATCGGAAACTGCCTGGGGCAGTTCTTCCGGGCCGGTTGCCATGCCGCCAGTGCATGCGCGCAATGCCGCACACAGCGCGTCCGCGTCGGCCCATCGCTCGTCGCGTTCCCGGGCCAGGCAGCGCATGACGATGTGCGCGAGATCGGGCGACACACGCGGAGCGACTGTCAGGATCGGCGTCGGATCCTCCGAGAGCCGGCGCACCAGCACGGCGCCGGCGTTGCCGGTGAACGGCGCGCGACCTGTGAGCATCTCGTAGGCAACCGCACCCAAGGAGTAGATGTCGCTGCGCGGGTCCAGCTCCGCGTCGCCGCGCGCCTGCTCCGGCGACATGTACAACGGCGTGCCGATGATGACACCGGTTTCCGTCACGTTGTCGGACGAGCCTTCGAGCTTGGAAATGCCGAAGTCGGCGAGACGCGGGCGTCCGTGTTCCGCGTCCAGCAGGATGTTGGCCGGCTTGATGTCGCGGTGAATCACGCCATGACGGTGCGCGTGCGAGAGCGCGTCGGCAATCGCCAGCAGAATGCGCTGCACCTCGTCCAGCGGGAGTCTCCCTTCCGCCTGCATGCGCTGGCCGAGCGATTGTCCACGCACATGCTCCATGACGAAGTACCACAGCCCGTTCGACTCGCCGAACGAGTGCAGCGGCACGATGCCCGGATGCGACAGTCCCGCCGCAATGCGCGCCTCTCGCCGGAATCGCTCCCGTCCACCCGCGGTACTGGCATGATCGGGGCGCAGCATCTTGATGGCGACGGTCCGGCCGAGCGCGCGTTCGTGCGCAAGAAAGACCGAGCCCATGCCGCCGTGCCCGAGGACACCGAGGATCTCGAACTCCGCGCCGAGCGCGTCTTCCATCGCCGTGCGTTGCGCGTCGTCGTTGCTGACGGAGCGCGCAGCGTGCACTCGTGACGCGTCCACGATGCGCTGTAATCGGTCGCCATCGCCCTCGCGCTCGTGCGCGGCGAGCAGGGACTCGACTTCGCGTCGCAGGTCAGGCTGTCCGCTGCAGGCGCGCTCGACGAACGCATCACGGGCGGCCTGTGGAAGATCGAGCGCCTGGTGCAGCACTGCCTTGATCGCAGGCCACTGCGGCGCCATCACGCGCGCTCCAGTTCCCGCCGCAGCCAGGCGCGGGCGATCGCCCACTCTGCCTTGACGGTGGTCGGCGACACACCGGTGGCCTCCGCCGTTTCCTCGATGGTGAGGCCACCGAAGTAGCGCAGCTCGACGATCCGGGCCTGATCCGGATCCATGCGGGTCAGTCGTTCGAGCGCCTCGTGCAGCGCGATGATCTCGACAGCATCCTCTGCGGCGGCCACACCCTCGCCGTTGCCGAGCGAGACATGCGCGAGTCCACCGCCACGCTTCTCGGCAAGGCGTGCGCGTGCATGGTCGATGAGAATGCGTCGCATCAGTTGCGCCGACACGCCGAAGAAATGCGCGCGGTTCTGCCATTGCACGCGGCGCTGGTCGACGAGGCGCAGATACGCTTCGTGCACGAGCCCCGTGACCTGCAGCGTCCCATCGGCCGGCTCGAGCCGCATCGCGCGACGGGCCTGATGGTGCAGCTCGTCATACACCGCGTCCAGCAGGCCGTCCGCCGCATCACGATCCCCCGCGCTCCATGCGAGCAGCAGGTCGGTTACGTCGGGAGGAGAGGAGTTGCGGTCAATGTCGGTCATGGGTGCCGGGAGAAAGTGCGGCCTGCGGCGCGCAATAGCCAGCACCAGCGCGCCATGAGGCGAGGTCCGACCGGTTCGCTGCGCGATTACGCGTTGGATGGATGAAGCGGCGCTCTCGCCCTTCGTGCACATCCGACCGGAGACGTGTCATGCGACCTGCTGTTCTCCTCATTCTCCTGGCCACCCTCGCCGCTCCGGCGGGTGGGCAGACTGCTCGGGACAGTGTGATACGGTCGAGTGGAACGGGTGCAGAAGCCTGGGTGCTGCTGAGTGGGCTGGTCGGCGGTGTAGCGGGCATGCGTGCGCTCGAGGGCGCGCTGCGTGCCCCGCATCGCCGCATCATCACCATCGACCCGTACCGGTTGTCGGTGGATTCCACCGACGTGTCGTTTGCAGCCGTTGCGCGGCGCGTGGACGTGCTTCTCGCCGGTGAAGGCGTTGCGCGCGCCAACGTGGTCGGCCATGCGCATGGAGCCGGCGTCGCGCTCCGGCTTGCCGCTCAGGCTCCCGATCGCGTGGCGGCCCTGTACTTCCTGGACGCCGGAGCGCTGGCGGTCTCGCGTACGAAGGTGCTCGGCCTGGCACTCCGCCTCGCACCAATCATCGCAAGCCTGCCGGGCGGCGCGGGGTTTCTCCGCGGCAAGCTCCTGCGTGGGATACGCGAGAACTGTGGCCGCTCAGAATGGTTCGACACGGCCGCGCAGCAGGCGTACGTCGGACCGACGCTCTCCGATGTGTCACGCGCGGTCGGCCTCGCACAGCGTTTGGGCACTGCGCGCGAACCCGAGACGCTCGACGCCGTGATCACGCGCGTGCGTGTGCCCGTCGTGGTCATCACCGGAAGCGTGCCGCATCCATCGGGCCCGGGCCCGGAGGAGTTCAGCGCGCTGGAGAACGCGGGCGCACGACTTCGCGTCGAACGTCTCGCCGGCGTCGGGCACTTTCCGCATGAGGAGGCGACACTGCAGGTGCGCGACATACTCCTGAGCCGGAGTGCATCGCGATGACCTGGGACGCGATCGTCATCGGAAGCGGATTCGGCGGTGCCATGGCCGCCTATGGCCTGGTGGATCGAGGGCATCGGGTGCTCATGTTGGAGCGCGGCGGTTGGGTCGCGCGTGGTCCCGACAACTGGGGAAGCCAGGGAGCCGCGTACGTATCGTCGCACTTCAGCATGGATGCCCCGTATCAGGTGGACACGGGCCTGTTTCGCACGCAGTCGGGCGCCGTGCACTGTGTTGGTGGACAATCGGTGTTCTACGGAGGTGCATCCCTGCGATTCCGCGAGCGTGACTTCATGCACGCGCCACAGATCGTGGGGGACAGCGACGCGGCGTGGCCGATCAGCTACAGGGACCTGGAACCAGCGTATGCAGAGGCCGAGCGGCTGCTCGGCGTGGCTGGCCAAGCCGGTGTCGATCCCACCGAGCCATTCCGCAGCACGCCGTTCACCGGCGCACTCGGCCCGTTGTCGGCACCAGCGCAGGCCATCACGGATGCGGCACGGCGGCTGGGCCTGCGACCGTTCCCGATTCCACTCGCGATCGCATTCGAGGCGCAGACGCGACGTGGTTCGTGCATGCGCTGTGGTACCTGCGACGGCTATGCCTGCGCGACCGAGGCGAAGAACGACGTCGCGACGCGCATGATTCCAGCGCTCGTTGCACGCGGCATGACATTGCGCGCGAATGTCGTCTGCGTGCGACTCGTTCGACGAGGCGCACGGGTGACCGGGGTTGAGTTCGAAGATCGGGTCACGGGCGAGCGCGGAACCCTGCAGGCGCACACGGTGGTTCTGGCGGCGGGCACTCTCGCAACGCCTCATCTGCTGCTCGCATCCGGCTTCGACCGGATCAATCCGGCGGGTGACACTGTTGGCCGGTACCTCACGCGGCACTCCAATGCAGTCACTTTCGGCGTGTTCCGCCACGCACCGAATCCGGATCGCGTGTTCGACAAGCAGGTGGCCATACATGACTTCTACCACGGCATCGATCACCCGGACGCGCCAGCCGGCCCGCTTGGCAGCCTGCAGCAGCTCACACCGCCGGTCGGACTCGCACGCGCGTATCTGCCCGCCATCATGCGAGGGCCCGCCTCGATGTTCCTCTCTCGCGCCTCGGGCCTGCTCGCGATGGCCGAGGATCAGCCACAGCGCGACAACCGTGTCTTTCTCGACACGCGCGCGCGGGACCGGTTCGGGCTTCCGCGGCTGCAGGTGAGGCATCGCTATAGTGCGCGGGATCGTGCAGCGACGCGCGTGCTGGTGCAGCACGCGCGCGCGGTCATGCGGGAGGCGGGTGCCTTCGCGACGTGGACGCATGCCATCGGCACGTTCTCCCACGCACTCGGCACCGTGCGCATGGGCGATGACGAGGAGACGGCACCTCTCGATGCGCACGGCCGCTTTCGGGGTCTCGACAACCTCTTCGTGACGGATGGATCAGCGCTCCCGCGCTCGGCCGCCGTGAACCCCAGCCTCACCATTGCGGCGAATGCGCTCCGCATCGGCTGGCAGATCGCAAACACGATGCAGCCGGTGCGCGCCGTGCGCCGGCGCCTTCCCATCTTTGCCTGAGCCCATCATGTCGCAGGAAATCATCATGCTCGGCACTGCCGTGCTTGTCGGCAGCGCGTCCGGAGCCGACGCCTCCATCTGGGGCATGTACAAGGACGCCGCGCACGAAGGTTTTGCATGGCCGCGCTTCTGGCGCAGTGTGGTTATCGGTGCTTCGGCCGCGCTGTTCATTCAGCTCGTGCTGCACCTGTCGCTGCCCCGACCATCGGCAGTGCTGTTGCTCTTCGGTCTCGCCTACGCGGCGGAGCGCGGGGTCGTGGAGACGTGGAAGACGTTCTTCCGCGACGAGGACCAGGCCAAGTACGCGATCCCGATGCAGTTCTCGCTGCGCGGCATTCCCGTGAAACACCGCGGCGCGCGTGTCGCGGCTGGTGTTGGATACATCGGCGCACTGGTGCTGGCAGGGTGGCTCATTTCGCGATTCGACGCGGGCACACCCACGTTGCTTCGTGCCGCCGTCGCCGGGTTCATGGTCGGCCTGGTGATCGCCGTCGGTGGCGCGTGGAAGGACGCCCCGGTCGAGGGATTCGAGACGCTCAAGTTCTTTCGCAGCCCCATCCTGACCACGTCGTTCAGCGTGTTGCTGTTTCCGCTGGCGGATAGCGTGCTGCTCGCCGCGGCAGCCTCGATCGGCTATGAACGAGCCGCGTCGGAGAACTACAAGACGTTCTTCTTCCCCTCGCGTCCACGCGGAAAGTTCGCCGGAAAGCCCGTCACGCACCCCGAGATGCTCCAGAACCGACGGCGGTTCGTACCGGCGTACGTGGCGATCCGCCTGGGCCTCGCCTGGTGCATGGCGTCGGTGCTCCTCGAGTCGGCACCCTGCGCGGCCACTTCGCAGTCGTGCACTACGCCGGTGGCGCAGGTCTCACAGCGCCGTGTGCCGTGAAGCCTGTGCCTGTGGCCGCGGACGGATCGCGTGTTCGGGTCCTCTTTCTCGGATGCGGCCTGGCCACGCGCATGCATAGTCGTGTGCTGTCCGGCATGCAGGACGTCGAACTCGCATATGCAAGCCGCGACGGCGAGCGTGCAGCGACATACCGGAAGCGGTTTGGCGGTGTCGCCTCGTGGGGGTCCTACGAGGATGCACTCGCCGATGATGGCGCGACAGTGAACGTGACGCTCGTCGCGACGCCGACTGCGACGCACCTCGCGCTTGCGCTGCAGGCACTGAGGGCGGGGCACCACGTGATCGTCGAGAAGCCCGCTTTTCTCGCGGCCGCTGATGTGAAGGACGTGCGGAGCGCCGCGCAGGATACCGGTCGGCAGGTGTTCGTGGCCGAGAACTATGTGTACAAGCCGATCGCACAGACACTCCGCGACGCGATCGGTGCCGGGCACCTTGGTGAGGTGCGCTTCGTCTCGCTCAACGCTACGCGTCTGCAGCCGGCGGTGGGGTGGCGCGGCGAGCCGGCGCTGTCCGGCGGGGGCGCGCTGTTCGAAGCGGGTGTTCACTGGATCACCTTTGCCTCGCGGATCGGCCTCGACCTGCAGGAGGTCGTGGGGGTGCGGGCCGGTTCGACCGAGGGCCCGGATCGCAGTTCGCTGGTGCTGCTGCGCTATGCCGGCGGCACCGTGGGCACGCTGGCGCACTCGTGGGAGATCGCCGCGCCGTTTGGCGGCGCGCGGATCTCGACGGTGCAGGGCACGCGCGGCGCCGTCACGTTCGAGTCGAACGGATTCGCCAGCATGACAACGGGGGTACGGCGCACCTTGCGCCTGTACCCCCGTGATCCCCTTGGCTTTCGCGCGATGTTCACTGACTTCCTGCACTGCGTTCGCACCGGTGACACCCCGCGTTACACACTCGACATGGCGGAGCGGGACCTCCGATGGGTGGAGGTTGCACACCGGGGGCTGAGCGATCCCCTGGTGCCCACCTGGCCTCAGTAGATCTGCACCCAGCTGCGCTCGCGCGTGCGGGTGAGGATCGCCGAGCCGCGGAGCGCGGATTCGACGGCACACTTCGACCAGTTGAACGACGAGTTGCCAAGGATCGAGTTGTCGTCCTGCACGCTCGCGTTGCGCGACATGATGCTGCCGAACATGTCGAACGTGCCGTTGCCCTTGATGATGTCGTCGCGGGCGATGATCAGCCCGTTCCACTGGAAGTTGCCGTTGAGCCGGATGTCGCCGTTCACCAGCAGAATGCCTTGTCCGCGGCCCTTGCTGAGCGCGAGGCTGCTCGTGGCGTAGATGATGGGGAAGTGATCCTTGCATCCGAGCACGGCGCCAAGGCCGCGCAGCGGTTCGCCCCAGCTACCAGTCGCTTCGTAGTCGCACGTCGTCAGCGTCCCTACCGGCTCGGGGCTGAACGTGCCGCCAGGGATCGTGATGTCGGCGCCGGCAACGAGGCTCTCCCAGCTTTCCGTGCCGAACCGCACGTAGGTGTTCGAGTCCGCTGCGGCCGGATCGGGATTGACGCCGCCGACCACGTCTTGGGGCTTCTGGATGGTCGCGGTCTTCCCGGGTGCATACGAAATCGCAAACGTGTCGCGTCCCGCAATCTGGGGGCACTGCGTCCATCCGGCGGGATCGGTGTTCTTTCCGGTGATGGCAGCAGAGCCCTTCACGTCGATGTTGCCCGCGGTGACGATGGCGCCACCCGGATTGATGGTGGGGTAGGCGATACGCACCAGCATGTGCGTCTGGCGCTGCGACTCGAGCTGGTTGTTGCCGATGCTCGCGCGCCCGACGGACACGACCCAGAACGTGTTCTCGTTCAGCCGCGTGACGTTGACGCGTGCGGTGTCACCCTGCGCGACGAACACCGAGGACGAGTCGACGGCGCCGATCATCATGCCGATGGGTGGCGGCAGATTCCGGCTCTTCTTCCACTTCGAGACTTCCTGGTTCAGGCCGAATTCCGCGACCGCAAATGCACGCTGTTCCACCAGCGAGTTGCGCCCGGCACGGAATTCCTGCATCGAGCCCAGCACCGCACCCGTCGAGAGCACGGCGAGCACGATGATCACGAGGAGCGTCAGCACGAGTGCCATGCCACGCCGCTGCCGGGTCACACCCGCGCTCGCAGGGGCTGGCGTGCTCGCGATTTCCACCGAATTGCGATCGTTGTTCATTGACGGTTCCTCAGGGCGATGCGGAAGGCGAGCGAATCCTTGACGGCCTTGCCGGTGCCAAGGTCCCCGGACGTACTGGCTCCGGTGGCGCGAAGCATCAGGTCGATGCGCGCAACGCTTCTCGAGTTGGCGACATTCGTTACGGCGACGCCGGTACTGTCGAAATAGCGGAAATGCACGCCATCCTTTCCGGCCGCCGGTGCATCGTAGGGACCGCTCACTGGCGTGGACCCTGTCCAGGCGCCCGCGACGTACTCGGCACGGCTCAGGTAGTACTTGCCGCTGGCGGCGGCAGCGAGCGAGTAGCGGGTGCTGCGCACGAAGCGAATGCCCGCGCCGATCTTCACGGAATCCGGAATCGTGCCGATGACACGCACGCGGATCCGAGGCTTTCCGGCATCGAGCACGGCATCGGTGTACACGGAGAGCGGGCAGAGTCCCGCATCCTTCGTCACCTCGCTCACCAGCATGCCAGTCCAGGTATCGTCTTCCGCGCCGCGCAGCACGCCTTCGTTGAAGGCGAACACGCTGTCACCCGGCTGCGGCTCGGTGTACCAGCTCGTGAGCGTATTGCGCGCCATGTCGAGCGGCGGGAGGTGCAGCGTACTCGCGTCCGGCTTGGCACACACGATCGACGCGCCAAGCACGTTGCGGAACGTGATGTCGGTTTCGTTGATCGCCGTGAGATCGCCGCCCGACGAGGAGATGCCGCGCAGGTCCGAGGGTATGAGACTCATCGCGGTACGCAGTTCACGGCGCGCAACGGACTGTTCGTTCTGTCGATGATAGAAGCGCTGCTGTCCCATCATCAGCTTTGCGCACATCGCGCCCACGAGGCCGAGCAGGGTCATGGTCGCCAGCAGTTCGGCCATGGACAGGCCGGCGCGAACGCGAACGCCGGCGTTGCCACGCCCGCTGCGGGGGCGCACGGTCAGTCGCGGCATGGGATCACCGTCGAATAGGAAAGTTTTTTCGTGCGCTTGGGAATCGTGATCTCCACGACGATCGTCTTCACGTTCTTGCCGTCCGTGACCGACCATGACTCCTTGATGCCGCGGTTCATGGCGGTCCCGGACGCGACACCGGCCACCGCGAGCTGCGCGCAGGCCAGGCTGGTCAGCGAGTCGATGCGGGATTCCGCGATGCTCGCGGCAACCGTCTGGCGCACGCCGCCTCCCATCTGCGTGCTGACGGCAGCCGCGCTGCCGAGCAGGCCCATGACGGAGACGGCGAGCATCAGGATGGAGATAATCACCTCGACGAGCGTGAGGCCCGAGCGCTCTCGTCGGGGGCCGGCTGGTGGGACGGTTCGTCGATTCATGCAAGTATTGGGAAAGAGACACACACGACAGATGGACACACAGTAGGGCGGCTGGTCACTCGAACGCCGTCACGCCCGGGGCAACAGGCATCACGAAGGCCTCGGCGTGGCCTACAGCTGGCACGTCTTCGAGAGGATCACACCCGCTGCGCTGATGCACACCGTGTCCGACTTGGCGCCGTTCACGAGCCGGTACTTGTAGACGCCCGCTGGCACGGGAGTGACGAGGCCACGGGCATCGAACGACACCGTGAGTGGGGAGCCGCCGACCGCCGCGAGCGACGTCCCCAGTTCCTTCCCGAATCCGATCGGGCCGAGCACGGTGATGTTCGTGGAATTGAGACCGCTGAACACGGACACCGTGGCGGTGCCCGATGTGAGCGTCAGTGTGGAGTTCTTGCCCTTCTGCAGGGCAGCCGCGCGGGCCGCCGCGAATGCGCTCGTCAGTTCCTGGCGCGCTGCCCGCAGCGACGACGTCGATTTGATCTCGGAGATGCGCGGGATCACCATCAGGTACACGATGCCGAGTACGGTGATGACCATCAGGGCTTCGATCATCGTGAAGCCGGAGCGCGCGGTGCGGCGAGCGGTTGTCATGTCGGTGGCTGGCGAGGAGAAGGTTTCGGGAAAGACTCCTCGCACGGCGCACCCGCAACGACGGTATTACGGTCGCGGCCCCGGTGTCACACAGTCCTCGGTTTCACCATGCAGCCCAAACTTGCTCCGGCAGCGCCGCGTCCCGGGGGCGACCTGCTCCACGTGGGCGATCGTGACAAGCTGGCCGGATGCGTCGTAGTGGTACACGGCTCCCCCCGTCGCACGCCGTGGTCCGGGGCGCCCCTCATTGTCGATCAGTGTCGGTGCGCCTTCCACGTACACTTCCGTACCGGGAGCGTCGGTTTCCTCTGCCGACGGGCTTCCGGCACGCGTGCAGGCACCCGACGCCGTGAGCAGTGCACCGAGTCCGACGACGACGGTCATTTTCATCCGGCGCCCCGTGCGGCGCGACATACCGCCTGACAAACAAGAAAGGCCCGCGCCTGTTGGGCGCGGGCCTTTCTCGCAACTGTCGAGCTGCTGCAATCCTGCATCATCTCCTGAAGCTCCCGGGGAGGGACTCGAACCCCCGACAGGGTGATTAACAGTCACCTGCTCTACCACCTGAGCTACCCGGGAATAGCCCCTTAGTATCGCC
>JAZKCW010000093.1:0-1818 GCA_040387895.1 Gemmatimonadota bacterium
CTCATCGACATGTCGGTGGCGAACCTGCCGGTCGGGTTCCTGTTCACGCTCGCGATCTCATCGCTGGGCGTGTACGGGATCGTGCTCGCCGGGTGGGCATCCAACAACAAGTATGCGCTGCTCGGTGGTCTGCGGTCGAGCGCCCAGATGGTGTCCTACGAGATCGCGATGGGCATGTCGACGATTCCGGTGCTGCTCATGGCCGGCAACGTCTCGCTCACCGCCATCGTGCAGCAGCAATCGAGCATGGGCTGGAACGTGCTCTCGCTGACGATCGCGTGGCTGACGTTCCTCATCGCTGCGTTTGCCGAAACCAACCGCCTCCCGTTCGACCTGCCGGAGGCCGAGTCGGAACTCGTCGCCGGGTATCACACCGAGTACAGCGGGATGATGTTCGCGCTCTTCTTCATCGCCGAGTACGCGAACATGATCACCGTGAGCGCGCTGACGGCGACGCTCTTCTTCGGTGGCTGGGATATTCCATTTACCCAATGGGACAACCTGGCGCCGTGGACGGTGCTCAAGACGCTGCTCACCTTCGTGGCGTTCGCGGCGAAGGTCGGGTTCTTCCTGTTCCTGTTCATGTGGATCCGCTGGACGCTTCCGCGTTTCCGCTACGACCAGCTGATGTCCCTCGGCTGGAGCATCATGCTGCCGACGGCACTCGCGTACATCGTGATCATCGCGTCCGTGACACTCGGGCTGGATGCACTCGGGATCGTGCGCGGGCCGCTCTTCACGCTGATCATGCTGGCCATGAACATCGTGCTGTTGTTCATCATGTTCGGCGTACTCGACCGCGGCCGCATGATCAGTCCGGCGAGCCCGCGTGTCGGCCGCGCGGATCTCGAGCGATTGCGTGCGCGCGCGAACGAGCTGACTGCCGCGCTGCCGTCGGCTGCGCCAGTGGCCGCCACCGGTACGCGTGCCGCGGCCGTTGCTGCTGCCACCCCTGTTGCCATACCTGCCGGAGGAGCCGACTGATGGCGATCGGTGTGAAGGTCCTCAATCGCCCGCTGGAGCGCGTGAGTTACATCCGCTCGACGCTCCGCGGCATGGCGACGACGCTCAAGCATCTGGTCGATCCGCACAAGGTCACGATGCAGTATCCCGAGACCAAGTGGGATCTCTCGCCGCGCTGGCGCGGCACCCATCGCATGCTCACCACCGAAACGGGCAAGGCGAAGTGTGTGGCCTGTGGCCTGTGCCCGACGGTATGTCCCGCCAACTGCATCAAGCTGGTCCCCGGCGAGGACGAAGTGGGGAACCGCTATCCGCTCATTTTCGAGATCGACGAGTTCCGCTGCATCTTCTGCGGCTACTGCCAGGAAGTCTGCCCGGAGGAGGCGATCCACGTCGGCCGCCACTACGAGAACTCCGAGTTCGACCGGGCAGCGTTCGTGTACGACCTCGAGCGGCTCATGGCGCAGACGCATCCGGTGAGCGAGCTGTGGGATCCTGCCGATCCGAAGGGCGAATGAACACCTTCTTCCAGTTCCAGTTCTACCTGTTCTCGCTGCTGGCGATCGTCGGCGCACTGCTGTTCGTCACCCGGAAGAATCCCGTGCCTGCGGCGCTCTGGCTCGTGAACACGATGTTCGCGCTGAGTGGCCTGTACGTGATGCTCGACGCGCCGTTCGTCGGCGCCATCCAGGTGCTGGTGTATGCGGGCGCGATCATGGTCGTGTTCCTGTTCGTCGTCATGCTGCTCAACCTCGGCGCCTCCGAAACCACGGACTTCCGGTCGTTGGGTGTGCGGGTCGGTGCCGGCGTGGTCGGACTCGCGCTGCTGGCCAACCTGCTGGTGGTCCAGCGCGC
>JAZKCW010000094.1:0-22161 GCA_040387895.1 Gemmatimonadota bacterium
CAGGCGCGATGTCGAGCGAGACGTTCCGCAGGACCTCGCTCTTGCCACCCGCAATTGGAAAGCTCTTCGAAACGTTGCGAAGCCGAATCACTGGCGACACTCCTCCCCAGACATGGTGCGCTGCGTTATCCCGTAGACCGGAAGTTAGCTCTACGGGGCGATGGCTGATTGGTGCCAGGCGGGTTTGGCGGACGTGGCTGGACCGTTAACGGCAACCGCGTGGCAGGGCGAGATTGCGGCGGACTACGGAGTGGCGAGGCGAACCGCCGGTTTCTACCGCCTCACGCGGAGGCGCGGAGAACTGCGCGCAGAGCCGCGGAGAACAGCAACAGCAACAGCAACCGCGTCGCACGCGGAGCACTGCGGAGGTGGGCGGCCGTCAGGCCACTGTGGTGCACTTTTTATTGGTGGCTCCGTGGAATGCCACAGACCCCGTCAAAGAAAAAGAGGGGCATGCCGCGATCCTGCCGTCCTGCCCCTCTCCGCGCCTCCGTGCGCTGTTCTCCGCGCCTCCGCGTGAGGCGGTAGAAACCGGCGGTGCGCACCGTCTCTCCGTGGTCCGCCGCAATCTCCGCCTGACACGCGGTGACCAATCGCGTGGGTCGCAGCCGCTCGCGTCAGCTCTGGTCCTCCGCTCGCAGCACTACCATCGGATCGATGCGCGAGACGCGGCGCGCCGGGCTGTAGATCGCCACGAGTGCGGCCGAGAAGAGCAGCAGCGCCACCGAGACGTAGGTGAGCGGATCCAGCGTCTTCACACCTGTCAGTTGGCTCGCGAGCCCGCGACTGAGCAATCCCGCGCCCACCAATCCCAGTATCGCACCGATCGTCACCGACCGCAGGCCGCGTCGCATGATGAAGCGCACCACCCCAGCCTGCGCACTGCCAAGCGCCACGCGTATGCCGATCTCTCGTGTCCGTTCCGCCACCAGCTGCGACGCCACGCCGTACACCCCCACCATCGCCAGCACCAACGCCAGCGCCGCCAGTGTCGACAGCAGCGATACCGAGAGCCGCACCGGGCCGATCGCGAGGCGTGCGACTGCGTCCATCGTGCGGGTGTCGTAGACCGGCAGCTCCGGGTCGAGCCCACCGACCACCGTTCGCATCGCCGGCAGCAGGCTTGCCGCGTCGCCCTGGGCATCGCCACTCGCCGCGCGCACCGTGAACGTCATCTCGGCCGTCGGGCGCTGGTCGAACGCCAGGTACACCTCCGGCTTCGGCTCTGCGGCAGGACCCTCGTGCCGGATGTCGCGCACCACGCCCACGATCGTGTAGCGGGCCGTGTCGCTGAACGTGATGCGCTTGCCGAGCGCGCCGTCCGGGAACCACCGTGCCGCGAACGACTCGTTCACCAGCACCACGCGCGGCGCGTCCGCGCGGTCTGCGTCCGTGATGTCGCGACCGCCCACCATCCGCACACCCAGCGACCCGAGATAGCCCGGCGTCACCACACGCCGGCCGACGTCCGGCCGTTCACCCTCCGGGAACGGCGCGCCATCGATCTGGAACCACGTCGTCGAGTTGCACTGGCACATCGGGATGATGTCGCTCGCGCCGGCCGTCTCGACGCCCGGCAGTGCGCGCATGCCCGCGAGTGCGTCCCGATAGAAGCGGCGCTGCGCGTCCGGGTCCGCGTAGCGAAGCGACGGCAGGCTGACCGTCGCGAGTGCCGTCCGCGTCGCATCGACACCCGTGTCCCGATTGGACAGGTACGCGAACGTGCGCACCGTCAGCCCCGCACCCACGAGCAGCATGATCGCGAGGCCGGTCTCCATCGCGACGAGCGCACCCCGTACCCGATGCTTGCCCCCGGCGACACCGCGCGAGTTGGCCCGCATGCTCGCATCGAGCGACACCGACCGCGCCGCCCGGATCGCCGGCAGCAGACTCACGAGCAGCGTCACGCCTACCACCACCACGGTCGTCACGAGCAGCACCGTGCCGTCCACCGCCACCCGGTCGAACCCCGGAATGAACCGCGCATGCTCGCTCGGCACGATCGCGACGAGGCCGCGCAGGCCCAGGATTCCGACCAGCACACCCAGCGTGCCGCCGACCGCCACGAGGATCGCGCTCTCCACGAACACGCGCGAAGCCAGCCGTCCTCCGCTCGCGCCGAGTGCCGCCCGCACGAACGTGTCGCGCTGCCGAGCGACGCCGCGGGCGAGCATGAGGTTGGCCATGTTGGCGCAGGCGACGAGCAGCACGAAGCCGACGGCGGCGAGCAGCACGATCATGATAGGCTGCAGAATGCGCGTGGTGTCGGGAAGCAGCGCCTTGGTGTTCGCGCCCCATTTGGCATTCGTGGCGGGATACTGCGCGGATAGACGCGCCATGATGCTTGATACTTCGGCGTGCGCCTGTTCCGCTGTCACACCCGGCGCGAGGCGTCCGGTGACCAGGAGAAAGTGCGCATTGCGCGACGCGAGCCGCTCCGGCGTCGGCGCCCACGGCACATACAGCTCGGCCGGCGACGGGTACTTCACCCCTTCGGGCATGACGCCGACGACCTGACGGGAGCGACCATTCACTGTGATACTGGTGCCGACGATGTCGCGATTGGCGCCGAACCGGCGGGTCCAGAGTTCGTGGGTGAGCACGACGACGCCGTCGCTCCCGGCGGCGTCCTCCCCTTTCCGGAAGCCGCGGCCAAGCATGGGAGTGAGGCCCAGGGCGTCGAAGTAGTCGGCGGTGACGGCGAACCCCTGCACCCGCTCGGGCCGATCCCCGCCGGTCAGGTTGGCATTGGTCCACGAGTGCGCGACGACATGGCTCATGGTCCGCGACTGAGCGCGCAAGTCGGTGAAGTTCGCGGGCGAGAACTCGTTGTGGTCGTTGCCATTCGGCGCGGTCTCCCAGACGGCGACGAGGCGGTCGGTGTCGAGGAAGGGCAGGGGCCGGAACAGCATGTGGTCGACGAGGCTGTAGATCGCCGTGTTCGCGCCGATGCCGAGTGCGATGGTCAGGATCGCAATGGCGGTGAAGCCGGGGGTCCGGAGCAGCGAGCGAAGCGACTGCCGGACGTCGAGAAGGAGGGCGTTCATCCGCGGGGCCTGGGAAGGGGAGAAGGCGGGGGATGAAGAGGGGACGGTGTGAGCGCCGGTATGGTTTGAAGGGGTGGGCGGAGGCGGGTCGGGTGTGGGCTGAGGCGTTCGCCGTTGCAGCCCTAGCAGCGCCGCCCGCGCCGGTCCGCAGGCCTGCAGGAGAACCCGCCCGTCGCCCACATCCCCGCCTTTCGCTCGCGCGCACTCTCCTCGGCTGCTTCAAGTCGACGCGTGTACATCACGTTTGGCGGGTAGATGCCAGCCAGTGTCCATCCGCCGGCCACCATCGCTTCGTTGACGAGCGTGGCACCGGACCACCCGTACGCAAGCAGCCGTCCGTACTGATCCTCGCGCCTGCGATCGAACTGCAATCGTACCGGCTGTCCCGCGGGCATCAGTTTCGTCAGCGCAGCCTTCGCCTTCGCGCCGTCCGCGCCCTGCGAGTTCTCCGGGGCGTCGATGCCGATCAGGCGAACGCGCACGCGGCCTGTGCACTCGAATGAGTCACCGTCGACGATGCGCGAGACGATGCACGTGGTGTCGGAGTAAGCGACCGGTCCACGGGCTGGGGGTGGTGCCCCGGGCGTCCTCCGCTTCACTGAGAAGTCGATACTCCCGCCTGCGCGAGAACTGCCGTCGGAGCCACTGCATGCCACGAGCCACCCGCCAACCAGCAGCGCCGTCGCACAGACGACTGCCTGCGACATCTTGCCCTGTCTCATGCCATATCATGCCCGACCGGGTGGAACCCGCGCAATGCGCCCGCGATCGTCAGCGATGAGACATCGGCCGACGTTGGCACCGCGACGGACTCACCAGTTTCCGCGAGCAGCAACGTGAACGTCGCTGGCCCGCCGGTGATCGCACCCGCTGCCTCCGTATACGTCGCACCCTGCACCGCATATCGCTCCGCGAGCACACTCGTGTCATGCACGGTACCCGTCTTCGCGTCGAGTATCTCCACACCGTGCTCGGTCATCGCCGCCAGGTCGAAGCTCCCCTCGATCGTGCCACCACCCGGCAGTACCCGTGTGAACGTCAGCTCCCGGCGCGCGCTCGGCGAAAGTGCGGCCGCCTTCCACGACGGATGTGCCGCAGCCCGATCTACCAGTTCACGAATTCGCGCGCGATAGGATAGCCCTTCGGAAGTCGACAGCTCGGGCGCATCCGTGTCATGCTCCGCGATCGCGCCCTCGATCAGCTCCTCGATGTCGTGCAGGTCATAGTTGTACCGTTCGAGAATCGCGTGCACCACCGACCCGGAGCGCGCGCTCGCACCGGCATCGCCCGTGCCACGTGCCGAGCCGGCGGTGGTAGCAGTCCGTCCGGCGTCGAAACCGAATGCATAGTGCTTCCACCAGCGTCCTGGATCGCGCTGGAACGTCATGAGCTGCGTCGCGGACAGGCGCGAACGCCCGGTCGGCGCGAGCACAGGCGTCGGGGGCAACGTCAACGCGACTTGCGAATCTCGCACAGCGGCTTCGGTGGTTGGCAACGTCGTGGATGCCAGGCGCACGACGATCTGATACCCGACGCCACTCGAGTGCCGGTACGGGATTCGCTCCGGCAGCGCGTCGCCGAGCAACTCGTTGGCGAACCGCGTGCGGATGTGTCCCGCCACTGACGCCGCCTCGGTTTTCACGGTTCCGAGCGGTACGCCACTGAGCACCAGCAGCCGCTGCGGACGCGTGCTCGCCACGTACCACATCCGGTACGACTCCGCGAGGCGCTCGAGCCCGAGCTCCATCTTGATCGCCTCGTGTTCGTCGTCCGGAATCTCCTTTCCGTCCTCGTCCAGATCCTTCGCCGCCTTCAGCCGGAACAGGTCACGCCCGCACAACAGCGCATCGTTGTCGGCCGGCGGCACACGCACCAGGTCGCACCAGAACACCACCGGCCACTCGAGCCCCTTCGCGCTGTGCACCGACGTGATCGTCACCACGTTCGAGCGTTCGCCGTACAGGCGCTCCTCACCGATCCTGTCCTCGCGTAGGCGGGTGTCCGCGATGGCGCGAAGAAACTCACCGAGCGACTGCTCGGGCGCATTCTCGGCGATCCGGACCAGTTTCCGCACATTGGCGATCGCCTGCATCCCTCGGCGTTCGTCGAGCGACAGCGCCACCAGGAAGCCACTCTCCGCGACGAGGCGCGACAGCAGTTCGTGTACCGGAATCCGGTCGCGCAGGGCGCCGAAGCGAGTCAGTAGCTCGCCGGCACGCGCGAGCAGCTCCGCTTCACGCGCCTCACCCCCCATCGCACCCGCAATCCCGCCCGGGTGCCGTGCTTCGGCCAGCGCGAGCAGCGTGCTGTCACGCACACCGACGAACGGCCCCTTGAGAAACCCCGCCATCGCGACGTCGTCACGCGTGTCACGGATCGCACGCAGCGCGAGCGTGCAGTCGATGATCTCTCGCGTCTCCTGAAATCCCTCTGCACGGAGCGCATACGTCGGAATGCCCGCCTTCCGCAGCGCACTCTCGTACACTTCGACCGCTCCCCAGCCGCCGAGTAGGATGGCGACGTCGCCATACGATGCGCGGCCCTCGGCGACGAGTCTCGCGACTCGCGCTGCCACAGCTGCTGCCTCCAGCGCGCGCACGTCGCCGACTTTTCGCGTCTTGCCGTCGTCAGCCGCCGGCACGAGCAGCAGCTCCACGCACTCGTCACCCGCCGCGTCTTTCCATCTCGCATCGAGTGGAGCATAGCCTACCTCAAAGGGCTGGCGCGTCCCGTCCTCATGTACCGGCCGGTCGAAGTGCGGGCCGACGAGGTCGTCCACCAGTGCGAGGATGCCCTGCTTGCTGCGGAAGTTGTCGGTGAGCTGCAGGTGCGTGCCCGCACGTCCGTCGGCGAACTGCTGCTGCACACCGTTCCAGAGCGACACGTCGGCGCGCCGAAAGCGATAGATGCTCTGCTTCGGGTCGCCTACGAGCATGAGCCGGCACGCGCGCGGGTCTCCGTTGCTGATACCGCCCAGGCTCATCGCGATGTCACGCTGGGCCGGGTCCACGTCCTGAAACTCGTCGACGACCAGCAGCCTGATCGACCGCTGCACCGCGTGCCGCACGGAGTCGTTCTGGAGCAGCAGGTCGCGCGTCGCCACGATCATGCGGTCGAAGTCCAGCGCACCGAGTCGCACGAGCTGCTCCTCGCGTGTCACCAGGGCCGAGCGGGCGAGATCGAGGAGCGTGCGCTCGTGATCGCGAAGATCTGCGCGATTCGTTTGCCACACCGCGAGCTGGGTGCTGTCGGATGCGAGCCGCGTGATGCAGGCCAGCACATCCCCCATCTTCCGCTCCATCATCAGCTCCTCGAGGCCCGGCACTCCCCGCTCGGCTGCCTCATGCAGCACCGCGCGCGCCGCATCGGCGGCCACGGTGCTCGACTCACCGTCGTCGAGCACTCGCTGCGCCGGCGGAAGCCCCGCGCGCAGCGAGAAATCGCGCAGGATGTCGCCGCAGAATCCGTGAATGGTGCCGATGCGCGCCGCCTCGACGTCGCTCGCCTGCTCGCGCATCCCCGCAGCGACGAGTCCTGCGCGCAGCTTCCGCTTGAGGTCCGCCGCTGCCTGGTTCGTGTACGTGATCGCGGCAATCTCGTGCAGTCCGAGGGGCGAGCTGTAGCGATGCTCCTCGCCACTCTCGTCGGTGACGGGTGCGCCCATGAGATAGCACAGTTTCTGCACGACGGTGCTCGTCTTGCCGGAACCCGCACCCGCGCCGACGAGCAGGTGTCCGTCGTTGGCGAGGATCACGCGCAGCTGGGCCGCCGTCGGTCGCTGGGTCGTACTCGTAGCGGCACTCATTCCGCGTCTCCGAACTGGCCTGCAACCGCCGGCCCACCAGGAACACGGCACACGTCGCGCGCCGGACAGTACGGTGAACACCCACAACTGGGTGCCGGGCTGGCGGGAAACTCGCCGCGCCTCGCCTGCTCGACGCGTTGGCCCGCTGCCGTCAGCGCCTCCTCGAACTTCACCGATGCACTCTCATCGTCAACCACCGAGAACGTCTTCTTCCCGGGTTTTCCTTCGCCCTTCACCCCCTTGAACTGCAGTTGATGCACACTCGCCGGTGCACGCAGCGTGCGATACTCGATGCGCGCTAGCTCTCCGGGAGGAATCTCCCCTGCCTGCTGCAGCTGCGAGACGACCTGCGCATAGAGCGGAACCTGCAATACCACTCCATCGTCCCACCCCTTCGCATTGCCCGCAGCCGGCGTCGAGTACCTGCTGCTCTTGTAGTCGATCACGGCAAGGTATGTCTTGCCGTCCGTGATCCGCGTGTCGCAGCTCTGGTCGAACCGATCGATCGAGCCGCGCAGCAGGAACGAGCTGTTGCTGGTGGTGATGGTGACACCGTTGAAGTGCAGCTCCCCACCGATCGCCCCGGTTTGCACGCTCTTTGAAGAGGTCGTATTCTTGGTTTCGCACTTCTCGTTGTACGCGATCTCGAACTCGATGTACGCGTTGAGCTGCTGCAGCAATCCATTCTTCACGAACGTGCGCATGGCCGGCGCGCCGAGCCAGGATTGCGTCTCCTCATGCGTCCACGCGGCATCGAGCGACGTCGCAACGGATACTGGTACCGTCGTGCGGTCCGCGGCCGTGAGATACACCGGGATACCACCCCGGCGCTCCCGCTCCGAATCAAAGAAGCGTTCGAGCGCGCCGTGCAGGATGCGACCAGTCACGAGCGGTTCGATCGTGTCGTCAGCCTCACCTCGCTCGTCCAGCCGCAGCAGTCGCTTCGCCATCCAGCTGTACGGACACTTCGCGAGCTCCTCGATGCTGGTGGCGCTCCACAGGTACGTTGGCCCGAAGCGCCGTTCGAGATCCGCCAGCAGGGCTGGGTCGGCGATCTCTCCGTTCCACAGTGATAAGGCGCGCAGCCGCTCGCGCTCGATCGTTGCCACACGCTCCGCATGCGCGATCGATTCGGCAGTGCGAACACGCGACACGATCGGAAACCCACTCGTGATGGTCTCGTGCGCCGCGACGCATTGCATCACGCCGACTCGCTGCAGCGCGGCATCGGGCATCTCGCCAACGAGCATCACCGCGTCGCGCGCCGCTTGTTCAATCCGCTCTTCCACGAACGCCGAGCGCGCCGCCTCATGGCCGGCCGCGTCCATCGCCGGCCACGACAGCACCAGGCTTTCGGTCGGGGCCGCACAGAGCACGCGAAACAGCTCACGCTCGCGCGAGCGCCATGCACTCTTCGGGTCGAGCGGCAGGCCCGCAGCGATCATCGCGTCGCGGTCACCGTCACTCAACAACGCGCTCGCCGGCATGCGCCGCGGGAACTCACCGCTCGAAAGCCCCACCACGAACAGGTGATCGAACGAGCGCCACCCCGCAGCGAGCGCTTCCGCCACGACGACACCGAACCCCGTCTCGGGTTGCAAGATGAGATCCTCATCCAGCGCGACGGTCAGCAGGCCAAGAAAACGCTCGGCGTCCACCGGCGAGTCCGCGGGCACGCCGAACTCCTCCAGCGCGCGCATCCAGTCCAGTACCAGTGTGGTCATGCGCGCCTGCGCCCTGCAGTCCGTGCGATGCACGCGCTCGTCACCCGCCGGCGCGTCCGCGAGTCGCGCATCGATTCCCCACGCGCTCCCCGTGAGCACACCATGTGTCCACGACAACCACTCGGCCGGTGTATGATTGCCGTCCAGCCACCGCGCACTATCGGCGAAGCCATGCCAGGCCGCGAGCGTGGCAGTCGCCAGCGTTGATGCCGGGAGCGATCGCGCACGATCACCATCACGCGCATTTGATGCTCGCTCTCGCGCCACCGCACGATCGCGCAGGCGTTCGATCGCTGCTGTCCACTCGTCGCACGACGCGAGTGGCGACTCCATGCCGACGAAGTCGAGTACCGTGGCATCGAGGCCGAGCGACAGCAACGGGTGCTCGGCCATGTCCACCACCGCATGACGCGACCAACCTTCGATCGGCGCGGAGAGCAGGGCGCGCAGCGCGCGGGCCGGCCCGGTGTGCGAGAGCGCGACCCGGCGACGCGCCGTGACCGGCACTCCGAGCGTTTCGAGTACATCCGACAGCTGGTCGACGAGCGGGCGCGCTTGCCGAGCGACGACGGCGATGCGGTGGGGTGGAACGCCGCGGTCGACGAGCGTGCGCACACGCGTCGCGACGATCTCGATCTCGCGCGCGCTGTCGGGCGCTTCGATGAACAGCTGCCGCGCCGGGCGTCGCTCGGGCGCGTCAGTGTCGATCTCGATCTCTACCTGCAACGATTCAGGAAACTCGAGTGCATGCGACGCAAACACCGTGACGGTGTCGACTGCCGGTGACGCCGCGAGTGCGCCCAGCAGATGCGTCCACCCACCACGCAGGTCCGCGAGGCCGACGATGCGAATGTCGCGTCGGCCACCGAGTCGCTCGGCGAATGCAGCGGGATCGGCCGTGATTGCTGCCGCGAGCCGCACGCGCGCATCGCGTCCATCGGTGCGGCCGAGTCGCGCGAGTTCCGCGATCCATGCCTCGTAGACGGTGGCCAGTACGGAGTCACGCTGGGCTTCGAAGGCATCACGTCCGGTCCGCGCACTCAGCGCATCCGACAGCGAACTCGGGGCGACACCTTCACCGATCAGGTCACCAATGAATCGGTCGACGGCGGAGGTCCAGCGCTCGCTGTGCTCACCGAACAGTCCTCGGCCATGCCTGGCCACGAGGCCGGAGAGCAGGGCAGCGCGGTCCTGCGCCGAGAGTAGCCCCTGCTCGCCGTCGTTCCAGCGAGAGGCAAGTTCCGCGAACAGGCACACCGGCGGGTCGAACCATCCGGCCACCCCGGCGGACGCCGCAAGCGCATGCAGGTCGTCGCGCAGCCCGCCCTGCCGCAGGACCATCCATGCGGGAAGCGTGGGCCAAGGGTTTTCGGGAGTGGATGCAGCCAGCGGAAACAGGCCATCGGTCGCGCGCACGAGGAGGCGGGCAGGATCAGCGGCGACGACACAGCGGAGAGTTGTCATTGCCGGCAAAGGTATGACCGGGGTCTGACAGCGGGGAGGACCGAATCGCTGGATCCAGGGGAATTCGATTGCACCTGCATCCACGTTCGCCGACATTCACCCATGCCACGTTCCGGATCGCGCAGCTTCGGCGCCGTTGCTCTGCTTTCCTTGCTTCTCGGCGGGTGTCTAGGCGAACCCAAGCCGCGGCGGTTCGCGATCGTCCATCCATTTTTCGCGGGGCATTGGCGCGGGTCACTCGACTCCGGCGGCACCTGGCTGCTGATGCTGGACTCGAGCGGCGAGGGTGCGACCTCAATCAAGTCGCGACCGCGTGCCGACCCGCCGCGCGTGGATTCCGCGATCGCACGGTTTGACGCCTGGCGGATCGAGTACGTCGAGGGCAGCGACAGCGCATCCGCCACTCTGCTGTTGCTGCGGAATCGGGGGCAACCGGTGCCATACGAGATCAACGCGTCCGACTCCGTCACGAGTCACGTGAACGGTGTCCGCATGACCCGTCTGACGCGACGAGTGGGCGGGACGCCTCGGTGGCCAACCCTGTAAGTTGCTCCTCCGCTACTTACAACTTCCTTGTCACATCAATCGTCAATGCTGCCAATCCGCACCCGCTGGTTTGCGCTCCCGGCCGTAGTTCTGCTGCTCTCGACAAGCGCCAATCAGTCCGGAGCCCAGCTCGCGGCAGGCCGTGGGTCGCTCGACATCCCGGCCGGTCTGCCGCTCGAGTGCAAGGTGCCAGAGCCGACTGCGCGAGAACGCGCCGCCACGACGCCAGCGCCCAACCCAATGCTGCGTCGCCGGTTCGGCATTCCGCGGGACGATGGGCTCCAGATTCCAGGACTCCCGCCCGTTCCCCAGCGCGAGATCGACGTTGCATGGGACTCGACGGGCAGGGTACGCATGCTGATCGATCGCGCGCAGCTCCCGCGCGCCTCATCGGCAATCGTACTTGTGACGTTCATGCCCGACGGCGCCGTTCGCGGTTATCACACGTTCGTCACGGTGGACAGCGCGCGCATCGTGGAGGCCGCACGATCTGGGACAATCCTGGACCCCAAGGAGATGCTGGCCTCGAACCCGCCTGTGCAGCGCGAAGTCACACCGGAGGAGTTGGTGCGCATCAGGGAGCTGGCAGCATGGCTGTGGCCACGCAGATGCAACGCGTCGCGCTGACATTCGCGCTCTCGGCCGCGGCTCTCGCTGCGTGCCACCGCGACGAAATGACAAGGGACAGCGAGCCGCGAGCCATCGCATTCGTGCATCCGTTCTTCGCGGGGCACTGGCGCGGTTCACTAGACTCCGGGGGCACCTGGCTGCTGATGCTGGACTCCGGAGGCGGAAGGGCCAAGTCCATCAGGACTCGCCCGCACCAGGATCCCTCACGCGTCGATTCGGCGATCACCGAATTCGACGGCTGGCTCATCGATGGCGGCGACGACGCGGACAGCTCGGCGGCCATCCTCTGGCTGATGCGACGCGGCGGTCGCGCCGAGCAGCACGTGACCTGGGGGATCGACTCGGTCACCATTTCGGTGAGTCAGGTGCTGCTGACACGATTGACGCGACGAATGGACGGTATTGCAGGCGAGGCAGCCCGGTAACTGAGGATGCGCTCACGGGGGCCGCAGTTGCTGCCAACGCTGATCGTTCTACTTCATCCGCCCGTACTTCCGCAGCGCATCCACCAGCCGCTGCCCCGGGAGTCCGAATGCCTTGATGCCATCCACACCGACGAACGTCTCCGGCGCTGCCAGCATCGCATTCACGACCGACTCCTCCGTCGCCTCGATCGTCGCGACGAAGAACGGGTTCAGCGCATCGTTCGGCAGCATCTGCAGCGATGCGACCTTCGAGTCGTCGCTTGCGCCCGCATTCCCCGTGGAGAACGCCAGGAAGAGATCACCAGAGCCGTTCCCCGCGTGAGAGCCGAGCGCGCCAAGGCCCATGCTGACGCGTCGGGCGATGCGCTTGAGCTGCGTCGCGAGCAGCGGTGCATCCGTCGCGACCACCACGATGATCGAGCCGCGGCCCGTCTGCTCGTCGGCGGGAGTCAGCGCGAAGCCGCCCGCCCCGTCGCCACCGCCTGACGACGGGCGCTTGCCATTCGGCCCGCACCGCGGCAGTCCCGCGATCCAGGGGCGTGTCTGCGGGAGCGTCGCGCAGAGCAGCAGGTCAGTCGTCTCTCGCCCCACGGGTGCGCCGAGCACGCGCAGGTCGCCGCCGTAGTTGCACTGGACCAGCACACCGAGCGTGTAGTCCTTGCCGAGCGCGCGCACGACGCGTGATGACGTGCCGATGCCGCCCTTGAAGCCGTTGCACATCATGCCCGTGCCGCCGCCGACCGCGCCTTCGACCACACGCCCCGCCTTCGCGCTGTCGAGCGCCGCCCACGCATGCTGCGGCTTCACATGACTGCCGTTCGCATCATTCAGCGCATCGAACGTCTCGGCCACCACGGGATAGGTGAAGACGAACTGCCGCCCGCGCGCGATCTGCCACTGCAGCGCCGCGTCGCGCACCGTGCCGACGCTGTGCGTGCCGGTGATGAGGATCGGCCCTTCAAGAAAGCCGGACTCCTCGATCCAGTTCACGCCCGTCATGTCGCCGTTGCCGTTCAGGTTGAACGTGGCGGCCATGACGAAGTCCCAGTTGCCACGCGGGCGTGGGAGGATCGCGGTGACGCCGGTGCGGATCGGGCCGACGCCGGGGCGGAGTGGGCCGTCGCCCTGGATGATGGTGGCGTGGCCGACGGCGACGCCGGGGACGTCGGTGATCGCGTTGTTCGGGCCGGTCGTGCCGGGGAAGGGGACGCCGAGCTCGCGGCCGCGCTTGTGGGAGGTGAGTTGCGCGGGGAGGGAGAGTGCGGAGAGCAGGAGGGCGATGCAGGCGAACGGCACGAGGTGCAGGAGGCGCGACATGCGGGGCTCGGAGGGAGGGAGGTGGCGGAGAAGATGCTGAATGTGGATGCGTCGCACCAGAATTCCGACACTCCCGCAAGCCTGCTCTGAGCAGCGTCCCCACCTCTCGACGTCACCCAAAACCGCTTCCCGTCGCACTACAATTGCCGTAGTCAGATCCAGGCGCGACAATATCCGTCATGACAAATCCGAATCGCGAGACCCAGCGTGGAAGCCGACGGCACGTGCTGGATTGGGTCGAGTCCCCGACGTTTGCCACTGAGCTAGTGGCAGTGTGCGCCCCAGCTGACGTGAAGCACCTCGCCCAGCCGCGGTACCTACCGCACTCCTGGCAGCATGCAGAGGAGGCTCAGCTCGACCAGCACGGAAAAGATCTCTTGGGCGCCGATCAGCTCCCTCACCCCAATCTCTGGGATGACCTTGCGGGCTGGTGGCTCAAGTACCGGAGGGGTGCGAACACGCCCAACTGGGATCTAGCCTGTGGCTGCGAAATCGGCGGGACGCCCGGCCTAGTACTCGTCGAAGCGAAAGCGCACGAGGCAGAGCTCGACCCGCGGGGGAAGTCGCTTGGGAGTGATGCGTCAGATAACAGCAGGGCCAACCATGCGAATATCGGTGCCGCACTGACTGAAGCTGGCAGGGGACTAGCTGCCCATGCACCCGGTATCAGCCTGTCGGTCGACAACTCCTACCAGCTTTCGAACCGTCTCGCATTCGGCTGGTGGCTCGCTGCGCACAAGGTGCCCGTGGTGCTCGTGTACCTCGGCTTCACGGGCGATACAGGAATGCGTGGCGGATTCACGTCCGCTGACGAGTGGAACACGTGCGTGGAGCGATACTTCGCGCGCGTAAAAGCGGAGGCATTGGTGAGTCGTTCCGTGATCATCGATGGGACGCCCCTCTGGACTATCGCGCGGAGCAGGGAGGTGCTGTCGGTGTCGCCGGTCGGGCGAGATGCAACGCTGGTGAGCTAGGGTGCAGCCTAGGTATGATCACCGCTGCCCATGAAAAACTTCCGCATTGTCTCGTGGAATGTTCGCGGGTCGATGACTCCGTCCGTGATGGATGAGCTCTGCGCCGACTCGACGGTCGACCTGTTTGTTCTCTCCGAGTATCGCATACCAAAGGCAGGGGATCTGATCGCTGCTTGTCTGCACGCGGCTGGATGGACGTTCTCCATTCATTCGAACGTACCGGCAAAGCTGAAGGGCGTCGCGCTGTTTTCACGATTCCCACTCATTCCCGCACCGACGCTGATCCGTTGCTGGACTTTGGGTGGCCACCCGCTCGATCAGTGGATCGTGAGTGCGCAGGTGCCCGATGCCGGCTTGGCCGTGATTGGCACCTATGTCCCGTACCCTGACGGATCGGCCAAGGAAGCTGTTTGGCGCGCGCTCATCGATGCGATGGATGACCATGCGGGCGAGCGTGTGCTCGCGGCAGGTGACTTCAACAGCTGCCATCCTGCAGACGCTGACACTGGTATCGGATACACGACGTGGTCGCTGCAGGCCATGGAGGCGGTGGCCGTTGATCTCTGGCGTCGGCACAACTCGTCAGCGCTGCCCCGGGACCACGTCACCTGGTGCGGGCCAAACGGCAAGGGCAATCGCCTCGACTACGCATTCGGGACGCCGTTGTTGACTGAGAGCGTGGCATCAGTGGTGCACCGGCACGAGCCGCGAAGTACAGGGGTGTCGGACCATTCGCAGCTGGTGGTGGATGTGCGGGTGCCAGTGGGCACGAGCATGGGTCTATAGATCCCTTTCGCCCGATTCACACTTGCCAGCTGCTTTATGCACGGCGCAGCTGGTTTTCAGCCATAGGCAACCGAGGCGCGATACTGCACCGGTTCGAGCGCGCAGGATTGCCGAAGTGAGCCACCGAGCGTGTAGACTTTCGGCTCATCGCGGAACTTGAAGACCCGATACAGTTGGTACTGCGCGTACTCCCGTTCCGAGACGTCGACCTCGCGCTTACTCGCGAAGAACGGCGTCATTGCGCCAAAACTTGTGGTTTTCACCTCAATGAGGCGTTCTTCACCGGTCGGTTCGAACGATACAATGTCGTAGCCGAGGCCGTCGCCCTTCGTACGCGAGACATGCTCGATGCGATCTGCCAGATCCCTCGCTCCGGCTTCCCATAGCCGACGATGCTCCAACTCAAGTACGAACACCTCTCCTGCCGCGCCGAGCGAGCTGTTCCTGGCCTCCCGCTCGAGATAGTTGATGCCGACGACTAATGGCCTGCTGGGCACGGGACGCTCAAACGTCCGGTCAGGTCGCGGAGAACGGATCGGCGGTGGTACCAAGATATCCGCGAGTGGGCGCAGGTTGGGGGAGATTGCCGGAGCGCTGACAACCATGCTCGTCGCCTCCAAAAGCGACCTGTCCTGCGCCAGTTGCGCGAGCACCTCCTCGCGAAGCCGCTCCTGGTAGTTAGCGCGCGGCTTGTACCCGTCGATGTATGGGAAGCCCTCCTCGATCATGATGGCGCTAACGTTGGCATGCTTGAACTCAATCGCGCCTGCAGATCGACCGTTGAGCCGTCGCTGAAGGGCACGATTATGCTCGCGCTTGCTGAAGGGCTCTCCGCGCAGCTCGTGGCCGAGCATCGCCAGGTAATCAGCAACCGTGGCAGCGACTTCGATGGCAGACCAATCCTCGGCCAAGGTCTTGAGCGTTAAGGTGTGCCAAGCGCCGGATCTACGCGCAACCGCTGCGGGCGAGCGAGGGCGACCACACAATCTATGTGCAGCCGAGCACAAGTCGGGTTAGACATTCCGAGAACGTGACTTACAGGCTCTTGAAGTCCTCACCCACCATCAGAGCAAGCTCGAACCAGATTATGCAAGCAGGTCAGCATGGGTTTGCTAACCCTACAGGCAACACGGGCGATACTGTCGCTACTGCAGCCAGTTACTACAATGAAGCAGCAACGGTCGTAATTGTGGCGCAACTGTGTATCGATGCAGTCAGCCTGCGGACAGAAGGTTCTCACACGAAGTCAGCTTTGTTTGCGATTATCCAATACGCTTAGGAACGTTTGCAGAATGACACGGGCTCAGTGAACCCAGTGAAGCATGGTGTTATTCAGCTCCAACGCTGAGTTCGGTGCTCCTGCCAGTCCGCATCGTGCCTATTGATCTGGCGAATGGCAAAGCTTTGGCGCTCGCCGGGCGTCCGCAGCCCAATTCCGTAAAGGTTGGCCGAAATTCAAGGCAATGCCGGTTTGCATTAATGTGCCGCCGTCGTGGCCCACGGATGGTCGTGAAACCGCAGCCAGCACCGTAACTTCCGCAAATGCACGAACTGACATCACTCGAGGTATGCGCTGGCGCAGGTGGACAAGCTCTCGGCCTGGAAATGGCGGGGTTCGGCCATTCGGCACTGGTCGAGATCGAACCCATCGCGTGCGCGACTCTGAATTTGAATCGACCGCAGTGGAAGGTATTCAATCAGGACCTTCGTTCGTTCGATGCTACGCCTTTTAGAGGAATCGACCTATTCGCGGGCGGCGTTCCCTGCCCGCCATTCTCCATCGCAGGTCGGCAGCTAGGGCACGAGGACGAGCGTGACCTGTTCCCGGTCGCACTCGACCGCATCGAAGAATGCCGACCACAAGCTGTGATGCTGGAGAACGTACCTGGCCTTTCCGGTGCGCGTTTCGCATCGTACCGGGAGCAGCTACGCGGGCGGCTGAGCGACATGAAGTTCACGTTCGTCGAGTGGATGACGCTGAATGCGAGTAATTTCGGCGTGCCCCAGCTTCGACCCCGCTTTGTGCTCGTCGCTCTGAAGGGTCGCGCTGCCAAGCGTTTCAGATGGCCAGTGGCCGAACCCAATCAACTAACCGTAGGAGACGCACTCCATGACCTTATGGGAGCGCGCGGTTGGGACGGCGTAGAGCAATGGCGAGCAGTTGCTGCGAAAGTTGCTCCGACTCTAGTGGGTGGATCGAAGCTTCACGGTGGTCCCGATCTCGGTCCGACTAGAGCGAAGGCAGCCTGGAAGCAGCTTGGCGTCGATGGCGCCGGCGTCGCTGATTTAGCACCCGATCCATCCTTTCCTCTTGACAGCTATCCGAAACTTACTGTCCGGATGGCTGCCCGGATTCAGGGCTTTCCCGATAACTGGCAGTTCGAAGGAAGAAAAACTGCCGCGTATCGTCAGGTCGGAAACGCATTTCCTCCCCCCGTTGCGTGCGCGGTGGGAACTTCAATTAGAGATGCATTACTGGGTGAAGGACGGATCGTCTCTGTTGATGCTGCGTGATGATTACTTCGACCAAAAGACCTTACAATGAGTGACGGGTTTCAGATGTCGCGGCGCGATAGGCTCCGCCAGGAAGCGGCAAATATTCTGGCAACGGAGAACGAACCGTTGCATTACGAAGAACTCGCGAGACGAATTCAGGCCGCTCCTGCAGTTGGCGAATTTAGAGCGAAAGACCTCAACACTTCGCTCCACGATGATCCTAAGGGGCGATTTCTTCGTGTGGGCAAGGGAACGTGGGCGCTTCGGTCACAGCTCAGTCTCCGGCCGCGACGACCTTAGTCCGCGAGCGCTTCCCCCAAGCGTTTGCTGATCGCCGCCTTCCGCTTCTTTCGATCTGATTCAAGCCGATTGACGGCAGCGCGGGGCCCCTCCGATGGCCAAGGCGCATGGCTGACTAGCACGTAAAACGATTCGGTCCCCCCAAGCTTATCTCGCCGTTTCTTGTTCCGGATGTCCCACCCAAGTTGCCTCAACTCTCTCAGTCGCTTGGTCGGATCTCCCTTGTTCTGCTCACGAGCGACTGTGTTTATCAGTGCGACGGGTACTTCGGTGCCGACGAGCGCGAGAAGAAGCTCGCCGATCCTTTGATGTACGTTCGGTAAGCCAATTGCTTGTTTAATAGCATCGTCGTACTTACCAAACGATGCAAAGTGTGACTGTTTCCCGTGATTATGCTCCTTGCAGAGCACTTGTAGATTACCGGGATCGTTCGTGCCGCCCCACTGGACGGGAAGCTTGTGGTCAATGACTAACTGAACTCCGTCTTTTGGCCCATTACCGCACATGGCACAGAAGTAGCCATCACGCTCAAACACCGCCGCCTCAACTCGCGAACTAACCGCGGATCTCTTCGCACTCTTCGTCGATTGGCCGTCGCGGGGCGCTATGAGATATACATGGCCTCGTTCCTTAACGAGTTTCGCTTGTACGTCAAAGTGGTGTCGAAGCTCGCGTAATCTCCGATCCGTCTGTTCGGGAGCATCGCCTTCATTCTGTTCCACGAACTTACGTATCTCGAGCATTGTCGGCGGGTTGCTGCGCCGGGCATACAAGCATTTGTAGATCAGCCGATGCGCGTCTGACAGCGAAGTTGCTATTGCATCGCTGTCCGGATCCGGCAGCCGTGGAGGGACAGCAACCTCGTCAGTCATGGGAAAATCCCAACGCGTTTGACGACCTAACGCCCCGCTCAGCGCTTTGAATTAGCTCCGAAAGCGCGATGTCGAGAGCAACGGCAATGTCTCTCGCTCGCTCAAGCGTCGGCGACTTGCGACCGTTTTCAATGTCCCCGACGTACGTGCGATGGACACCGGCTTTCGCAGCTAGTGCCTCTTGGGTCATGCCAGCATCCCGTCGGCGCTCAGCAACGAGCAAACCGAAGCACTCGGACAATGATGGTTTTGCCATCCTCCGAACCTGTGAGAACGAATGCGCCGGGTCTACAGACTATAGTATGAGCAAGCGGGCCGAGAACTATTGGCGAGGCAGACGTACAGAGGGGCTTCGTGATGCGCGAGACAATGGTAAACGGCTCACATTCGCGAGCACTGATTCACGAGCGACGCACCGGTGTACTCGAAGGCAGAACTGTACACTAGCCGATATGCCAGAATCAAAGATCCTTGTGCCTCCGACTCCGGCCCGTTCGCGTAACATGTCCGCCATTCGCGGGAAGGGTAACAAGTCGACCGAAATGCGGATGGCCTCGCTTCTGCGATGCGAACGCTTGAATGGCTGGCGTAGGCACCAACCGCTGCCTGGTCGGCCTGATTTTGCATGGCGAGTGCAGCGAACCGCGCTGTTTGTCGATGGCTGCTACTGGCATGGCTGTCCCCGTTGCTACAAAAGTCCTAGCAAGAACGTGGAGTTCTGGCGGAATAAGCTGCTCACTAACCGGCGGCGTGATCGAAGAGTGTCAGCACAACTTCGAAAGCTTGGGTGGCGAGTCATCCGCGTTTGGGAGTGTCGCGTTGGTTCGCCAGCCACGCTTACCCGCATTCGCCACGCTCTACAGTCAGCCAGAAGTCACGTTCCATGATCGGAGCGAATGAGCCATGGGTTTGATTGTAGCTCGACTTGGCACGCCTGCGCGATTCCAGATCGCCAAGAGCACCTGACCAGTCGTCGTTTAGCAGAGCTGCTTGTTTCAGTAGCCGCAAACGATAAGGGGCTTTTCATCAGTGAGATCAGGCAGAGTGGCATATTAGGTTCGAATATCATTCAGCAAGCACGCGATCTGCCGCCATTCTCCCTTTATTATGCCGTCATAGACAGGCACCACCTCAGCAACAGGGACGGTGGCGAACTCCGCATTCGCATCCGTTAAAACAACGATTCGTCTCGCCACCAACTATCAGACGCTACTGGGTTCGCGGATCTCAGATCCATGATTTTGTGAGCGCGGAAAAGCGCGATGGATCAGGGTGATTGATCCATCGAGTTTTGCTGGAGTGCGATACTCCAGCGCACCAAGTCGACGCGCCGTGCGGTATTCGTTCTGGTAGGCCGCAGTCGTGAGCTGGGGTTGGCGAGCGAGACGAACCAGGGCTGATTCATGCCGCCCATCACGCACGCGGCTGTTGAGGCTCTCGTTGAACGCGTTCCAATTCGGATTACCTGGTTGAATGTGTTGTAAGGTCACGCCGTGCTCCGCCACCGCCACCGCGAGCGTACGGCCGACAAATTCTGCCCAGTTGTCACAGACGACACGCTGCGGCGGCCGCGCTGCGCCACCAGACGGGTCAGCGCGTTCGCGACGGCAACTCCAGGAAGCGACGTGTCGACTTTCAAAGCCAGCGGCCAGCACGGCAAATTGTAGACGACGTCGAGCAACCGAAACTCGAGACCGGTTACTTGATCATCGTGCATGGAATCCATTGAGCATCGTGTGTTCGGCGACGTGGCTGCCTCGGGCAGTGCATAGGGCGCGTCAGCGGGCCGCGAGGCCCGCGTGCCGATACACACGCTCGATGCGCTTGTAATTGTCGCCTCAGCCGCCGCGCCGCCGCTGCCACGTCAAGAATGGCACGCCTGAGCGCAGTTGCGGTCGGCGAACTGCTACAGGAGTCTGAGAAAGGCCGCTCGTAGCAGCCCGACTTCATGTCCTTCACGCACAGTGCAGCGCCGCGAGCACCGTAGCTGCGAGGCAAGCAAGCGCATGAATAATGCCCTTCAGGTGCGGGCTGTAAGCCATCTCGCGTATCAGCCAGTGCCGCGCCTTCAAGTCATTGGGCGGCGGAACTCGGCGCGGCATTTTCGACTGCTCAACTGGGGTGCGGCTCACGGCGGGAATCCTCACGCGAGCGGCAACAAAAAAGGCCACCCGCAAGAAAGTGAATGCTTCGCGCCGTAAAGCGGGAAGCCTCTCGTTCATGCCGGTAGCCTCAGTCAATCGGGGTGGCGCCGATTGAAGAGCTATCGAAGTCTTGGCAGTTAGTCTATCGCAGGGCCCTCAGTGCGCCCCTTCATGCCCTCTACGCCGTTATTACGTAGGCGTATGCCACCACAGTCGTTATCTGTGAGAAAATGGCGGCATATCGAACAGATGTCAACGTGTCTCGATTGGCTGGCGATCTAGCCGGAGGCTTACGGGCTACTCTGAGGTGGGGGTGCAGCTAGGCGCCCTCTTCCTGCGCGCGAAGTATGATGAGTCCCACCACCGACAGAAAATGCCATTCCGACGAGCGGCGCAATCCGCTGCCAGCGTTACGGAATGGGCGAGATTCGCACCGTCAATCCCATTTCAGCCTATACGCGCACCGGATGCGTGATTTTGGCGTTCCGCTCGACAAATGAATTCTCAGGGAGTGACTTCTACGCGGCGGCTCGTTGCTCCAACCATTCCCACCACCCCCGCCAACCCCACCACCACCGTCACAATCCCCGCCGTCAGTCCCCACCTACTCGCCACCGCCCCAATCACCATCGCCGGCACCGAATACCCCAGGTACCCCGCGACATACATCCGCGCAAACACCTTATCCCGCTGCCCAACGCTCACCCGCTCCGCGACCCCAAACGCCGCTGCCGCCGCCACCCCCGCTCCACCACCCACCAACACCGTCGCCACCGCCACAAGCGCCGGCACATTCCCCTGCGTCCCCACCACCAACACCACCAACCCCGTCACCATCACCACCGGCGCCCACACCCCATTCCGCTCCGGCGCGCCACGCCGAAACCACACCGTCGCGCCAAGACTGCTCGCCTGCGTCACCGCAATCGCCACCGCCCCCACCATCGGGTTCCCCGCCTGCAACGTCGTCGCCAGGTAACTCGGCATCAACGACAGAAAGATCGACAGGCTCGCCCAGCTCACGAAGATCACGAGCATCGCGAACGTCAGCCCACGCCACACGGTCGCCGCCGGCAACGTCGCCTCTCCACCAGCCGCATCGACCGCAGCCAGCGCCCGCGCCACCGCCGGCCGCTCCGGTAACCACGGCACCAGCGCTATCACACCGACCGCCAGGACCAGCGTCGGCACGTACGACCAGTGCAACCCACCACCCAGATTCCACGCGACCGCGGTAATCATCGGCCCGGTCGCCAAGCCGATCGCCGCCATGATCTGGATCGCCGTCCCCTGCGCGAGCTTGCCCCGGTACGACTCGCTGAACGCCGCCGTCAGCGCACCGATCGACACGCCGACACCCAGGCCCTGCGCCAACCGCGCGAAGATCAGCATCGGCATGCCCTGCGCGAGCGCGAGACTCGCAACGCCCACCGCCGACAGCACCAACCCCACCGTCAGCAGCACCCGCCGCGGGTACCGGTTCGCCACGCCACTCATCACCAGCAGCGCCGGCAGCAGCGTCCCCACATACGCCGCAAACACGGTCGCGATGTTTGCCGGCGTCAGCCCCCAGTCGCTCCGGTACACGACGAACAGCGACGACGTGCTCGTCACGCCACTCGCGGTCACGA
>JAZKCW010000095.1:0-3976 GCA_040387895.1 Gemmatimonadota bacterium
ACGGCGTCCGAGATGCGGTGCGTGTTGCGCGCGCCCGCACCCGCGGGAGGTTTGACGACGATCGGAAATCCGACTTCCGCGACGAAGGCGACTGCGTCGTCTCGCGACGCGATCAGCCGGTGCCGCGCCACGGAGACACCGGCATCGCGCAGACGGTCCTTCATGCGCGCCTTGTCGCGAAAGTTGAGCGCGGCGGCACTGGAGAGACCAGGGATGCCGAGGTCCTCGCGAACGCGCGCCAGCGGCTCCTGCAGCTGCTCATACGCGCCAAAGCAGCGCTCTGGCGGACCGTGCCGTGCGGCGAGTTCACGAATGCCTCGCTTGAGCGCAGTGGCGTCCGTCACATCATCGACCTGCCAATGTCCGGCAATCTTGGATGCGACTGCGGGGTCGAGGCGCGACAGCGGCTCCTGTGCGATCACGCTGACACGCGCGCCCGGGAACGCCACTGCCGCCTGGACCATCTGTGTGGCGGCCGGCGAAAAGATCGGAGCGACGAAGAACACGTTGGTCATGACGCTAAAGAACGTGTCCGACCGTCGGAATGCAATGGAATGCGGGTCAGCGGGCCAGGCTCGCGAGATAGGCGCGGATGCGGGCCGCGTTCGCGCCGACATCGCTGCGGCCGACCCGTGACACGGAGCGCACATCGACCCGCGAGCCCGCCCCGATCGCTCGCACGCGCACCACCACATCGTCCTTGAATCCGAACCACGTGGTCGTCGCGGTGCCCTCGATGCGACCGGCGGTCGAGTCGGCGGCGACGATCTCCCACCCCATCTCCCGCGCGGCATCCAGCGCGCGCGTGAATGTGGCCGCGGCCGGCGCGCTGACGTCGAGTGGTTGCACGTCGGCATACGCGTCCTTCTGCAACACGGCGATGCTGTCGCCCGCGTAGTCGGCGCGATTCGGCGCTCCCTCCCGTAGCGGAAGGATGGCCACGAACGCTGGAGGATCAGCGGTGTCGGTGGTGATGTCGTGGATCGGTGGCACCGCGCGCGCCTTGCGCGCGAACGAGTACGGTACGGCCGCCGTGACGACGCCGAGTGTGAGTGCGACGACGAGTGCGACCAGGACGCCACCACGCGGTCGTGTGATGGCGAGCACGAGCATGGTGAGCACCACCGCGGCGATGCCGGCATACACCGCATAGCGGAGCATGGAGAGGCCGATGCGGTAATCCCACAGACCGGCACGCGTGCCGAGTCCGGAGCCGGCCAGCAGCGCGATACCCACGAAGGCCAGGAGGAGCGCCAGAAGTCGAAGCCACTGCATGGAGCGCTCCCTCGGAAGCTGGGTGGAATGCGTGGCCGCGCCGGTCACGGTGGGTCGAAGGGTGCGCGCGCGTTGCGCGACGCCGACAGTTGAAGCAGCGCACTCGTGACGCCGCGCGCTACCCTCCCCTGCAGCGCGAGCAGCGAGTCGGCGTGGCCCTCGAAGCTCGCGGACCAGAGCACGGAGTCCACGCCCGTATCGACGGCACGAAGCAGCACGCGGACCTGGAGGTTCTCACGCTGCACGCTGCCTTCGAGGCGCAGGACCGGCCGCGCCGGGGTGAGCCCGATCGGCGCGGGCGCGGAGTCCGTCGTACCACCCGCATCCGCGCGATCGGGCGAGAGCCCGCCGACCCGCAGGCCCGGAACGCTCACCAGTGCCGTGGAGATTTCCGACGGTAGCGCTTCGACGACGCGCGTTGCGGCCGCGTCCCGGCCGATCGCAGCGATGGGGCCGATCTCGAGCTGCCGATTCCAAAGGGGAGTCGTCTCCGGCTGGTACGCGACTCCAGCCGGCGAAGCGTCGGCGGCGGTGTCCACGCCGTCCCCGCGCACGGTCCACCACACTCCGCCCGCCAGGGCCACGATCGCGCCGGCGCCGAGCGCGGCGCGGGTGAGTCGCTGTCCCCTCGTGCGGGGCCGACGTGCCACGGCGACGGCACCGCTTCGTACTGCGGGATCGTCGAGCCACTGCAGCAGCAACTCTGCACTCTGCGGACGACGCGCTGCCTCCTTCTGCAAGCATTGCTCGATGAGCCAGGCGAGACGCTCCGGCACATCGTATCGCTTGCCGCCGATCGGCGGTGGCTGATCCGCGAGTTGCGCACGCAGCAGTTCCTGCGGTGACCGGCCAGTGAAGGGCGGCGCACCGGTGAGCATCTCGTAGAGCACGATGCCAAGTGCGTAGATGTCGGCGCGATGGTCCACATCGGGGTCGGCCGCTGCCTGCTCGGGTGCCATGTAAGCCGGGGTGCCGAGCGACGTGCCGATCGCCGTGAGAGAGCGGTTCCCGCGAATGCCACGCGGGTTCGACGCGCGTTCCTGTCCCATGGCCGCGGCGCTGGTCAACCTGGAGCTCGTGAGCGCCTTGGCGACGCCGAAATCACTGACGACCGCGGCGCCGGCGGAGAGCAGCACGTTCCCCGGCTTGATGTCGCGGTGCACGATCCCACGCTGGTGGGCAAAGGCGAGCGCGCGGGCCACGTCGCGGGCAATGTGCACGGACTCACGCACCGAGAGCGGCCCCCGTGTGAGGCGGTCGCGCAGCGATTCGCCTTGTACGTAGGGCATGACGAGAAATGGGGTGACGCCGTCGGCGAGTTCACCCGCGCTCAGGATCGGCACGATGTTGGGGTGCTGCAGCGACGTCGCCACCGCGATCTCGCGATGAAAGCGGTCGATCGACAGCGTCCGCTCCTCGCTCGGCACCAGCACCTTGATCACCACGTGGCGATCGAACCGGGTGTCCAAGGCAACGAAGAGTCGCGACATGCCGCCGCCGCCCAGCTCGCGAACGATGCTGAAGCCGCGCAGCGCCGGATCGTCCGCGATCGCCGAAAGCGGGTCACCGACGCCGGTCATTCAGCCGGCACGTCGCGGGCCGAGGCCATACGCATCAGTCTGCATCCATCATGAAGGAATTCAACAGCGCGAAGGGACACGTCCGACCTCGAAGCCAAGGAAAGCAATCCCAGCTTAGACAACCCCAGGCCCGAATTCGTTCATCGCCGCCGTGCTCTCGAGCCGCACACCATTTCAGTATGCAAGACGGCCCGGCAGCGTGGCAGCTGCCGGGCCGTTCCCGTGTGACCTTTTCTTGTGACCTTGCCGTCGAACAGTGCAGTGCGACGTCAGTAGCTGATCGTGCCCGCAGTCGTGTATTCACCGGTGTACGCCCCTGTCGCTGGATCGCACGAGGCCGTGCCCGTTGCAGCGCTGCCTCCCGTGGCACCGGCGAAGCGCCCGGTTCCTCCGGCGTAGTCACCTCGGCCCGTGAAGGTGGCGTTGCAGCCGTCGGAGAGATTCTCACCGACCGCGCTGTGCCAGGTGCCATACAGCTTGTCGCCGTTCGCAGCGGTGTGCGTCGTCGTGTTGTCGCAAGTGCCCGCGAGCTCTCCGGCGAACCAGCACTCCTGATGGATCACGATCGCGACCCGACCGAGGTGGCTCAGGATGCAGGAGCCCGTCATGTCGAACACCAGGCTTTGCCGGCCGACGATCGTCGAAGGATGTCGGTCGTGCAGCGGCCTCCGATGGGTCGCGCAACGACCGCACTCGCAGACGTCCCCACCGCGGCGATGCCCGTCCGCAGGTCGGCATCCATCACGGTCTCGGTGGGACTCTCACCCGCACACGCGGTGGCGAGGATGAGCACGGGCAACCATGGTAGCGCAAAACGTCGGAGCATCGGAACTCCCGGGTCGTGGCCACGCAGGACGACGGGCATTCGCCGTGCCCTGCGGAGCATGCCTGTCGAGGCGAGCGCGGGACGTGCGGCGCGACCACCTCGTTTTCCAACGCGGGAGAAGGGCGCGGACTGGTCGGCGCGATTCGGTGCGAGCCGTCGTGCGTCGGCGATGCGTTGCGCGGCGGGCCGTTAGCTCCACGCAAAAACGCCCCACTCTCCGAGGAGAGCGGGGCGTTCGCTTGTACGGATGGGGCGAGATTCGAACTCGCGAGACCCTTTCGAGCCCACACGCTTT
>JAZKCW010000096.1:0-10091 GCA_040387895.1 Gemmatimonadota bacterium
GCAGCGCGATCATGAACGTCGTGCCGGTGTCACCGACGCGGAAGCTCACCGAGCCGCCATGATCGCGTACGATGGATCGCGAGATGGTGAGACCCAGCCCGCGGCTGTTTCGCTCGGAGCGCGTGGTGAACATCGGCTCGAAGACGTGGCGCGCATTGGCCTCCGGAATCCCCCCGCCGGTGTCCGTCACCATGACGTGGACATGCGTGGCGTCGGAACTCGTCTCGATGCGGATTTCGCCGGGGCGTCCGGTCGCCAACACCGCCTCTTCCGCATTCACGAGCAGGTTGATCAGCGCCTGCTGCAGCTGGCTTGCATCGGCATGGACTTCGAGCGTCTCGGGCGACAGCGCCGACACGACGCGCACACCGCGCTGACGCAGGCTGTAGCCCTGCAGCTCCATCGATCCGCGCACGATGCGATTCAGGTCGACCGTGACACGTTCGAGAGGCCGCGGATACGTGCTCTCGAGCAGGTCGGCCACGATACTCGACGCGCGGCGCGCCTCGTCGCGAATCTGTTCGAGCACGGCGCGGTCTGCCGGCGCCAGTGTGGGCGACGATGCCTCGAGCTCCGCAATCGCCAGCAAGGCGGTGAGCGGATTGTTGATCTCGTTGGCGACGCCGCCGAGCAATGCACCGACGGAGGCGAGCCGCGCCTGCTGTGCATCCGCCTCGCGCGTGATGGTGTCGTCGGTGGTATCGCGCATGATGCCGAGCCCGCCGACCACACGATCGTTCTCGTACAAGGCGTCCGTCGTGAGCAGGCCGACGCGCGCTGCCCCGCCCTTCCCCATGTAGCGCAGCTCGACGCGCTGGCGATCGCCATTCACGGTTCGCTCGAGCAGCGCGGCGATCGAGCCATGGTCACGCGGGTCGATCAGGATCGCACACGGTGCGCCGATCAGCTCCTCGCGCGTGCGGCCCGTCTCGTCGAGCACGCCCTTGTTGACCGACGTGAATCGCCCGTCGAGGTCGACGGTGAAGATCGCGTCGCTGGCCGATTCGACGAGCCGCGCATAGCGCGCCTCGGAGCGTGCGAGTGCCGAAGAGTCCGCACGCTGCTCCGTAATGTCGCGCAGGCAGGCCACGGTGCCGGTCACCTGCCCCAGCTCGAACTGCGGAGCGGTGGTGATGGCCACCAGGCGCTGTTCGCCGTCCGCGCACTGCACGGCGCATTCGTAGCGCTGGTGCGCACCACCGAATGCCGCACGCTCGCGCTGCTCCACCTCGGCCAGTGACTGCGGCGCCGTGAGCGCCGACACGCGCTCACCCAGCAGCGTGTCGCGCTTGAACAGTGCGTGCGCTGCGGCGTTGGCGAAGGTCACGTTGCCATCGCGTCCCGTGATCACGATCGCGTCGGACACCGTCTCGAGCACACTCCGGTGCTGCTCGGCGAGGCGGCGCGCCGACGTGACGTCGTCGAACGTGAGCACGCAGCCGCCGTCGGGGTGCGGCGCGGCGAACAATTCGTACAGGCGACCCTTCTCGTAGTCGTGCACGGTATCGCGAACGGACACCCCGTCCGCGATCGCGCGCGTGACCAGCGTCTCCACCCCACAACGCTCGGCGCTGGGCCCGAGCAGCGCCTTGCAGAACTGCTTGCCGAGCAGACTCGCGATGCTGATGCCACACAGCTCGGCCGCCCGGGCATTGCATCGCCGGATCGTCAGGTCTTCCTCGAGCACCACCATGCCGCTCGGGATGCTGTCGAAGGCGACCTTCCATTCCTTCGTCGCGCGCTCGATCTCCTCGAACATGCGCGCGTTCACGATCGCCATTGCCACGTGGTCGGAGAGGCGCTGCAGGACCCGTGAGTCCGCCGACGTGAACGGGGTGTCGCGATTGATGACGGCGATCGCACCGATGGTGCCCCGTGCACTCACGAGTGGCGCGATCACGGCACGCTGGATCGACGTCAGATGCTGCACCGCACGGCTCGAGGTCGGGTCGTTGCGGAAGTCGTTGGAGACCACGACTTCGTTCCCGGTCACCGAGCGGCCCAGCAGGCTGTTGCCGACGGGGAGGTGCACACCCGCGAGCACATCCGCCGCGCCGACGGCGGCCACGATGTGCACGTACTCGTTGTTGCGGAGTGCGATGCAGGCGCCTTCCGCCCCGAGCAGCGCGACGGCGTGGCGAAGGATGAGGCGCAGCACCTCGCCCAGGCGCAGGGACTCGCTCACTGCGCGCGCGACGTCCGCCAGCGCCTCGGTCTGCCGCCGTTCGCGCTCACTCTCGTCATAGCGGCGGGCGTTGGCGATCGCGGTCGCCGCCTGGGACGCCATGGTCGCGAGCACTTCCTCGTCCTCGACGCTGAAGGTCTCGGTCGACACGGCGTGCACGGCGAGGACGCCGATCAGCTGGATGCCGACCAGCATCGGCACGGCCAGCACCGACGCCGCTGAGCCGGAGTCACCGACGATGTCGTACATCGACAGTGGCACCAGGAGCCCCTTCCGCTCGCGCGCGCGATCCGCCTCGCGGTCGCCGATCCGCACCGCGGTGCCGGTCCGTGCAACCTCGGCGATCAAGCCATCGCCAAGGCGCACGGGGCTCCGCGGTCGCTCGCTGCCGCGCGAGAACGCGAAAGACGTCGTGAGAATGTCGCGGTCGAGATCGGGCGCCGTGATCGCCACGCCGTCGGCGTTCGTGGCGCGGATGGCCTGACGTCCGAGCTCGCGTACGATCTCGTGCTCGTCGAGGGTCCGGGCGAACGCGGCCCCCGCCTCCTGCAAGCGCTGCAGGCGCGACGCGCGCACCTTGGCAAGGCTGCGAAACGTGTCGTAGGCCAGTCGTGCGCCGAGGTGTCGCATCATCGACGCGAGTTCGCGACGCTCGCGAGACGAGGGGCGCATGCCGGTTCGCGGCCCCGCCATTTTCACGATGCCGAGCAGCTCACCCTCGGCACCGCGGAGCAGCGCGACCACCAGATCGGTCGGCAACCAGGTCATGCCGTCGCGACGCGGCTCGGGATCAGTCCCGAAAAACTCCCGGGCGACCCAGGGATCGCTGCCGTCCAGCAGGTACAGCTCGTCCTCGCGAAAGCGCTCGATCACCGCCAGCCGGCGGCGCCAGACGGCCCCGGGCAGCGCTTCGAGCGCGTACGAGGAATGACTGGCCTCGCCAGGGTGCTCCTCCGTGTCCCCTTCCGCCACCACATGCGTGGCATTCAGGGAGGCATCGCGCAGCGAGATCAGCACGCGTTCGAAGCCCCAGCGGTGCAATGCACCCGCCGCCGCATGAATGCGAGCGGCCGACGACTCCGCGCGGTCGATCGCGCGCAGGGCGTCCGAGAGGGAAATCGACGGGCTGATGACCGAGGGAAAGATCTGCGTCATGCGTCAATAACGACGATTTCATTGGGACCACGAAACAGTCTCGCGCCTTTCCTGCCGGTGTCGCAGTCCCCCTAGAACGTCCAGGAGCGGAAGAAGTCTATTCCGATTTGTGACGGTGTCTGCTGGAAGGTTCTGGACGTGCCCGTGCGCCCGCACGACTGGGCGTTCGATGCGGGCTCGAGTCCGAGTGACACCGACAGGCTGTTGGCGAAGCGCCGTTCGATCTTGACGCCCAGTCCTTTACGGAACGTGTCGAGCGCGTCGTCTCCGTTCGCCGACGTCTGCTGGGAGAGGCCGCAAAGGCCGCCGCTCAGGGACAGGTATGTATTGCGCGCCACCTGAAAACCGACCCCGAGCCGAGTCGCGGCGAGAATCCCGAGACCATTGGTGCGCAGGTTGTCCTCGGGCGAGAGCGAGGACGGCTCTACCTGCACGACGTCGAATCGCCCGCCTGCCAGGCGGCTGGAGAGGTAGCTGCTGGCGAGACGCAGGGCCAGCGTCGCCCCCTGGTCGGCGGCGCTGTTGCTGCCAAGCAGGGCGGTCGCCGGCTCACCCGTGACGAGGTAGCTCAGCATGTCGCTTTCGGGCAGCGGCGGGTTGTCCGCGCTCGCCAGCGTGAGCGTCGGTCGATCGACGTTGCCGCCGATACTCACGCGCACGCGCACGTTCTGCCGGTTCGAATTCGGGCGCGTCTCACGGACGGTATGCAGTGCGGTGATGTCGAGTGCCGGCTCGAGATCGGGGTCGCCGAAGAACCGTACGACCCCGCGCTCCACCTCGAAGCTCGGCCGCGCGATGCCAAGATTGAGCTGGTACGTGCCACGCTCCACGGTCAGCGAGTCACTGAGGGCGAGTCGTGCATTCCCGGCATCCCGTCCGACGGCACGCGTCACGCGCAGCGAGCCGCCCATCTTCAGGTTGGCCTCGGGCGACCGGAGCCACACGTCGTCACCGATGTTCACGGTGAGATTGTCCAGCTGCAGGTTCTGCACGAGCGCGTTGGGCGGTTTCGGCAGCAGCGCGTTCATGCCGAGCGTCGTGGTGTCGACAAACGAGAAGCTCTCCTCGAGATCGAGCCCGCGACGTTGCGTGAGCGCGTTGATGTACACGCGCCCACGGTCGACGAGCACCGCGCCGCGCACACGGGCGCCCGACTGCGGTCCGACGAGCGTGATGGGGGTCGTCGTCGTCAGCGACAGCGAAGCGGTGCGTGCCTTGTCGATCGCGAGAAAGTTGTTGGACGCGAGACGAAGATCGAACACGGGGTTCGATGCATCGGTGAACGTCATCACCCCGCTCACCCCGATCGTGTCGTTCGGCCCTCCGCTGCGCGCACGGAAGCGCCGCACGTACACGCTGTCACCGGCAAGCGCGATGTCGGCGCTCGCACCCTCGAGCCGGATTCCGAGATTGCCCAGCGACATGCCGGCGTCCTGCATCGCGATGGCGCCACGCAGTCGCGGGGTACTCCAGGTGCCGGTCAGCGCCACATTCGTGGACAGGGTCCCCTGCGCGCGCGTCACGTCGGGGAAGAGCGCTTCGAGCAGCGACAGGTCGGTGCGATCACTCACGATGCGCCCGGTCAGTGGCTCGTCGATCTGCCGAATGCGCCCGGCCATCAATGCGAGGTCGAGCGGCAGTGACGCCGTGGCTTGCAGCGCCGGACGCCCCTCGACATTCAGTGCACCCTCGACGCGCAGCCGCAACGAATCGTAGTGCGCCGTCGCATCGAGCCCGGCGACCCGCACGCGGCCGACACTCGCATCACGCACGGCAACCGTACCCGCGATGCGAGGGCCTGCGCGCGTTCCCGAAAGCGTCGCCTGCACCGTCGCCGTTCCACCGGCGAAGCGGTTCAAGCCGAGCAGCCGCGTCAGGTCTGCCAGTGGCAGGCGGTCCGCGTCGAGTTGGCCACTTACGATACCGGCATCGCCGAATGCGCCACGCAGCGCGAAGCGACCGGTGTCGGTGTGTACCAGCACCAGCGAATCGAGCGTCCCCGTCGACGTCACACTGTCGGTCGACACCCGCAGGATGGCGGGCGCCAGCAACGAGAAGCCGCGCGGGCGAGCGGCGGCGCTGTCCGTGCGGATGGTGATCGTGTCGAACGTGATCGTGCTGACATCACCGCTGCGCGTGACTCCACCGGTAACCGCGAGCCGCGCTTCGGACACGGCGCGCGCTTCGATACCGAACCGCTCCGCCACGCCATCGCGAACGCTCGACCGTCCGGCCACCGATGCGATGTCCAGCCCCCCGATCAGTGCGGAGTCGAGGGTGAGCACCAGCGAGCCGGTGCCGCCGCGCAGCAATTGCTGCAGGTCGAGACTCCCACTCGCCCGCTCGCTGCGGGAGTTCGCCACCACGATCTCGCGGGCATCGGCCCGCATGTTCAGCGACAAGCCACGCGGGTCGAGCGAATCCACCGATCCCACGAGACTGCCGCGCAGCTGCAGCAGTCCCCGCAGCGTGTCGGGCTCGGCGCCAGGCACCGGCACGACCAGTCCTGCTTGCTGCAGCCAGGGACGCAGGCCGCCGAGCGAATCCGCGTATGCCGTGAATCCGAGCGAGTCGCGTCGCGCGGCGGTGAGACCGACGCCTCCTCGCGCGTTCAGGCGGAACGCGGAGCTTTCGAGCGAGAGCGTGTCCACGCGCATCGCGCCGGAGTCGAACGTCACACCGACCGTTCCGCCGAACAGACGCGCATCGGCGACGCGAGAGAACTGGTCGACGGTAGCGCGGAGCGGCCCTCGCATCGTGGTGAGCGCCGATCCCGCCACATCCATCGTTCCGGCGAGCGACAGCGACGTGCTCGGATATCGGGACTCGCCGAAAAGCGTTTGCAGGTTCACGCCACGCGTGCGGAACTCGCCGCGGGCGGTATAGATGGGTTCGAGCGCATCCACACGGCCATCGTAGGTGAGCTCACCGCCTTCGCCCGCCAGGATGGTGGTGAGCAAAAAGTCCTCGGCCATGCCACTCGCCCTGATGGACCCGACGGCGCTGCCACGCAGCGGCAGCGACGGGTACGAACGCGAGAGGGTCGTGTACGACAGCGGCGATGCCTGGAGGTCGACGTCGAACTTCACGCCTTCCGTCACGAGCGTATAGCGACCGCTGCCGGTGACCCGCGAAGTTTCGCCGGGGCCGTCCACATGCTCGAGATCAGCAAGCGAGAACCGCGCATCGTACCAGAGCGAATCCAGCCGCACTGACCCGCGCACGATCCCGTTGATCTCCGGGAACAAGGGATTCACGAACCGCGGCGTGCGCAGGTCGAGTTGGTCGATGCGCAGGTCGACCCCTCGCAGGACGGCTTCCGCCGGTGTGTAGATGTCCACCACGCCCGTCGCCGCGCCACTCGACACGGCGCCCGGAACATGCGCATCTGCATAGGCGAAGGTCGCCTGATCGATCTGGAACCGGTTCACGGGGCCGCCACGCGCTACGAGGCGCCCTGTGACATTGCCCTGCCAGTCGAACGGGAACGGCTCCCCGTTGAATTGACGGAATAGCGCCGTGCTGGCCGGCTGCATGTCGAGCGCGACATTCGTGACTCGCAACACCGGGCCGCCCACCCCGAACGTCATGTTGCCGCGGATGCGCGATTGGAGTGCGCGCGCATCCATGTTGCGCAACACATACTCGATCACGTTCAGGTTGCGCGGGTCGTTGCGGATGGTGAGGTCCGTCGTGCCACCGCCGGAGCGTGGCAACGATTCATCGATCCACGCGACGTCGGTCATCGCCACGCTGTCGCCATGCAGGCGGATGTCGTAGCGCACCGGCAGCCCACCACCCCATACGATCTTCGCTCTTCCGGCGGCGTGCGACTGGGCGAGGCTGAACTGCGCATTGTCGACCCAGATGGAATCGCCGACGCGCGTCACGGTGTTGCTCATGTTGCGGAACCAGAACGGCGGGTACACCCACACCACGTCGAACTTCCGCACCTCGAACTTCTGCCCCGCCGAATCGGGATGCGCCAGCCGCATGCGACCGAACGCCGCGTGTCCCCGCACGAAACGCCACACTCGCACGAGCCGGTTGCCGTCCCGGCGGATCTCGCCATCGAGGCGAGTCAGATTGTACGTCAGCGCACTGTCGCGCTTCGCGCCCTTGAGTGTGTCCGACAGGGCCCACGGCAGACGCGTGACCAGCGTGCCCTCGCGCACGATGGTCGAGTCGACCACGACGTACTGCCCGAAACTCCCGGGGCGCTTCGGCAGCTGCGGCACTCGGCGCGGTCGCTGCAGCACACGCTTGTAGTTCCAGTCGTCCTTGCCGTAGTCGGTGATCGTCACGACGGGGCGCGTCACCTCGAGCCGCTTGAGCACGATGCGCCGGTCGAGCAGGTCGCGCGGATCGTACTCCGCGTGGATCGGCCCGGTGCTGATGAATGGTGCCCCCGACGGTTCGCGCAACTCGAGCGAGTCGATGGTGATGTCGGTGAACAGCGATCCACTCACACGCCCGACGTACAACTTGCCGGGGATCGACGCTCGCAACACGGGCACGACGGCCCGCACGATCAGTGCGCGCCCGCGATCGGTCTGGGTCAGCGTGGCAATGCCGCCTACCACGAGCACCAGCATGCCGAGCAGCACGGCGGCCGATGCAAGTACGATGGTGCGGCGGCGAGGCGCCATCTAGAAAGCCTGCCCGATCCAGATGCTCGGATTGAGCCGGCGCACGAAACCGTTGTCGCGCGTCGGGCGAAACGTCGGCGGGCACGAGCCCGCCTGCTGCAGTGGCGGCACACCCGCGCCACCTTGCGTGACCGGCAGGCGGTTGCCCGGGCTTACGCAGTAGAGTGGAGCAATTCCCAGCTCGTCGACGCGCGGCGCATTGAAGTACGCCGCACCGGCCGGCAACTGATACGGATTGTATCCGAGATCGATGCGCACGGTGCCGAACGGTGACGAGATCCGGAGCCCGACACCCGGCGTCACCTTCACCTTCGGGCCGTCATCCACGAGCGATTGCGCACTTGCACTGCTGCCGCGGTTCCAGAGGCGACCGGCATCGGTGAACACCGCCAGCCCGAGCAGGCGTGGAGCGACCGGGCTGGGCAACTGCAGTTCGAGATTGCCGATCACCAGCGTGTTTCCCCCGGTCGGAACGACGCGCTCCACGGCGCCGGAGTCGCGAAAGAAAGTGCTCCCGCCGTCGGACACCTGGCGGTACGCCTGGACGATGTAAACCGCAGGTCCCAGTTCGTTCTGCCGGAAGCCGCGCACCGTGGTCGGCCCCCCTGCATACAGGCGCTCCTGCGGCGGGATGAATCGTTCGAGCGTCGGCGTGACGCCGCCGCCATACACCACGCCTCCGCGCAGGTGCGCGAGCAGTGTGGTGCCGCCGCCCAGCGCGCGGTACCACGTCGCATCGCCGATGCCCCGGTTGAACTGCTGCGTCTTGTCGGAGCCGATCAAGGTGGACGCGTGCCGCACACTCAATCGCAACGTCGTGCCACTCGTCGGACGAAAGCGGTCGTTGAGCCGTTCGCGCGTCGCCGAATACTCGACCGCGGCGAGCCGGTTGTTGCGCTGCAGGAAGTTGCGGGTCTCCGTGTCGCATGCATTGAACACCGCGCAGAAGAACGCGGGCTCCGCCTGCGTTCGCCCCAGCTCCACCTGGTACGTGAGCGTGCTCGGGAAGCGCGACTGCAGCGGATTCGTGATCGACAGCGCGCCGCCGATCGGCGTGCGACGCAGGAATGCCCGGAACTCCGACAGGGTCGAGCTGAAGACTGTCAGCGACGGGATGCGCGACTGTCGCGCACGCACGGGCTGCGCAGCCGTCGCCGAGATGAAATAGTTGAGGGTGCGGCTGTACGGGTCTTCCTGCAGGTCTCGCCCCGGGCACAGCCCCGGCGCGCCATCCAGCGGGGCGCCGATGCCGATCTTGCTCACGCGCGCATTCACCTCGAGCCGCTGCGCGAACCGCACGAAGTCGCGGTCCGTGAGGCTACCCTGCATGCGAAAGCAGTCGAGCGTCGCCCAGCCGAACCCTCCGCTCGCGGCGAATCTCTTCCCCTCCACTACACGCACCGTCAGGTTGACGATCGAATCACCGGGGGGCTGCAACGAGTCCGGCAGCAGGTCGACTCGCAGAAACGCATCGGTCTGATACAGGTTGCGCTGGGCATCGATGATCGCGCGCGCCGAATACCAGTCACCGGTGCGGAGTGCCATGGTACGGCGGATCGTGATTTCGGAAATTCGGCGCTTGCCCGTCACGCTCGTGTCCACCGCGAGTGCGATTCGTCCGAGCCGCGCGCGAACTCCCGGCACGACGTTCACTTCGACGCTCGCGGTTCGCGCGCTGTCGTTGGTGGTATACCCGAGCAGTGCTTCCGCCTGCGGCCATCCGACATTGCGCAACCGCCGCACGATGCTGTCACGGCCGGACTCGAGCGCACTGCGATCGAAGACACCGCCCACGCGTAGCGGGAAGTCGCGCGTTGCATCCCGCACTTCTTCCGACTGCTCGGCACCGAGAATGGCCAGCGATGCCACACGCACAGGACGTCCCTCGACGACAGTGAAGGTGATCTCGATCACCCCGGGACTCCGCGTGCGCACGACGGTATCCACCTTCACATCGGGAAAGCCGCGCCGGCGATAGAGCGTCTCGAGGCGCTGCACGTCGCGACCGAATTCCAGCGGGTCGAGACAGCGTCGCTCACCGAGCACCGGCAGGCCCGCGAACGATGAGGGCAGCGTCGCGACGGACGCCGCCAGCGCGACAT
>JAZKCW010000097.1:0-36908 GCA_040387895.1 Gemmatimonadota bacterium
CAGAGCTGGTCGTAGAAGTGGTGGACGACCGTGAACTTGCCCTTGCACACGTAGCAGTGTTGCGGAACGATGGCTTCGCGAAAGTCCGGATCCGCAACCTCGTGCTGCGTGAAGTCGGAGGGCGGATACACGTTCGGGGTCGTGAAGACGGTCTGCCGGCGCAGCGCGCGGATTCCCGTCTGCTGCAGCACCTCGTCGTCACGGTCTGCCAGTGCAGCCTTCCGCGCCCGCACGGTCGCCTTCACCATGTTGCGCCGCGCCTTGGCATCCGGGTGAAAGACCTGCGCGACGGCGTCCAGAAATCGCTGCCGTTCCGGCGCGGGGAGTGGCACCAGCAACGCGCGATCCGCCGCGATCCGCTCGAGGAGTTCCGTGGCACGCAGCAGATCATCACGCATCCCGTCGGCATGCCGATCGACATGGTCTTCGCGCAGGGACGGCATCAGCTCACTCAGTTCGTTCATCCAGCGACCTCGTTCAGGGGCAATCCGAATTCTAACGGACGGCGTGCTCAGCTGACCGATCGGCTGGAGGCGACCCCGCCCGATGCTCCACAGGTCCGCCATTGAACTCCCTCCGGTGCCCCATCACCTTGAGCGCACCGCGGCCCCGGTGGAGGCCGACTCTCTTTTTCTGGACGGGATGATGCGTGTGCTGATCGTGGGAGCGGGTGCAACGGGCGGTTATTTCGGCGCACGGCTGCTCGAGGGAGGCTGCGACGTCACGTTCCTCCTGCGGCCTAGGCGCCGGGAGCAGCTCGCGGCGACTGGCCTTCGGGTCACCAGCCCGTTCGGCGACCTGATGATTCCCGACCCACCGGCCATGCTGTCAGCCGAGATCACGACGCCGTTCGACCTCGTCCTCGTGAGCTGCAAGGCGTACGACCTTGCGGAGGTGATGGAGTCGTTCGCGCCGGCCGTCGGCTCTGGAACGGCCATCCTGCCCGTGCTGAACGGCATGGGTCACATCGAGGCGCTCGCGGCGCGTTTCGGAGCCCGGCACGTGCTCGGTGGTCTGTGCATGATCTCCTCGACGCTCGACGAGCACGGCACCGTCGTCCACCTGAATCAGGTGCATGCGATCTCGTTCGGTGAACCGGATGGACAGATGTCGGAGCGCGTGCTGGCGATCGGCGCGCTGTTGTCCCGGGGAGCGTTCGACAGCGATGCGACCGCGACGATCATGCATGCGATGTGGGAGAAATGGACATTCATTGCGGCGCTCGGAGGCATCACGGGCCTCATGCGCGGTTCGATCGGCGACATCGTGGCTGCGGGCGGAGAGCCGATGGCGATCGGTCTGTACGACGAGTGCAGCGCAATCGCGGAGCAGGCAGGCTACCGGCCGCGCGAGGCGTCCCGCACGCGCTCGCTGCAGTTCCTCACGACGGCTGGATCGCCACTCGTCGCATCGATGCTCAAGGACGTGGAGCGCGGCAGCCGCACCGAGGCCGACCACATTCTCGGCGACCTGCTGCGACGCAGTGTCGATACCGCCAGTTCCGCCACATCGTCGACGGCGCCATCGCTGCTTCAGGTCGCCTACACTGCACTTCGGACATACGAGGCACGACGAGCGGGTGAGATGCGTTGATGAAGGACGGGCGCGGCCGTGGACTGGCTATTGCACCCCCCTTTGTGATCTGCCGCGCTGACAAAAGGCAGAGTTATCCCTGTAACCCATCGGACACATGCGCAATCACTTCATAGTTCCTGCACTCGCACTTCTGACGGCCTCAGCAGCCTGTTCGGCGCGTTCGAGCAACGCTGCCGACTCCACGTCCGGGGCGCGTACCGCCGAAAGCGGAGGTGCAGCGTCCGCAGCGCCGGCGGCCAACTGTTCGCCGCTCGAAACCCGCGCCAGCACTGCGTCGGATCAGACACCAGCCTTCGCGGGACAGACGCGTGCATGTGCGGCCACGTCGAACGTGGCCACCGAAGTCACGGTCGTCGCCAAGGGCCTGCAGAAGCCGTGGGCGGTGGAGCCACTGCCGGGTGGTGATCTGCTCGTGACGGAGAAGGCAGGTCGTCTGCGCATCGTGTCCGCGTCCGGCACCATCGGGGAGCCGATCTCCGGCGTCCCGGCCGTCGATGCGCGCGGTCAGGGTGGCCTGCTCGACGTGGCACTGAGCCCGGCATACGCGACCGACCGCACGGTCTTCTGGAGCTACTCCGAGCCGCGCGAGGGTGGCAACGCGACCTCCGTCGCGCGTGGCGTGCTCGCAGCGGACAATCGCAGCCTGTCCGACGTGAAGGTCATCTTCCGCGCGATGCCTGTGTACAACGGCACGATGCACTACGGGTCACGCTTGGCCTTCGGCCAGGACGGCACGTTGTTCATCACCCTCGGCGACCGGTCGGACACGCCGATGCGTCCGCAGGCGCAGGCGCTCGACAGCCACATGGGCAAGATCATCCGCATCAACGCGGATGGCACGGTGCCGCAGGACAACCCGTTCGTGGGCCGCACGGGCGCGTTGCCGGAGATCTGGTCGATGGGTCACCGGAACATCCAGGCGTCGGCCATGGATGCGCAGGGTCGGTTGTGGGAAATCGAGCATGGTACTGCAGGCGGTGACGAACTCAATCTCGCCGAGAAGGGAAAGAACTACGGCTGGCCGCTGCAGGCCTACGGCGAAGAGTATTCGGGTCGCTCGCCCATCAGCAGCCCGCTCGGCGCCAGCTCGACGGCTCGCGAGGGCATGGAGCAGCCCGTGTACTACTGGGATCCGGTCATCGCACCGTCCGGCGCGCAGTGGTACAGCGGTGACGCGTTCCCCGCATGGAAGGGCAGCCTCTTCATCGGTGGCCTGAAGGACAAGTACCTCGTCCGGCTCACGTTCAACGGCAATCGCGTCAGCGGAGAGGAGCATCTCCTCGCCGACCGTGCCCAGCGTATCCGCGACGTGCGTCAGGGGCCCGACGGTGCCCTGTACATCGTCACCGACGACACGAACGGTGAGCTCTGGCGCGTGTCACCACGGCGCTGACGGACACCGGCACGCGAAAGTGCCGGGGTGACAGAGGCACTCGAACACGCGACCGCAGCAGCACGCTGCGGTCGCGTTTTCATTACCGCAGCGTGAACATGAGGCGCAGCGTGCGACCGGGCTGCGGCAGGCCGCACTGATCGTACACGGTGCTGTTGGCCACGTTGTCGAGCGACAACAGGGCACGCAGGGTGCGCGCGGCGCCGCGCCCGCCGATTCCGAAGCTACGCTCCGCCGCGACATCCGTGCGTGCCTGCTTTCCGAGCGTCTGTTCGGTCCCGGAGTCGGGGTTGAGGCAGTACTGCACGCCGGTGAATCGCGCCGTGGCGTACGCGCGCACCGACAGGGGAACGGGAACTCCGAGCTCGATGCTGCCGCGCCGTTCCGGATTGTTCTCCGCGTGGCGCTGCGGGTCGCCCGCGACCGTCGTGTTGACGATCGAGATGCTCTGCAGCGTCGCGTCGCCCGTCAGCGTCACCGCGCGCAGTAGGTCGCTGCCGAATGTCAGGCCGCCGAGCAACTCGGCGCCGCTGCTCTCGATGCGATCACGGTTGATGCGCTGAAAGCGACGGTCCGGCGCAGGCAGCGTGATACGCGTGATCGCGTCGTCGAGATTGTGCCGGAATCCGATCGCCTGCATGCTGAACCTGGTCGATTCGCCGAGCGCACGCTCCGCCGTCACGCCGGCTTCGAAGCCGAGCAATGTTTCCGGCTTGAGCAGCGGGTTGGCGAGAAAGCGATTCTGCGCACCGGAGTACAGTTCACGCAGCGCGGGAAAGCGGGAGCGCTCGCTTGCGCTGGCGTGCAACCGAACGGAGTTGCTCAGCTGATGACTCACACCCGCGCGCCAGCCGGTCGCGTCGAACGGCGGCTGTCCCGGCGTGCGCCCGCCCGTCTCCGGCGTCGACGTGCGGTCGAAGGCAACTCCACCTGAGACGCGTGTGGCATCGCCGAGCGGAATGTCGAGTTCAGCCGCGGTGCTGGACATCTTCTGTCTGTAGTCCACGCCCGCGGCGGGAGAGAGCGTCTCGGTGTAGCGCACATCCGCCGCAGTGAATGACGCCTTGATCGTGGCTCCGCGCGGGAGGCTGTGCCCGACGAGCGCGCGCACCGACGACGTGCGCTCGTCTCCCAACTCCTCGGCGGTGACAGTCTGGTAGCGTCGATCGCCGTACGTCTCGATCTTGAGCCGCCCCGCATTGTAGCCGGCTCCGATGTCGATGGTGCCGACGCCGAACGGCGTATTGAACGTACCGGAGTTAAGGGACAGCGCTGCGATCGCGCGGCTGTTGTACGGGTAGCGCCAGTAGCGCGGCCCGGTGATGTGCTCTTCCGGCGGCACGCCCCGTTCTGCATCGAATGCCGACACGGTGAGCCCGACCCCACGACCCTGCGCGTTGCTCCAGCGCAGTGCCCCGAACAGGTCGCCGTGCCGGAGATCGCTGTTGGTTCGAAGCCCGTCACGCGCGGTGTCGTCATTCGCCGATGACGTCACGCGCACGCCGTCGCGATCGCGCACCGACACACCCGCTTGTGCGGTGACTGCGCCGCCAAAGACGTTGTCGAATCGATGGCCACCGCCAAGCGATGCGACGACGGCCGATGTCTGATCGACGCCACCTGCGGCCCACCACTGTCCGGATGGCGCACTGGTCCCCTGCGCGCGCTGCGAAATCTCGATCGTGCCGCCAAGCGAGTTCGGGCCATTCAGCACGGAACCGAGGCCGCGCACGATCACCAGGTTCTCAGCCCCTGTGAGCGGAAGGACGGACGGATCGGCGCGATGATCCCAGCCCAGGGTCAACGGCACACCGTTATAGAGCACCGCGGCCTGCCGCGAGTCGGACCCGCGCACCGAGAGCTCCATCTCGCCACGCGAATTCTGGCGCACGAGCACGAAGGGCGTCTCGCGAAGCGCCTGGTCCAGCGTCGGCGCAGGCGAGGACCGCAATTCACTGAGGCGCACCACGACCGCGCTCGCACCGCCAGTGACGCCGGCGGCCCGTGAGGTGGTCACGGTGACCGGCGCGAGTGGCTGCGAGAGCGAATCTCGACGCACGGTATCGGGACGCGGTGGCTGCTGCTGGAGTGCGTGCGCGGGCGCGACGGCCACCAGCGAAGCGATCAGCGGAAGGACGACGGCGAGGGTGCGGGCCGCAACGGGGGAGGAGCGCATCGGCACGATGAAGGAGGCGGGGAGTGCTTCATGAACAAGTCATGAATACCCCAACTCTAGGCGATGCCAGCGCCTTGAGCAAGCGGCATGGACGACGCGTCCGGAACCGTCAGCCGGAACACGGTGCATCCCGGGCGGGACTCCACCAGCTCCAGTCGCCCCCCATGCATCTCGGCGATCCGGCGGGCGATCCCCAGCCCAAGCCCTGCCCCGCTCGTGGCGCTGTTCTCGGAGCGAGAGCGCACCGAATCGAGCCGAACGAAGCGCTCGAACACCCGGTCCCAGTCCTCATGCGGAATGCCGGGCCCGGTATCCGCGACGGACACCTCGTGCCCCTGCCCATTCTCGCGGCTGAACATGCGCACGCTGACGGTGCCGCCACTCGCAGAGTGCTTGATCGCGTTGTCGAGCAGGTTGAGCAGTACTCGGCCCAGGAGATCTGCATCGGCCACCACCGGCGCCTCCACCACGGCGTCCAGCACGAGCGCGACCTCGCGACGCTCCGCGAGATGACGTACGCCGCGCAGGGCGTCGTGCACCACGTCCTCGAGGTGCACGGGCGCCGGATGCATCACAAGGTGCCCCGCGTCGGCGCGCGCGAGCAGGAAGATGTCGTCGACGATGCGTGTCAGCCGACGTGCGGTATCCTGCATGATCGACACCGACTCGCGGTACTCGTCCTCGGAGCGATGGTGCTGCGACAGCGTGACGTCGGCTTCCGTGCGCAGGATCGCCGTCGGCGTGCGCAACTCGTGGGAGGCATCCGCCATGAACCGGCGCTGCTGCGCGAACGACGCCTCGAGCCGGTCGAGTAGTCCATTCAATGTGCGCGCGAGGTCGCCCAGCTCATCCTGCGATTCCGCCGGCAGCCGCTCATGCAGCGTGGATGCACCGATTTCTGCCGCGCGTGCGCTCATCGAGGCCACGGGCGCCAGGCTGCGCTTCGCCAGGAAGTATCCACCCGTCGAGGCACTGAGCACGAGCAGCGGAATCGCGAAGAGAAACAGGCTGCGGATACGGGCAAGTGTCTGCTCCACCTCCGCAAGCGGATACGCGCCGGCCAGCGTGTACGGCATGCCATCCACCGACAGCTGCTGCGTCGCAACCCGGAAGCTCCCACCGGGCTGGAAGTACGTGAACGCAGCGCCCTCGCCCTCGCCAACGGCGTCCTGCGCCGCACGTTCCCGCAGCGACGCAATCAGCACGCGCGTATCCGGAGCGGCGTCCGTCGCCGCGGCCGTGCGATCCTCGCCCAGGGGCGCGCTCATGGCGAGAACGCGCTGTGCGGAGTCGAGAATCACGATGTCGAGATCGCGGAAGCGCACCTCGCGCACGGTCATGCGGAATGCGTCGTCGAGGGTTGGGAGCACGCGGCGCTCCGCGACCAGTTCCCGCGAGAACGCGGTGAGCGCGTCACTGATGAACGCGTCGGTCCGGCTCTCCAGCGTACGGGAGAACAGCAGGTAGGAGACGACCGCGAACGCGACGAGGGGGATGCTGAGCACCACCGTGTACCACCACGTGAGCCGCGCCCGCACTGACGACGACCATCGGGCCAACGATCAGTCCCGCACGGCCGGCGATGCCACACCCGCGGGCGCCTCGAGCATGTAGCCGATCCCGCGCACCGTGATGAAAAGCGCCACCGCTTCGCCATCGTCGATCTTGCGACGGAGCCGGCTGGCGTACGCGTCGATGATGTTCGAGTAGGTGTTGCGGGTGTCCTCCCACACGTGTGCCATCAGGTCTGCCCGGCTCACGACCCGACCGGCATTGCGCGCGAGGTAGACGAGAAACGCAAACTCGGTCGCGGTCAGCGCGATGTCGCGCCCGCCCCGACGGGCACGATGGCGCGCCGTGTCGATCACGAGGTCGGACACCACGATCTGGTCGGCCGACCCGTCGCCGTGCCCATCGCCGGAACCCTGCGAGCGACGACGTGACAGCGCGCGGATGCGCGCGAGAAGCTCCCCGAAGTCGAACGGCTTGGTGAGATAGTCGTCGGCACCCGCGTCGAGACCCGTGATGCGCTGCTCGACGGCATCCAGGGCCGTCAGCATGAGAATCGGCACGCGGCTTCCGCGCTCCCGCATGCGCCGGCACACGGTGATTCCATCGAGGCCCGGCAGCAGCACGTCGAGGATCACGAGATCGAACGGGGCAGACGCCTCTGTGGTCAACGCATCGGTTCCCGACGCCACTTCCTCGACGTCATGCTGCGCTTCACGCAAGCCGCGCGCGAGCGTCGACCGCAGCTGCGTGTCATCCTCCACGAACAGAATACGCATGATCAGGGTGCTCGTCGGGTGATGGTCAGCAGCGGATCAGGCGCACGTCACGACGGGGTCTCGTCGCCGAGCCGGCGGTCCGTCACGAGGTATCCGGTGACGTAGTCGGCAATCGCGTCGCTCAACGGTGTCATCTCCGCCGCGAATCCCGCGGTGCGGGCGCGTGTAATGTCGGCCTGCGTGAAATACTGATAGCGACCCCGCATGACTTCGGGCATCTCGATGAAGTCGATGCTCGGCGCCTTGCCCAGCGCCGCGAACAGTGCACCCGTGAGATCGAGCCACGTGTGGGCGATCCCCGAGCCGATGTTGTACAGGCCGGATGCAGCAGGTTGCGAGGCAAGATGCAGCGTCATCGCGGCAACGTCCTTCACGTAGACGAAATCACGACGCTGCTCGCCATCGCGGTAGTCCGGATGATAGCTCTTGAACAGGCCGACACGGCCGGTGTCGCGGATCTGTTCGTAGGCCTTGTGCACGAGGCTCCGCATCTCTCCCTTGTGCGCCTCGTTCGGGCCGAAGACGTTGAAGAACTTGAGACCGACGATGTCGCCGAGCAGGCCGTGCGCGAGTGCATGCTGGTCGAAGAGCTGCTTGGAATAGCCGTATGCGTTGAGGGGACGCAGCCGCGTGAGGTCTCGCAGGCCATGCACATCGTCGCTCATGCCGGCGCTGCCATCGCCGTACGTCGCGGCAGACGATGCGTAGACGAATCGCGCATCGGCACCGAGCGACCACGCCGCCACCCGCTTCGTGAACTCGAAGTTGTTGTGCACGAGGAAGGTCGCGTCACGCTCCAGCGTGGACGAACAGGCGCCCATGTGCAGCACGTGCGTGAACCGTCCGAGCGCGCCCGACTCGAGCCGTGGCAGGAGGTCATCGGCCTCGAGGTAATCCTCGAAACGCAACGGTGCGAGGTTACGCCACTTGTCCGACCGTCCGAGCCGATCGGCGATGACGACCCGTTCGCAACCCATGGCGTTGAGCTGCCACACCAGCGCGCTGCCGATGAAGCCCGCACCCCCGGTGACGAGAATGCGATGGTCGGGCGTGAACGGAACCGGGTTGGGCATGACTGGTGCGCGTCGGGAAGACCTCAGAGCGCATGCCAGCACGAACCCGGTGCGCTCGGGAAGCTGTAAGTTCGCCGGGCGCAACTGAAACGCCACCCGCAGCCCAGCTGCCCTCAGCGACGGGACTCCGGTTCGAGACGCACGTCGCGCCCGCCCTGCCGCGTGAGCAGGTCACCCAGCAGCGTCGCCTCGCCCTCGCTCCGCGCGGCTACCGCAAACACGATCGCGTTCGACACCTCTGCGGCCCGCGCATGCTGCTCCTTCGGCCGCTGGCGGCGGAATGCACCGATCACCGCGCCCAGCGAGGCGCCGAAGATGGTGCCGAAGTTGGGACCGATCAGCTGAACGAGCGCGAGTCCCCCGGGTGCATCGATGCCGGGCCAGGCCACCATGACCAGCGAGATGAGTACACCGCCGAGGAAGCCGAGCAGCCCGCCGATACCGGCGAATCGCCAGGTCTCGCGTCCGGGCTGGCGGGGTGCTCGCCTGCCCTGTGCACCGCCGTAGAAGGCAGCGGCAGCCTGGCGAGAGACCACGACCTCGATCAGGTCGCGGGGCGTGCCGGCATCGTACAGCGCATCGAGGGCCCGGTCCACCTGGGCGGGGTCGTCGAAGAGCGCGGTCACCGTGGTCGTGGCAGCGCGCTGCGGGGCCGCAGCGAGTGCGAGCGCTGACGTGGTGCTCATCGCGGCGGGCCCGGGGCTCCAGGCGGTGGCGCTGCAGCAGAAGCCGCTGCTGGCGGTGATGCCGCTGGAGGTGATCCGGCAGGAGGTGCGGGCGCCGCCCCTGGCGTTGCGAGCTCCGTCGCGGTGTATGCCGTCGTGCGACTCGCGGTCGCGCTCCGCTGGCCCGTCACGAGTGCCACGTCCACGCCCGGCGCGTCGTTGCCTTCCCACTGGCGAAGATAGGTCGCGAGTGCAGCAATCTCCGCATCCTGCAGCACTTCCTGCCACGCGGGCATGACGCCGTTGTAGTCCGCGCCGGCGACGGTGATGGGCCCCTGCAGACCGTGCAGGAGAATCCTGATGAGGGGCTCGGGTGCACCGGTCACCCATTCGCTGCCGACCAGCGGCGGGAACGCACCCGGCACGCCACGTCCGCTCGATTGGTGACAGCTCACGCAATGCCGCTGATAGATCGCCTGGCCGGTCGCGACCGGGTCCGCGAGGGTCTTCGCATTCTGCGCGGCCGCGTCGGCGACGATTCCCGGCTCGCGAGTGCTCAGCGCGATGTGCGACGATGTGTTGAACGCACCACCGTAGCGGCCGAGATACCATCCACCCCAGAACAGCGCGAGAGCGACGGTAGCCACGAAAAACCACGGTGCACGCTCTTGCCCTTCGATCGGATCGTGCGGCTCGCGCCGGATCGCGCGATGAATGCGCTCGACATCCGGCTGGAGATCGACGCCGCCGGCTTCGGGTACGCCACCGTCACCGTGCGCCATGCGATCCCCCCACCATCTGCTCCGTCGCCTGTGCGTCGGGCGAGACCGGATACTGCCGCTTGAGCGACACGAGATACTCGGCGAGTGCGATGGCGTCCAGCTTTGCGACGACGACCACGCCCTTCGGCGCGCGCGGGCCGGGAATGGTGATCACGCGATCGTTCGGCAGCACGTTCGCCGGCTGCTTTTCCTCGAAGAGATAAGGGAACGCCGGCATGTTCGACCATTCGACCAGCGAGCGCGGGTCGTACAGATGAATGAGATGCCAGTCGAGGTCCGGAATGCGCTGGCCGACATTGATCAGGTCGGGACCGGAGCGCATCGTGCCGAGCAGGTGCGGGCGATCGTAGACGTAATCCGCGGGTACCGTGGCGCGCGTTCCCCATCCGCGATCGACATCGGTGGTGAACGCCGGATCGCGGACCTGCTGCGAGTGACAGTACACGCACCCCTCGCGCATGTAGACCCCCCGGCCGCGCGCCTGCACACCGGTGTATCCACTCAACTGCGCGGGCGCCTGCACCTTGCCGAGCATCGCCTGCGGTACGAGCACCAGCAGGCAGATGGCGCTCGCCATGATCGCGAATGCGCCGAGTGCAATCAGCGAGATGCGGGTCATTCTGTTGCTCCCGCGCGGGTGGAAGCGCTTGCCACTGCACCCGCGCCGGCGCGTGCGCTGTGCGAAGCGGCTGCCGCCTCGGGCGTGTAGAGCACCGGCTGCGCCTCGTGAAACGGCGGGCGCGACCGACGCGGAACCGTCCGCGGCATCCGCAACATCAGCCAGAAGTGGTACGCGAACACGAAGTGGCCGATGGTCAGGATGATCCCGCCCACGGTTCGCCCGTACAGCCCCGGCATCGCGCGGATCACCGACTGTTCGAACGGCGTCGCCGGGTTCAGCAGCGCCATGCCCTGCGCCACGCCCGCACCCGTGAGCGCGATGACGTAGATCGCGATTCCCGCCAGGACAGTGTTGAAGTGCCAGCGGATCAGCTTTGCACTCGGCCACTCGTGCCCGACCACCCGCGGCACGATGTAGTACATCGCGCCGAAGCAGACGAACGTCACGAACGCGTACCCACCCACATGCGAGTGCGCGACCGTCCAGTGCGTGAAGTGCGTGACGCGGTTCACCTCATGCAACGCCGTGAACGACCCCTGCAGCGACACGGCCGTGTAGGCGAGCGCACCCAGCACGATGAACCGGAGCGTCGGCGAATACCGAAGCGCGCCGAATCGGCCGACCACGGTCATGTGCAGGTTGATCCCGGTCGCCACGACGGGGATGAACATGAACACGCTTGCCACGATCGATGTCGTGATCATCCACGTCGGGAGTGGCCCGCCGACCAGGTGATGCATGCCGTTCAAGGAATAGAACATCGCCAGTGACCAGAAACCCACCACACTGAGCTGATAGCTGTACACGGGCCGGCCGAGAACCTTCGGGATGAAGTAGTACGCGGCACCGACACTCATCGCAGTCAGCCAGAATCCGAGCACGTTGTGCGCGAAGAACCAGTTCACGGCAGCGCTCTCGACGCCGCTCCACGTCGGCCACTTGCCCGTGATGTAGAGCATGGGAAACCAGATGAACGCGCCGAGGATGTACCAGACCGATACGTACAGATGCTCGGATTGGCGTGCGGCGACGGTGCGGAAGAGCGACAGTCCGACGAGCCCGCCGCCGATCACGAGAAACGGCCCGGCGGCGTAGCGCGGTGCCTCGAGCCACTCCATGCCGTCGGTGTAGCCCATCAGCACGGCGACGATGCCCACCGTGATGCCGATGGTGAACAGCACACCGCCGAGCAGCGCGAGCCCGTCGCCGCGGAGCTCGGCGTGCACGAGGCGCGGCATCAGCCACAATGAGGTGCCGATGAGCGCTGCGGTCGCCCAGCCGTAGTTCACTGCGTGCAGGTGCGCAGTACGTACACGTCCGAAAGTGAGCCACGGCTGCTGCACGAGAAGGTCCGGCCAGTGGAGCTTCATGCTCGCGAGGTCGCCGAACAGCGAGCCGACGATCAGCCAGATCACGGCAACGGAGAACAGGACGAGCACCACGGTACGGCTCGATGCGTCGGCCCGCAGCCGCACGTCGAGATCCTCCGGCGCCAGTCCACGCGATGTTGCAACGGCGCGCACTTCACCGGCGTCGAGCGTGGACGCACTGAGCGCGTGAACACCCGCGTTGGGGCGCACCGTGTGTTGAAAGCCCTGCCCGTGTGTGATGTCGGGGGTGCTCATGAGGCGCCGCCCCATTCACCTGCATCGGGCTTTTGCAACGCGCCGTGAGATCGCTCGCGCGCCGCGCGATCTGCGTCCGTTTCCCAGGGCCGGACGAGGCGCCAATCCCGATCCTCGAAGATGACGCGGGACTGCGCGTCGAGGTCCGAGAAGAATCCGCGTCTCCACGCCCAGAAGAGGATGAGCGCCGCGCCCAGCGTGAACAGTGCCGTCGCCAGGATGACGATGATCGAGGAGGGCAGCATGCCGTTCTTCCCCGCAAGTCGCATGCGACATGACGTACCTACGTCACTCGTACTGCCCGCATACGTCACCGTCGCCGGTGACTACGTCATACGACAGATGGGAGTGCGTGCAGGGATGGGTAATGTTGATCGCGCTCGCCCGGCAGTAACGGTCGACGCGCTGGTCAACAACATTGGATTGCCTTGGAGGCACCATGTATCGCCCTCGGTTCACTCCCCCGTCGCCGTCAGGATTTTCCGCCACCGCGTCACGCCCCACCGCAGGACGTCGGTTCCTTCCGGTCGTCGCAGCCGCTGTGCTCGCAACTCTTGCCGCCTGCGACAACTCTCCGGTAGCACCCATGCAATCCGCGCCGGCCGACGTCCTCGCGGCCTCTCGGGCCACGGTGAGCATGCCGGCGGACGGCCCGTGGGCGCAGGTGGTGACCGGCGAAACCGGTCCCGGGTCGCTGTATGCGCTGTACATCCCGAAGGAGTGGAACGGCGACGCCGTGTACGTGGCGCATGGGTTCCGCGACGCGCCGGGCAGCATCGACCTGCGCGACCAGGACAACCTGTATGCAAACCGTGACGCGCTCGGCGCCCAAGGCTACGCCGTCGCCTACTCGAGCTATTCGGAAAACGGGCTCGCTGTGAAAGACGGGACGCAGCGCACCTACCAGCTGCGCGAGCTGCTCGGATCCCGACTTCCCGTCCCGGCCAATCGCCACTTCCTCCTCGGCTTCTCACTTGGCGGGTTGATCGCGCTCAACGTCGCGGAGCAGCATCCGCTGGAATATCAGGGTGCGTTGCTGGTCTGCGGCATGGTGGGCGGGTCGCGTCTCCAGTCACAGTACCTCGGCAACGTGCGCGCGCTGTTCGACGCGTTCTACCCCGGCGTGCTCCCTGGCAACGTGCTTGGAGTGCCGGCGGGAACCCAGGTGACGATTCCGCAGGTCGTGGCCGCCGTGACTTCCAATCCCTCGGCGCTGGCAATCATTGCAAGCACCGCGCAGACGCCGTTGCCGCACGCGACGGTGAATGGCGCGCCCGTGCAGTCGATGCTGGTCGGCTCGCTGTTCGGCGCCCTGAGCTTCCACGCCCGCGGCATCAACAACATCGTCGAGCTGGTCAACGGGAAATCGCCGTTCGACAATACCGCACCGTACACTGCCGGAGCGGGCCCCATCGCGCCCGCCTTCTCCGGTCCGGCCATCGCGATGGCGAACACGCTGGTGACGCGCTACTCGATCGACCCGTCCGCCGCCAACTATCTGGACCACTACTTCACGCCCAGCGGTCAGCTGGACATGCCAGTACTCACGTTGCACAACCGGTGGGATCCCGGCGTGCCCGACTTTCACGAGACTGCATTCCGGGATTCAGTCGTAGCGAAGGGCTCGGGCAGCAACCTGCTCCAGCGCAAGGTGGACGTGTTCGGTCACTGCGTCATTCCGGCCGGCATGGTCCAGCAGGCCTTCTCCGAGGTTGCTGGCTGGGCGACAACCGGAATCAAGCCCGCCAGCTGATCTCCTCGTTGACCGGTTGCCGGCAGACGACCAGCGGAACACCATGGACGGCGGCGGGTGCTCGAAAGAGTGCCCGCCGTCGTTTGCGCCGGTAAGTTGGTGCACCCCCAATCCGACCCAGCTGGAGTCCAGATGTCCAAGTGCAGGACGCCCATTCTATTCGTCATCGCGCTGTCAGTGTTGTCGGCTGCTCGCTTCGCCCAGCCACTCGGTGCGCAGGCCGCTCCCGGGAAGGCCGGGTCGAAGGCGGCGACCAAGGCCGGCGCGAAGCCTTCGGCGAAGCCGTCCGGGAAAACCGCCGCTCCACTGAGCGGTGTCTGGGTCGGCACCGCCTCCGTGCCACTCGGGGACAGCACGATCGTGGTACCCGTGACCTACAGCTTCACCGAGACTGCCGGGACGATCGGCGGCACCGCGATGGTGCCGGGCCAGGGCAGCGGCCCGATCTCCAACGTGGTCCAGGACGGACCGCGCGTGCAGTTCCGCGTCACGGCACCCGAGGCACGGCTGCTGGAACATGACGGGCGCATTGGGGCGGACGGCTCGATCGAGGGCATGGTCAACATGAACAACCAGCCCGTCGCCAAGTTCAGGATCACCGCGAACAAGCCCGAGCCGACCAGGAAGTAGCCGGGCCAGCTGGCCAACGCGGTACCAGGTGCGGCGGCCTACGGTTCCTGAGCTTCCGGTCGGAGCCGGAGCAGCTGGAAGGCCGCGTTGGACACCAGACAGTAGGCCGTGAAGTAGTAGAAGCCCGGGCCGGCGACGGCACTCAGGTTGGCGGTGCCCTTGGCCACCAGCAGCGCGATGAGCATGCCGACGGCGAACACATCCGCCATCGACCACTTGCTGATCGCGCGCAGGAAATTGTACAGCCGGTACTGCGCCGCCGAACCGCGCATCAGCAGCAGCGGCACCATCAGCGCGGCCTTGACCAGCGGGATCAGCACGCTGAACACCAGGATGAGCGCAGCCACGAAGTCGTTGCCCGAGTCGTGCAGGCTGCGGATCGCACCCACCACGCTGCGCGTCTCGTTCGACAGCTCGCGCACCACGCCGAAGAGTTCGAGCGTTGCACGGATGGTGAGCACCGGCTGCACGAGGCCGGGCCAGAGCAGCCCGAGGGAGACGACGGCGAGCACGATGGCGAGGCGGTTGCGGGTGGTCATCTCCCGACAATAACCGCCCGGACGCCAGCGGGCGAGTCGCGGCTCACCCGCGATGGCCGGTATGTCCCGCAGACGACGCCGACCCGGACATCACACAGGCGCGCGCACACGCGCTCACAGACACGCACACACACACGCGCACGCACATGCATGTCCGCATGATGCGCACCTGGTTATCGGGCGCACGCCTTCACTGCATGAGGCTGCGCAATCGCGTGAGCGATACCACAATGTCGAAATAATCTGACAGGACGAATGCACGAAACCCTGTAGGCGAGGCATCACCCATGCATGCGCACGCGCATTAACCGAACAAGGTGCGTACAGAACGTCAGCTGTGTGTTCGCAGCACATGACGGTTGCAGCGCACCTATTGTCGACAACCGGATGTGCGCAGGACAAGGGTCGCGATGATTCATCAACAGCAGCAACTCCTCTCCGTTGTTGTGCCTTGCTTCAATGAAGAAGCGGTTATCCAGGAAACACACCGCGAGCTCACGCGCGTCGTCAGTCGGCTCGAAGCACTCGACTACGAAATCATCTACGTCGACGACGGCAGCCGAGACCGGACGTCGGAGCTTCTCGAGGGGTTGCAGGAGGATGATGCGCACGTGCGTGTCATTCGCCTGTCGCGCAACTTCGGGCATCAGCTCGCCGTGACCGCAGGTCTCGAGCACGCCGATGGTGACGCCGTGGTGCTGATCGATGCCGACCTCCAGGATCCCCCGGAGGTGATTCCGCTGATGGTCGCCCGCTGGCGCGAGGGGTACGAGGTCGCGTATGGCGAGCGCATCTCGCGTGATGGTGAAACGGCTTTCAAGAAGGCCACCGCGCGCCTGTTCTACCGCGTGCTCAACAGGCTCACCGAGACGAGGATCCCGCTGGACGCGGGTGATTTCCGGCTCATGGACCGTCGCGTGATCGATGCGCTGCGCGTGATGCCGGAGCGTGACCGCTTCGTGCGTGGTCTCGTGAGCTGGGTCGGATTTCGTCAGGTCGCCGTCCCGTATCATCGCGCGTCCCGCTTTGCCGGGGTGAGCAAGTATCCGCTCTCGAAGATGCTCCGATTTGCGATGGACGGCATTCTCTCGTTCTCGTCCGCACCACTGCGCGTCATCACGGCCATCGGCCTGGCATCGTCGGCAATGGCCGTGATCGCGACCGTCTATGCCCTGTCGCTCCGGCTGTTCACCGACCAACAGGTGTCGTCGACCGCAGCGATGCTCATCGGCCTGCTTCTCATCGGTGGCGTTCAGCTGCTGGCCATCGGCGTCGTCGGCGAGTATGTCGGGCGCATCTACGGCCAGGCGAAGGCTCGTCCACTCTACCTCGTCCACGAGCGGAGGGGGTTCGAGCGTCCTGTCGGGCCACAGCTCGAACGTCGTGAAGGGCAACCTCGTCGAAAGTCGGAGCGTATGCCCCGCTACGGCTCGCGGGTACATGGCCGGGAGCGGGCTGCGCCATGAGTGTATCCCAGACATCGAGCGGGACCATCGCTGCCACGCACACGCAAGGCGGCAGCGCGCGGGTCGCAATCATCGGTGGAGGATTCGGGGGTCTCGCCGCCGCGTGGGAGCTCGCACGACGAGGCATCACTCCCGTCGTGTTCGAGGCCGACGACGCGGTCGGCGGACTCGCCGGCAGCTTCCTCGTGAACGGCGAACCGCTGGAGCGCTTCTATCATCACTGGTTCACCAGCGACACGCATGTCACCGATCTGGCGCGCGAACTTGGCACGGAAGACCGGGTGATCTACCGCGCCACACGGACGGGATTGTACTTCGCGAACCACACCTTCCGCCTCAGCACGCCACTCGACGTGTTGCGGTTCACGCCGTTGTCCCCGCTCGGTCGGATTCGGCTGGGATTGCTGGCATTGCGCGCGCGCGCGGTGAAGGACTGGAAAGAGCTCGAGGGCCTCACCGCGGAAGAGTGGCTCACGCAGCTTGGCGGTGAGGAAGTGTACCGGGTGGTGTGGGAACCGCTGCTCACGGGAAAGTTCGGCCCGGTGGCACGCGATGTGTCGGCCGTCTGGTTCTGGAACAAGCTCAAGCTGCGCGGTGGCAGCCGGAGCAAGGGTGGGGGTGAGAGCCTCGCGTACTATCGAGGTGGATTCGCGGCACTGGCCGAACGCCTCGCGGACGCAATTCGTCAGGCAGGTGGCGAGGTGCACACGGGGACGCCGGTGCGTGAGTTGATCGTGGACGACACGGGGCGTGTCACGGGTGTCCGCACCGATACTGGTCGCGTCGATGCCGATGCCGTGCTCGCGACGCCGGCCCTGCCGATCGTGGCGGATCTCGTGGCACCGCATGCGCCCGCGAGCTACACGAACAGCCTTCGGCGGATTCCGTACCTGGCAAATGTCTGTCTCGTGCTCGAGCTCGACCGGAGTCTGTCCGACACGTACTGGCTCAACGTCAACGACCCGGGATTTCCGTTCGTCGGCGTCATCGAGCACACGAACTTCGAGCCTGCGACGACCTATGCAGGGAGGCATATCGTCTACCTCTCGAAGTACCTGCCGGAGGATGCGCCGCTCTACACCATGAGCGACGATGCGCTGCTCGAGTTCAGCATTCCCCACCTCCAGCGGATGTTCCCGAGCTTCGACCGGCGCTGGATCCAGCAGCATCATGTGTGGCGCGCGCGATATGCACAGCCCGTGGTCGTGAAGCATTACAGCACCATGATTCCCGATACGACCACCCCGCTGCCGGGGCTCTTCCTGTGCAGCATGGCCCAGGTCTATCCGGAGGATCGCGGAACGAACTACGCCATCCGCGAGGGGCGCATCGTCGCAAGCACGATTGCCGGCGCACTCGCCACGCGCTGGCCGGCCGACACTGTGCCCGCCAACGCCGCGTGATGAGTCATGCACCAGTTGTCCCCGTACTGCCTGACGAACGAGCGAGTGGCGTAGCCCCGCACGCGTCGCGCGTTGTGCCGAGACGCGATGCCCGCACATTGAATCTCGAACGCATCGCGCTCGGCCTGATCGCGCTCTGGATTCCACTGCAGTTGTGGTACGCATGGCCTGCCCTCTTCGCCACGCCGTTCGATGGCCCGTGGCGGTACGACCCGTCGATCTTCGCCTACGAGGGATTGCTTCTCCGTAGCGGGGCGATGCCGTACGTGGATTTCTGGGATCACAAGGGGCCGCTGATATACCTCATCGATGCGGCCGGCCTGATGCTGTCCGGCGGACAGCTGTGGGGGATCTGGACCGTTGGGCTCGTGGCCATCTGGAGCGCATGCGCGGCGGTATACGCAGCACTGCGCGCCACCTTCGGTGTACCCGCCGCGCTCGCCGGCGTCGTGTTCCTCCTGCTCGCGCTTGCCGGCATCGACACGAGTGCGAACATGACCGAGCAGTACGCGCTCCCCCTCGCCTGCGCGTCGGCACTGGTGCTCGTGCGCTGGACTCGGTCTCGCGCGTCGCTCATTGCAGGGCTGGCCCTAGGCGTGCTGGGCGCGCTCGGATTCTTTCTGCGGGCCAATCTGGCGGGTGCGCCGGCGAGTGCGGCGCTGACGGTAGTCGTAGTGCTGCTGGGTGCAGGCGACATGCGCGGCGCGCGGCACCACGCGAGCGGCCTCGTCATCGGTGCGCTGACTGTGTGTCTGCCGCTGCTGGCATGGCTCGCGGACGGCGGTGCGCTCCAGGCGTTCTGGCAGCAGGCGATCGTGTACAACCTGCAGTACTCCCAGGCGACCTGGTCGCAGCGCGCGACCACCGGAATCGTCGGCCTGTGGATGGCCAGCGCGACGGCACCGTTGGTGCTACCACTGGGAGGCCTCATCGTTGCCGTTCGCCGGTTGCTGCGCGAGCGGCTGGAAAGTGCGCAGCAGACGGTGCTGTTCTTCGCGGTGGTGTGGCTCGGAGCTGAGCTGATTCTGGCGTCGGTCTCGGGTCGGCCCTACGATCACTACTTCATGATGCTGCTTCCGCCACTGGCAACGCTCACGGGGGTGCTCGTGACGGCGGGTCTTCCGACGCTGCTCCCGTCGCTGTGGCGTCGCGTGCCCTACCCTGCAGTCTCCGCAGCACTGCTGGTGCTCGTGCTGCTGCGGCCGCTGATCGACCGATTCGTGGAGCGCGCTCGCGCACCGGGCCTGCTCCCCGACGCAGCGACGAGTCAGGTCATGCTCACCGCCGACTTCGTTCGCGCCAACTCCGCTCCGGATGATCGCTTGCTGGTGTGGGGCCTCGCGGGCGGCGTGTACTTCCTGTCCGATCGCCCCCCGGCCAGCCGTTATCTCTTCGCCTTCCCCCTGTTGACGCCCGGCTACGGCGATTCGGTGGCGCCTCGATTCCTCGCCGATCTGCGTCGCAGTGCTCCGCACCTCATCGTGGATGCGACGGTATCGGACCCGTCCGCGCCCTCTCTCGATGCGTGGAACGGCGCCTGGCGATTTCCGCAGTCGCGGTGGTACGCCCCATTTCGCACCATGACACCCGCGCTGCAGCCCTTCTACGCGTTCGTGGCGGAGAACTATTCCGTGATCGGCGTCGTGGGCCCGGAACGCTGGACGGTGTATCGCGCCAACACGGGCACCGTGGGTACGGTGCGATGAGCGCCACGACGTCACCAGGCGCGCAGATGTTCGCAACAGCGAATGCCGCTTCACCCATGCGGGCAACATCTCCGGCAAGTCAACTGCCTGATGTCGAACCCGGCGACCGGGCACTGACCGTCGCCCTGCTGGTTGCAATCGTGCTCGGCGCCGTCGTACGCGGGTGGCACATTCTCGGGGTCGATTTCCCCCTCAACGACGGAGGGCTCTTTCTCGAGATGGTGCGTGACCTGCAGCGTGCGCAGTATCGATTGCCGGCATTCACCTCGTACAACGACGCGCGGATCCCTTTTGGGTATTCGCCGTTCGCGTTCTACGTCACCGCGGTGCTGAACGACCTCACGGGCGTCAGCCTCTTCACGTTGTTTCGTGTGCTGCCACTGGTGGTCAGCACGGCGTGCATCCCCGCCTTCTATCTGCTCGCTCGCGAGTTGCTGCCATCGCGCAGGGCACTCGCCGCCGCCGTGATCGCCTTTGCGGTCATCCCCCGCGGATTCGTCTGGCTTCTCATGGGCGGCGGCCTGACTCGATCGTTCGGCTACCTGTTCGCGCTGCTCACCCTGCACCAGCTGTGGCGGCTTTACACGGGGCCGTCGCTGCGTCCGGTGCCACTCGCTGCGCTGTTCGCTGCGCTCACTGTGCTGAGCCACCTCGGCACGGCGCCCTTCGTTGCGTTCAGTGCCGTGCTCTTTCTCCTGGTTCGCGGTCGCCACTGGCAAGCTGTGATCGGTTCGGCGCTGGCAGGTGCCGGCGCGCTCGTGCTCACCGCACCGTGGTGGGCGTCGGTGATGGCGCGTCATGGAGTGGCACCGTTTCTGGCCGCCCAGGCAACCGGCGGATCATCGATCTCGTCACTCCCGGACGGGATGCCGGATTCACTCCCCGATACCGGGGAGCGGCTGCTTGGAGCACTCGAGCATTTCGCGCGAGACAACACGGGCGAAGGCTGGTTTCCCTTCTTCTTCGCGCTCGCAGTGCTGGGCACGATCTGGTGCATCCGCAAGAGGACCCTGCTGCTCCCGGCCTGGTGGGTAGCAATCCTCGTCCTCGACGTACGAGCCGGATTCACCTATGCCACCGCCCCGGTTGCGATGCTCGCCGGCATCAGCGCGGCACACATGTTCTGGCCGCTCCTCGCGTCCCGTACGCCGAGTGGGAGATCCCGCGTTCCGCGCTGGAGTGCCGCTGCCTCGTTCACTGCACTGCTGCTGCTGGCAATCGTCGGAGCCGCGAGTCGACGACACGACTTCGATGGGGAGACGCGGGTACTGCGTGCGCTTTCGCCGGAGCACCGCCTGGCGATGCGATGGATTGCCGACAACACCAGTCCGACGTCGCAAGTGCTCGTGCTGTCGGACGGTCCATGGCAGCTGGACAAGTTCTCGGAATGGCTTCCGGTCATCGCCGCTCGACCGAGCGTAGCGACCGTTCAGGGAAGTGAATGGCTCCCTGCGGGCTCGTTCGACTCGTTCATCGAGCGGCAGCGTCGCGTGAACGACTGCGCCCGCGGCGATACATCCTGCCTCGACGCGTTGCGTGCGGAACCGACGCTCCGCTTCACGCATGTATATGCGCCCGTCGGCCCTCGCGATGCCTGCTGCGGCCCGCTGGTCGATGCACTGCGACAGGATCCACGATTCGCACTCGTCTTCGAGAACACGGCAGCGCAGGTGTACGAATGGAGCCCCGTGACCGCGTCAGCGCGGTGGGTAGTGCCGTAGCGACGCGGTCAGGAGCTGCAGCTCAGCATCGAACACCCCGCTTTGTTGCGCGCCCACTCCGGTCGGCGTGCGGCGAAGGCCGCATGCTCCGGCTGGTCGTCGTAGGGGCGACGCATCACGTCGAGCAGCGTGTGCACCATCGAAGGGTCGCCATCCGTCGCGAGATCGATGGCCTGCTGCGCGAGGTAATTGCGCAGCACGTAGCGCGGGTTGACCGCGTGCATCGCTGCACGCCGTGTCTCGTATGAGCGTCCGTGCTCCAGCACGCGCGCGTGCCAGCGCTCGAGCCACGCCCCGAGTGCCGGCGCATGGGCATCCCGCTTGGCCTCGTCGTAGAACACGTCGCCGAGCAGCGCGCCGAGCGCGGCACCATCGCGAGCAACGTCGAGCGGCGCGTCGTCGATCTCACCCAGCGCCCGAAAGAACAGCGTGTAGTCCACTTCAGCCTGGTAGAGCAGCCCGAAGAGCTCACGCGCGATCGTGACTTCGGGCTCGCCGTAATGCATGAACCCGAACTTCGCGGCGTTCATACGTTCATACTCGTCACGATATACAGTGCCGAAGCGGTCGAGGCCTTGCTGCAAGGGTGCCTCGGTCTCGAATACCGGCGCGAGCGCCTCTGCTAGACGCAGCAGATTCCACTGCGCGACGGCCGGCTGCTGGCTGTAGCGATAGCGGCGTCCCTGCGCGTCGGTCGTGTTGGGCGTCCACTGCGGATCGAAGTTGTCGAGCCAGCCATACGGGCCGTAATCGATGGTGAGGCCGAGGATGGACATGTTGTCCGTGTTCATCACGCCGTGCACGAAACCCACGCGCATCCAGCCCACGATCATGTGCGCCGTACGTTCGCACACCTCGGCAAACCACTGCGCGCGCCGTGTCGATTCGTCCGCATGCTCGGCGACGAGGTGTGCGAAGTCTCGCGCGATCGTGAAGTCGACGAGCTGCGTCAGCAGCGGAATGTCGTCGCGCGCCGCCATGATCTCGAAGTTGCCGAACCGGATGAACGAGGGTGAGACGCGGCAGACCACCGCACCGGGTTCCGGCGCGGGATTTCCGTTGTAGAACATGTCGCGCACGACGTTCTCGCCGGTGGTGACCACGGACAATGCACGGGTCGTCGGGACACCCAGGTGATGCATCGCCTCGCTGCAGAGAAATTCGCGGATCGAAGAGCGCAGCACGGCCCGGCCGTCCGCGGTGCGCGAGTATGGCGTCGGACCAGCGCCCTTCAGCTGCAGCTCCCACCGCTCGCCTGCACGGTTCACCACTTCCCCGAGCGAGATGGCCCGCCCATCGCCGAGTTGGCCGGCCCAGTTGCCGAACTGGTGTCCGCCATAGCACGCCGCGAATGGCGACATGCCGGGCAGCAGCGCGTTGCCGGCGAACACCGCGGCGAACTCCGGCGAGAGCACGTCGCCTTCGCTGAGATCGAGCAGATTCGCGACTTCCCGCGCATGCGCGACCAGCCGCGGCGCCGCGACGGGAGTCGGCTCCGCGGCACTCCAGGCGGCACCGATGACCTGCCGGCGGCGGAGCGAATGTTCGGGATCGCCCGGGAGGTCGGCGACGAAGCGATTGTCGAAATGGAGTGCGTGCACGTCGAAGAATACCCCACCGGAACCCTGGGGATCATCTCCAGTGGCGCCGCCTGCTGCTCACCTACACCGTAGGCCAGCTGTCGTCGGAGTGTGCCTGCTGGCGCTCGCTGTTCTCCCGCGCCGCTTCCTCCAGCGCCTTCACCGCGCGCAGGTCGTGCAGCCGGATCCAGCTCTTGTCCGCCAGCTCCTCGCTCCAGAGCGGCCCCTGCGATCCCATGAGCGAGGAGAACGGAATCGGGAAGTAGAAGCGTCTCGCCGGCCGCGCCGCGAAGTGCGCGCGACAGAGCAGCACGCTGCTCCGTCGGCCCGCTTCATCGAGGACGATGCCATGTGCGGGCCGCTCTACGCGGTTGGCCTGGCAGTCATCGCACTGCGGAGGCCATTCCGCGACGCCGATCATCGCAATCATCTGCAGCTGCATACTGCGCATAGTCATTCCAGGACTGGGCGTGGGCACCGAGCTCACACGTCGGACGCTGTTCGACGGGAGATACCACGGTCGCTCGCAATCCTTGTGCTCGCCTGACGCCGAGTAACGCTTTTTGCCCGCCCAGTGACGGTCATTAGTCACAAAGGGCACCGAAACCACGGTCACGCAGTGACGCTTGTGAACTCTGCTTCATTTAGCGACCACGTGCGTGCGGGGGAGCATCCGAGCTCGTCGCGGAGGTGCCGGATGCACGAACGGACCCCTTGTCGGGGCCCGTCGTCCTACGCGGTCCTAGTCTGTTTGCATGTAGCTGAATGAGCGGGCGACCGGGCTCGAACCGGCGACGTCCAGCTTGGGAAGCTGGCATTCTACCAACTGAATTACGCCCGCGTACCCGGCCAGCCCGTCAGGCGCCGGCCCTGCACCCCAAGAAGGTATCGCGCCGGTCTCGCCTCGCCAAGCCTGATGGGGCAATTGCGGCCGACGGTACACGCCGCCATATACCCGTGCCTCGTCCGCTTCAGAATGCGACGCGGGTGTCCACGCGCCGGGATCCCGACGCCATTGTCCTTGACTCTTGCACTGCCTCTCATGAGCTGCCGTTCTGCGCGTGCCTGCGCGTCCACTCTGGCCATCCCCATGGCCGTCGCACTCGTCGCTCTCCTCCCCGGCTCGCTGCACGCGCAGGTCCGCGACAGCGTCATCACCACGAGCGCGAGCCGCCAGGTGCGCGTCGCACCCGACCGCGCGTCGCTCTATCTCGTCATCGACGGCACCGCCGAAACGGCCGCGGATGCGATCGCGCGTCTCGACGTCAAGCTCACGGCAGTCGGCGATGCGGCGCGCAAGTTTGCATCACGTGTCGTCGTCGAGCGGCCCTTGCCCATGGGGGTCTCGTTCGCGAACCAGCAGTCCGGCTTCCCGCAGTTGCCTGGACAGTCTGCTCACGTGGCCCGCGCGGTCATGCGCGTCCAGGTCAGCCAGCTCGACCATCTCAGCCCATTCATTGCAGCGATGCTCGCGTCGGGCGCGAGCAGCGTGACGGGCCTGTCGTTCGAGCTCACGGCAGCTGACTCCGTGCGACGCGCGCGGTCGGCGGAGGCGTTGCAGGCGGCGACGGGTGATGCGACGGCGCTGGCAACCGCGATGGGCGGGCGGCTGGGCGCATTGCTCGACGTGTCGATGTCGAGCAATGCGAATTTCTTCCAGTCTCCCCAGATCAATCTCGACCCGCGGTACAACATCTCGCAGGGTATCGCGCCGGACGTGCAGGTGCAGGCGTCCGTGACCGTGCGATACCGAATCGTGCGCTGAGACCATTCGCGCCCGGCGTGGGTGCCGTCACCTCCGTGACGGCGCCGCGTTGCGGCGCCCGCATGGGGGCGACCCGCCGCGGCGCCTACGCCGGTTCTTCCCGCAGTCCGTCGACGAACCCCCGAATGAGCCCTGCAAACTCTGCCGCGCTCGTGTAGTTCACCGCGTGTGGCCCGCCCGCGATCACGTGCAATCGCGCACGAGGCAGCGCCTTGCTTACCTGCTCGGCCCATGCCTGCGTGACCATGGGGTCGCGCGCGCCACGCACGACGAGCGCCGGCACCGTCACCGCCGGCAATTGCAACTCGATGCGATGCGCGAGGGCGTATTTGAGTGAACGCCATGCGCGCCGCGGCCCGGCGCGCAGGAAGTCGATGGCCCACAAGGGCATCAGGAACACGCTCTCGCGCGGCACGTCGCGCAGCGCGCGGACGATCTGTAGCACCATCGATGGCGCGCTCCGATCGATCGTCGCTCCCGCGAGCACCACCCCCAGCACTCCATCGGGGCGTCGCGACACCAGGTCCACGATCACCTGACAGCCAAGCGAATTGCCGACGAGCACGACGCGCGTCAGACGACAGGCGGCAAGCCACTCCGCGAGTGCATCGGCCAGCCCGCGAACATCCAGCGTCTGCGCCGGCTTCCCGCTGCGACCGAAGCCCGGAAGGTCCGGAGCGAGCACGCGCATGAATGGCGCGAGCCGCTGCGCCGTCGGCACCATGTACAGGCTCGAGATCACGAGGCCGTGCACGAGCACGACGACGGGAGCGTCCGTCGGCAGCGCCGGCGCCCCGACCCGGGCATGCATGAGCCCATGGGAGGTCCGATCCCAGCGACCGTGCAATGCCGGCAGAGGCGAGTCCATGCGCGATCGGTAAGCGAGAATCGCACCGCGGTCCGCTCGTGCCGGTGCCTCGGCCGCAACGGACACGCGAAGTCCGGAGCCCAGTCGGCCACCTCGACGGATGGCCAGCCGAGGCGATGTGCTTGACCGCTGTGGCCCGGGGCTGCACTCTCTCCGCCAGCGCTCGGCCTGAGTGGCCGCCCGCGTGCCGTTCGTCCTCTTCTGTCCGGAGTCGCCCAATGACCGCTGCCACTGCCCAATCGCCTGCGCCGAGTACCAACGCCGCCTCGTGGCACATCACCGGGCACGTCGTGCTTGCGTGCAACTGCGACTACGGATGTCCGTGCAACTTCAATGGGCTGCCGACCACCGGGAAATGCGAGGGCAACTGGAACTGGCTCATCGAAGACGGCGCATTCGGAGACACTCCGATGAAGGGCGTCGCTTTCGGCGTGGCCGTGAACTGGCCAGGCGCGATCCATGAGGGCAATGGCGAGGCACTGATCGTTATCGACGAGCGCGCAGACGAGCGTCAGCGGGCGGCGGTGCTCTCGCTGCTCTCCGGTCAGGTCGGCGGACCGTGGAAGATCATCGCGACGACCCTGTCGAAAGTGCACGAGCCGCGCTTCGCGCCGTACGAAATCACCGCGGATGCGCTGCGGAGCCGAGTGCGCGCCGGCGACTTCTTCACGCTCGACGTGGAGCCCGTGCGCAACAAGGTGACGAACGCGGAGATTCACCCGCGCGCCATTCTTCCCGAAGGCTTCGTGTTTCGCGAGGCGGATCTCGGCGCCTCGTCGACGTTTCGGATCAGCGGGCCCGTGAGCTTCGATCACTCGGGGCGCTACGCCGCCGCGGCGCCGTTCGACTACCAGGGCCCGTGAACGACGCGGGCGACGCGGCTCCGTCGTCGCACCGCATCACGCCGCCCGCGCCCGCGAGGTCGCCGGCGCCGCGCGAGAGATTCCGACTGCTCGCCGGCGACGGAGCGCGCAACGTCGCCGCGGCGCTGCTGGTCACGGCAATCGTGTCCTGGTGGCTGGTCGTGCGCGACGCGGGCGCGATGGTGATGCCACAGGCGGTGGCATCGCTTTCGGAAGGTGGCCGATACACGGCACAATGGGGCATCATGATGACGGCGATGATGCTGCCGGGGGCCGCACCGATGATGCTGCTCTACGGCACCGTCAGCCGGCGACTCTCCCTGAACGGCGACCGGGCGCTCCCCACGTGGGCGTTCGCGGCGTTGTACCTGCTCGCCTGGTTGCTCCCGGGTATTCCCCTGTACCTCGCGCATGTGGGCCTCCGCGCCGCAGCGCTGCACTGGCCCGCGATCGATGCACTCGCTGCCTACGCGGTCGCCGGAGTGCTGATCGTGGCCGGCGCCTACCAGTTCACCGCCGCGAAGGCGGCGTGTCTCCGCTACTGCGAATCGCCACTCGGCTTCCTGATGAAACGCTGGCGTGGAGGCTACGGGGCGACCGCCCGTCTGGCACTCGCACATGCCGGGTACTGCCTCGGCTGCTGCTGGGGCCTTATGGTCATCCTCGTGGTCGCGGGTGCCATGAGCCTTCCCTGGGTCCTCGCGATCACCGTCGCCGTCACCACGGAGAAGCTGCTGCCGATGCGCGGGTTCACGGCTCGAATCGTGGGAGCGCTGCTGGTCGCACTCGGCGTGGCAGTTGCACTGGATCCGTCGCTCGCTGCACGCCTGAGCGGCAACATGGGCGGCTCCATGGGCGGGGACGCACACATGGAGATGATGATGGACCATCCCATGTAGGCATGGTGCAAGGACCATGTGAAACGCAAACGGCCCCCGGATGCGGGGGCCGTTTCATGCGTTGCGATACGATGCGTATGGTGTCTGCTCCGAACCGTCCAGAGCCACAGATCGGGATTGAACCGATGACCGCCCGATTACGAATCGGGTGCTCTACCACTGAGCTACTGTGGCGAACCTAGACTGCACCTGCGTTTGCGAATGACACGGTGAGGAGCCGTGGTCCTGCCTTGCACACTGCTGCTGATGCCCTCGCGCGGACTCGAACCGCGACGCCTTTCAGCACTACCACCTCAAAGTAGCGTGTCTACCAATTCCACCACGAGGGCGTGCAACGTCCTGCGACTCCGGTACTCCCACTGCAACTGCGTCACGAACTGCTTCACATGTCGTACCAACGACGGGAGCGACGGGGCTCGAACCCGCGACCTCTCGAGTGACAGTCGAGTGCTCTAACCAAACTGAGCTACGCCCCCTTGCTGCAGTCGACAGACGCCCGAAGTGAGGCGCCAGCCACTACATCCTGCAACCACAACTGCACCAGCTCAGCTTTCCCCGCGGGATCATAGCCCCAACGGGAGTCGAACCCGTCTCTCAACCTTGAAAGGGTCGTGTCCTAACCGATAGACGATGGGGCCAATGCACTTCAAAAGCGCCTGCACCTGCCTGAGCCGTACCAAGTAGCGGTAACGGGATTCGAACCCGTGTTCCAGCCTTGAGAGGGCTGTGTCCTAGTCCCCTAGACGATACCGCCGTCGTCCTGCACCCAACCCTGCTACTGCGTTTCCTCTAACAGGCCCGGAGGGAATCGAACCCCCAACCGCCGGTTTTGGAGACCGGTGCTCTACCAATTGAGCTACGGACCTCCGCAGCGGTGCGATGCCCTGCGCCGCGACAGACTTTCCGCAAGATATTGCGGAAGGTACCGCAGGGTGGCCGACGGGGATTGAACCCGCAACCCCCGGAACCACAATCCGGTGCTCTGACCAATTGAGCTACGGCCACCATGGGCGAGCAGAACCGCCGCTCGCATCCCAACCTTGTTCGCACTACGTCGGAGCCCAAGATCGTAACGACTCCAACACCACTTTGCAAGCGCAGCGGCCGAGTTGAACCACACTCTGCAACCGCACGCTGCGTGAACCGCGCCGCTTAATCCTTCGCGCGATCCAGGTACTCGCCCGTGGCCGGATTCACGCGCACGCGCGTTCCCGACTCGACGAACTCCGGCACGTTCACCGTCACGCCGTTCTCCAGCTTCGCCGGCTTTGACGAGGCGTTCTTCGTGGCACCACGCACGACCGGCGCCGTCTCCACGATCTCGAACACCATCGAATTCGGCAACTGCAGGCCGATGGGACGCCCGTTGTAGTACTCGGCGATGATCTTCATGCCCGGCTGCATCCACGGTGCGTTGTCACCCAGCGCCTCGCTGTCCATCTCCAGCTGATCGTAGTTCTGCGTGTTCATGAAGTGGTACGAGTCGCCGCCCTGATACAGGAACTCGAGCTCGTGGGTCTCCATGTCCGCCTTCTCGATCGTGTCCGCCGCGCGGAAGCGATGTTCGAAGTTCGAGCCCGTGCGCATGTTCTTGAGCTTGGCCTGCACCATCGCGCGCAGATTGCCCGGCGTATGATGCCGGAATTCAACGATACGACACGGATCGCCTTCGAAGACGATCACCATGCCGCGACGGATCTGAGTCGCAGAAAACGCCATGCGAACGACACCTTGAACTGGGGACACGCCGGGCCACACCCGGCAACTGACAAACGCTGAAAACTCCGGTACAGCCTCTAACTATAAGCCGGACAAGGCAGTCGGGTCAACGACCTCCACCGTTTTTCCGGCTCAGGGACGCTTCGGCAGCGTCGACAGCAGCTCCTTCACCGCGGCATCGAGCTGAATATCGCGCCCGCTGTACCACTCCCCGACCGGCCGCTCGACCGGTATGTCCACCGGACGTGGCAGCATCTCCATGTCCTTGCCCTGCGCGTCCGTCACGCGGCTGAACGGGATCCGCACCACCGTGGCGCCATCGAGCAGTGTCATGTTCGACGTGAAGATGATCCAGCCTGCGGTTGGCTCGCCCACCACCTTGCCCAGCCCGAGCGAGCGGAACCCCTCGGTGAAGTCCTCGCCGTCGGAGAGCGTGTGCTGGTTCGTGACCAGGATGGTCGGACGATCGAGCATCCGCTGCCCGAGGCTGCTGCGCGCCGGCACCAGCCCTTCCCGTCCCCGCTCCGTGAAATTCAGGTAGCTGCGCCGGGCGAGCACGTCGATCGCGTACACGTTGACGAAGCCGCCGTTGTTGTTCCGCACGTCGACGACCACGCCGTCACGCCCCTGATTCTCCGAGTCGAGATCGAGGTACAGCTGGTCGAGCGAGGGCTGCCCCATGTCGAACATGTGCACGTAGCCCAGGCGTCCACCGCTGGCCTTCGCGACATACGCGCGGCGCTCCTCGACCCACTGCCGGTAGAGCAGCGCCTTCTCCGATGCCAGCGTGACGGGACGCAGCGCGACCTCACGCGACGCCCCGCCAGCCGACGCGGCAAGCGCCACCCGGCGTCCCACCTTCCCCATCAGCATCGAGTCGATCGACAGCCCGGCCCGCACCCGCACTCCGTCGATCGCGGTAATGCGGTCACCGACCTTGAGCCCGGCCACTGCAGCCGGCCCCTGGGCGATGACTTCGCTCACCTGCAGTGTGCCGTCGCGCTCGTGGCTGGCGCGATCGAAGCGGAAGCCGAGTCGCCCGACGGGCAGCAGCACGGCGCCGGGCGTCGGACCGGAAATGCCAAGGTGGGATGCGTTCAACTCGCCGATCATGAGCGACAGCACCCGGCGCAGGTCGTCCGGTGTCCGGCTTCCTTCGACGTAGGGAGCAACGCGTGCCGCGAGACCCGGCCAATCCGTGCCGTTCATGCGCGGATCGAAGAAGTTGCGATCGAGGAACGACCACGCCTGCCGGAACAGCACCCCCTTCTCGACGGCGAAGTTCACATCCACCTCGGCGGACGCAGAGACGGTGCGCGCAGCCCGCGTCTCGACGTTCACTGCAGCGATTCGCCCACCCTCCAGAAACCATAGTTCGCGCGAGTCCGGCGACCACTGCAGGCTCCCCTTGTTCGACGTCGACGTGGTGACCGCGCGCAACCCGGTCTCGCGTGCCAGCTCGTCGAGCGACCAGACGTAGATCTGCTGCTGGCCTGCCGCCGTCCCGGTGAATGCGAGTGAACGTCCGTCGGGACTGATCGCGATGTCACCGATGCCAAGACCCTGCGTCGGCAGGATGCTGGCGCGCTGGCGAATGCCCTCGAACGTGATGCGCACTGGTCGCCGCGGCACCGAAGCCGCTCCGCGCGCGCTGTCGCGCACACCAGGTGCAGCGGGTGCAGTCACGGGTGCGGGTGCGGTTGCTGGTGTCGGCGTCGTGACCGGTCCAGGCGTCGGGCCGAACAGGTCGCGGAACTGATCCTCACGAAAGCGCGGCGTACGTGGCAACAGGTCCACCCGCACGATGCGTGGCGTTTCCGTGCGCATGCTCGTGCGATACAGGAGGAACGTGCCGTCCGGGCTCCACTGAAGATTGCCGACGTTGGCGTCGGCGCCGAAGCTCACCTGACGCGCTGCACCGCCCTCGAGCTCCGCGACCCAGACGTTCGAATAGCCGCGACTGTCGACTTTCACGAAGCCGAGCCAGCGCGAATCCGGTGCCCATGCGACTTCGTTCGTGCTGATGAACGGCGCTTCGCCGAACTGCGCGTCCGCGATCTTGCGATCGCCGTTCCCGTCGACGCCGATCACGCGCAACTCCCGACCGTTGCGCTGGTACGCAACGGTGCGCCCGTCCGGGGAGACAAGCGGCGCGACATCACGCGCACCGCGCGTGAGCGCACGATCGCTGCGCGATGCCACGTCCTGCAGGTGCAGCTCCCACCCCCCGCCGCGATTCGCGGCGTACACGACGCGCCGACTGTCGGGCAGCCACGCCGGCGTGTCGTCGGTCTCCGGCGTTTCCGTCAGGCGTGCCGCCTCACCACCATCGCGTGTGCCGACGACGAACACTTCGCCGCGCGTCACGAATGCTGCCTTGCGTGTGTCCGGCGCGACGGCCAACCCCTGAAAGCCCTGCGTGAGCGACTGCCGTTCGGCGCTCGCTTCGGCAACAGCGCCGCGGAGTGTTACCTGTACTTCGCTCGCGCTCCCTCGCGTCACGTCGAAGCGCCAGATGCCGTAGTCACGCTCGAACACGATCGCGCTGCCATCGAACGCGATGCTGGGCCAGAGCACGCGTCCCGCAGTGAAGGACGTCACGGCGCGCGCCGCCCCGCCGATCTCGCGCCGCCACAGGTTCTCGGCTCCACTGCGGTCGCTCGTATAAAACAGTGTGCGGCCGTCGGGCATCCACATCGGCCACGCGTCCTTTCCGCCACCGGCGTCGCCGACGCGCTCGTACACTGGCGTCGCCGCATCCAGGCTGCGCACGGTCCAGATCTCGCTCTCGTCGATGTGCGAGTGTCCGTTCCGCCACCAGTCGGCCGACACACGACCACGCGCCGTGATCGCCAGGCTGCGTCCGTCCGGCGACGGCGCAGCCCAGTACTCGCTCGCATAGCGGTCCGCCGCCACTGGCGACGGCTGACCGCCGGCAGCGGGAACGCGCCAGATGTCGTTCATGCCGGCGATGTCGCCACTCGCACTGGAGAAGTACAACCACCTGCCGTCGCGTGACCATGCGTCCAGCCCGTCCCGGCCATCGTCGAAGGTGCGACGTGACACGCGACCGCTGGTGAGATCGAGAACGTAGATGTCGCCCCCACCCGTGCGTGTGGAGATGAACGCGAGCGCGCGGCCGTCGGGCGCGTACACGGGGCGGGACTCCGTCGCCGCATGCGCCACGAGAAGGCGCGCGATGCCACCGGTGCTCGCGACCGTCCAGATGTCTCCCCCGGCTACGAAAGCGATCTCGCGGCCGTCCGGCGACAACGTGGGTTCGGACAGCGCCGCCCGCGGCGGCGGTGGTGCTGCGGCCGCTGCCGCGGACGGCTGCGCCTGCACCACGCGATGTGGTGCGAGCATCAGCGATGATGCGAGCAGCAGTGCGACCCGTGCGGACCGGCGTGACCACATCGACCACATCGACCACATCGACCACATCGGTGACATCAAGTGCTGGGTGATCACGGGCTCGGCGGAGTGGCCGACGGCGTGAGCGCTGCATCGAGTTCGGCAAACGTGTCGCGCAGCGCCGCCCACATGGTGTTGGCGACGATCCGCGAGCCGCGGGAGTTCGGGTGAATGCCATCCGACTGATTCAGGCTCGCGTTCCCGGCCACTCCGTCGAGCAGGAACGGCAGCAGTGGCACACCGGCGTCGCGCGCGGCCCGCAGGTACGCGTCGTGGAATTTCGTCGTGTAGTCGCGCCCCAGGTTGGTGGGCGCCTCCATCTGCACCAGCAGGACCTTGGCGGCGGGCTGCGACTGACGGATCTGCCCGACGAGGGCCACGATGTTCGCGTGCGTGGAATCCGGATCGACTCCCCGCAGCCCATCGTTGGCCCCCACTTCGAGCACGATGGCCGCCGCCGGCTGGTCGAGCACCCACCCGGCGCGCCGCAGGGCCCCCGCGGACGTCTCGCCACTCAATCCCGCATTCACGATGTCCACGCGGAATCCTGCAGAGTCGGCCATCCGTTGTAGGAGCGTGGGGTACGCCTGCGCCGGATCCAGTCCGAGGCCAGCTGTGAGGCTGGTCCCGAGCAGGACCACGCGGGCGCGCGTGCGCCCGGCGGGTGCGGCCGCCCCGGTCGCCGACGAGGTTGCCCCACCGGCCGCGGGGTCGGTTGATTCCACCGTTGGACCAGCACCAGTGCGGCCGGTGTCGGCGGCGGCTCCGTTGCCCGGTTCGGCAGTACAGGCAAGGCTCGACAGAGTGGCACAGACGAGCACGAGAGTGCGCGTACAGGCAGTACGGAGCCCCGGCAATCGTGCCGGGGTCCCAGGTCGTTCATGTCCCTTCAGCTTGGATCGCATGCTCGTTGCCCGCGGGTTGACCAAGGAATATCAGAGCGGCACTCAGCGCCTCACGGTGCTGGCCGACGTCTCGTTCGAGATCGCACAGGGAGCCTTCGTCTCCATTGTCGGGCCATCCGGAAGCGGAAAGACGACCCTGCTTGGACTCCTGGCTGGATTGGATACCCCGAGCCGGGGCACTGTGACCCTCGACGGCACCGATCTCGGCTCACTCGACGAGGACAAGCGCGCCGCCCTGCGGGGCGCGAAAGTTGGGTTCGTGTTCCAGAGCTTTCAATTGATACCGACGTTGACCGCGCTGGAGAATGTGCAGGTTCCGCTGGAATTGACCGGCTCGGTACCGGTCGCGGAAGCCACCGCGCGCGCCCGGGAGCTGCTCGGTCGTGTCGGTCTGGCGGACCGGACACACCACTTCCCGCAGCAGCTCTCCGGTGGCGAGCAGCAGCGCGTCGCCCTGGCTCGTGCGTTCGTGAACACCCCGCGCATTCTCTTTGCCGATGAACCCACCGGTAACCTGGATGGGTCCACGGGCGAGCGCATCGTCGAACTGCTGCTGACGCTCAACCGCGAGCGCGGCTGCACGATCGTGCTCGTCACCCACGACGCGACGCTCGCTGCGCGCACGGGCCGCACCATCAGGCTCCGGGACGGCGTCGTGGTCGAGGATGTCGTGCACAACGTGCTGGAGCCGGTCCCGGCATGACGGGCCGTGCCCTGCTCCGCCTCGCGTGGCGCGAGAGCCGGACGGCGCGCCGGCGCCTCGCGCTGTACATGTCTTCCATCGCGTTCGGTGTCGCCGCACTCGTCGCGATCGACTCGTTCGCTGGCAACGTCACCAACTCGATCCGCGAACAGTCGCGCACGCTGCTGGGTGGCGACATCTCGCTCGGTACCCGGTCGACGGCGCCGGCGGTCGTCGACACACTGCTCGACTCCCTCGCCGGTGCAGGCATTCCCAATGCCCGGGTCACGACGTTTGCGTCGATGGCACTCGCCGAGCCGTCAGGAGGCACACGGCTCGTGCAGGTGCGCGCCGTCACGCCGGGATACCCGTTCTACGGCGCGATCGAGACAGTGCCGGCCTCCGGCTGGTCGCGCGTGCACGACGAGCCACTGGTGTTCGTGGACCGGTCGCTCCTCATCGCGCTCGATGCGAGCGTCGGCGACTCGCTCCGCCTGGGACAGAAGTGGTTCATCATCGGCGGGACGCTCGGCAACGTGCCTGGCGACGCCGGCATCACCGCCGTGATCGGCCCGCGCGTGTACGTGTCGGACCGCTGGATCGAGTCGACGGCGCTGCTGCGTCTTGGCAGCCGCGCCGAGTATCAGACCGTCCTGCGCCTTCCCGAGAATCTGGCGAGTGGCCGTCCGGCGGCCCGATTTGCGCGCGACCTGCGGCGGCGGATCGATCCGCGCGCCGCGGCGCTTGCGGAGGCAGCCGAGCGTCGTGAGAACGCTGGTCGGGGCGGCCGTGGCGGAGGTGAAGGCACGGAGGGTGAGGACGAAGCACCGAACGTGATTGCGGCGGTCCGCGACACCGTCGTCGCAGATACGGTACCGACGGACTCCACTGCGGCGCGCGACACTGCGGCGCGCGACACTGCGGCGGCCGGCGCGGTCACCCGAGGAGACTCGACGGCCGGTGACTCTGCGGGATCGGGTCTGCTTTCGACCGCCCCGCGCGCCCGGGTCGGCATCCGAACGGTCGCCGACACCGAGGAGGATTTCACGGAGTCGGTTGCGCGTCTCGCGGATTTCCTGAGCATCATCGGGCTCATCGCACTGCTCCTGGGCGGCATCGGCGTGGCGAGCGGCGTCAACGCATTCGTTTCGGCGAAGATCGACACCGTGGCCGTGTTGCGCTGCCTCGGCGCGACGAGCCGGCAGATTCTCGCGCTGTACGTGGTGCAGGCCGCAGCGATGGGCCTCGTCGGTGCGACAGCAGGCGCGGCGCTCGGCCTTGCGGTGCAGTTCATCCTTCCGAACGTCATCGGCGACTTCCTGCCGGTCGACGTGCAGGTTGCAATCGAGACGCGCCCGCTGCTCATCGGCATCGGCACCGGCGTCTGGGTGTCGCTGATTTTTGCCATGCGCCCACTGCTCGCGCTGCGGCGCGTTTCGCCGTTGCAGGCGATCCGTCGCGACGCGGACAATGCCGCATTGCCGAGAGAGTGGAAGGACCCTGCGCGTCTGACGGTCGACGTGCTGCTCGTCTCCAGCCTCGTGGGCATCATCCTCTACCGCATCGGCGAGGTGCGTGAAGGTCTGTACGTCGCCGGCGGCATCGTGGTGGCCGTGATGGTGCTGTGGGTGGCCGCCACCGCGCTCATCGCGATCGCGCGGCGCAGTTCACGCCCCTCGTGGCCGTTCGAGTTGCGACAGGGTGTCGCCAACCTGCACCGTCCGGCCAACCAGACGCGGGCCGTCACGCTCGCACTCGGATTCGGCGCGTTCCTGCTCAGTACCGTGTACCTCGTGCAGTCGAACCTGCTGGGTCGCGTCACCGCCACTGCGGATTCAGCTGCCGGCAACCTGCTCTTCTTCGACGTGCAGGACAATCAGGCAGCGCCGCTCGATTCGATGCTGCGTGCGCAGCGGGTGGAGATCGTGCAGCGGACGCCGATCGTCACCATGCGCGTCGACGCCGTGAACGGACGCAGCGTCACGTCGATTCTGGCGGATACGAGCCGCCGTCGCGGAGGGTGGGCGCTCCGGCGCGAATTTCGCTCGACCTATCGTGAGTCGCTCGTACCGTCGGAGCAACTCGCGGCCGGCACCTGGTTCGCGGACAGCGCCACGCGCGCGGCCGAACGCGTGAAGAATCCCGACGCACCTTTCCCCGCGTCGTTCGATCAGGATGTCGCGACCGACCTCGGCGTGAAGCTCGGCGACACGGTGACGTGGAACGTGCAGGGCGTTCCGGTTCGCACCCTGGTGGCGAACCTGCGCACGGTCAACTGGGCGCGCTTCGAGCCGAACTTCTTCGTGGTGTTCGCACCGGAAGCGTTGCGACGCGCGCCCCAGCAGTTCGTGGTGATCGCGAATGTCGCCTCGAACGAGACGCTCGCGACGATCCAGCGGGATGCGGTGCGACAGTTCCCGAACGTCTCGAGTCTGGACCTCACGCTGGTGCGACAGACGATCAACGCGATCGTCGAGAAGGTCACGCTCGCGATCCGTTTCCTCGGATTGTTCTCGCTGGCGATGGGTGTGCCCGTGCTCTTCAGCGCCGTGGCGGCGACGCGACGTGCACGCCTGCGGGAGGGTGTGCTGCTGCGTACGCTGGGTGCGTCGCGTGCCCAGGTCGCGCGCGTGCTGCTGGCGGAGTACGGGGCGCTCGGCGCGCTCGGCGCCCTGACCGGAATGGTGCTCGCATTTGCAGGCGCGTGGGGCCTGTCGCGTTTCGTCTTCGAGGATCCGTTCACACCCGCGATCGGCGCCGCGTTCGGCATCGCGG
>JAZKCW010000098.1:0-6072 GCA_040387895.1 Gemmatimonadota bacterium
CCACCCATGACACTCTACGCATGACGACGGCCGTACGATCCCTGAATCCGTTCCGTGTCCTCCAATCGCACCGGAATTTCCGGCTGTTCTGGATTGGTCAGACGCTGTCTCTGGTCGGGTCGTGGATGCAGACCATGGCCATCGGGTGGCTCACGCTGCAGCTCTCGGACAGTGCGTTCGTGGTCGGACTGGTGGCAAGTATCGGCGCACTGCCCATCGTGGTGCTCTCGATGCACGCCGGTGCATTCGTCGACGTGAGCGACCGGCTACGCCTGGTGCGGGCGACTCAATCCATCATGCTGGTCGAGGCGCTGGTGCTCTGGATCCTCACCTGGACGGGGCACATCTCGATTCCGGTACTGTTGGTGCTCGCGCTGGTGCAGGGGGTGTGCTCCGCCGTGGAGATTCCGGCTCGGCAATCGTTCATCATCCAGCTGGTGGGGCGCGACGATCTGCAACCCGCCATCGCGCTCAACTCGAGTGGTTTCAACCTCGCGCGCATAGTCGGGCCGGCGCTGGGCGGCCTGGTGATTGCGCGCTTCGGCATCGCGTGGTGCTTCGGATTCAATGCGGTGAGCTTCATCGCCGTTCTCTGGGGACTGATGCTCATTCGCCTGCCATCGCCTGAGCTTGGCGAAAGTTCGGGCACGCTGCGGGAGTTCCTGGCCCGCAGCACGCAGGGCGCTGCCGACGGGCTCCGTCACTTGATGCAGCCGGGGCTCGTGCGTGATCTGCTCGCCATGGTGAGCGTGGGTGCGCTGTTCGGGCACCCGTTTCTCACGGTGATGCCGGTAATGGCGCGTGACCGGCTCGGTACGGACGCAGGCGGGTACGGCGGGCTGCTGGCATCCGTTGGCGTCGGCGGGTTGGTGGGGGCGCTCACGATCGCAGGCCCGGCGGCGGATTGGCCGCGCGGCAAGCTGTTGCTGGTCACGGGCATCGCTTTCCCGGCGCTGCTGGTGCTCTTCTCCCAGACGACAAACCTCACGACGGCGCACACGCTGCTGTTCCTGATCGGCGTGGTGCTGATCGCGTTCAGCGCGCTGTCGAACAGCATGCTGCAGCTGCTCACGCCCGACGCGTTTCGTGGCCGGTTGATGGCGTTCTACTCGCTGGTGTACGTCGGGCTGTCGCAGGCCGTCGGCTCGCTTGCGATTGGGGCCCTGTCGAAATGGGTCGGAGTCGATACGGCGATCGCCGTGTTCGCGGCGATCACGCTGGGATACGCGGCGCTGACGTTCGTGCGGTCGCCGCACTTGATCGAGTTGTGAGCTTTTGTCGGTCTCACCGATCCGGAGCGCAAATTCCGCCAGTGTAGAGCACATGCAACGGGATGTGGCCAAGATGCTGCACAATATTGGAATGCCGAATGAATAGGTCATCAATTGCTCCGTGTAAGTCATGTAAATACATACACTTACAAAAGAAGCAAATATGTTCCAAATCGGACTGCGAGTTGCAGGAGCGGTGGCACAACTTATTGCGGACGAGTTTCGACGACGACTCGATTCTCTTTCAAACCCTCCACCGAAAGGAATGTATGAAGCGCCTCCTTGCAGTAACGATTGTTGCGGTTGCCGCCGCAGTGTCCGCTTGCGCAGACAGCCCGATCATGGGCGTCGAGCCGGTTTCGTTTCGTCAGCCGAGTTTCGTGGTGGTGACGACTAGCGGCACCAAGATTTGCAGCGGCGCAGTCAACGGCACCGTTGTCACCGGCATCAGCGAGTGGGCCCCGAAGCTTGCGGGCAGTGAGTACGTGAACAAGAGCAATGTGGCGGCTCCAACGATTTACCGTCCGCGCCTTGGCACCGATGTGATCACGTCCACCTTTAGTGTGCCGTCGAATGCCATCCCATCGAGCATCACGATCAGCGGTAACGTCCTCGCCGATAACGACGTGGTGATCAAGCTCGGCGCGGCGAACACCAACATGATCTTGAGCACGTTCCCGGGTGGAGTGGACCGGTCAGGGTACACCTATCCGACCAACGTGGCTGATCGCCCGCGTACCGACCCGAACTTCACCGGGACGGGCTTGCCGTTCAGCGCCTCTGGCGTCTTCGCGGCGGGTGTCGACAACTATGTCAACTTCAACGTCCATAACGACGATGATCCAAACCCGGCGGGTAACCCGTTGGCGGTGAGCTTCTGCTACACGGTCACGTACCGGGTGGCAGCAGCAGCCTACTGGTGCTCGCCGGGCTACTGGAAGAACGCCGACGATGCCGCGTGGAGCACCACAGGCATCGGTGGCCTCGGGACGCGTGACCTGAAGTACACCACGGTTATCGGTCCCATCACCCGCTCCAATAAGGGCGTCGAGGCGGGCGCCACCACGAACCCGTCGATCTTCTACGTCATGCAGAACCCGAACTACTACGGCGGATCGGCTGCCAATGCCGTTGCCGACTATCTCGCCGGACGCGCCGGTTGGACCGGCACGCAGGCCTCGGGCGACGCCTGCCCGCTCAACAACGCTGGCATGCTCGTCGGACTGTAAAAAGCAGCGGTAGTCTCAAAGGGCCCGGTGCGCACTGCGCACCGGGCCCTTCGTGTACCCGGCCGCCGCGCCGCCGGCCGCCCACGATGATGCCGCTGGCCTTCCCCTATGCCACCCGCCTGATTCCGGGCATGACCGCGTCTCGCCCCGCCCCCGCGCGCCGCACCAGCCACCAGCAACGCGCCACGAAGCTCACCGCCACGATCCCACAGGACCACTTCCAGTGGTTCGGCCGCCGCCTTCGCGCATGGTACCGGCGGAACGCTCGGGACCTACCGTGGCGGAAAACGCGCGATCCGTACCACATCCTGGTGTCGGAGCTCATGCTGCAGCAGACGCAGGTCTCACGGGTGGTCGACTACTACGCGCGCTTTCTCGAACGCTTTCCGACCCTGGTGCATGTCGCGGAATCACCCGTCAGCCACGTGCTCGACCAGTGGGAAGGGCTCGGCTACTACGCGCGGGCGCGCAATCTCCACAAGCTCGCAGGCGTCGTGACGAGCAATGGCGCGGTGCCCGGCGAGATGCCGTGCGATGTGGAGAGCCTCCAGACGCTGCCTGGAATCGGTGCGTACACGGCAGGTGCCGTCGCAACCTTTGCCTACGAACGACGCGCACCACTGGTCGACACGAACGTCGCGCGTGTGCTGCTGCGCTTCTTTGCGCGCAAGCATGCAGCGCGCGACACGATCAAGTCAGCGTATGGGCAGCGCGTGGCGTGGACACTCGCCGAACGATCACTGCCGCGCGCCGGCCGTGCGGTGTGGGAGCACAACCAGGCACTCATGGAACTCGGCGCGCTCGTGTGCACCGCACGCGTTGCTCGCTGCGGCGAGTGCCCCTTGCAGCGGGAATGCGCATCGGCATTCGACCCGAAGATCGTAGCGGGAGGGTAGGAAGGGTTGGTGTGGGCGACTTTGAACTGCAGGTAAACGGATTCTAGCGGATAGAAACAGATGAAAGCGGATCTGCTCCCTGTACGAGGAGAGGACGACATCGCCTCGCGAATATCGTCCTCTTTCTTATGGGGCTCCGTCCCGGTCCCAGCCCCGCATGCTATTTACCAAAGCAACGCGATCTCGCCAGGCGTGCCGTGCCTAAGTCGTACGGCCGTACAGATCCGTTTGAATCTGTTCCTATCCGCTAAAATCCGTTTACCCGCAGTTCAAGTCGCATCGCATCAACGCCCGTCGTCGACGCACGCCCCAATCAGCTATTATAGAAATCCTGATTCGGCCGCCGGCGTGTCTCGCGTTCTGCGCGCCCGTACTTGCCCTCGTCGTTGCGCGAGATCTTGCGGCGGGCAACGAGTGCCTCGAGCACCAGTTCACACGCCACGACGGTCATCGCGTCGTCGCCCTTCGGGGCGAGGCCGAGCGCGTTCACCATCGACACCAGCCCCGGCACCGCCTCGAAGCCCTGGCGTATGAGCTTCATCGATACGTCGTCTGCGACCTGCAGCGCACTGCCGGCGTCGAACCACATCACGATCTCGTCGGTGTCGAGATCGCCGACACGATCCTTGAGCGTCGCGTCGCAGGCGCGGCGAATCAGCTCCTTGGCGATGGCTGCGCCGCCCACGAGTTCACCCTCGTACTCGAGTTCGATCTTGCCCGTGATCGCCGGCAACGCGGAGTAGACGTCCGCAACGCGAGGCACCGCCTCGTCGTCACCCGCGCGCAACGCCCGCTGCTCGGCGTTCGAGACGACGTTCTCCATCGCCGTGATGGGCATGCGCTGCGACACGCCGGAGCGCTTGTCGATGCGCTTGTCCTCGCGCGCCTCGAACGCCACCCGCTCCACGACCTCTTCGATGAGATCGGGGACACGCACGTTCACGCCCTCGCGCTCCGTCCATGCCTCCTGCCGCGTGATCTGCATCCCCAGGTCGACGCTCTCGGGGTAGTGCGTGATGATCTCGCTGCCGATGCGATCCTTGAGCGGCGTAATGATCTTGCCGCGCGCGGTGTAGTCCTCGGGATTCGCCGTGAAGCAGAGCAGTACGTCCAGCGACAGGCGCACCGGATAGCCTTTGATCTGGACGTCGCCTTCCTGCATGATGTTGAACAAGCCGACCTGCACCTTGCCCGCGAGGTCAGGCAACTCATTGAGCGCGAAGATGCCGCGATTGGCCCGCGGCAGCATGCCGTAGTGGATCGTCAGCTCGTCGCTCAGGATGTGTCCACCGCGCGCGGCCTTGATCGGGTCGACGTCGCCGATGATATCCGCCACGGTCACGTCGGGTGTCGCGAGCTTTTCCACGTAGCGCGCGTCGCGCCCCACCCATGCGATCGGGGTGTCTTCGCCATGCTCCTCGATGAGCTGGCGCGCGTACTTCGAGATCGGGTGAAATGGATCATCGTTGACCTCGCTGCCGCCGACGATCGGCATCTGCTCGTCGAGCAGCGAGACGAGTGCCCGGAGGATGCGTGATTTCGCCTGACCGCGCAGTCCGAGCAGGATGAAGTTGTGACGGGCAAGCACGGCGTTGACGATCTGCGGCATGACAGTCTCTTCATAGCCGAGCACGCCGCGGAAGAGCGGGCCGCCTTCCTTGAGCCGAGTGATGAGGTTCCGTCGCAGCTCGTCCTTGACGCTGACGGCGCGGTTGGTGGCGAACGAGGAGCGGCGGAGTGCGCCTAGGGTCTCTGGAAGACGGGACACGGGTCGGGACTGAAGGAGAATCGAAGAAGACGTGCTGCCGGAGGTACAGCGCAGAGCGCGCGCCAGTTGTGCCAAAGGAGTGCGGAATGCCCGAAGCCGTTATGGGGCAGCAGGTTGTACTCGGGAACCAGACCCAACCGGTCTTGACAGATGAGCTTGGAGACCTAAGTTCCTGTTGTTCAACTACCCCGTCGGTCACAACCGGGGGGGCCGTGCGCTTTCCTGACGCACGGCGCCTAAACGCCACTGCTCTGGAGTTTTACATGAAGCGCATCGCCCTGTTCGCTGCTGTCCTTACGCTCGCCGCTTGCGCCAAGGAAGAAGCCACGCCGAACGCCGACTCGGTGGCCGCGGCTGCCGCCGCCGCTGCTCCGGCCCCGGCTCCGGCCATGGCCGACTCGACGATGGTCGATTCGACCAAGATCGACACCACGAAGGTCGACACCACGGTCAAGAAGTAAGCTGATCGCACTCTCGGTCCGTCGCGATGCGGCGGGCCGATTCGGCGGGGCGCATTCTCCGGAATGCGCCCCGTTTGTATTGCTGGTTCGAAACCCCTGCTGTCATCCAGGTGCGGCAGACCCGCTACCGGACGGCAGCGGACGCGAAGGGAAGCAGATGAACGGTGGCCGGCCGGGGGCCGGTCGCGCTCTCTACAGTGACGGTATCACCGGGATTCACCTCGCGGCGTACCATGGCGATGGCGATCGGCCCATGTGCCGGCGAGACCGCCGTGCTGCGTACGTCGCCGACCGGCTTCCCGTTGGCATCGAGGACGACCTGGCCACGCTCCAGGGGCTGTTCTGCCGTGAGGCCGCGCAGGTGGCGATTGACGTGCCCTCGAAAATGAATGCGCGCGACCGTCTCCTGCCCGGTGTAGCAGCCCTTGGTGAACGAGATCGCGCCCA
>JAZKCW010000099.1:0-66780 GCA_040387895.1 Gemmatimonadota bacterium
ATCAGTGCCATCTCGTCCTCGTTCACCTGCAGGATGTCGAAGCAGCTGCACCACGTGGCGACGTCCGGAAGCGGGCGGGCGACGCGCAGGCCGTCGCTCTGTACCGTCATCGCGAGCATGTGCAGGTCACAGTAGATCGGCCCGGCGAAGCTGGCCCGCAGCAGCCGCGCGGTCTCCAGGTCGAGCTCCCAGCCGCTGAGAAAGTTGATGTACAGCGCGTCGATCCGTGCGGCATCCAGCACGGGCTTGAGCCCGAACCAGGACCAGCCTGGTATGCCACCGCTCAGATATTCGGAGCGCCGCTCGTCGTCGTGATAGCGCAGCTCAACGCGATTGTTGGGTTGCGGCACTTCGATGAGTTCGGCATCGGGCGCCATGCGCCGAAGCGTGCGGCAGTAGAGCCGCGCACGGTCGACCAGGTCGGCGCCGACCTTGATGATCGGCACGATTTCCCAATCGTCGGTCAACGCTGCGTCGAGCCCCGCGAGTGCGTAGCTGATGCCACCCCACTCTTCGACGGGCACCACGCGCCGGTCGCGCCCGTGAATCACGTCCCAGACGAACGTGCCGATCACCCCGACGCGGCGAGGTCGCGTTCCCGCGCGCTCGACGGCGCGCTGTCCCGGACCCGTGCTGCCGCCAACCGTCACGACGCCATCTGTGACCGGAACGTGGCCACTGCGCCGACCACGCCTGCGGTACCGGGCAGTTCACCGGGCACGATGCGACAGGCATCCACCGCCGGCTTGAACGCGCGCCGACGCACTTCCGCGCGCAACGGGGCGAAGAGTGCATCACCGGCCTGCGTGACGCCCCCTGCGATCACCACGACGTCCGGATTGAAGATGTTGAGCAGGTTGGCGATGCCGGTCCCCAGGAAGCGCGCGGTGTCGCGCACGACTTCTCGCGCGATCGAGTCGCCTTCGGCCGCGGCCTCGTACACGGTCTGCGCCGTGATGCGCGTGACGTCCCCGTCGACCATCTCCGTGAGGATCGACGCCTGCTCGTACGCCAGCGCCTCGCGCGCGCGCTCGGCGATCGCAGGACCCGATGCATACGCCTCGAGGCAGCCGTAGTTGCCACACCCGCAGCGGCGACCGGACTGGTCGATGGTGGTGTGCCCGATCTCTCCCGCGACGTCGCTCGACCCGTGATAGAGCTTGCCGTCGAAGATGATGCCGCCGCCGATGCCGGTGCCGATGGTCATGCCGATGACGTTGCGCGCCCCGCGTGCGGCGCCGATCCACCACTCGCCGTACGTCGCGCAGTTCGCGTCGTTGTCGAGCGTTGCCCGCAATCCGGTGAGCCCCGCCATCCGGTCACGCAATGGCACGTCGCGCCAGCCGAGGTTGGGCGTGAGCAGCACGACGCCGCGTTCGCGGTCGAGTGGTCCGGGTGCGCCGATGCCGACGCCGTGGAATGCGTCGCGCTGCGCGCCCGTCTCACGCATCGTTGCCGCAATGGTCGTCTCCACCATGCTGGCCATGCGGGCGATCACGTCCTCGGCGCCGCCCTCTGGCCGCGTGGGCTGGCTGTGCATGCCGAACTGCTGCGTGCCGTCGTCGGACATGGCGCCGACGACGATGTTGGTGCCGCCGAGATCGACGCCGACGATGAACTGGTGAGGGGGCATGGATAAAAATACTTGGAGCGCAGCCGGATCCTAGAACGATCCCGCTGCGATGCGCTCGACGGCATTGCCCACCGTGGCCGCACTCAGCTCCCGCATGCATTTCCAGTGGCCGAGGGGGCACTGTTTCGGTCCGTGCGCATCGCACGGACGGCAGGGCAGCGCGTCGTGCCCCAATACCACTTGCGAGTCCGCCAGTGGCCCGAATCCGAACGCCGGCACCGTCGGTCCGAAGATCGCCACGGTCGGCGTGTTCATCGCGGAAGCGAGGTGCAGCGGCGCGGAGTCGTTCGTCACCAGCACGCGGGCACGCCCGATCAGCGCCGCGGACGCCAGCAACGAAAGCCGGCCAGTCGCGTCGATGACCGGCGGTCGGCCCATCGTGGTCAGCGCGTCCGAAATGGCGCCCGCAAGCGGTGCATCGCCGCCGGCCCCGATCACCACGATACGCGCATCGCGCAGCGCGGGCAGTTCGGCGAGATGTTGCGCCAGCCGGTCGTACGACGGCCAGCGCTTGGTTGCCCACACGCTGCCCGGAGCGAGGGCCACCAGCGGTGTGCCATTCGGCACCCCATTCGCGGCGAGCAGCTCGTCGACCGTCTCTGCCTCGCGTGCGCCCGGATAGAGCGACGGTCGCAGTGCGTCGCCCGCGAGGGGTACGGAGCCCGGAGAGAGGGCAGGGTCGAGCATCAGCAGCCGTGCCGCGTGGTGCAGGTCGCGCCGGTACGCGACGCGCGCCGAATACAGGACACGCCCGGGTGACGTAGCGAAGCCGATGCGTGCGGGGATACCCGCCAGTCGCGCGAGTGCTGCCGTGCGCATCGACCCCTGGGCGAGGAGTGCGGTCGTGGCACCCGTCGCGCGCAGCCTGTGCGCGACCCGTCGCACACCCGACACGCCGGCGTCGGCACCGCGCTTGTCGAACACGATCACGCTCGTGATGGCCGGATTGTTCTCCAGCAACGAGGCACCCGCCGGCGTCGTCACCACATGCACCGGCCCGCGCTGCGCGAGCCGTGCAATCAGGGGCGTGGTGAGAATCGTGTCGCCGAGGAAGGCGGTCTGCAGGACGGCGAACACGGACGCGCGATGCCGCTAGTCGACCTGCAGCACGGCCAGGAATGCTTCCTGGGGAATCTCGACGCTGCCGACCTGCTTCATGCGCTTCTTGCCTTCCTTCTGCTTCTCGAGGAGCTTGCGCTTTCGCGAGATGTCGCCGCCGTAGCACTTCGCAAGCACGTCCTTTCGCAACGCCTTGACGGTCTCGCGCGCGATGACCTTCTGGCCGATCGTCGCCTGGATGATCACCTCGAACAGCTGGCGCGGAATGAGCTCCTTGAGCTTCTCCGCCACCTTGCGGCCCCACTCGTACGCCTTCTCCTTGTGCACGATCACGGAGAACGCGTCGATCGCGTCCCCGTTGATGAGCATGTCGAGTCGCACGAGGTCGCTCGTCCGGTACTCGAGGATCTCGTAGTCCAGCGACGCGTACCCCCGGCTCACGGTCTTCATCTTGTCGAAGAAGTCGAGGATGATCTCGCCGAGCGGGAATTCCCAATCGAGTTCGACACGCGTGGTGTCGAGGTAGCTCATGTTCTTGTAGATGCCGCGCCGCTCGGTGCCGAGCGTCATGATGGGTCCGATGTAGTCGCTGGGACACATGATGCGCGCCTTGACGTACGGCTCTTCCACGCGATCGATCAGCACGGCGGCCGGCATCTTCGCCGGATTCTCGATGACGATCATCTCGCCGTCCGTGAGATGCACCTTGTACTCGACGCTCGGCACCGTGGTGACGAGATCGAGGTTGTACTCGCGCTCGAGGCGCTCCTGCACGATCTCCATGTGCAGCAGGCCGAGGAAGCCGCAGCGGAAACCGAAGCCGAGTGCCGTGGATGTTTCCGGCTCGTACTGCAGCGACGCGTCGTTGAGCTTCATCTTCTCGAGCGCATCACGGAGCGTCTCGTACTGTTGCGTGTCGCTCGGGTACATGCCGGCGAACACGAAGCTCCGCACTTCCTGATAGCCCGGCAGGGCCTCGGCCGCGCGATTGTTCTGGTCGAAGATCGTATCGCCGGCACGCGTCTCGCTCACCGAACGCACGCTCGCCACGACATATCCGACTTCACCTGCGCGAAGCACGTCGGTCTTCACCTGCCGGAGCTGCAGCAGTCCGACTTCGTCCACCTCGTAAACGTTGTCGGATGCGCCGAACGTGATCTTGGTGCCTTTACGGATCTCGCCGTCGACGACGCGGATGCTCGGGATGGCGCCGCGATACTTGTCGTAGTACGAGTCGAAAATGAGCGCGCGCAACGGACCCGTGGGGTTGCCGCGCGGCATCGGCACGATCTCCACGATGCGCTCGAGCAGCTCCGGCACACCCACGCCTTCCTTCGCGCTCACCTGCAGCACGTCTTCCGGCATGCAGCCGATCAGGTCCACGATTTCCTGCCGACGCCGCTCGGGCTCAGCGCCGGGGAGGTCGATCTTGTTGAGGACCGGAATGATCTCCAGTCCGGCGTCCATGGCGAGGAACAGGTTCGACAGCGTCTGCGCCTGAATGCCCTGCGATGCGTCCACCACCAGGATCGCGCCCTCGCAGGCGGCCAGGGAGCGTGACACTTCATAGGTGAAGTCCACGTGGCCCGGGGTGTCGATCAGGTTGAGCTCGTAGCTCTCGCCATTCTTCGCCGCGTAGCTCATGCGCACGGCGTTGAGCTTGATCGTGATGCCACGCTCACGCTCGAGATCGAGCGTGTCGAGCACCTGCGACTTCATTTCACGCTTCTGCAGGGTGCCGGTCATCTCGATGAGACGGTCGGCAAGCGTCGACTTCCCATGGTCGATATGGGCGACGATACAGAAGTTGCGGATGTGGCTGAGCTGCAACGGATGACCGGGCTGAATGGACGGAACGCGGACAGCATGGAAAGATAGTCGATTCGCAGCCCCGGCTGTGAGCCGCGTGCCTGCGCGTCAGGTCCCATTTCGGTCCCACAAGGCCCTGCCCGGTGGTCGGAATCGCGACACTCCATCACTTTAGGTGCATGTCCGCCCCCCGCGCCGATCAGCTCGACCCCGCCGTCCTTGCCGCACTCGGACACCTGGAACTGGTGGCCCGCTGGATCGTCGACGGATTCATCACCGGCCTGCATCGCTCGCCTCGCAAGGGCTTCAGCGTGGAGTTCGCGGAGCATCGCCCGTATCAGCCCGGCGACGACCTGCGCTACCTCGACTGGCGGATCGCGGCCCGCGCCGACCGCTGGGTGGTGAAGCAGTTCGAGGAGGAGACGAACGCCCGCGCGGTCGTGGTGCTGGACGTCAGCCGTTCCATGCAGTGGACCGGCGACCCCGCCCGGCTCTCGAAGCTCGCCTATGCGGAGCGGCTCGCCGCGGCCATCGCGCTGCTGCTGATCCGCCAGCGTGACGCCGTGGGGCTCGTGCGCTTCGACGCAGGGCTTCGCAACGTCATTCCGCCCCGGGCGCAGCGCGCCCAGTGGCGTCGTCTCGTGGCGGCATTCGACGAGGACGGCGGTGGTCCGGCGTCCGACGTCGCCGGGGCCCTGATGCAGGCGGGTCGTATCGTGCGCCGTCCCGGGTTCGTCGTGCTGCTCTCCGACCTCCTGGTCGACGCGCAACCGGTCGCCGACGTGGCGCGGACACTCCGGGCCCGCGGGCACGAGGTGCTGGTCATCCAGATCATGGATCCCGCGGAGCGCGACTTTCTGGAGGCAGGCGAGGCGCTCTACCGCGACCCGGAATCGCGTCTCGAGCTTCCCGCGTCGCCCGGCGACGTGCGGGAGAGCTACCAGGCCACGGTGCGCGACGCGGTCGCCGAGTGGCGTGCACTCCTCGGCAGCGCCGGGGCACGGTTCGCCGTAGCCACGACAGATGAACCGTTCGGCCGGCCTCTCCGGCTGCTCGTGGGGTCCAACGGACGCGGAGCCGTGATCTAGTGGAGCTGTTCTAGTGGGATTTCTCGCACCTGCGCTGCTGGGCCTCGCGGCCCTCGCCGGCGTGCCGTTGCTCGTGCACCTGCTGCGCCGCCGCGTCGCCCGAACTGTTGACTTTCCAGCCGTACGCTATCTCACGCGGATGGAGCAGGAGCACAGCCGGGAGATGAAGCTGCGGCACATGCTCCTGTTGCTGCTGCGCATCCTGGCCGTGCTCGCGCTCGCGTTCGCGGCGGCACGTCCGATCGCTCGCCTGGCGGGCATCGGGCACGCCCCGGTGGCAATCGCCATCGTCATCGACAATTCCATGAGCAGCGGCGCCGTGATCGACGGCCGGGCGGTGCTCGACGATCTGCGCGGTGATGCGCGCGCGTTGCTTGGAGATCTCACCGCCGCCGACCGCGCGTGGATCGTCACGGCCGACGGCCGCGTCACCGGTGGCCCGTTGACCGCGCTTGCTGACGCCGTCGACGGGTTGGTGCCGCTCGGTGGCCGCGGCGACCTGGGCGCCGCAACACGCCGCGCTGCCGCACTCACCGCGAGCGGTGCACCGCGGGCGCGTGTGGTGGCGCTCGTGAGCGATGGCCAGGTCAACAGCTTTTCCGGGGCGGCCGACAGCCTCGTCGCGCTCGGCGACGTGCCGCTCGTCGCGCTGCTGCGTTCGCACGGCCCGATGCGCAATCGCGCGGTGGTCGCCGCGGGCGCTGAGCCGGCACGCTGGACGCCGACCGGCAACGTGACGTTCGCCATCGCGTCGCCGGACTCTGCGCCGTGGCGCGTGACGCTCGACGGACGGACCGTCGCGCGCGGCACGGCCGCCGCGGCGTCCGTGGAGACGCCGGTGCGCGTCGCGCAGCGTCTCGGCAGCAGCTCGACGGGCTGGGTGCGGGGCAGCGTCGAACTCGATACGGACGAACTGCGGGGCGACGACGTGCGCTGGTTCGCCGTGCGCGTCGCGCCGCCACCGACCGTCGCCGTGCGCACGGAAGCCGGTCCGTTTCTGTCTGCGGCGCTGGCGACGTTGCTCGAGGAGAAGCGTCTCGCGCGCGGTGGGGAGGGCACACCAGGCACGGTGACGGTCTCCAGCGCCGACGCCGCCGGACTGCGCGGCCCGGTGCTTCTTGCTGCGCCGTCGGACCCGGTGCGTGTCGGCGAGGCGAATCGGACGCTCGCGCGGCTCGGCATTCCGTGGCGTTTCGGCGCCATTGCACGCGACCTGGTTCTCACGCGTGCCGACAGTGCGCTCAACGAGGTGCCGGTCCGGCTCCGCTATCCGCTGATGCGTTCGCCCGGCAATGCGTCATCCGCCGCGAGTGACACGCTGGCCATGGCCGGTGGTGCGCCGTGGGCGGTGGCCGGACCCGATTACGTCCTGGTCGCGTCACCGCTCGAACCGGATGCCACGGATCTTCCCGTGCGCGCGAGCTTCGTTCCGTGGTTGCTCGACGCGCTGTCACGGCGGCTCGGAAGCGATGGCGCGCTGATCGAGGCACATCCAGGGCAGGCGCTCGATGGATTCGCGAGCAGCACGGGCCTCGAACGCCCCGATGGTTCACTCATCCCGCTCACGGGTGATCGCCTCACGGCGCCGAACACGCCGGGTGTGTACTACACCCGCCGAGACGACGTGCGCACGGGCGCGCTGGTGATCAACCCCGAGCCGTCCGAGTCCGACCTGTCATCGTCCGAGGCGGCGGACGGCGGCATGATGGCCCGCGTCACCGGGCGCAGCATCACCACGGAAACCGACGCGGCGCGCTGGCGCACGCGCATCCTCGACAACGCCATCGGGCGCACGCTCATTCCGCCGCTGCTCGTGCTCGCGTTGCTCGCTTTGCTGCTCGAAGCGTGGTTCTCACGCGAGCGTGGCGCCGCCAGTGCCGACGGTTCGACGAAATCGCGAGCCAAACGCGTCACACCGTCGTCTCGCGCTGCCTAGGTTTCAGGGATGGGTCTACCACGTCTCCTCGATGCCCTCGAGGCGCTTCCCGCGTTCTCTCGCATCACGCGCGATCTCCCGGCCGCCGGTGCAAGCCTCCGTGTCGGCGGGCTCGCCGGTTCGAGCGATGCCGTTTTCGTTGCCGCGCTCGCGCGCGTGCTGCCGCAGCGCCTCATCGTGCTGGTCGCGGACCAGCTGTCCGAAGCGGAGCGCTGGCTCGCCGACCTGAATGCCCTCGTCGACGACATTCCGGTTGCGCTCTATCCGCCACGCGAAGGGTTCGGCGAAGTCGAGCCGCATGCCGAAGTCGCGGGTGAACGCGTGGAGACGCTCGCGCTGCTCGGACAGAGCGGCGTGCGCCTGCTGCTCACGACTGCGCGCGCGGTGCTCGAGCGCACGCCGTTGCCGAAGGCGCTCGCCGGTGCGCGGCTCGAGCTGCGCAAGGGTGATGAACGGCGGCCCGAGGATCTGGCGGAGCATCTCGAATCCATCGGGTTCGAGCGAGTGCCGATGGTGGAAGACGTCGCACAGTTCTCCGTGCGCGGCGGCATCTTCGACATCTATTCGTTCGGCATGGCGGAGCCGGTGCGCCTGGAGTTCTGGGGCGACGAGATTGCGGAGCTGCGGCACTTCGACCTCAACTCGCAGCGCAGCACACGCGACGCCGACCTCGCACTGATCCTGCCGGTCGACGGACGCATCCGCGACGATGACGGGACGCTCGAACGCGTGTCGCTGCCGGAGCTGTGGCCCCCCGACGCGCTGGTGGTGATTCCGAGTGGGAGCAGTGTCCTGCCGGAGCTGACGCGCACGTGGGACGAGGCCGCGCATCACATCGAGATCTCGCGGCGTCGCGGCGAGGACACCGTGCCGCGCGCCGAGTTGTTCGTGGCGCCGCCGGAGATGGCGTCCCGACTCGCTCGCTTCGGCACCGTGCGCATCGCGCCACCGCCGCAGCGCGCGGTCAGTGCGTCGTCGGCCGACATCCAGCCGACGGGCCCCGCACCCGACATCTCCTTCCCGATCCGGCCGCCGGAGACGATCTCGCGCGACCTGCGCGTGCTCCGTCGGCTGCAGCGCGATGGCCTCAACACCGTCATCCTGTGCGACAACGCCGGTCAAGCCGAGCGCCTCGAGGAGTTGTTGGGCGAAGACGGGCCCGTGGCCGCATCGCTCACCATCGGTGTACTCGGCGGCGGCTTCATCGTCCCGAATGTCGTCCGCGTGCTCACCGATCACGAGATCTTCCGTCGTGATCGTCGCCTGCGCCGCACCCGGCGCTACGGCACCGGCGCTGCGCTCGATACCCTCGGTGCGCTCAAGCCCGGCGACTACGTGGTGCATCTCGAGCACGGCATCGGCATCTATCGCGGCATCGAGCGCATCTTCGTGCGCGAGAGCACGATCGAGGCCGCGGTCATCGAGTACGAGGGCGGCGATCGCCTGAACGTGCCGCTCTATCGCATCGACCAGATCGAGCGCTATCGCAGTGCCGGCGATGTATCGGCCGACATGCCCGCACCTCGACTGCACAAGCTGGGCGGCAACCGGTGGAAGCAGCAGCGCGAGAAGACGCGCATGGCGATCCTCGAGATGACGCAGGAGCTGCTGCAGCTCTATGCGCGTCGCAAGGTGACGACACGGCCGGCGCACGTCGCCGACGATGCGTGGCAGCGCCAGCTCGAGAGTTCCTTTCTCTTCGAGGACACTCCCGACCAGCGCAAGGCGACGGAGGACGTGAAGCGCGATCTCACGAGCGACAAGCCGATGGACCGATTGCTCGTCGGCGACGTCGGCTACGGCAAGACGGAGATCGCGATCCGCGCGGCGTTCAAGGCGGTGCAGTCCGGGCGGCAGGTCGCCGTGCTCGTCCCCACGACGATTCTCGCGGAGCAGCATGCCCGCAGCTTCGGCGACCGGCTCGCGGACTTCCCGATGAAGGTCGAGGTGATGAGCCGGTTCCAGACCGCGAAGGAACAGGCGGTCGTCGTCGAGCAGCTGCGCAAGAAGCAGATCGACATCGTCATCGGCACGCACCGCCTCCTCAGTCCCGATGTGCAGTTCGCGAATCTGGGACTGATCGTGGTGGACGAGGAGCACCGCTTCGGCGTGAAGCACAAGGAGCGGCTGAAGCAGCTCAAGCTGGAGACGGACGTGCTCACGCTGACCGCCACGCCGATCCCGCGCACGCTGCACCAGTCCCTGGCGGGCCTCCGTGACATGACCATCATGGCCACGCCGCCCCGCGACCGCTCGCCCGTGCTCACATTCGTCGAGCCGTGGGACGACGGGCTGATCGAGGAAGGCATCTCGCGCGAGCTCGATCGCGGCGGGCAGGTGTTCTTCGTGCACAACCGCATCGAGACCATCCTCGCCATTGCCGACCACCTGAAGCGGATCGTGCCGCGGGCGCGCGTGGCCGTGGGCCACGGGCAGATGAAGGAGCGCGAGCTCGAGTCGGTCATGCGCCAGTTCGTCGAGGGCAGCGTCGACATCCTCGTCTCCACGCTCATCGTGGAGAGTGGCCTCGACGTGCCCAACGCGAACACGATGTTCGTGAACCGCGCCGACCACCTCGGGCTCGCGCAGCTGTACCAGCTGCGGGGCCGGGTGGGGCGCTCGCATCGCCGAGCCTATTGCTACCTGCTCGTGCCGGACCGGATCGACGATGACGCCGAGCGGCGGCTTGCCGTGCTCGAACACCACACGGAACTGGGTTCGGGATATCGGGTCGCCTTGAAGGATCTCGAACTGCGCGGCGCGGGTAATCTGCTGGGACCCGAGCAGTCCGGGTTCGTGCACGCCGTCGGGTTCGACCTGTATCTGCGGCTGCTCGAGGAGACCGTTCGCCAGCTTGGCGAGAGCGATGGGCAGCGGCCGTGGGTGCCGGCGGACGTCTCCCTCGATTTCCCGTCGTACCTGCCGGACGACTACATCACCCCGCAGGAAGCGAAGCTCGATGTCTATCGGCGGCTCACGGCATTGCGGGCGGCGTCCGACATCGAGGCGCTGCTGACCGAGGTGCGGGACCGCTTCGGCCCTCTGCCAGCAGCGGCGCAGGCCCTCTTCGGCAGCGCCATGCTACGGGTGCTGGGTGCGGCCCTGGGCGTGGACGGGGTGCTTGTGCGCGCCTCGGAAGCCCGTGTTAGTTTCAGGGCTGACGCCATTCCGCGCCTCAAGGGGCTGTCGGCGGCATTTCATGATGTGCAGTTCCAGGTGGACGTTCGTCGCACGCAGCCGCTGGCCCTCAAGCTCACTCGATTGGGGGGTGCGGAAATGCTCGAAGGACTGGTGCGCGCGCTGCGTGCCCTCACGCCGTAAAAAGCGAGCCCGGATGGCAACGACTTCGTCGCCGGATGGGTCCCACCTTCACACCTCCTCTCCGGTTGCGGAGTTCGACCTGATGAAATCGTACCGTTTGCTCCCGTGTGCCGCCATCGTATTCGCCGTCGCATGTGGAGCGATGTCCGACAACCCCGACGTGGCCGCGAAGGCCGGGAGCCAGGAGCTCTCGGTGGCGCGCCTCGGGGAGATCCTTGGCAATTCGCAGGCGCCGCTCGAGAAGGACGTCGCGCGCTCGATTGCCGAGCTCTGGGTGAATTACCAGCTCGTCGGCCTGGCCGGCGCGAAGGGTGACTCGATCACGGATCTGAAGGAAGTCGATGCGGCCCTCTGGTCGAACATCGACAACATCCGTGTGAAGAAGTTCTACGACAACGTCTCGAAGGGCTGGGATACGCTGTCCCCGGGCCCCGACGAGCAGCGCTACAACAGCGGCGAGGCCCTCGCGGCGCGCCACATTCTCGTGAAGGTCGATGCCGGCGCCACGCCGGAGCAGAAGGCGGCCGCGCGCGCGAAGGCCGAAGCGATTCGTGCCGAAGCCACGCCAGCCAACTTCGCCAAGCTCACGGCCAGGAGCGACGAGCCGGGTGCCGCGGAGCGCGGTGGTGACCTGGGCATCTTCGGCCGTGGCCAGATGGTGCCCGACTTCGAGAAGGCCGTCCTCGCGATCAAGCCCGGCGAGATCTCGCCGGTCGTCGAGACGAGCTTCGGCTATCACGTCATCTATCGGACGCCGTTCGCGGAAGTCGCGGAGCGCTTCGCGCCGATGGCCAAGCAGCGCAACGTCGCCATCGCGGAGAGCACGTACCTCGCGAAGGTGGAAACGGATAGCAAGGTCGAGCTCGAGGGCGGCATCGCAACGAAGGCCAAGGCGATCGCGCGCAATCCGCTCGGCTACGCGAAGGACAAGAGCAAGCTCGCCTCGTACAAGGGCGGAGAGCTCACCACGGCGGAATTCGCCGACTGGATCGCGGCCTACCCGCCGTCGTCGCAGATTCGCCCGCAGCTGGTGAGCGCACCGGACACGCTGGTCGAGAAGTTCGTCAAGCAGATCGTTCGCAACGAGCTGGTGCTCCGTCAGGCGGACAGCGCCAAGGCGACCATCGACACGTCCGAGCTGAACTCGCTGCACACCACGTTCAAGCAGAACCTGCTGCAGACCTGGGCGGCCCTCGGCGTCGAGCCGGCAAAGCTCGCCGACAGCGCGAAGAGTGGGGGTGACAAGGAGAAGATCGCCGGATCCCGGATCGAGGCGTACTTCGACAAGCTGGTGAAGAACGAGGCGCAGTTCGTGGACGTGGCCTATCCGATCGCCCGCGCCCTGCAGAAGAAGTACGCGTTCTCCGTGAACGATGCCGGTCTCGATCGCGTGGTCGAGCGCGCCAAGCAGGTTCGCGCGTCGGCAGATTCGGCTAAGGCGCAGAAGCCGGGTGCTGTCCCGCCGGCCGGCGCCGCCCCGGCCACTCCGCCGGTCGTTGGCGCTGATACGGGCATCAAGAAACCCTGATTCCCCGCGCGGGTATCTTTCGTAATGAGAACCAATCTCCTCGCTTATCTCACCGGCGCCGCGATTCTCGCGGCGCCGGTCTCGCTTGCCCTGGGCCAGACGCCAGTGCGACCGGCGGCCGATTCCGCGCCGAAGTCACCGCAGACGCCGCTGCGAATCGATGGCATCGCGGCGATGGTGGGCACCAAGCCGATTCTGATCTCCGAGGTCGAGGCGCAGGCGCTGCAGATGCGGGCGGGTGGCCGCAACCCGTCGTCGGAGCGCGAGTTCGCGGAGATGAAGAAGGAGGCGCTCGCGGAGCTGATCGACGTCGAGGTCCTCGTGCAGAAGGCGGCCGAGGAGAAAGTCGAAGTCACGGACGCCGAGATGGCGAAGGAGTTCGAGGAGCGCGAGAAGTCGGTGCGGGCGCAGTTCAAGACCGAAGCGGAACTGCGCAACGCGCTCAAGGAGGCGGGCTTCGGCACGCTCGAGGAATGGCGCCGCGTCCAGATCGAAGGCATGAAGCGCGCGGCGCTGCAGCGCGAGGTGGTGTCGAAGCTCCAACAGGACGGCAAGCTGCCGACCGTCAACGTGTCGGAGAAGGACGTCGCCGACGCGTTCGAACGGCGGAAGGATCAGCTGCCGCCCAAGCCGGCGATGGTGAGCATCCGTCAGATCGTCATTCCGACGGTGCCGTCCGAGGCTTCAAAGGCGCGCGCGCGCGCGAAGATCGATTCGATCCGCGCCGAGCTCGTGAAGCGGCCCGATGACTTCGAGAACATCGCGAAGCAGGTCTCCATGGACGGTTCCGCCGCGCAAGGCGGAGACCTCGGATGGGCGCGCCGCGGCCGGATGGTGCCGGAATTCGAGCGCGTCATGTTCGCACTCAATCCGGGCATGCTCAGCCCGGTCGTGGAGACGTCGTTCGGTTTTCACATCATCCGCGTCGATCGCGTGCAGCCGGCCGAGGTCAAGGCGCGGCACATCCTGATCATCCCGGAAGTCGATTCGACCGACGACGCGCGCACGCGTGCGCTGGCGGTCGAAGTCGCCGAGGCGTGGCGGAAGGGCGCGAACGTCGACTCGCTCACGATTCGCTACCACGACGAGGCGGACAAGGAAGACAAGTTCATTCCGAACTTCCCGCGCGACTCGCTCCCGCCGCAGTACCGCAACGCGATCGAGGGCAAGAAGGTCAACGACGTACTCGATCCGTTCCCGATCCCGAGCCGGCGCGAAGGCGTCAACAAGTACGTCGTGTCGCAGGTCGCCGCACTCGGTGAGGCCGGCGTGTACACGTACGCGGAGCAGAAGGATCGCCTGCGCCGGCAGCTGTCCGAGGAGGCCAAGTTCCGTCGCCTCATCGACACGCTGAAGGCGCGGATGTACGTCTCGGTGCGGTATGACCCGCTCGCGGAACTCGAGCGGAAGTAGCTGCCCGTGCAAGAACGCCCGGCGTCGCCGCGTCAGCGACTTGCACTGACCCTCGGCGACGTCCGTGGTATCGGCCCCGAAATCGTGGGCAAGGCGCTCGCCGACGAGCGCATCCGGGCCTTGGCCGCGGAGTGGGTGGTGGTCGGCCCGGAGGGGTGTAGCGTGCCCCCTCAAGATTCCGTCGGCGTGTGGCATGCCACCGGGCAGGGCGGAGCGGATGCGGCGCTGGCAGGCCGTCTGGCGGGCCTCGCCGTGGAACGCGCGGCGCGACTTGCCCTGTCCGGAGCGGTGGCCGGCATCGTCACGGCTCCTCTCGACAAGGCTGCACTGCTGGCGGGTGGGTACGACTACCCGGGCCACACCGAAATGCTCGCCGCGCTGGCGGGCGTTCCGACCGCCATGATGCTCGCATCCGACCGTCTGCGTGTGGTGCTGGCCACGACGCACATTCCCCTGCGGGACGTCGTGGATGCGCTCACCACCGACGTGATCGTGCGAACGGCGACCATGACGCGCGAGGGCCTGCGCTCGGCATTCGGGATCGCACAGCCGCGGATCGCACTCTGTGCCCTCAACCCGCATGGTGGCGACGGCGGCCGGTTCGGCGACGAGGACACCCGGACGCTCGAGCCGGCGGCGCGCATGGCAGGCATCGCAGGGCCGTTTCCGGCAGACACGGTGTTCGTGCGTGCGATGCGCGGGGAGTTCGATGCGGTGATCGCGCCGTATCACGACGTGGGCATGACCGCGATCAAGGTGGCGTCGTTCGGCGCGGCGGTGAACGTCACGCTGGGCCTCCCGTTCCCCCGCACGTCACCGGATCATGGCACGGCGCTCGATATTGCGGGGCGGGGCATTGCGTCGCCGGAGAGTCTCATTGCGGCGATGACGCTGGCCGTCGCTCTCTGTGCAGCCAGGCACTCGGCAACCGCACCGCTCACGACCGATCGACTCTAGGTACAGCGAAACGGCCATGCGGCCGGGTGCTGTCTCGGGTCTGGGCCCTGAACGGTGCGGCGCACCGGGGGGGCGGCGGTTTCAGGGGGACAGTTCGCGCTCTTCCTGCTCATCGTCCGGCGGAGGCGCATCGCCTCGGCGTCGTTCGTACTCCGGCCGGTCGCTGTAGCCATACCCGCCGAACACTTCGCCACCGCGCATGTAATCGTGCCCGTATCCACGTCCTACGGGATATCCGGCCGAATCGCGCTTCTCCTTCTCGTGCATCGGAGCCTCCTGCGAGGGTGTGCGTGGACGCTATGAAATATCTGACGGCAAGGCAAGCAGAGCCGTTCGACTGTTACGATGGTGACCCCCGGTCCCGGTCGGCTGGGCGTAACGAACGCGAAATGAATGGGTTACCGGCGCTTTTAGCGGACCCGGGCACTGCAAATGGGCTTCGGGTCTGGCTATCTTTTCAGGCTATGCAGATTCGCAACGTCGCCATCATTGCCCACGTCGACCACGGGAAGACCACCCTCGTCGACAAGATGCTCCGCCAGGCAGGAGCCTTCCGCGAAGGCCAGGTCGTCGAGGAACGCGTGATGGATTCCAACCCGCTCGAAAAAGAGCGCGGCATCACGATCCTCGCCAAGAACACGTCGATCCGGTGGCACGACCACAAGATCAACATCGTCGACACACCCGGCCACGCCGACTTCGGCGGTGAGGTGGAGCGCATTCTGCGCATGGTCGACGGTGTGCTGCTCGTCGTCGATGCCTTCGACGGTCCGATGCCGCAAACGCGCTTCGTGCTGCGCAAGGCGCTCGAACTGGGTCGCACGCCGATCATCGTCATCAACAAGATCGATCGGCCTGGCGCCGACCCGTTGCGTGTGCACGACGAAGTGCTGTCGCTGTTCATCGAGCTCGAGGCAACCGAGGAGCAGCTCAACGCGCCGGTCGTGTACGCGAGTGCGAAGCAGGGCATCGCGACGATGGACATGGACGTCGAGCCGACCGACTTGACGCCGCTCTACCAGACGATCGTGGACACCGTGCCGCCCCCGCCGTCCGATGCGAGTGGCCCGTTCCAGATGCTCGTCTCCACCATCGACTACTCCGCCTATCTCGGCCGCATGGCGATCGGCCGCGTCGAACGTGGCACCGTTCGTCTGGGTGACAGCATCACGCTCGTGCCGTTCGAGTCGCCCAAGGGCGTGCAGCGCGGCCGCGTGTCGAAGCTGTACGGCTACGAAGGCCTCGAGCGCATCGAGATCCAGGAAGCGTCGGCCGGTGAAATCGTGCTGCTCGCCGGGTTCGAGGACGTCGACATCGGCGCCACGCTCACCGATCCCGAAGTGCAGGAGCCGCTGGCCGGCATCAGCGTGGAAGAGCCGACGATCAGCGTCGACTTCCTCGTGAACAACTCGCCGTTCGCAGGCAAGGACGGAAAGTTCGTCACGTCGCGCCAGCTGCGCGAGCGCCTGTACAAGGAGCTCGAGCGGAACGTCGCGCTCAAGGTCGAGGACAGCGACACGACCGACGCGTGGAGTGTCTCGGGTCGCGGCGAACTGCATCTCTCCATCCTGATGGAGACCATGCGCCGTGAAGGATTCGAGTTCCAGGTATCGCGCCCGCGCGTGATCACCAAGACCGGTGAGAACGGCGAAAAGCTGGAGCCGTTCGAGGAGCTCGCGATCGACGTACCCGAGGAATATCTCGGTACCGTGATCGAGAAGCTCGGGCCTCGGCGCGCCGAGATGATCGAGATGAAGAATCCGGGTCAGGGGCTCGTGCGCCTGCTGTACAAGGTGCCGGCGCGTGGCCTGTTCGGCTTCCGCAGCGAGTTCCTCACGGACACGCGCGGTACCGGCATCATGCACCATCGTTTCCTCGAGTACGGGCCGTGGGCGGGGCCGCTGTCGGGACGTTCGCGTGGTGTGCTCGTGTCGATGGAGAACGGGACGATCATCGCGTTCGCACTGTTCAGCCTGCAGGAGCGTTCGACGCTGTTCGTGGAGCCCGGCGAGGCTGTGTACGAGGGGATGCTGATCGGTGAGAATTCGCGTCCGGGCGACATGGACGTGAACCCGACGAAGGAAAAGAAGCTGTCCAACATCCGCACCAAGTCGACGGACGAGAACATCACGCTCGAACCGCCCCGTGAGATCACGCTGGAGAGCGCGCTCGAATACATCGAGGACGATGAGCTCATCGAGATCACGCCGAAGAACATCCGGTTGCGCAAGCGCCTGCTGGCGACCAGCGACCGCAAGCGTACCAGCCGCGAGTCGAAGCGGGAGCGGGAGCGCGAAACGGCGTAACATCGCGGCGACGCGGGGCGACATGAGCCTCGTGCCATCGTGCGCTGTCTGAACAACGAGCCCGGGCCTGCGCCCGGGCTCGTTTCAGTCTGGCCCCGGCCATGCGTATTTTCGGCAGGGTGGGCGTGGTTGCCGGTTGCGGCATGGCGCGCGCCCATTGATACTGTTTCGCGACCGGGCATCGCGCACGAGTGTTGCTAGTCCGGTTTGAGTCCGGGCCCGCGCGGGGTCCATCTCTCTACCATCTCGAAGGAGATTCGTCCCATGTTGGAGCTGTTCGGGTCGTCGTCGATGGACGCGCTCGAAGAAGAGATTCAGGCGTTGGCCATCGACGACGAAGGGGATCCGGAAGACGAGCCCCTCGACGACGATCTCGAAGACGACGACGATGTCGATTTCGACGACGACGAGGATCTCGATGACGAGGAGGACGACGACCTCGACGACGAGGACGATGACCTCGATGATGATGATCTCGACGAGGACCTCGATGACGATCTCGACGAAGACGAGGAAGAGATCGACGAAGACCTCGTCGATCTGGGCGACGATTCCGACGACGAGTACTGAGTTGTCGCACGTTGCACACAGGGGCGCCCGAGGCAATCGCTTCGGGCGCTTTTTGTCGCTGGTAGGCCGCGCCGCATTGACGTTCATCACGTGCGGGGCGCTTGTTCATGCGACCGCATCGCGCGCATCGGCACAGCAGTCGTGCGTCGAGGCGCGTCAGGTGTCGTGGACACCGGCACGTCCGGTCGCCGGAGCGCTCTTCGAGCTGCGCGTGGTGGCGACGCCAGCGCAACGTGCGGGAAACGGGTTGCGCGTGACACTCGCCGACACGCCGCTGGCAACGAAGAGCGTCCGCGGCGACAGCGTACGCATGTTTGCCGCGGTGCCGATCGACTCGACCGGCGGTGCGACCCTGCGAGTCGAATGCGCGAGCGGCACTGCACTGACGCTGCGCGTCGCTGCCGACTCCGGCCGCTACCGACTCGAGCGCCTTCGGGTGGCTCCGGCCTTCTCGGCGCCACCCGATTCGGCGCTGGCGGCGCGCCTTGCGTCAGAGGCCGAGCGTGCCGCGGCGGTGTCGCGCGGAGCGATCGCGACGCCGGTGCTCTGGAAGGGTGCGTTCATTGCGCCCCGGCCTTCGCGGATCACGAGCGGCTTCGGCAACGGGCGCAGCTTCAATGGTGAGGTGCTGAGCCGGCACATGGGTACGGACTACGCGGGTGCCGTCGGTGCGCCGATCCGCGCAACCAATCGCGGCGTGGTGCGTCTGACTGGCAGCTTCTTTCTCGGCGGCAATGTCGTGTACGTCGATCACGGCGGGGGCATCTCGACGGCCTATCTCCACCTGAGCCGGATACTGGTGTCGGAAGGGGACACCGTGGAGCAGGGGGGCCGGCTTGGGCTGGTGGGGGCCACCGGGCGCGTGACCGGGCCGCATCTGCACTTTATCGCGCGGGTCGGTGGTACGACGGTCAATCCGCTGTCGCTGATCGGGAAGCGGTAGCGGACTGATTTTGCTCAGCCGCTGCCGTTGACCCTAATCGTCGTAACGGCTAAGTTAAGCGGCTCTGGCAGAATGGGTTCGGTCATTTCGTCAGTGTTCGTGGATGGGGCCTTTAGCTCAGGTGGTTAGAGCGCACGCCTGATAAGCGTGAGGTCGTAGGTTCAACTCCTACAAGGCCCACTGACAACATGCTTGCAAGATCAAGTCGCACACCGGAAATCCGGTGTGCGACTTTTTCGTTACGTCGGGGGAGGACCCGGGACTGCGTCGCTTATTCGCCAGAGCCGGCCTTGCGTTCCTCGTCACGTGGCCCCCCATCGCCGCCGCGCTCCCCGTGATGCTGTTCATGCCATGATGCACTCGCCGTCATCGCTTCATTGGCGTGAGCATGATGTTGTTGCTGTAGCCCTTGTCGATGCCGCCTCCCGTGACCAGGCTGCCGGATCGCACGACGTAGTGCAGCAGTTCTCCCGTGCCCACTTTCGTAACCGTGCCCTGTGCGCGCACGTTGTCCTCGGACGCACCTGGAGCGTCCGGTGAGAAGAAGTTGTTGCTCGTGAGCACGTAGTCGGCGGTGCCGACGGCCAGCAGCGGCGTGCGTTCGACGAACGCGCAGAGATCGGTGGCGAAGTCGTAGTACCCGTCGAACACGAGCACCGTCACATCCTCCGCCTGGGCGTGCTCGAGCACCTTGCCGGACGGCGTCGTCAGCGTGCGGTATGAGAACTGATCACCGACGATCGGCATGCCGTTGCACTCCGCGGTGATGACGGCCAGTGTCGCGCCGAGCGTGGAGGTGAGCTGACGCTGTGCATCATTCGTGACGATGTAGAAGAGGCTGCCGTATTCACTGACCCGCACTGCGCCACCGCCCGACGCGGCCGCACGGACGGCGCTCGGGGCAACCAGGTCCGCACCGTCAGCCGGTGCGAGGATCGTATCCGGCGCACAGGCGGCGAGAAGGGTGGCGAAGACGGCGGCGAGCGGTGCGACGAGGCGGCGGGGCACGTGGACCTCCAGAGAGTCCAGCCGGCCGTCATGCCGGCGCTGCGCTCGGGGCCCCGCGGCCGACGGCCATAGAGAGCGAGGAGCGATGCGCAGCTTACGGTGCGCGGCGGCCGGCCGTTAGGGCAGTTCGAGGCACCCGGCCTTCCGCTATTCGGACTCGACGTCTCGTGTGCTCAGTGATTCTGGCGGCGCCGAGCGGAGCAGGGGGCGCGATCGCCATGCAGCACGTTCGGTGAGCGCGCGCCTCCCCAGAAGTACCTGCTTCCAGACTGATAGCGCACCACGAACACCTGTTCGACATTCCCAAAGCCAGCGGGTCGATCGCCGTTCGCGCAGGGTCGCGTCACGCCATCCCGGAGTTCGATGCGTGCCGTATCCGACTTTACCGTGAGTGCACCAATGCTCAGTTCGTAGAACATCGAATCTGCGGGGGTCACGGATCGCGCGCGCAGGGCCGACCTGAGATGGGCTTCCACCTGTTGCCACCGGAGGCCCGAATCAGGGAAAGTCATCCGCCATGGCTGCGGTGTCGTGTCGAGTGCGGCGCGCGTGATGTGGGATGCGAGCCGCCCCATGACATGGGTGAGGAGCGGAGGCCACGCGGCCGAATCGGGGGGCGGCGTCCGCATCGACGCCGATGCCGTCTGTGCCTCGATCAGACCGGCGGGCAGCAGCATGATGAGTCCGAACGCGAAACACACGTTGACCGCACGCATCGGCATTGCTCTCCGGGAAGGGAACGGCAGCAGTGATTCCACGACATTGTACGCTGCCGTGGACCTCAACGTTAACCCCGAACCGCCCGTACCTTCCGTCGTGACGAAGCGTCTCCCTGTCGACATCGCCGCGAGCGAGCAGGCCCCGCGGGCACGGATCCGCTCCGCGCTGACCTGCGGGCGACGCTGATGTGGATCGTCGAGCTGGCCCTGCGTCGGCCGTACACCTTCATCGTGGGCGCGCTGCTGGTCGTGATCTTCGGCGTGCTCTCGCTGCTCCGCACGCCGACGGACATCTTCCCGGAAATCGACATCCCCGTGGTGTCGGTCATCTGGCAGTACAATGGGCTGCCGCCGCAGGAGATGGAGCGGCGCATGACCGGCACCTTCGAGCGCGCGGTCACCACCACCGTCAACGACATCGAGCACATCGAGTCGCAGACGACGAGTGGCCTGAGCGTCATCAAGGTGTACTTCCACGCCGGCGCCAAGATCGAATCGGCGGTCGCGCAGCTCGCCGCGCTGTCGCAGGTCATCCTGCGCACGATGCCGCCCGGGGCCACGGCGCCCTACATCCTGCGGTACAGCGCCTCCAACGTGCCGGTGCTGCAGCTCGCGCTGAGCAGCGAGACCCTGTCGGAGCAGGAGCTGCAGGATCTGGGCTCCAACGGCATCCGCACTCGGCTCGCGTCCGTGCAGGGCGCCAGCGTCCCGCAGCCGTACGGCGGGCGCACGCGTATCATCAACGTCGACCTCGATCCGCAGCAGCTCCTTGCGCGCGGCATCTCACCGCTCGACGTCAGCAATGCGGTGAATGCGCAGAACCTGGTGCTCCCCTCCGGTACCGCCAAGATCGGTGAACGGGAGTATGCCGTGCGACTGAACGGCAGCCCGGAAGTCGTCGACGCGCTGAACGACCTGCCCGTGCGCACGGCGAACGGCGCGCTCGTGCGCATCCGCGACGTCGCGCAGGTGCGTGACGGATATGCGGTGCAGACGAACATCGTACGGCGTGATGGTAACCGCGGCGCCATGCTCACCGTGCTGCGTGCCGGCGGGGCATCGACGGTGGACGTGGTGACGCGCGTGCGCGCCGCGCTCCCGGGTATCGTTGCGGCGCTGCCGCCCGCGCTCAAGGTCGAACTGCTGGCCGACCAGTCGCTGTTCGTGAAGGCCGCGCTGCGCGGGGTGGTGGCGGAGGCGCTGATCGCGGCGTGCCTCACCGCCGCCATGATCCTCCTGTTCCTTGGCAGCTGGCGCTCCACGCTCATCGTGGCCCTGTCGATCCCGCTGTCGATCCTCGCGTCGGTGATCGCGCTCGGTGCGCTCGGGCAGACGATGAACGTGATGACGCTCGGCGGACTCGCGCTCGCGGTCGGCGTGCTCGTGGACGATGCAACCGTCGGCATCGAGAACATCCACCGGCATCTCGCGCAGGGGCGGCCAGTCCGTGAGGCGATCGTCGAGGGCGCCCAGCAGATCGCGGTCCCGACGTTCGTCTCCACACTGGCCATCTGCATCGTCTTCGTACCGGTCTTCTTCCTGGGTGGCGTCGCGGGCTCGCTGTTCGCGCCGCTCGCAATGGCGGTGGTGTTCGCGATGCTCGCGTCGTACGTCATCTCGCGCACGCTCGTGCCAACGCTCGTCTACTACGTGCTCCAGTACGAGGCGGCGCACAGCGGTGCGCCCGGCCTGCTCATGCGCCTGCACCTGCGCTTCGATGCCTGGTTCGAGCGCATCCGCGAGCGGTACCGCGCCGTCCTCGAGTGGGCGCTGTCGCACCGGCGGCGCGTGGCGGGTGGCTTCGCGACCGGCGTGCTCGCATCCATGCTGCTGGTGCCGTTCCTCGGGCAGAACTTCTTTCCGACCGTCGATGCGGGCCAGATTCGCCTGCACCTGCGCGCACCACCGGGCACGCGCGTCGAACAGACGGAGCAGATCGTGGCCGGCGTCGAGCGGGTGATCCGGGAGGTCATTCCGCCGAGTGAGCTGCGGATGATTCTGGACAACGTGGGAATAGCGTCGTCGGGCGCATCGAACATTGCCTTCAGTGACAACCCGACGGTCGGCGTGACCGACAGCGACATCCTGATCGCGCTCACGCCGGAGCATGAAGGGTCACCCGCGGCGTATCAGCGCGTGCTGCGCGAACGGCTGAACGAGGCGTTTCCGGATGTACTGGTGTTCTTCCAGGCCGCCGACATCGTCAGCCAGATCCTGAATTTCGGATTGCCGGCACCGATCAACGTGCAGGTCGCAGGCTCGAACCGCGCGAAGAACGTGGAGATCGCGCGAGAGATTGCCGCCCGCATGCAGCGAGTGCCAGGCGCCGTGGATGTGTACGTGCACCAGGTCACGAACGCGCCGGAGCTGTTCGTCACCGTCGACCGGGATCGTGCGTCGGCGCTGGCACTCACGGAGCGCGACGTGGCGAGCAACCTCCTCGTGTCGCTGGCGTCGAGCGGCCAGACGGCCCCCAACTTCTGGCTCAATCCGCAGAACGGCGTGCAGTATGCCATCAGCGTGCAGACGCCACAGTCACGCGTCACGTCCATCGAGGGCATCACCGGCATGCCGCTGGTGGGTGCCGCGTCGCTCACCGCAGGCGGCAGCGGGGCGCAGCTGCTCGGCAACGTGGCGACCGTGTCCCGACGGAGCGGCGTGTCGGTGATCAATCACTATGACGTGCAGCCTGTCTACGATGTGTACGCCAGTGTGCAGGATCGCGATCTCGGTGCGGTGGCGCGCGATGTCGATCGCATCCTCGACGAGATCCGGCCCACGCTCCCCCGCGGCAGCACCATCACCATGCGTGGGCAGGTGGCCAGCATGCGCACGTCGTTCCAGGGGATCCTCATTGGGCTGGGATTCGCCGTCGTCCTGATCTACCTCCTGCTGGTCGTGAACTTCCAGTCGTGGCTCGACCCGCTGATCATCGTGATGGCGTTACCGGGAGCACTCGCCGGCATTGCCTGGGCGCTCTTCGCCACCGGCACGACGCTGAGCGTGCCATCGCTGATGGGGGCGATCATGAGCATCGGCGTGGCCACTGCGAACAGCGTGCTTATCGTGTCCTTTGCCAACGAACGCCGGCTCGCGGGGGCCACCGCGCATCAGGCGGCACTCGAAGCCGGATATACGCGCCTGCGACCCGTCATCATGACCGCGTTCGCCATGATCATCGGCATGCTCCCGATGGCCCTCGGTGTGGGCGAGGGTGGTGAGCAGAACGCGCCGCTCGGCCGCGCCGTCATCGGTGGCCTGGCCGTTGCGACGCTCGCGACGCTGCTCGTCGTGCCCGTCGCTTACAGCACGCTGCGCGGCCAATTGGAACGTCGCCGGTCCAGTCAATCACTCGTTCCGCAGGGGACTGCCGCATGAGTACCGCGTCTCCTCCGCGCGATCCGAGTCCTGCTCGCGGGCCGAACAGCGCCGACCCAAGGGCAGGGGCGCGCGGCGTGCGGCTGCTCGTCATTGGATTGGTGGTCGTCGCTGGCGCGCTGCTCGTGACCGGCGTCCTCCCGCGCCTCGCGAAGAAGCGACTGCTGCAGGCCGCCGCGAGCGCCGGTGCCGCCCCGCCGCAGGTGACGGTCGCCCAACCGAAACTGGGCGACGAGAGCAACGCACTCGTCCTGCCCGGCACACTGTACGGGTTGCATGAGACAGGGTTGTACGCCCGCGCCAATGGATACGTCAAACGCGTGCGTGTGGACATGGGTTCACGCGTGCGCGCCGGCGATACGCTCGCTGTGGTCGAGACGCCTGAGATCGACCAGGAGCTTCGGCAGGCGCGCGCGACACTGGCGCAGGTGGAAGCGTCGGGGCAGCTCGCACGACTCACGCTGGCCCGGTGGCGCAGTCTCGTGGAGCAGAAGGTGGCCACGCAGCAGGAGCTGGATGAGAAGCAGGCGGCGTTCAACGTATCGGAAGCGAGTGCCGATGCCGCGCGCGCCAATGTCGAACGTCTCACCACGCTCACGCGATTCGGCAGCATCATTGCGCCGTTCAGCGGTGTGGTGACGGCGCGCAACGTCGACATGGGTGCGCTCGTCGCGCCTGGCGTGGGCACGAATACGCGGCCGCTTTTCTCGCTGGCGCAGATGGATCGCATGCGCGTCGTGACCAGTGTTCCGCAGAGCATTGCCGCGAGCGTGCGCGAAGGGCAGGAGGCGGAGATTCTCGTGCAGGAACTCGGGAATGCTGCGTTCAAGGGGCGGGTCACTCGTACGTCGCGCTCGCTCGACCTCACCACACGCACACTGCTGACGGAAATTCAGCTGGACAATGCGAACGGCCGGCTCATGCCGGGCATGTTCGCCCAGGTCCGGCTGACGCTGCCACGCGTGTCGCGCACCCTGCTGATCCCGTCCAACACGCTCATGACGCGCGCCGAGGGCCCGCAGGTGGCTGTCGTGCGCGACGGGCGCGTGCGGATACTTCCGGTGACGCTCGGCCGGGATTACGGGGCCCAGATCGAAGTGCTGACCGGCGTGACCCCGGACGACCGGTTGGTGGTGAACCCCGGCGATGACATGGTGGAGGGGGTCGCCGTGCGGGTCGGGACTACGCCCAAGGCGTCACCCCCCTGAGCTCACCTGGCCTGGGATGAGCTGGGCCGGGCCGAGCGGACCCGGACGACCCGACCGGCTGGCCCCCGGGTGCCGCGGGTCCATCCGCCGCTTGGCGCGCTTCGCCCTCCGGCACTCGCGTTCGGCCCTGCCGGCCGGTATCACTGTGCATGACCCGACGCGTCCTCATCGCCGACGACGAACCACTCGCGCGTGAACGCATCGCGCTCCTGCTGCGCGCGCTGGCTCCCGACGTCGACGTCCGGGAAGCCGGTAACGGTGCGGATGCCGCCGACGAGATTCTGGCGTGGGCGCCGGACGCGGTGTTCCTGGATGTGCAGATGCCGGAACAGGACGGGTTTCAGGTCGTGGCGAGCGTGGGACCGGCGAGAATGCCTGCGACCGTATTCGTGACTGCCTTCGACCAGCACGCACTGCGCGCCTTCGACGTGGCCGCGGTGGATTACCTGCTCAAGCCGTTCGACGATGCGCGGTTCGCCGCCGCCTGGAATCGGCTGGTCGAACGGCGGGCGCTGCGGGCGATCCGAGACGAGTCCCAGCGGCTCGCGCTCATGCTCGCGACGCACGAGGCAGGCGGATGGTCGGCGTCAGCGCCGGCGTCGGCGCCACCGCCGCCCCGATGGACGGACCGCCTCGTCATCAAGAAGGACCAGCGCACCTATGTGCTGCCCCTCGCGACGGTGTCGTGGGCCGAGTCGTCCGGCAACTACGTCGTGTTGCATGCGGGCAAGGAGCGTCACGAGTTGCGCGAGACGCTCACTGCGCTCGAGGCGCGTCTCGATCCCGCGCGCTTCGTGCGCGTGCACCGCCGGATCATCGTGGCGCTCGATGCGATTCGCGAACTGCAGCCATGGTTCGGTGGCGACCAGGTGCTCATCCTCAAGGACGGAACGAAGCTGCGCGTGAGCCGGAGCTATCGTGAGCATGTCGCACAACGCCTGCACGGCGTCAGCTGATGGAGCTTTCCCGTTGGGATCGGCGTACGTCGCGTCGATCCAGGATGTGGCTGGTGCTGGTGGGTTTCTGGGTATTGCCCTCGGTGTTCGGTGTCATCGGGTTCCAGATCGTCCCGTCCGCGCTGAATCCCGGCATCTCGCTCGTGCAGCTGGCGATGTCGCAGTTCCTCGTGTGGTTCGCCTGGGCACTATGGACACCGCTCATCATCCTGGTGAGCGAACGGGTGCCGTTCGAGCGCGGCAGCATCGTGCGTGCCGTGTCGGCGCACCTCGTCATGTCCCTGCTCGTCATCTGCGGCCAGATCCTGGTGACCGCATTCGTCTCGCAGGGGTTCGGCCTGAGCGTCAAGCGAGAGCTCGACAGCACGCTCGCGATCGGTTTCCGGAGTTCCGGCGACCTGTTCGTCGTCATCTATTGGGCCATCGTCGGTGCGCATGCGGCGCTGCGCTGGTACGAGGAATGGCAGGCGCAGGGCATCGTGGCCGCTCGCCTCGAACGCGACCTGAGTGCGGCGCAACTCACGACGCTGCGGTCACAGCTCAATCCGCATTTTCTGTTCAACGCACTGAACTCCGTGGTGACGCTCATTCCGCGCGACCAGGATGGGGCTTCGCGCATGGTGGTGCGCATTGCCGACCTGCTCCGTGCGACGCTCGGCATGGCCGAAGAACAGGAGATCGCGCTGTCGCGCGAACTGGAGATGGTGCGCAACTATCTCGACATCGAGTTGGTGCGATTCCCGGACCGCCTCGCCGTGCGATGGGAGATCGATCCGGCCGCGCATGCAGCGTTGGTTCCGGCGTTCGCGCTCCAGCCACTGGTCGAGAATGCGATCGTGCACGGCGTCTCTCGTCGAAGTGGTCCCGGTGAGATCGTCATCGGCGCGCGCGTGGGTCTCGGAGTGCTCACGCTGACTGTACGCGACAATGGGCCGGGACCGGCACCAACCCTTGCCAGTGAGCGCGGCCGCAGCGGAATCGGGCTGGCGAACCTTCGCGCGCGTCTGCAGCGCCTCTACCCATCGACGGTCACCGACGTCACGCTCACGCGCGTGCAGGAGGGTGGTGCGCTGGCGACAATCGTGCTTCCCGCACACTACGCCGAAGCCGCTGCGTGAAACGACTGCACGCCGCGTGATTCAGTGACGGGCCGGCGGCGTCAGGGGCAGCCGCCGGATGACCGGGGGCGCGAGGCGCGTGCCTGCAACGCGTCGGCCGCGGGCGTCGTAATGCGCCCACCCGCTGTTCGAGACATACACGAATGCATCTCCCGCAACCGCACCGATCGTCGGCTCGCCCGCGGGTGCAGCCTGTCGGTCGAGGGTCAGCGCCTCCGTGATCCGCATGCCGGTGCTGTCGAGTGCAAGGCGCACGACCCGCATCGGCGAGATGCCGTTCTGAATGGCGATGAGATGCCGTCCGTGCAGGACGAGACCGTCGATGCCGAGTGCGGTGGTGCCCGATGCATCCGACACGCGCCTGACAGCGCCGGTAGCGGGGTCGAAGCGGAGAATGCCGTGCGAGTAGTCCGCGACGTACACCGCCGAGCCATCCGCCGACGGTGCGATGCCTTGCAGGGAGCGGAAGAGCGGGCTCCGGAACGCCTCGAGCGAGTCACCGCCCGCGCGCAGGCGATAGAGCACGGGATGGTTGGAGTCGGACACATACACATCGCCAGTGGCCGATACCGCGACATCACCCAACGTGTGACCGCCCGGTACCACAGGCAACGGATAGCGACGCTCGACGACCCCGTCGGCAGCTCGTACACGCAGCAGGGCGGCAAGACCTGAATCTGCCGGCGTCCACCCCAGCGATTGCCCGATGCCCGAGGTGGTGATCCAAAGGTGGGTACGTCGGGCATCCAACCGAACGGCGAGTGCGGCACCCTCACGCTGCGCTGCGTCAAGTGGGATACGGCGCTCCCTGCCGTTCGCGCGGCGCTCGACCACGACGCCGTGACGCACGCTGGCGACGTACAGGGTGCCGGTGCCGCCGTCGATGTCCAGGCCTTCAGGAAAGAGCGTGCTGTCGTGCAGCGTTGCGAATATGCGGCTGCGCGGCATCGGTGCGGTCGCGCGCTCGAGACGTGCGACGGCTCGTGCAGTTTGCTCCGCCAGTACGCTCGGCGAGCGAGTCATGCGCCTGATGGCGCTGTCCGCGGTGACCTCGCCACCGGCTTCCATGCGTGTGAGTTGGTCGAGTGCGTTGACGAGCGTGCGCGCGTCACTCTGTCGTGCCGAGAGGAGCGCCACCAGCACTGCGTACGCGGATTGCGATGGCCAGCGGTCCTGCGCGTGCCGCGCAAAGACCACCGCCGAGTCGAGAGCTCCGCGTTGATGGTGTGCGAGCGCGTCGCGATAGAACGTCCGAGCGACCGCGGCGGAGTCCGCCGCCGCGGAGTCCGCCGCCGCGGATGCCGTCACGACCGCCGCCGGCGCTACGGTGCGGTCCGTCAGGCTTGCCACAGACGCGGGGGCGATGCGCAGCGAGAGGTCCGTCGATCGAGCGAAGAGCAGGGCGCACGCAGCGAGCCCCATCGCCGCGCGAGTCCATACCGTCATGGCCGGAGCGGATTGCGGGCTACGGCGCGCTCGGCGGCGCGTTGCAGCAGCTCGACTGTGGCTTTAGACGCCGGGTAGCCCGGAATCCTGCGTGGAAGTGACCGCGGGTCGGTGCCTCGCAGCTGATGAAGAATCACGAGTGCGGCGAGGTATGTGCCTGATGGATTCGCATGTAGTCCGTCGAGGTACAGGCTCACGGACGGGTCGAGTTCCCAGGCAGCCGTCCACGCGTCCCCGACGGGCGCGAAGAGACCGCCGACTTCCGCCGCCGCATTGCGATATGACGTGAGCACTGCGGGAAAGTCGCGGGCCCGGTTGCTCTGCGGCCACACCATGAACAGGACTGGTGTCGCACCAGCGTTGCGTATGTGCTGATCGAAGGCTTTCGCGCCATCGGCCAGCAGTACTTGATTCTCCGGCAGTGACGATGGTCCCTGTTGCAGGACCACGAACTCCCACGTGTTCTCGCGCAGCGCGCGGGTTGCCGTTCCATCGGCGATATGATCGACGAGTGCATAATCGGGAAACGCCACCGTGGCGGAGCGGATCTCGTTGTCCCCGCCGGACTTCGCGACCTGCACGAGCATCTCGCCAAGGTCGTTGTAATACGTGAGCGAGTTACCGATGAACAGCACCCGAATCCCGCCGACCGCGTACCCCGGTACTTTCCGGGACGTCGGGGAGGTGAGCGAGAATACGTTGCAGCCGAGCACCGACACCCCGAGCATGCAGATCATGGCTGCGCGCTTCCATGAGCCCGGCCGACGACGTCGCTCGAGCATGGGGCTGCGAAGGATGGACGCCAGGGTGCGGACGGCTCGCGTGAAGTGGTTCATGGGCCCGTAGCTACGACCTGGAGGGCCGGCGGGCGCGCCTCGAAGTGCCGGACGAGCCGGCCCCGGGCTCACCCGTGCGTGGGGCGTGATGGACCTGCGCGACGTTCAACTTCCAGCAGCGGGCGCCGGGTTTGCGTAATCACGAGAGAGTCAGCTCTCTCCCTTCGCGGACGACCAGGTTCGACGTCGCCCGGCCACCCAGCGCTCCCGCAATCACGTGCGTCTGCCCACCGCCGTTTCGCTCTCATCCGCCTTGCTGCTGCTCGTGCTCGCGCCCGATGCCGGCGCGCAGGGGGGCCGGCGCCCCGCACCTGCCGCCGAGATTCTCGCGGCCCGGCAAGCCTTCACCGCAGGCATCGCCGCGGTAAGCCGGAATCCGTCGGCATTCCTGCAGGAGGCGCGGGCGACACCCGGGTGCAGCGTCGTCCTGACGTCCTCGCGAGTCGATGGCGCGGATTCGCTTCACGAGTCGCAGACGTTCGAGGCCGGGCTGAGCTGGAGTGCGCCGCGGATGTCCATCGCGCCGAGCGGCGGGGTGATCATTTTCACGTATGTGAACACCAAGGGCGCCGAAGTCGCGCGAGAGTCGCGACGCGCGCCCCGTGAGCCGGCCGTACCAACGACGACCACCGGCGTGGCCCCGACGGTGGCAGGCAAGGGCCGCGACCTCACGCTGCTGGTGGCCGAAACGTCTCAGCAAGCGGACGTCGTGGCGCTTACCGCCGCGTGGGCGGCACTGGTGCGCGCATGTGGCGGCGAGGTCGCTCCGTAGCGACCCGAAGCCTCCCGGCGGCAAGGCCTGTACGTCGCTGGCGGCACCGTGCCGAGAACGCACACGGTGCCGCCATCATTCGACCGCCAATGCAATCATCCCCGCACGGTACCGGACCCCGTCACCGGAACGTCACCGACGGCCGGCGGTTTTCTCGCAATGAGAACAAGCGTCGTGCGCCGCAGGCGACTCACCAACGGGCGGTGGCCACTGCGGCGGGAACGGAATGGGTGCAGCCGCGACTTTGCCCAGTCGCTACCCTCATTCCCTTCCGTCATCACCGCCGGCTTTCGTGCTCGATCCCCAGCTCCTGCTCCCGCCACATCTCGCTGAACGGGTGTACTCCCGCCCCCGTGGCCTGTCGGCCGAGGCTGTATCGCCCCGGTCATCCCGGCGCGGGGAGTTCGTGCTCTACTGGGCGCGAGTGGCTCTCCGCGGCCACGAGAATCCGGCACTCGATGCAGCGTTCGCCGTTGGGGCGAAGCTCGACTTGCCCGTGTTCGTGTACCACGGGCTGTCGGAGCGATATCCGTATGCCAGCGATCGGCACCACACCTTCATCCTCGAGGGTGCACGGGAGTTTGCCGCAGAGCTCGAGGCGCTCGGCATCGGATCCGCCTTTCACCTCGAGCGCGATGGCGACCGTAATCCGCACCTGATCGGCCTCGCTGAACGGGCGGCGCTCGTGGTCACGGAGCGCATGCCGGTTGCACCACTTGCCGGCTGGACGGAGTCGCTCGCGCGAAAGGTCGCCACGCCCGTCTGGGAGATCGATACGGCGTGCATCGTGCCGGTGACGCTCACGACCACCGCGTACGAGCGCGCCTTCCAGTACCGCGATGCCACACGAGAGCTCCGCACGGCGCGGCTGACACGCGAGTGGCCCGTGATGCGCAACCTCGCACCGCCCTTCGTTCCCGCGCTGCCGTTCGAGCCCGTCGACCTCGCGCACGCCGATCTGGCGGCGCTGGTCGCGGGCTGCAACATCGATCACGGCGTCGGCCCGGTGTCGGACACGCGCGGGGGCTCGACCGCCGGCTACACGCGATGGCGCCTGTTCGTGGAGACAGGTGCACTCGGGCAGTACGATGGTACGAGAAACGATCCGACCCGCGAGCGCGGCGTGAGCCGCATGTCGGCGTACCTGCACTACGGCATGGTCTCGCCGTTCCGGCTTGCACGCGAGGCGGCAGCCATACCGGGAACGGGGGCTGCGAAGTGGATTGACGAACTCCTCGTGTGGCGCGAAGTCGCCTACACGTTCTGCCACCACCGCCCCGACCATGCCACGGTGAATGCGCTACCGGACTGGGCACGCGCCACGCTGCGTGCACACGAGATGGACGCGCGAACCGTGCTGGATTGGGAACGCCTCTCACGGGGTCGCACGCCCGATGCCTTCTGGAACGCGATGCAGCGTTCGCTGCTCGTGCACGGTGAGCTTCACAACAACGTGCGCATGACGTGGGGCAAGGCCATCCCTGGCTGGACCGCAGACGCTGAGGACGCGCTCGCAATGCTGATCGATCTCAATCACCGGTACGCGCTCGACGGAAGGGATCCGGCATCGTATGGTGGGCTGCTCTGGTGCCTTGGCCAGTTCGATCGGGCATTTACCCCGGACAATCCCGTGCTCGGCGCAGTGCGCGGACGCGATCCGTCGGTGCAGGCGGAACGCATCGATGTCCCGGCATACGTCAGACACGTCGAGCGGGCAGCGTACGGGGCAGGGTATCGTGTGGCGGTTGTCGGAGCCGGCGTCGCGGGGCTCATGTGCGCCCGCACGCTCTCGGATCACAATGTCGACGTGAGAGTCTTCGAGAAGTCGCGTGGCCCTGGCGGCCGCTGCGCCACCCGTCGTGAGGGGCCGTGGCAGTTCGATCATGGTGCGCAGTACTTCACGTCGCGCGACACTCGGCTCGCACCGCTGTTGCGATCATGGGAAGCGCAGGGGCTCATTGCCGCGTGGGACGGCGAGATCGCCGTACGCGAGCGCGGAGCGTGGCGTCCCGCAGGCGGGGACACCGCTCGATGGGTGGCAGTGCCCGGCATGAGCGCTCTGGGCAAGCACATGGCCGCCGATCTCGATGTCGTCAGCGGAGCGACTGTCGCAACCCTGGAGCGCACTGGCGACCGGTGGGCGCTCGCTGCCACCGACGGCACTCCGCTCGGAGACTTCGATGCGGTGCTCCTGGCGGTACCGGCACCGCAAGCGCGTGCGCTGTTGACCGTCGCGGCTCCCCAAGTGGCCGCCGAGGCTGCAGCAGCGGTGATGCATCCGGTGTGGGCGTCGATGCTCGTATTCGAAAGCGGCATTCGCACCGACTGGGACGGTGCTTTCGTGAACGACAGCCGCGTGGTCTCGTGGGCAAGTCGTGACTGCAGCAAGCCCAGGCGCAGCATTGCCGAGACGTGGGTCATCCATGCGACGCGAGAGTGGAGCGCCGCCAACATCGAATCCGATCCTGCAACCGTCGCCCGGCAGATGACGGACGAGTTCTTTTCCATCCTCCGATCGGCTGGGGTGGTCGGCACGCTGGATCCCGTGCATGTCGCGTCGCATCGCTGGCGTTACGCGATTCCGGAGCCGGTGGTGCAGGGCAGTGCCCTGTATGATCCGGTCCTGTGTGTGGGAGCCGCCGGTGACTGGTGCGGCGGCCCTCGCGTCGAGGGCGCGATGCTGAGTGGTATCGCGCTCGCGGGTCGCGTACTGTCGCACCGGCATGCCGTGGAGCTGCCCGCATGACGTACGCTCGCAAGCGCCTGCTGCTCGGCATCACCGGTGTCGGAGCGACGGTAATGCTATGCGCTGTCAGCCTGTGGTTCGACCTGCCACACCAGTTCATTCCCGCAACCGCCGACGATTCGATTGCCTCCACGGTGGCAGCCGTGATCGGTGCCGTTATCGTTCATGCACTGCTGCTGTTCGGCGTGGATGTGGTGGGTGGTGCAATCGTCGTGCGGGAGAGCCGCCCGTTGCTGTCGTGGCTCGGCGCGTGGGTACGTGGCGTGGTCGTCCAGCTGTGCTGGTTCGCCTTGGCGACGCTCGTGCTCGTGCGCATCGCCACTTCATACGGACATTCGTGGGCAGTGCTTGCGTTCGTCTTCCTGCAGCTGGTGCTGGTGGCCCGACAGCGCACCATTGCCGATCTCGCTGGCGGGGTGCGAGACGTGTCCGACGGAGTGGCGGTCGCGTCGAAGAGCGCACTCGCTTCCGCAGCGACGGCAGCCGGTCTCCCACCGCACACGGTACGACTGGTCGAGGGAGACGACCCCGCGTTCGTCGGTGGTTGGACCGGCTTCGGCGCACCGTTGCTCATCGTGCCTCGACGCTGGGCCGACCAACTCTCGGGCGAACAGCTGCGTGTGGTGCTGTCCCGGCGTGCCGCCGTGCTGTCGTCCGGGTTGCGCACGCGCGGGCTGCTCGTGGCGGTCGCGTGGAATACGGCGGGATTCGTGCTGGCCACCTCGCTCCCGAACGCGGGCCTGACGTCGGCCGCGGACTTCGTGAATACTGTCGCCTGGTTCACCATCTGGTCATTCGTCGGGGTGCTCGCCCTCCCGACCATCTCACGTCCGGCGGTCATCGCGGCCGACCGCTCCGCGGCTCGGCTCACCAGCACGGACGCAGTCGTCAGCACGATCACGGCGCTCGATCGTCTGCAGGATGATGAACCCGAGCGTGCCGCTGGCATCGAGGCCGTGTTTCATCCGGTGCCCTCGCGTGCGTCGCGAGTACGCGCGCTCTCGTCAGCGGAGACGGCCGTTGGGGGTGCCGGTGCATGGCACGCGACCCGGATGATGCTGTACCTGAGCTGGGCGGGATTGGGCGGACTCTCGCGCGCCGTGCATTGCAACGTCGGCCGTCCCGCCTTGTGGGTACTGCTGCCGGGTGACTGACACCAACCGCCCGACGTGCGGCCCGCCGCTCCTCACATCATCGTGCCACTGCCAATCGCTGCCGCGAGCGTCGCGCGTGCCGCCGCGATCTTTCCCTCGAGTGTCGCGAGCTTGATCGCTTCGTCCAGAACCAGCCGCTCGCGCAGGTTGACGGTGAGCAGTGTGCTCTCTCCGCTGTCGAGCCGCACCTGCTCCGCGTCCCGCAGCAGGCCGGCCGCCTGCACGTTCTGGCGTTGCACGTCGATCAGTTGCTGCAGCAGCGTGAGTTCGTTGAGCGCGATGCGGATCGCATAGGCGACGTCGCGCCGCACCAGGTCGCGGTCGAGCCGCGCGAATTCGAGCTTCTGTGACGTTCCCGCGAGCTTGCCACGTTCCTTGCGCAGCAGCAGCGACGTCGTCGCACTGAGCGACCCCTTGTAGTTCTCTTCCCAATCTGTCCGCCGCGTCAGCGCGTCGATATCGTCCCGCGCACCGATCGAGTACAGGGCACCTTCGGCGTCTGGCAGCAACGATTGGGCAGCCAGCAGCCGGTCTGCGCTGGCGACGCGCACCTTGCCGTCGGCCTTGAGCAGTTCCGGATGTCGACGCTCTGCATCCCGCACCCATTCGCGCATACGGCTGGTGTCCACCGCGCCCGCTTCCAGACCTGCCAGCACCGGGCGGCTGTCTGACGCGAGCTCGAGTGGAGATCCGTTCTCATTCCACAGGAACGACGACGCGACCAGCGCCGATACGTTCACATCGGTCCGGGCCTCGAGCAGTGTGACGGTTCGCCGTCGTACCTCCAGCACCGCTTCCAGCGTATCGACGGCGGGGCTGTCGCCCGCGCGTACACGTTCCCGCGTGGCGTCGGCCCGAAACTGTGCGAGTCGCACCCCTTCGGCCGCGATGTCCGCACGGCCCACCGCGCCGTACCACTCACCATATGCCTTCGCGGCGCGAACGAGCAGCTTGTTCAGGAGCGCCTGCTGCTCGGCGGCCGCGACATCGCGCAGTGCACGTGCCTGGGCGACGCTCGTGCGGCGTTGGTCGGTGATGATCCCCTGACCAAGCGGCAGCGACAGGCCAAGCGTGAACAGTCCGTTCTCCGGTGTCGACCGGTCAGGGTTGATCTTGGAACCCGTTGCGCGCTCGAAGCCGAACTTGATGCCTGAGCCGATGGGCAGTGGTACCGTGAGCGTCGCGTCGGCATACCGGTAATACCGATCGCCTTTGTACGACTTCTCGGAGAGTCCGATGCCGACCTTCGGATCGAATGCGCCAAGGGCTTCCGTCAACTGGCTCCGGGCCTGCGCGCCAACGAGACGTGCCTGATCGGCTTCCGGATGATTGGCGAGCACGAGCGACCGAAATCGGTCGAACGAAAACGGCGCTCCGCTGTCCGCCGCAACCGACGGCGTCGCCCACGACCCGGGCGCCTGCGCGGGCAACGATCGCGCGCCGGCAGCGAACACGATCACGAACGAGAGCATCGCCGACGTGGACGCGGCGCGCGACTCCAGGCGACCACGCGTCTTCATGCCTTGCCGCTGCTCTTGGCGGCGCCGGGATCGACCTTCTCCGCGTCGCTCGCCTTGATGCTCGGCGGGAATCCGTTCAGCTGGCGCCAGAGTTCGAACCACACACGCACCTCGTCGAGTGCAGCCCACCCGCGCACCCCCGACCCGAGGCGAAGTTGCGCTGGCCAGGGCTCGTCGGATGCGTCGGGTACGACGAGCACGCGGAACCGCCCGTCCGCACTCACGACCTGGTCGATCACGGCGACCTCGCCGCCGAACGTGCCGACAGAAACGCTCGGCCATCCGGAGAACTGCAGCGAAGGCCAGCCGTCGAACTCGAGTCGAACCTTGCGCCCGCGTCGCAGCAGCGGCACATCCACGGCGCGCACGAACAGTTCGACCGCGCGGCGTTCCGCCGTCGGCTGCACGGTGACGATCGGGTCGCCGGGCTTCACCAGTTCACCCACGCCGTACTTGATGGCGCGCACTACATACCCATCCTGCGGCGCATCGATGCGATAGTAGCCTTGGCGCACCTTCAGCGACGCGACCTTGTTCCGAAGCTTGCTGACCTCGCCGATGCCATCCTGCACCTCCGCAAGAGTCGACATGCGATCGCCGATCGCCTTCTCGATCTTCTCCCGATACTCCGCCTCGATGCCTTCGAGGTCGACGCGGGCATTCGACAGGTCGCCCTGCTTCTCGACCAGACGCGCGGACGCCGCCTGTGCACGCTGCCGGGCCGCCTGCAGGTCGTTGAGCGACACGAGGCCGAGCGGTGAGTTGAAGAGCCCCTCGCGTCGCGTGAACTGGTCGCGGGAAAGCGAGTCCTCGAGCACCGCCTGCGTGACGGCGGCCGTGTACTGCTGCACCTTGGTGCGTGCCTGCCCGCGCTTGAACTCGAGCGTCTGCTCCAGCGCTTCGATCTGCCGTGCGAGCGCGGCCGCCTTGGCGATCTTGCCGGCATTCGACTCCGACTTGGCATCGAGCTGTTCGCCGGTGCGTTCCACGACCGCTGGATCGAGATACTCGTCCTTGATCTCGCTGATCTCGACGATCGGCGTCCCCGCCTTCACGAACTGCCCTTCGGCGACGAGCCATCGCTCGATGCGCCCGTCGATCCGCGAGGGCAGCGATTGTGCACGGTCCTGCGGGCTCAACGCCGTCACCGTACCCGTACCTTGCACGTTCTGTTGCCAGGGCAGGAAGAGCACGAGCAGCAGCCCGAGCGTGATCGAGCCGAGCCAGATCCACACGACACGGTACGACGTCTCCGCGCGGAGCAGCCGCGCCGTGCGCAGTGGACGCCCATCGGGAGTCGTGGAGAACTCGGGGGTCAGGGCCATGTCAGGCCTCCTCCGCAACGGCCGAGAGCGCGCCGAGTTCGACGAGCTCGTGCACCACACCCTGCCGGCGCAGCTCGGACATCGGACCATCGTGCACCACCTGTCCTCCCTCGAGCACGACCACGCGATCCATCGCCGCCAGGACGTCCGGATCGTGCGAGATCATCACCACCGTCCACGTGCGGGCGTGATCCGTGACGAGTTGCAGCAACCGCGTGCGGTCGGCGGACTGCAGGTTCTGGAAGAGATCATCGATGACCAGCATGCGAGGTCTGCCGGCGACGGCCTGCGCGAACAACAGCTTGATCGCCACGTAATTCGGCAATCGCTGCCCGCCATGGTCGATCAGGGTTTCCATGCCCTGGGGGAAATCCTCGATCTCTTTCGTCAGTCCGACGGCATCGATCGCCTCGCGCGCAGCAGTGATGTCGATGCCGGCGCGACCAACGGCGACGTTCTCGAAGATGCTGCCATCGAAGAGGTCCGTCGCGGACAGGTACTGGCCGATGTGTTCGCGCATGACGCTCCGATCGACGATGCGCAGCGGCATCCCGTCCACGAGCATGGTGCCGTCGTACTGGTCGAGGAGGCCGGCGATCAGACGGACGAGCGTGGTCGACCCGGCGCCTTCCGGCCCGGTGATGGCAATGCGTTCGCCGGGTGCGATGCGTAGCGACACGTTGTGCAATACAGGAGGCGCGTCCGGTACATACCGGTAGGAAAGGTTGCGCAGCTCGATCGCCATTCCGCGTGCGCTCGGTGGCAGCGGCGTGCCGCCAGGTTCGTCGAGCGGGAGATCGGATACATGCCCCGCCTTTTCCGCGGAGGTCAGCACGTCGTAAATCGTGCTCATGCTCAGGATGAGCTTCTCGACGCCGAGCAATACGGTGACGACCACGAGTTCGGACGCGACGAACTGGCCAAGTGAGATCTGCCGCTCGATGACGAGCTGACTGCCCATGATGAGAAAGCCGCCCACGATCAGGGCGCGGAAGAGCACGATGCTGATTGTCTGTCCGACGAGAATGCGGAAATGCTTGCGTCGGTAGATCAGGTAGCCCGTGAGGATCTCGTCCATGCGCCGAATGCCTAGTGAACCCCGGCCCCCGAACTTGAAGGCGTGAAAGGCGCGCGCCTGCTCCTCGAGCCAGTGCAGCGCGCGGTACTTGTACTTCGATTCGACGAGGCTCGTCGCGAGCCCACGAGGCCCGGACACCCAGAGGATTGCACCGAGCACGAGCAGCAGGAGCAGTCCGAACAGGAAGAAGTACGGATGATAGAAGGTCAGCAGCACCAGTCCGGCAATCACTGTCAGCAGTGCCTGCGACGAATCGAGCAGCACCTTCGAAAGACTCTTCTGGATCGTGATGGCCTCGAAGAGGCGATTCATCGTTTCGGGCAGGTCATGCGACATCGCCACATCGTACCGGATGCGCGGCACCCGAAAGCTGAACTCGAGGGCCATGCGTGCGAAGATGCGCTGCTGGATGCGCTCGACGACACCCAGCTGCAGCACCTGCAGGGCACCACTCACGAGCGTTCCCACGATCACGTAGCCGATCAGGATCACGACCGGCTGCAGAATCAGGCCGCCCTGCACCAGGCCGACGATCGCACCGACGCTCAACGGCAGCGTCAGCGCGAAGATCCCAGCCAGCGCGGCGTAAAAGAACACGATGGTGATGTCGCGGCGATCGCCGCGGAGCAATTCGCCCAGGCGCGCGATCGCGCCGGGCGACTCGGCGGACGTACGCTGACGTGCGCCGGCAACCGACCCGGGCGTGCCGTTCTCTTCGTGATCTGGCAGCCGATCCGTGGCGCGCTCCGGCGACAGCGCGAGCGGGGCAAGCGCCACAGGCTTGTCGCCGAGCAGGCGAGCGATCTGCTGCACGCGGGCCTCGACCCCGCCGGCGATCGGCGTGATCTCGCCGTTCGCATCGACCAGGACGAGCGGCGTTCCAGCGCCCCGCGCGGAGTGCTCACCGTCGGCGACGTTGACGATGACCGCCCGGTTCGGCAGGACGCCATTGGCGCTGCCGGCGTCGGGCACGAGTACCACCGGCGCACGCTCGGTGAGGATCGTCCGCAGCGATTCCGCTTCGGTCTGCGTGGTGAGATACCCGACTCCGATGGCCGAACCGATCGCCTCGATGCGGGTCACCAGCGATCCGCTGTCGCCGCGACGCTCGAGATGTGCCCAGTGCTCTGCGGTGAAGACCAGGCCGAGGGCGTCCGCGACGAGCCGGGTGACAGTTGCTTCCAGAGGTGGTGTCATAGTGATGATGGTGCGAGCGGGAACGTGCATGACCCGTCCGCTGGGCTGCATGGGCAAGGTGTGCTGCCGGACTTCGCGGATGAAGCCCGCAGTCCATTCAATGTTTTATCATGTATCCATAGAGCGTATGAATGGATCGGCCGGAGGCGTTCCCGGCGTCGTTCCCCCACCCGTGCACGTGGTACTCCCTGCATGTCCACGCTGTCCTTGAGTACCCTGAACTTTCAGCACCTTCGGTATTTCTGGACGGTTGCCCGTGAAGGCAGCATTGCCCGCGCGACGCAGGTACTGAACCTGACCCAGCCCACGATCAGCACACAGTTGAAAGCCCTGGAGCGCGCCATCGGCGAACCGTTGTTCGAGCGGCGCGGCCGAACCCTCGCGCTCACCGACACTGGCCGGCTCGTGATGCGTTATGCCGACGAGATGTTTCGCGCGGGACGTGAGCTCGCCGACGCGCTGGCGCATGGCGCCGCGGCTACGCCGGCGCGCATGGTAGTGGGCATCTCCGACTCGCTGCCGAAGCTCACGACGTGGAAGCTGCTTCAGCCGGCCATGGCGGTCTCGCCGCGCTTCCAGCTCACGTGCCGGATCGACAAGACCCAGCGGCTGGTGGCCGACCTCGCAAGTCACGCCGTGGATGTCGTGCTGGCCGACGCCCCCGCGTCGCAACCTGCGCCAGCGCGCGTCTTCAATCACCTGCTCGGCGAGTGTGGAGCCACCGTGTTCGCCACGCCCGAACTGGCTGTTCGGTTTCGGCGCCGTTTCCCGGCGTCGCTCGATGGCGCGCCCTTCGTCCTCCAGACCGAGAACACCGCCATTCGCCACGCGTTCGATGCGTGGTGCATCAGCGCGAAGATTCATCCGAAGGTCGAGTGTGAGGTGGAGGACGTAGCGCTGCTTCAACTCTTCGGACAGGAAGGCATGGGTCTGTTTCTCGCTCCCACCGTGGTCGAGACACAGATACGACGGCAGTACGGGGTCCGCGTCGTCGGACGACTGCCGAACGTCGTCGAACGGTTCTACGCGATCACGGCGGAGCGTCGCCTGCAGCATCCTGGCGTCGTTGCCCTGTATGTCGCCGCACGAACCCGATTGTTCGGGTAGAGAACGCTTCGCTGACGCTCGAGGTTCCAGCGAAGCGACGCTTCGGGACGCGGCGCACCCCGCGTTGCATTGAACCCTCGTTCAATGCATATTCTTCATTGGTCGCACGTTCAATGAATCCCAGACTCTGAGGCTCGACCACACGAATGCCCGGCACCAAGGCCCCTGAGGCAGAACGACGGGAGCAGATTCTGTCCGCAGCATTCCGCGTGGCCACCCGGGAGGGGTTGGAAGGCACGACGATGCTGCGTATAGCTGACGTCGCTGGGCTCAGTCCCGGCCTGCTCGCCTTCCACTTCAAGAGCAAGCGTCTGCTGCTGCGTGCATTGCTCGAGTCCGTACTGGGCGGGGCACCGGGGCGCCCGACAATCGCCACGGCGGTGTCTGTGGGGCGGGTGACTGTGGCGAAGCTCGTCGAGGCGGAGATCCGGCATGCCTGCGCGGACGTCTGGAGAGTGCGCCTGCTCGTGGACTTCTGGAGTGCAGGTGTGCGGGACGTCGAGTTCGGCGACAGGCTGCGCGTGGAGTACCGACGCTATCGTGACGCACTCCGGAGCCGGATCGTGGCAACACAACGCGAGGGCCGCGACGGCGCCGACGGCGACTGGGCGGGCGTGAGTGCGGACGGCATCGCGACGGTGCTTCTCAGTCTGATCCACGGCTGCGCCTTGCAGGTGGCGATCGATCCGGATGGCTTCGACATCGACAGCTACATCGCGGCCGTAAGCGCTGCCGTGCTTTCTTCACCAATTCCTGCGTCAACGTGATCAACGATCCCGCAGTATCGCATCCACACGCTGATGCCGACCATCCGGCGCCGCTCCTCGCCGAGCGTACGACCGAGACTGGACTCGCGTTTCCGTCGCTTGCGACAATCGCCCGTACCGCGGGTCGCGCGTTCCGGTTGCGCTGCCCGAATTGCGGAGGCGCACCGGTGCTGACCGGATGGGCACAGGTCCGACCGAACTGCACCGCGTGCGGCTTTCGTTTCGAACGCAGTGATGACGGCTACTTCGTCGGGGCGCTGTTCGCCAACCTCCTCCTGTCGGAGTCGATCTTTGCGCTCGGCTTCCTGTCGGCGCTGCTGCTCACGTGGCCTGACGTGCCGTGGGATGCGCTGACGTATGGCGGCGCTGCGGGCATGCTGCTGATGCCGGCGCTCACCTACCCGCTGTCCAAGGTGCTCTGGCTCGCCATCGACATCTGCGTGCGTCCGGTGACGCCCGCCGAGATGCTGCCTCTCTAGGCCGGTCGACTCGCGTCTCATGGCCACCCGCCAGACAGCACCAACGCCACTCGATTACCACACGTGGCAGCAGGACAGCGTTCGTGTTGGCGGCCGCACGTTTCGCCTTGGCACCAAGCCGGGTGTGTTCGGGCATGGCCAGTCCGATCATGCGTCCATCATGATGGCCGAGCAGGCACGGGTACAGCCTGGTGACGCGGTCGTCCACCTGAACTGCGGCAGTGGCCTGTTCGGAGTGGTGGCCCTTGCCGCCGGCGCAGCACGGGTCGTGATGGCCGATCGCAATGTGCTCTCGTACGAGGCGGCATGCCGGACGCTCTCGGCGGCACGTGTTGCTGGCGCCGATGTGGCGGACGGCGCGGACGCACGCGGTGTCGCGTTCCTCTCGCAGGGCTGGCCGGCCCTGCAGCAACGGGTTGTCGCCAACGTCGTCGCGATCCGCATTCCGCACGAACGCCTCGCGATGCTGCAGTTGCTGTCGGACGCATTCGACATGCTGCAGGAGGGTGGTATCCTCGTCGTCGGCGGTGCAGTGAAGGAAGGGATCAAGCCAGCGTTGCGTGCGATGGAGGCAATCTTCGGCAATGCGAAAACGCTCGCGCAGGGTGCGGGGCATCACGTTGCACAGGCGGTCAAGCGCACCGCGTCGCCTGTCGACGCGGAGGTGCTGTCGCATCCCATGCTGCAGGGCGATCGGTTCCACACGCTGAACGTCACGCTTCGCGATCGGCTGCTCACGCTGCATACGCGTCCGGGCGTGTTCTCCTGGGAGCACGCGGACGAGGCGACGAGCCTGTTCGCGGATGTCATGCAGCTCGAGTCCGGGCAAACCGTGCTCGACATCGGCTGCGGCGCTGGTGCACTCGGGACCATTGCCGGACTCGTCACGGGCGCGCCGGTGTGCATGCTCGACGCCGACTCCGAGGCAGTGCGGTGTGCCGAGCGAACGGCGGAGGCCGCAGGCGTCAGCGCACGAGTGCTCGCGAGCGACATCGCTTCAGCGGTCCGTGACGAACAGTTCGACGTCGTGCTGAGCAATCCTCCGTTCCACGTCGGCAAGGCCACGGATCTGGCGGTGCCTGCACAGTTCATTCGCGACGCACATCGCGTGTTGGTACCCGGCGGCAGGCTGCAGCTCGTCGCCAATCGCACGCTGCCCTACGAGGGGTTGCTGCAGGAGGAATTCGGACACGTGCACACCGTGCATGACGGCGCGCGCTTCAAGGTGCTGACGGCGGTGAAGCGAACAGGGTGAGCATGTCGCTCGCATCGAGCGTCCGCCACGCGCCTTCGGGGAGGTCGCGCAGCGGGAGGCCGCCGATGGCGGTCCGCGTCAATGACTCCACATGGTTTCCCACCGCCGCGAACATGCGACGGACCTGATGATATCGCCCCTCCGTCACGGTGATTCGTGCGCGTCGGGGCGTGAGCACCTGCAGCACCGCTGGTGCCAACGGTTCCGGCTCGGCCGCCAGCTGCAGGGTGCCGCTCCCGAATACTGCGGCCTCGTCGCCACGCAGGTCGCTCGCGAGCGTGACCTCGTACACTTTCGGCAGATGCGAGCGTGGGGACGTGATACGGTGATTCAGCTTTCCGTCGTCGGTCAGCAGCAGCAGGCCTGACGAGTCACGGTCGAGGCGCCCCACCGGAGCCATGATCGGCGAACGAAAGCGGAAGCGGTCCGGAAGCAGCGCGTACACCAGCGGAGGGACGTCGCTGTTCGAGCAGACGTAGCCAGCGGGCTTGTTGAGTGCGATCACGCTTCCCGGCGGCGGATCGAGCGGCGCGTCGTCCACACGAATGTCGTCGTGTGCCGGAGTGTCGCGTGCGTCGAGTATGCTGCCATCGGCATGCCGCACACGACGCTGGGCGATCAGCCACTCGACCTCTCGCCGCGAGCCGTAGCCGAGGTTTGCCAGGTATTTGACGAGCTTCATCGCTGAAATGTGTCAGGCGTGATGTCGCCTACGCGAGCGCCGTACATCGCGTTCCTGCCGGGAACCGCGGCGATTCGCCTCGAGCGCGATCGAACTGTCCGATCGGTCAGTGCAATCATGCACTCGCCGCACGCATGCTTCGCTCAACGGCCGTTCCGGCCCGGTCACGCGGCCCGACCACGTCTCCACCAACAGGAGTGCAGCATGAACGCAGCCCCGAATCCCGAGTCGACCACATTGACCCAGATCTCCGATGGGCTGGCTGCAGCGGTCGAGTACGCGGCGCAGAGCGTCGTCGCCGTGCATGCGCGGCCGCGTCTTGCCTCGACGGGCGTGCACTGGCGCGACGGTCTCATCGTCACGGCGGCGGCCACCGTGCGCCGCGAGCATGGGATCATGGTGACGCTTCCGGATGGACGGGTGGTGCCCGCGACGCTCCTCGGCGGTGACGCCGCAGCGGACATCGCCGTGCTTCGCCTCGACGGCGATGCAGCGCAGGGCTCGTCGGCTCATGGTGGCTCCGGGACCGGAGCGCCGCAGACCGGAGGGGCGGAGAGCGGCGGGGCGGAGAACGCCGGGCCATCTCCTGCGCTGTTCGGCGATCCAACCGCCCTCAAGCCCGGACATCTCGTGCTGGCGCTCGCTCGTGTCGATGCGAGCGGCCCGCGCGTCAGCTTCGGCGCGGTGAGCTCGGTCGGTGGCCCCTGGCGCTCATGGAAGGGCGGCGAATATTCGCGTCGGCTGCAGTCGGGTGTCGCGTTGCATCCGGGATTCGGCGGCGGACCGCTGGTGGACACGAGTGGCCGGGTGCTTGGCATCAACTCCGGCGGAATCAGCCGTCACTGGGCGACGACGATTCCGGTGGCGGACGTCGAACGCGTGGTGGCGCACGTGGTGGAGCAGGGGTTCGTGCCCCGCGGTTGGCTCGGTGCCGCGATGCAGTCGGTGGCGGTTCCGGCCGTCGCACGGGAGAGCGGCGCGTCCGGCTCCGACATGGCATTGCTGGTGGTCGATGTCGTGGCCGGCGGTCCCGCGGCGAACGGCGGGCTGCTCGTCGGCGACATCGTGCTCGCCATGGATGGCATGCCAGTGCGCGAGCCCAACGATCTCCTCGGTGCGCTCGGCACCGACGCGGTCGGGCGTACGATCGGTCTCGCGCTCTGGCGTGGCGGTGCAGCCGCGTCGGTGTCCGTGGTCGTCGGGCAGCGGCCGCAGGGCGAGGCTCGCTCCCGTCGCCGCTGACGGTCTGGCGGCCACTGTCGCCGACAGCCCGGGCACGGGGTAGCAGCGACATGCTTCGACTCTTCCTTGCCGCCAGCGACGCCGCGACGCGTAACGCGCTGCGTCGTGCCTTGCGCGACAATCCGGACATCCGACTCGTGCGCACCGAGGCAGAAGCGGATCTGGTCGTGCACGATGCAGAGCGAGGAGCGCCGGCTGCAGGGGCGCGTGCTGACGGCGAGCGCCTCACTGACCGCGAGCGCGAGGTGCTGCAGCGTCTCGCGGGCGGGCAGGGCAACGCGGAGATCGCCGCGCAGCTTTCCGTGTCGATCAGCACCGTGAAGTTTCACCTTGCGGCCATCTTCGCGAAGCTGGGTGTGCATACACGAACCGAGGCCGTGGCGACTGGTGTGCGCCGCGGCCTCGTGATGTTGTAACGAGAGTTCCAGACCGGAATCATTGCGTGCGTCACCGCACGCGGCTGCCCTATGCGGCGGCTTCTCCGCCGTTCGCCAGCAGGACTGCGGACGCGGCCATGAACTCCGGGTACGACTTGCCATTGTCCTCGGCCCATGCGCGTGCCTTGCGCAGGTCCTCGATCGGGAGGTCGCCAAGTGGGCGACCCTTGGTCCGGCCGAACGGCATCAGCGTCGCTCGCGCAGTTTCGACGTTCGGTGTGCGCACGGGGCGGGACCCCGGCTTCGCCGTGCTGTCGTGCGCGGCCAGCGCCTCATCGAATTCGCGTGCAATTGCGCTCGTGCCACGCGGCAGGAACTGCGGCGCGAGCTTCGGGGGATCCCAGCGATGCGTTACTCCGTCGATCTTCACGCGATGAGCGCCATGCTCGGAGAACGTGGCCCACGAGTCCCCGATGTCGTACAGGTATTCACCGATACCCCAGACGGCGCAGGCACGCTTGAAGGCACCGCTGAGGCCACCCTTCACGGGTTCGATGTCCGTGATATCCGCCCCGTCCTGCTTGGCGATCCACTCTCCGCCGATGCGGAGGGACAGTGTCGCAATGACGCCATTGGCCGGGCCGTGCGTGTACTCGACCTTCCAGTTCTCCGGACCGAGCACCGAGTTGAGACGAGCGCGGGCCGCTCGTGCGTCGATGTACACGAGGACCTGCGCCCACGGCTTGCCGTTGCTCATGCCGCTGCGTGCCACGCGCCAATCGAGTTCGTTCGGCGCGAAGGGAGCGGCCAACTGTGCAAAGATTTCTGACATGTTCGTACCCGTGCTCGGGATCAGGATGGGGGAATCCAATAATACCCGATGAAACACCGCAAGGTTCCCGCTGCAGTGCCGGAAAGTACCCGCGATTGCACTATGAAAACATCACAATCCTGCTCCAGTTATTGCGGCTTCGCAGTGCCGGCGGACTCAGCCAGGGCACGACCGACTTCGCGCACCAGACGGAGCGGTTCGACCGGTTTGGCCAGGTATCCGTCGCAGCCCGCTTCGCGCGCATGGTCGCGGTCGCCAGGAAGCGCATGCGCGGTGAAGGCGAGGATCACGATGTTCTGCGTCTCCGGATCGTCCTTCAGCGTACGGGTGGCGGACCAGCCGTCGATGTCCGGCATGCCCACGTCCATGAGGATCAGCGCGGGCCGTTCGGTGCGGGCGATCCGCATGGCTTCGGCGCCGGTGGTCGCTTCGACGACCCGGTAGCCGGAGTGGCGCAGCATCGTGGCCGCGATGATCCGGTTGTCCTCGTTGTCTTCGGCGACGAGCACGAGCGGCGCATCGCCGGCTGCGACCGATCCGGCGTTGCCGTTTGGAGCGTGGGGAATGTTCACGGGCGAGGCAGACTCGACGAGATGAAGTGACGCAGGATACGATCGCCGAGCTGGGCAGCAAGAAGCACGCCCGACCTCGAGACCAGAGTGAATCTAACGTGCTCGTCGTGCGATGGTCACGAAGTGCCCACGAGATCCACGATTACGGTGCGCAGCGGACTGCTGGTGACCGCCTCAACGTCCCCACCGAGCAGGCGCGCCAGCAGCCGGGCATGTGGCAGCGACAGGGCATGTGGGGACGCGGAGGTGCGACCTCCCTTGCCGTCGCGGTCGAAGGGCCGGAACGCGGCCTCGGCTCCTTCGGCGTCGATCGCCTCACCGCTGCCTTGCACCTCGATCCGGGAGCGCCCGTCACCCGCGGAGAGCGACACACGAACCTCGCCGCCGATCGGACTGCTCTCCACGGCATCGCGCAGGACCTCGACGAGCAGGGTGTCGAGGGCATCCGGATCGACGTGTAGGGTGACGTCCTGCGTCGACAGCAGCGCTCCGGTGAGGAGTTCGACGCGAATGCTGCGCGCGTCAGCGGAGGTCGCGAGCGACGCGATTGCGTCGTGCAGCGCCGATCGAAGGGATACCGCCGTGGGCGCGAGCTCGACGTCACCCGCGGCGACTTCGGCGTACGCCATGAATGCATTCAGCAGCGAGACCATGAGCGCCTGATTTCTTCGAATGCGCCCGAGGCCGTCGATCTGCGCAGGGGACACCGGGCCGTGGACGCCGAGCTCCATGAGCTCCGCGTATCCGCCAATGGCACCGAGCGGTGTGCGCAGCTCGTGCGCGAGGCCCCCGAGGAACGCAAGCGTTGTCCTGTCCATGTGTCGTGGCTCCATGCGTACTGGTACGCGAGTCCGCGCCGTAGCGCAACCTGCGTCCCACGCGCAGCTTGCGCACCCGACTCCTGCCCGCCGTGCACTCCGCCACCCACGCACTTCATGTCCAAGCGGCTGTCCATCCTGCTGACGAAGGCTGTCCGGCCTTCGTCGCTTCTCGCGTGCTGGCTTGCACTCATGACGGTGAGCGCGTGCAGTGGTGAACCCTCCACGGGACCCGTCATTCCGCCGGCTGGCACGCTGACGGTGCCTGCCGTCGAGCGCGAGTTTCGCGGACTGTGGATCGCCACGGTCGGAAACATCGACTGGCCATCTCGCACCGGGCTCACGGCGGCTGCGTCACAAGCGGAGCTCCTCGTCATCCTCGATCGGGCGCGCGATATCGGACTCAACGCCGTCATCCTGCAGGTTCGGGCATCGGGCGACGCGATGTACCCCTCGTCGATCGAGCCGTGGTCACGGTCGCTGACGGGGACGCAGGGCAGCGACCCGGGTTGGGATCCGCTCGCGTTCGCGGTGACCGCGGCACACTCGCGCGGGCTCGAGCTGCATGCGTGGTTCAACCCGTTTCGCGCCGGCAATGCCAGCGACACGGTGCGCCTGGCCGCCTCGCATCTCGCGCGTCGCAACCCCGAACTGACGCGCCTCTACTGCGGCCAGCTCTGGTTCGAGCCGTCTTCCACCGTCGTGCAGGACCAGGCCATCAACGTCGTGCGGGATGTGATCGCGCGCTACGATGTCGACGCCGTGCACATCGATGATTTCTTCTATCCGTATCCGGCAACGGCGTGTCCGGGGCTCGACTTCCCGGACGCGGCTTCGTTCGAAGCATATCGAGCTGCGGGTGGTACGCTCGCCCGCGCCGACTGGAGGCGCGACAACGTCAACCGGTTCGTCGAACGGTTCCATGCGGAATCGCATGCGGCGCGACCGACGGTGCGTGTGGGCATCAGTCCGTTCGGTATCTGGCGTCCGGGTAATCCACCCGGCGTCGTCGGCCTCGATTCCTATGCGTCGATCTACGCGGACTCGCGGCTGTGGCTGCAGCGCGGCTGGGTGGACTACTTCACGCCGCAGCTGTACTGGTCGATCGCGTCGACCGGGCAGAGCTTCACGGCGCTGTCCGACTGGTGGACCGCCCAGAACACCATGCGACGGCATCTGTGGCCGGGGCTCGCGGCGTATCGTGTGGCCGACGGCAGTGCCAGCCCGTACGCGGCGTCGGAGATCGTCGCGCAGGTCGCGGCGCTGCGTCAGCGCGCGGCGACCTCCGGCGGCCCGACCGGCGCCGTGTTGTTCAACACCACATCGGTCATGAGCAACCGTGACGGACTGACGACAGCACTGTCCGCCGCCTATGCGACGAAAGCGCTGGTGCCCGCCACCCCTTGGCTCGACGCCGTCGATCCGGTGCCTCCGACTTTCACCGTCGCGGCGAGCATCGGCGCCGTCCCGGCGGTGCAACGCATCACGATATCCGGCGACGGAGGGGAACCGCTCGCGTGGTGGTTGATCCGTTGGCGGAGTGGCTCGACCTGGTCGCAACGGCTCGTGCCCGCTTCGACTCGCATGGTCGACCTGCCGGCCGGTGCGGGCGCCACCGCGACCGATGCCATCGTCGTCAACGCGATCGACCGAACCGGAAATGCGAGCGCCAACACTGTGGTGAGGATCGCCCCGTGACCCGCGCGGCGTGGCGAACGGGTCTCCGCATCATCCCAATGCTCGCAGTGAGCGTCGTCATTGCATGCGCTCCGGCGGCGCAACCGCGCGTCGACGGCAACGCCGTTGCGGTGCCGCAGATCGATCGCGCATTGCAGGCGCGCGTGGAAGACGCCGTGCGTGGCTTTCGCGGAGACGTCGGGGTGTACGTGCAACACCTGGGGACCGGCCGCGCTGCGGCGGTGCGCGCGGACGAGATCTTTCCAACCGCGAGCATGATCAAGGTGCCGATCCTCGTGACGGTGTACGATGCCGTACACCGTGGCGCACTGCGGATGGACACCACGCTGGTGTACCGTGATTCGCTGGAGTACGCGGGCGACGATCTCGTGGCGAAGTTCCGGGATTCGTCGAAGGTCGCGCTGGGCAAGGTGGCGATGCTCATGATCACCACCAGTGACAACACCGGATCGCTGTGGCTCCAGGGCATCGTCGGTGGAGCAGCCGTGAACAGGTGGCTGTCCGTGCACGGCTTCGACAGCACGCGCGTGAACTCCCGTACACCGGGACGGGAAGGCGACCGGGCGAAGTTCGGATGGGGACAGACGACGCCGCGCGAGATGGCGCGCCTGCTCACGATGATCCGCGCCGGCGACGCGGTGAGCCGCGGTGCGAGTGAGGAGATGTATCGGGCGCTCACTCGTATCTACTGGAACGGCGAGGCACTGTCGCAATTGCCCCCATGGGTGCAGGCGGCGTCGAAACAGGGAGCCGTGGATCGCTCACGGTCGGAAGTGGTGCTCGTCAACGGCCCGTCGGGCGACTACGTGTTTTCCGTGATCACCCGCAACGCGGTCGACATGTCGTATGCCAAGAGCAACGAGGGCTACCAGCTCATCCGGCGTGTGTCCGCACTGCTGTGGCAGGAATTCGAACCGCGGCATCCCTGGCGACCGGACAGTGCCGCTCGTCGTTTCAAGCCGGGTGAAGAGCTGCCGTAGCCTGGACGCTCACTTCCGCAGTCCGTACTCGACCGTCGTCACGACGCGCACCCGCTTCGTGACCTGACTCTCCTCGGAGATCCCCTGCGCCTGATCGCGCGGGAGGATCTCGAACACGCCCTGCGTCGCGCGACGGATCCCGGTCAGCGCACTGCGCGAATCCGTTGCGAACTGTTCCGCGCCTTCGCGGGCACGCGCCGTCGCCTCGGCGATCATCGGGGGCTTGAGCGTGTTCAGTCGGGTGAACACGAAGGTCGGGCCACCGCCTCCGTACTCCTGTCCCGACGACAGCACGACCCCGGCGCGCACGAGCTCGGGAACGCGCTGGCTGGCGGTCTGCAGCACATCCACGCGGGTGCTGCGCACCACGAGTGTCTGGCGGATGACGTAGCGTGCGCCCTGGTATCCGCCATTCGCGCGATTGTCCTGCACCGAAAACTCCTGCAGCGTGACCTCGGTGCCCGGGCCGTCGAGGCCCTGCCGCACCAGAAATGCCCGCGTCTGTTGTACGCTGTTCTCGAGCGCAGTGCTGGCTCGCCCGAGGTCATCGTCGGTGACGACCAGGCGAAGCGGCCAGATCGCGAGATCCGCTTTCGCCTCGCGTTCCGCAACGCCGCGCACGGTGACCGTGCGATCGCCGGTGCGCGCGCGGGCGACTCCGTCACCGGCGAGATAGCCGCCGCCGGCGATGCCGGCAGCGAGGAGCAGTGCGACCAACGGATACAAAACAGACGAGTTCACGACAGTATCGGCAAGTGTGGAACAGATGAGGTGCATCTTGCGACACCCTATCGTAGCGCCTGGTTCCGGCCTCCGCTCGCCACGAGTATCGGGTGGCATGTCTTCTGCCCAGCGTGAGCGCATGACTTCACAATCCGAAGGCGCGCGCCCATCGATCTGGGATCTCACGGCTGAGGTGCCTGCGGCACCGCGGCTGACGCAGGACATCACCGCGGATGTCTGCATCATCGGTGCAGGCATGGCTGGCATGAGCACCGCATACGAACTCACGCGCGCCCGACGCAGCGTCGTCGTCCTCGACGACGGACGAATCGGTGGCGGGGAGACCGGTCGAACCACCGCGCACATCGCGAGCGCCTTCGACGATTACTACCACGAGGTCGAACGCGTGCACGGTGAGGAGGCGGCACGCCTCCTCGGCGAAAGCTTCCGCGCGGGTGTCGACCGGATCGAGGCCATCGTGAAGGCCGAGTCGATCGACTGCGATTTCACGCGCCTCGACGGCTGGTGGTTCGCTCCGCCAGGCCGCACCGATGATGTCGGGCTGTTGCGCGATGAGCAGGACGCCGCGCGCCGGGTCGGCTTCACGGACGCCGGGATGGCCGACGCATGGCCGCTCAGCGGCGTCATTCCCGGAGACGACGCGGCCGGGGTGCTGCGGTTTCCGAACCAGGCCCAGTTCCACGCGCTGCGCTATCTCGCCGGGTTGGCAGACGCCATCACGCGCGCCGGTGGACAGCTCTTCTCGGGTGCACATGTGCTCGAGGTGCGCGACGGAACGGACGAAACACCATGCACGGTGCGTCTGGCCGGCGGGTTCACGGTGCGCGCCCGCGACGTCGTCGTGGCGACGAACACGCCGATCAACGACCGCGTCACGATGCACACGAAGCAGGCCCCCTATCGCACCTACGTCATCGCGGCGAAGGTCCCGCGTGACTCGGTGCCGCTCGGCCTCTACTGGGACACGCTCGAGACCTACCACTACGTGCGGCTGCTGCATGGCCGCGACGAGGCTGCGCTCGACCACGACGTGCTGATCGTCGGCGGGGAGGATCACAAGACCGGACAGGAGGACTACGAGAACGAACACTTCGCTGCGCTCGAGCGATGGACCCGTGCGCGGTTCCCGATCTCCGACGTGATCGCCCAATGGAGCGGGCAGGTGATGGAGCCCGTCGACTATGTCGCGTTCATCGGCCGGAATCCCGGCGACACGCATGTGTACATCGTCACCGGCGACTCGGGGAACGGCATCACGCACGGCGCGATTGCCGGACTCCTGTTGCGCGACCTGGTGAATGGTGTCGATCACCGATGGGCCACCCTGTTCGATCCCGGGCGCATCTCGCTCAAGACTGCACCGACCTGGATCGAGGAGAACGCCAACGTGGCAGCCCAGTACGTCGATCTCGTCACGCCGGGCGAAGTGCAGACCATCGACGAAGTCCAGCCGGGGCAAGGCCGTATCCTGCGTGACGGCGCCCGCAAGCTGGCCGTCTATCGCGACGAGAGTGGCGTGGTGTCCGTGCGGAGTGCCGTGTGCACGCACCTTGGCTGCATCGTCGACTTCAACGCGGCGGAGAAGACGTGGGACTGCCCGTGTCACGGGTCACGATTCACCACCGAGGGCAACGTGATCAACGGACCCGCGGTCATAGGCCTCGCTGAGGTCGAACGGGAGGCCCGGAAGCCCTAGTCCAACGGCAGGCGGATCTCCACGCGACATCCGCCATCCGCATGGTTGCTCATGCGGAATGCATAGCGGTCGCCGTAGAGCATGGTCAGGCGCGAGCGCGTGTTCGTCAGGCCGATGCCCAACCCGTCGACCGAAGGACGCGCGGCCATGAATCGTCCACTGGTCGTGATCAGGCCGTCGAGCCCCTTGCCGTTGTCTTCGACGATCAACTCCAGCGCGCCGCTGTTGCGACGGGCGGTGACGAGGATTCGCTGGTTGCGATGACCCGGCGCCAGTCCGTGCTTGAGCGCGTTCTCCACGAGCGGTTGCAGGAGAAAGCTCGGGACGTCGATGTCGACCGCCGACGACTCCACATCGATGTCCACGTCCAGACCATGGCCGTACCGCACACGAGCGATCTGCAGGTAGAGCTCCACGAGCTCGATCTCCTGCCAGAGCGGAATCACCGACGACGCAGCGCTGCGCAGCGACAGCCGCAGCAGGTCGCTGACCCGTGTCAGGGTGCGCTGTGCCTCCCGCACATCCATCTCCATAAGCTCGGCGACGGAATTCAGGGCATTGAAGAGGAAATGCGGGTTGAGCTGCATGCGAAGGGCGTCGAGCTGTGTTCGTGCCAGCTTCTGCTCGAGCTCCGCGGCTGCGCGGTCCCGCTCGCGGTAGCGGCGCACGAACTCGACCATGTACGCTGCCCCGAGCACTGCCCAGTACAGCACAACCTGGAAATCCAGATTGTTGAACAGCGCCAGACGAAGGTCGAGCGCGAACGGGACGTCGTGGTTCACGGAGAACACGTGGCCGAGCCAGGCCACGGCCACGCTGTTCACCATGCACACCACCGACATGGTCGCGAGGTGGATGGCGAACCAGCGGGTCACCCGGCCAGAGCCCAGCGGAACGAGGCCGACGAGGGAGAGGATGAACTGCGACCAGATGCTCCAGAGCAGCCAGATCGACCCCTGCCAAACTAAAGCGGTCCCCAGCCCGTAGGAGTTACCAGACGGGTCGCCGAGGAGGGCGACCCGGCCCGCCGCCAGCACGCTCGGGATGAGCCAGAAGGCGGCGAAGAGCAACCTGGTCATGCGACGAAAGCGGACACCCTCATCGGCGATCGTCAGCGGGGCAGTCGTAGCAACCTTCTGGGGCATTAGCGGCGTCTAAGCGGAGCAGGGAGTTGGAACCTGAATGGGGCCGGAGCTTGTCGAAGTAGGCATCGGACCCGCAGGGGCGCAACGGAGCGCAATTTCGTCCAGAGTCCGTGCGCTTCAGTCATCCGGAAACGCGGCTGGTCCCCAGTGACGAGCCGCACGTGGTCTTGAGGCACATCGTCCCGTGGGAATGTGCGTGCCGATCCTCCCGGTGCGTGTCGGTCGAACCGCAGGACGGTCCGCAAGGAGGCGGAGATGGCGAGTGTGCGAGTACTGATCGTGGATGACGAAGCGCTTGCGCGGCAGCGCGTGCGGCGCCTGTTGCAGAACGAACCCGACGTCGAGATCGTGGGCGATGCCGAGACGGGGCGCGATGCGGTGCGACTCATTCATGAGTTGCAGCCGGACCTGGTGTGCCTCGACGTGCAGATGCCGGAGCTCGATGGCTTCGGCGTGCTGCGCGAGCTCGAAGGGTCGCGCGTGCCGATGGTGCTGTTCATCACGGCCTACGACGAACACGCGCAGCGCGCATTCGACGTGCACGCGGTGGACTACGTGCTCAAGCCGGTCGACGCAGACCGCTTCCGTGCGGCGTTCGAGCGTGCGCGTACGCAGCGCGCCCATGCGGAAGCAGCCGAGCGTCTCGGAGAGCTGCTCGAGACGGTGCGCCGGCTGGCCGACGGTCGCCCGCACGAGGCACGTGCGGATGGCGTCGCTGCCGGCGGCGCCGGCCAGGGATACACGTCGCCCGGCGCGAACGGCAACGGCAGCTACAACGCCGCTGGCGCAAACGGGGGGAACGGCGCGGCGCAGAGTGGCGGGTCGCGCTACGCGAGTCGCATCCTGGTGAAGCAGGACGGCCGCATGTTCTTCGTCAAGACGACGGAGATCGACTGGATCGAGGCCGATCGCAACTACGTGCGCCTGCACGTCGGGAAGACGGCCCACACGATTCGCGAGCGCATCAGTCACCTCGAGGAAACGCTGGATCCACGCCTGTTCGCGCGCATTCATCGCTCGACCATCGTGAACCTGAATCGCGTGCGCGAGATGCAGCAGTGGTTCTCGGGTGACTATGTCGTCCTGCTCGAGGATGGCACGCGGCTGCGGTTGAGCCGCCACTATCGGGATCGCGTCGAAAAGCAGGTGGGAGTCTGAGCTGAGACGCTGTGCGGCGACCGCGTGATCCTACGCGGTCGCCGTGACTTCCGGGGTACGCTCCGGTGCGTTCGCGTACCGGAGCGATGTTGCCAGCTCGTTGGCGAATGACTCGAACCGACGCGGTGCGCGGCCCGTGATGCGTTCGACGGTGTCGTGCACGATCGCGTAGCGTCCATCACGGGCGTCCGTCTGCCAGGCGACCATGTCGTGCGCGAGCCAGCGGTCGACGCCGGCGGCCAGTGCGCACTGCAGCATGTCGGCAGGCGCGCAATCGACATAACGAATGGGCCGGCTGAAATGTCGTGACAGGATACGCGCCATAGTGTTGAAATCCATGGCCTCCGGGCCGGTCACCGTCAGGAACGGCTGCTCCAGCCGTGGAGCCGATGCCAGTACGGCCAGCACCGCACCGACATCGCGCACGTCCACGTCCGCGCTCTGCCCGGATCCCTGACAGCCCGCCAGCAACCCGCTGGTCAGCAGGAGCGGCACCTGGTGCAGCAGCGCCTGCATCGGTCGGGTGACCCGGACGCTGCATGCCTCCACCCCGCTCGAGTGCAGCCGCTGCTCGATGCGCCAATGCCACCGCGCGGCATCACAGGCTGCATCATCGGTCGCGCCCGCCACCGACAGTTTCACGATGCGTTGCACCCCGCCGGCCAGGGCACTCGCGATCACGCGCTCCTGCAGCGCGACTTGCTCCGGTGCTGCGGCCGAATGGAGGACGACGGTCCGGATGCCTTCGAGGGAGCGCGAGAGCACACGCTCGTCGCCTGCGTCGCCGTCGACCCAGTGCACCGTGGGCTCGTCGCGCAACGGGGATCGTGCCATACCGCGCGCCAAGGCACGAACCGGGGTGGTGCCGTGCGACAGCTCACGAAGGATCGCCGTGCCGATGCGACCCGAAGCCCCTGTTACGAGTATCATACGAGTATCCCCGTGCTGCCGGTGGTCGTACGGGATAGGAAGGCGTTCGGCTTTTCGCTGCACGCTTCGTGCTCACAGTCCCGTTCGATCGCATTCGATACATGGAACCTGTTTCACCAATCGGCTTGCCCAGCTGGCAATCGCGCCTCCTGCACACGCTCGTGCGGGCGCGCATGCGTCCCCACGCGCTCGCGCCGATCGATCCGGCCTGGGTACGCCGCAACATGGGCCGACCACGCTCCGCCCGGATCATCATGGCGCGGTCGACCGGCGCGCGCAGTTCGCGCTATGAACGCATCATGCACTGGCCTGGCGGCGAGCACGTCTGGTGGCCTGCGCACCCGCAGTCGACGCTCCAGCAGTCGTCTCCAGGGGTCCGGGCCAGCAGCACCGGTAACGCGGCGACGAACGGCTCGACCAACGGCCAAACCAGCGGCCAGACCAACGGCCAGACCAACGGCAAAATCAACGGCGCGACGGCCGGTGCGACCACCGGCGTGACCAACGGTGCGCCCGGCACGGCAGTGGAGCGCACTCCGGTGCTGCTCTACCTGCATGGAGGCGGGTTCATCGCCTGCTCGCCGGAGACGCATCGTCCGCTCGTGTCGTCGCTCGTGCGCCGGCTGGGCGGAGAAGCGTTCGTGCCCTCGTACCGCCTGGCCCCGGAGCATCCGCACCCGGCGGCGCTCGAGGATGCGGAGAACGCATACCTGCACCTCGTCGAGGATCGCGGGGTCGACCCGTCGCGCATCATCATCGCTGGCGACTCGGCGGGCGGTGGACTGGCGCTCGCGCTGACCATGTCGCTCCGCGACCACGGGATCCCGCTGCCTGCCGGCGTCGTGCTCTTCAGTCCGTGGACGGACATGACGGGTACGGGCGCATCGCTCGACGAGAACAGCGACCGCTGTGCGATGTTCGCCGGGGTCACGATCCGTCGGGCCGCGCAGTTCTACGTCGGCGAGGGCGATCCGAGCAACCCGATGCTGTCGCCGCTCTTCGGTGACTTCCATGGGTTGCCGCCGCTGCTCCTGCACGCGAGCGAGGACGAGGTGCTCCGTGACGACACGTTGCGCGTCGCCGAACGCGCGCGCGAGGCTGGCGTCACGGTGACCGCACGGCTCTGGCCGCACGTGCCGCACGTCTGGCAGTTCTTCGCCGCTGTCCTTCCCGAGGCGCGCGAATCCCTCGCCGACGCGACCGCATTCGTGCGCGACGTGGTGGGTCAGCATGATCGGTCACCGGGGCGAGAGCGCGAGTAGCGCGACCAGTGACGTCTCACGACGAACGAGGGCAGCCCGAGGCGTGACGAATCGTGACGCGCCCCTGCACGAGGCGTCCACTGGGCAACTCTCGCGTCCATGACAGGAATACACTCGACTTACCGACCCGCGGACTGGCGTCCGCTCGAACGTGCCCTCGAAAACGAGTTCGGCACGGCTGCCGTTGACGCGACCGCGGCGTTCTGGTTCATAGGCTTCTCCGCAGGCCCCGCCGATGTCGGGGAACTGCGCGTGTATGAGCACAGCGTGACCCGTCGGCGGCTCGCGCTCGATCGCGACGGCCGCGCGTACCGGTGGTTTCCCGAGGCGTTGACGTTCTCGCGCGTGGACATCGGCGAAGCGCTGGTGGAGACGCTGCTCTAGCTCCACGCGTCCCGTCGTCGAGACGCGAGCGACGAGAGCCCATCGACAACACGCGAGCGACAGGTCGCGAGCGACGAAACGCCGCGGGCCGCTCGTTCGTCTGTCAACGTCGGCAGGCCAGGGCCGATCGCGGAGGCCATGGGCGCCCGAGCGCCGCGCGGACACCCGGCGCGACTTCCGTCTTGCACTCCCCTCATCGCGTGTCTTCCGAAGTCACCGGCATCACGACACGCACAGGACGGCCCGGCAGCTCGGCTGCCGGCCCGGCGCCCGCTGTTCCTTCCGCGCCGTCGCGAGCGCTCACGCGGATCGATCCCGCCCCATCGACAGGGGGAACGCGTGCGTCTGCCAGCGGATCCGCGGCGCTCGCCAACCCGCTGGACCGCAGCGGGCTCTCGCTGCTCGACGTGCTGGGTACGAACGATGTGCACGTCGTGCGCGAGAGCGCCGCACCAGTGGCGCTCGAAGTGGGGCTCGAGACGGCCCGCAGTGCGCTGCTGCGCCAGCAACCGGTCGATGCGCTCGCCGCCCTCGACTCCGTGTGGGAAGGTGCGCGGCAGACGGAGGACGGGTGGTACCTGCGCGGCGGCGCACTGCTCGTGCTCGGACTGCCGGGTGAGGGAGACCGCGTCGCTGAAGAGGGCATCGCCACTCGCCCCGCGAGCACCGCGTTGCGGTTCCTGCAGTCGCTTGCCCGGCTGACACTCGGCGATCTCCAGGGCGCCCGCAGCACGCTCGGAATGGCACTGCAGCGTCTTCCGTCCGATCGCCTGCTGCTCGCACAGCAGGCCGTCCTGTTGACGCGCGCCGGCGATGACGATCGCGCCGATGCGGCCATGCGCGCCGCGTCGAAACGCGCGGCACCAGACGACGCGGTACTGGTGTACGGGCACGCGGCGGTGCGCGCAGCCGCGGTTGATCGACGCCGCACGGATGCCGGCATCGACATTCCGGACGCGTCGACCACTGACGGTGTACTCGACCCGTCCGTGCCGCTTGCGTTGGACACTGCTCCGCTCGACCATGAGGTTGCAGCAGATTCCGCCGACCCGGCGCCGGACGGTGCTGCACGTTCGGCCGCTGGTGTGGACGCGCGGACTGCGGTTGCACGCGACCCGGTGCTCGCTGCGGTGCAGAGCCTCGGAACACGCCTGGCCGTGAGCGACGCGGACACGCTCGCGCGCGAAGTGCGCCTGCTCATGCGCGCGCTCAGCGCCGGCGGGTCGCTCGCGAACAGCTCCCGGCCGGAGCTGTCACACGCGGCTCGGAGCGTGCTGGCCGTCATGCTGGATGTCCTCGACAGCTACGGCGCACCACTCCCCTCACCGTCCGACGGTCCCGACGGTCCCGACGGTCCCGATGCCCCGGCGTTCGCGTCGCTCGTGCGGGACGTCGTCCATGCGGCGCGCGGTGGCAATCCCGATGACGCGCTGCGTGCGCTTCGCCGTCATCCCGCGATTGCGCGGGAGTCGATAGGTGCACTGCTGCAGAGCATGGTGCGAGGTGCGCTGCATCGCAGGGCCGCTGAATCGTCGGCCTCAGGCCAATCCGCTGCCACGACGGCGACGGACGTTGGCGCTGACGCCGTGCACGAGATGATGCACGACCACGTGCACAGCGCCGGCGATGGGGAGCCCACGAACGGAGATGGGCACGACGCGGTGCACACCGGCGTGCACCAGGGCGTGCACGACGAGCAGGGCGGGCCGATCATTCCCGTACGGCTTGGCCTGCGCCTGATCGACGAGAGTGCGGCGTCGCGCGCCATGCTGCGCGGTTCGGCCGAGACGGGATCGGATCCTCGCGTGCTGCTCTCCACCTCGGGCGGTTCGGGGCTCGCAGCAGCGATCGCGGCGGCGCGATCCTCGGTGCGATGGGATTCAGGCGCGACATCGTCCGACGTTCGGGACGCGACCCGCGATGCAGGACGTGAGGTTGCGAGCGATCCGGCTGGCGAACGCCTGCGCGACGGTCTCCACGCCGCGGGCGTCATGAACGCATCGCGCGCACCCGGCGCACGCGACCGCCTCGATGCAGCCGACTCGATGGATGCTGTAGCGGGCGCGGTGGCGTCCGGCTGGGCGGCTGGCGCGGCCCGACCACCGCGTCGCAGCGGTGCCAATGGCACCGATGAAGAATCGCTCGCGGAGGGACGCGGTGCACGGGTCCTCGCCATGCTCTGCGTGATCGTGGCGGCGGCAGCGGCCTCCTCCGGCTACACGGCCGTCGCCGTCGCGTTCGGTGTGGGAGCCAGCTGGTTTGCCCTGCGGCGCAGCGCCGGGGGCGCCCGCGCGACGACCGAAGGCGAGCGGACGGCGGAGCGATCGTCGGGCGAGCGTCGGCACTAGATTGGTGGAGTGCGCGACAGCCGCGCACCGGTCTCCGCCGTTCTCATCCGAGCTCGCATAATGGCATCTACGCTTACGCCCGCGCCCACGACCACGTCCGCACCGGTGACCGCATTCCTGCGGCACAACTACCGGCATTTCAACGCGGCCGCCCTCATCGACGCCGCTGACGGCTATGTGCGCCACCTCGATGGCGGCGGCAAGATGATGATCACCCTCGCCGGCGCCATGAGCACGGCCGAACTGGGCATCTCGCTCGCCGAGATGATTCGGCAGGACAAGGTGCACGCGATCACGTGCACCGGTGCCAACCTCGAGGAGGATGTGTTCAACCTCGTCGCGCACGATCACTACGAGCGCGTGCCGAACTATCGGGACCTGACGGCCGAGGACGAGCAGCGCCTGCTCGAGAAGCACATGAATCGTGTGACAGATACGTGCATTCCCGAGGGCGAGGCGATTCGTCGCATCGAGAAGGCGGTGCTCGGCGAGTGGGAAGCGGCGGACCGCGCGGGCGAACGCTATTTCCCGCACGAGTTCATGTATCGCATTCTTCTCAGCGGCAAGCTCGAGGAGTTTTACCAGATCGACCCGAAGGATTCGTGGCTGCTCGCTGCCGCGCAGAAAAACCTGCCGATCATCGTGCCGGGCTGGGAGGATTCGACGACGGGCAACATCTTCGCGTCGTACGTCATCGAGGGCCACATCAAGAACGTGCACACGGTGCGCTCCGGCATCGAGTACATGACCTGGCTCGCCGAGTGGTACACGCAGACGACGAAGGACGGCACCACGATCGGGTTCTTCCAGATCGGCGGTGGCATCGCGGGCGACTTCCCGATCTGCGTCGTGCCGATGCTGCACCAGGATCTGAAGCGCGAAGAGGTGCCGCTCTGGGGATACTTCGCGCAGATCAGCGACAGCACGACGAGCTTCGGCAGCTACTCGGGCGCGGTGCCGAACGAGAAGATCACCTGGGGCAAGCTTGGTATCGACACGCCCAAGTTCATCATCGAGTCGGACGCGTCGATCGTGGCGCCGCTCGTGTTTGCGATCGTGCTCGGACAGTAGGGGCGCGCGGGGCGCGCCAGACCTTAAGACGCGAGGCGCGAGGCGCGAGACTTCAGGTGGACGCCAGACGCGAGGCGTGAGACGGCAGTTGCTGGGCGCAGGCAGGCTTTCAAACCGCTGCGCTGCGCCCGCATTGTTTTACGGATCGGGCGGTCGCGGAACGCGGAGGCGCTGGCCGGCCCGGATGTCGTCGCTGCGCAGCTGATTCAGCTGCCGCAGCACATCGGGTGAGGTGCCGAAGCGGCGGGCGAGTCCGATGAGTGTCTCGCCACGCTGCACGGTGTACGGGATGTACTGCACCGCCTCCGGTGCCGCCGTGCGATCCATGTTCGACAGCTCCTCGATGTCACGCGTGACGGCGAGACGTGCGGCCGCACTGAGGCGGGAGACGCTGACGGCCTCGTTCCACTCATTGTCATCCACCACGAAGTTGACCCTCGTAGTGGGAGTACGCAGGGCGAGTCCACGCACGTAGCCGCGGAAGAGCGTGCGCGGTTCCAGCGTGAAGGCCATGTCGTACGGGTACGACTCGACGAGCAGTTCGTCGGGGCCGTCTTCGCGCGGCCGCAGCATCGGCGTCGGCGGTGCGCCGACATACAGCAGTCGACGGTCGGTCGCCACGACGATGCCGAACGACTCGCGCCACATGTCGGTCCACCGACGCTGGGAGGCGAACACGCGCGCGAGCACGCGCTCCTCAGGGGACAGCTGCGCCGTGACTTCCTGCTGTGCGGCGAGCCGGGCAACCCGGCGCGCGCCAACCGGCGGAATGATGGCCGCAGCGGCAACCAGACCGGCGACGAGGAGCAGGGCAGTGGTGCTGGTGAGGGCGACCAGCACCCGAACCGTGGGGCTGCGGCGTCGCATCGGCGGCGCGGCCGCGCCTGCCCGGAGCCATCGTGGCCGGCGCGACATGCGGGTGCCGGCGACGGGTGGCTGGAGCGCCGCTGTGGCAGGCGCCGATACGGACAAATCCTCGCTCATGGGTGAAAAATGGCGACCGTGACAGTCCTGTGAAGCCGAGCTCGCCGAAATTGGGTCTTGCCAATACGTATTTGCACCCCATCTTATCGCCCGTGTCCCCCTCCAGCTCAGGCCGCAGGGTCACCGTGCACGATGTCGCTGCCCGCGCCGGTGTCTCCCAGCCCACCGCTTCCCTCGTCCTCTCGAATCACCCGCACGCCAGGGTCGCGCCCGCGACCCGGGCGCGCGTGCTGCAAGCGGCGGCCGACATCGGCTACCAGCCCAACGTCGTCGCCCAGTCCCTTACCCGCCGCCGGTCCTTCGCACTTGGCCTGCTCGTTCCCGATGTGCGCAATCCGTTCGTGGCCGACGTGATCACCGGTGCCGAGCGCGTCGCGTCGGAGGCCGGCTACGCCGTGCTCCTCTGCGACCAGAGCACGCGCGGAGTCGCCCAGCATCTCGAGGTGCTCCGCGCCAGACAGATCGATGGCGTGCTGCTCGGCGCGGTGGGGGCGCGCGATCTGCCGGCGGACGCGCTCGCCGGTGTGAAGGTCGTCCTCATCGACGAATTGTCGGACCAGTGGCCAAGTATTGCGTCGGATGCACTGGCGGCCGGTCGGTTGGCCGCAGATCATCTGCTCTCGCTCGGTCACCGGGAACTCGCGTACGTCGGGCCGGCCAGCGACATGCACGCATTCCGCATGCGCGAGCGCGGGTTCACCGCACGGCTGCGCGCTGCCGGCATTGCGCTCGAGTCCCGACGACTGCAGCGCGACTGGCCGACCATGGAGGGCGGTCGGGACGCGATGCGTCGCCTGCTCACGGGAGGCGCACGACCGACGGGCATCTTCTGCGCGAACGACCTGATGGCGATCGGCGCGCTCAAGACATGCCTGCGTGCCGGCCTCGCACTGCCGCGTGACGTGTCGATCGTGGGCTGCGAGGACATCGAGCTCGCACGCTACGTCACGCCGGAGCTCACGACGATTGCCATTCCCGCTCGCGAGCTTGGCGCACGAGCCGCGCGCCTGCTGCTGCAGCTCATCGAGGATGCACCACAACGCGTGAGTGCGACGCGACTGCTCCCGGTTCGGCTCGTGGCGCGCGGGACGTCGGGCTCCGCATCACAGGAGATGACCTCATGAGCCGTCCGCTCGACGAGCTGCCGATGCGCAGCGGCGTACGCACCGCCATCATCACCGGCACGGGCAGCGCGGTTCCCGAGCGTGTCGTCACGAACCAGGAGCTGTCCGACAGTCTCGGGGAGGACATCGGGCCGTTCGTGTCGGGAACGCTGGGCATCTCGCAGCGACACTGGTGCGGGCCCCACGAGTCCACGGCCGACTTGGCGTGTACCGCGGCCACACGCGCCCTCGAAGCGGCAGGCGCGAGCGCCGACTCCATCGACCTGCTCATCGTCGCAACGGACACACCGGAATTCATTTCGCCGTCCACCGCGTCGGTGGTGCACGGACGCCTCGAGCTCAAGAATGCGGGTGCGTTCGACCTGAATGCGGGCTGCGCAGGCTTCGTGTCGGCGCTCGACGTCGCGTGGAAGTATGTCGCCGCCGATGCGCGCTATCGTCGCATCCTCGTCGTCGGCGCGTACGCGATGTCCCGCTACCTCGACCGGGCGGACAAGAAGACCGTGACCATCTTCGCGGATGGCGCCGGCGCTGCCGTCGTCGAAGCGAGCGACGCGCCCGGTGTGCTGGCGTCCGAACTGTTCGCCGATGGGCGCTACTGCGACGGCATGGGCGTGTTCGCCGGCGGCACCCGGGAGCCGATCACCCACGCCGTGCTGGACGACGGCGTGCGCAACCACCTGCGCTTCGTGCAGAAGTATCCGGCGTCCGTGAACGAGGAGGGCTGGCCGCGGATCGTGCGCTCCGTGCTGGGACGTGCCGGAGCGACACCCGCCGATGTCGACCTCTGGCTCTGGACGCAGGTGAACCGGTCGACCATCGAGAACGTGATGGGGACGCTCGACGTCCCCATGTCTCGCGCGCACACCGTCATGCACAAGTGGGGTTATACCGGGTCAGCGTGCCTGCCGATGGCGCTCGACGACGCCGTCCGCGCCGGCAGATTGCAGGACGGCGACCTGGTGGTGTTCACGGGCTCCGGCGCCGGCCTCGCCATGGGATCGCTCGCCATGCGCTGGCAGTCGACGCCGTGAACGCGACGACGGGCGCGACCACACCGGTGCTGCCGATCGTGCTGCCGACCGTGCTGACGCCACTCGTGCAGCACTTCGTGACGCGCGCGCGCGAGTATCCGGATGCGGTCGCGTACGTGGTGTACCCGCGCGGCGCTGCGGAGCCCGCGGACACGCTGAGCTGGGGTGCATTGCACGATCTCGCACGCGCACTGGCTGCGCGACTCATCGCACGTGGGGTGGTGAGCGGAGACCGGGTTCTCGTGCACGGTGGCAACCGACCCATGTGGCCCGTCGCCGACCTCGCCCTGCAGATGATCGGCGCCGTCGGCGTCGGCGTGTACCCCTCGAGCGCGCCGGCGCAGGTTCGCGCGATCGCTGCCGATTCGACACCAGTGCTCGCACTCGCCGACAGCAGTGCGGGTCAGGCGCTGCTGCAGGATGCCTGCACGGCCACGGGCGGCGGATTCCAGGTGGTCGGCCACGATGATCCCGCGCATCCCGATGCGTGGCAGGCGTGGTGCCGAGGGGGCAAGCGCATGATCGAGAGCTCCCCGTCGATCTCGTCCGAGATCGACGCGCGCATCGCGTCTACTTCGATGGATGCGATCGCCGCGTTGATCTACACGTCCGGCTCCACCGGGGAGCCCAAAGGCGCGGCCCTCTCACATCGCTACCTGGCAGCGTCCGCTGAATCCATCAAGCTTGCACTTGGATTGCACGAGGGCGATTCCGGCATCTCGTTCCTCCCGTTCTCGCATGCGGCAGAGCGCGTGTTCGGACAGTGCACCCGCTTGCGGGTGGGCATGAGTGCGGCGCTCGTGGAGGATCCGTCCGATGTGTTCCGCGTCGCGCAGTCGTTCGAGCCCACCCTGTTCGGCGGGCTGCCGCGGGTGTTCGAGCGGATCCACGAGGCCGCCGCGCTCGCCCGGAGCGCCGGCACGGATCCGCGTCTCGCGGTGACCAGTCGCATCGGGACACGCTGTCGTCTGGCGACATCCGGCGGTGCGACGTTGCCGACGGGGATCGCGCACGATCTCGCTGCGCTCGGGCTGGAAGTGCTCGGTGCATACGGTCAGACGGAGCATCTCTGCATCGCCATGAACCGACCGGGCGAGAGCCACCCGGACACCGTGGGACCGGCGATGCCGGGAACGGAGCTCCGCATCGCGGACGACGGCGAGGTGCAGGTGCGGCGCAGCGCGCTCACGTTTGCCGGGTACGCCGGGAAGCCCGCGGACACGGCGGCCGCGTTCACCCCGGACGGGACCTGGCTTCGCACCGGTGACCGCGGCCTGATCGACGCCCAAGGCCGACTGCGCATCACGGGACGAGTGAAGGACCTGATCGCATTGTCGAACGGACGCAAGATCGCCCCGGCGCCGATCGAGGCGGCGCTCGCCGCGACGCCGTTCATCGCGCAGGCGGTGTGTCACGGTGAGGGGGCGAAGTTTTTGGTCGCGCTGCTGTCGCTGCGCCGTGCCGTCGTGGAGGCGTGGGCGCGCACCGAAGGCCTGAGCGACACATGGCCGGTGCTCGTCCACAATCCCAAGCTGCAGACTGCATTGCAGGCAGCGATCGACCACGTGAACTCCACGCTGGCTCGCACGGACCAGATCAAGGCGTTCTCGACCACCGACGTCGAGTTCACGACGGAGTCCGGACTGCTCACCCCCACACTCAAGGTCGTGCGATCGGTGGCCGCCGCGCGCTTCGAGACCGTCTTCAACCGGTTGCACCTGTCATGATGACCCAGATGCCCGCTGGTGGTGTCCGCCGTGTCGCCTTCCACGCGTTCGTCGTCGGCGTGTGCGGCATCGCGGCCGCGTATGCATCCGCCTTCGGGCCAGCAGCTGTTGCATCCCGTGGCCCGTACATCATGGCGGTGGCGCTGCCTGTGGCGATGGTCGCACTCATGACGTTCGGGGCCGTACGTGCCGGGCGTCGCGTCGGGGCGCTCGCCCTGCCATTCACGCTGGTGCTCCTCATGGTGGCGGGGGGCTTCCTGCTCGCGCTGTCGTTGCCACCGGATACCGTCGACGGCGTGTACTGGCTTGGCCTGCCGCGCCGGGCTGCGGTGATCGTATACGGCGTCGGGATCCTGCCACTGTTCATTCTTCCGCTGGCCTATGCCCTGACGTTCAGCGCGCTGACACTCGATGACGCGGACATCGCGCGCGTTCGTGCGGCGCGCCTGCCGGATGCCCACGGGCCGGGGGCTGCGTCGTGATCGGTTCCGTGCTGCCGCACGCGCTCCTGCAGAGTGCCGCGCTGCCGACAAATGCGAAGCCCGTCATTGGCGGCGTGGCGATCGCCTACTTCGTCGTGGTTGCGCTCATCGGCGTGTGGGCATCGCGCAAGACCAAGTCGGCGGCAGATTTCTTCGTCGCGGGGCAGGGAATCGGCCTGGTGACCCTGGCGATCGCCGCCATGGCGGCCACGCTGTCGGGATTCGCCTTCATCGGCGGGCCAGGACTCGTCTACACGATCGGGTTGGGCGCGGTGTTCATCATCCTGCCGGCCGCACTCACCAACTCGATGGGCGCGTGGGTGATGGCCAAGCGGCTGCGGCTGCTGGCCGAGGTGCGGGAGATGATCACGATTCCCGACGCCATCGGTGCGCGCTACGACTCACGTGCGGCCCAGGGTCTCTCCGCGCTCGCCATCGTGCTCGCCGTCGTCGGCTACATGGCGACCAACCTGCTGGCGCTCGGGCTCGTGATCGACGCCATCTTCTCGCCTGGCCTCGGCGTCTCCATCTGGATCGGCACCCTGATCGTGCTGGCCTACTCGGTCAGTGGCGGCATCCTCGCCGGCATCTACAACGATGTCTTTCAGGGCCTGCTCATGGCGTTCGCGTCCACGCTCGTCTTCGCCTACGCGCTGCAGGCTGGTGGGGGACTGCTGGAGATCTCGCGCTCGATCATGACCGCTGACCCGGCGATCCTGTCGCCGTGGGGAAAGCTGTCGCCACTCGCCGCGCTGTCGTTCTTCTTCGTGTTCGGTGTGGGGTCTCTGGGCCAGCCGCATGTCGTCCACAAGTTCTTCATGCTGCGCGACCCGCGCCGCCTCAAGTGGTTTCCGCTGC
>JAZKCW010000100.1:0-34065 GCA_040387895.1 Gemmatimonadota bacterium
TGCGGGCAGCCCCGATCGTGTCTCCACGGCGATTAAATTAATGAGGCTGCGCCGACGCACCCGCTGGACGCGCTCGCAGCTGCACCCGCGACTCCCTTACTAGACGCTTCGACCGGGCTCGCCCGGTCTTCGAGGATGGCCATGGCCACGCGCACCGTCTCGACCGCCACGCTGGCGGCCGACTCTTTCATTCCGCGTCATCTGGGTCCGAGCGCCGCTGAACAGGCGGACATGCTCACGACCCTGGGATACGGCTCGCTCGACGAGTTCATCGACGCGGTCGTGCCGGAAGCGATCCGCTTCCGCGGGACCCTGGGCACCGGTCCGGAGCGGAGTGAGGCCGACGTCCTCGCCTCCCTGCGCCAGATCGCGGCCAAGAACCGCATCTACCGCTCGTTCATCGGGATGGGCTACTACGGCACGCACACGCCGCCGGTCATCCTTCGCAACATCATGGAAAACCCCGCCTGGTACACGGCGTACACGCCGTACCAGGCCGAGATCGCGCAGGGCCGTCTCGAGGCACTGCTCAATTTCCAGACGATGGTCGTCGACCTCACGGGGCTCGAGATCGCCAACGCATCGCTGCTCGATGAAGGCACGGCGGCGGCGGAAGCGATGGCCATGTCCTACGCATCCAAGGGCAGCACCACCCGCAACACGTTCCTGATCGCGTCGGACTGCCACCCGCAGACGATCGCGGTGGTGCAGGCCCGTGCCGCGGCGCGCGGCGCGCACACCGTCGTCGCCGCTCCGGGCGAGTTCACGGTCGACGACACCGTGTTCGGCGTGCTGCTGCAGTATCCCGGCACCGATGGCGCCATCGTCGACTACCGCGACCTCTGCGAGCGCGCGCACACGGCCGGCGCAATCGTCACCGTCGCGACCGACCTGCTCGCCCTCTGCCTGCTCACGCCTCCCGGCGAGTGGGGCGCGGACATCGCCGTCGGCAACTCGCAGCGCTTCGGTGTCCCGATGGGCTTCGGTGGCCCGCACGCCGGCTTCTTCGCCACGCGCGACGAGTACAAGCGTCTCCTGCCGGGCCGCATCATCGGCGTGTCGCGCGACGCGGACGGCAAGCCCGCACTCCGCATGGCACTGCAGACGCGCGAACAGCACATCCGCCGCGAGAAGGCGACGAGCAACGTGTGCACCGCGCAGGTGCTGCTGGCCGTGATGGCCGGCATGTACGCCGTGTACCATGGTCCCGAGGGCCTCACGCGCATCGCGGGTCGCGTGCACACGCTCGCTGCCATGCTCGCGGCCGGACTCGAGCGCCTCGGCTTCCACATCACGCACGAGAACTACTTCGACACGCTGTGCGTCGAAGTCGGCATTCACGGGCAGGGCGACATTCTCGCGCTGGCCGACGAACGCGGGATGAACCTCCGCGTGATCGAGCCAGGCATGATCACGATCTCGCTCGATGAGACCACGACGGTCGCCGATGTGTCCGACCTGCTCGCCGTGTTCAACAACGGGGCGGCGCCGGACTTCAGCACGGACGACCTGGGCAGCGACACGGACGCGCGCTACGACGAGCGCTTCCGCCGCGTCACGCCGTTCCTCACGCACCCGACGTTCGAGCGCTACCGCAGCGAGACGGAGATGCTGCGCTACATGCATGCCCTGCAGTCGCGCGACTTCTCGCTCGTGCACGGCATGATCCCGCTCGGCTCCTGCACGATGAAGCTCAACGCGACGGCGGAGATGATTCCCGTCACGTGGCCGGAGTTCGGCGCGCTGCATCCGTTCGCGCCGGCGGCGCAGACGCAGGGGTACCAGGAGCTGTTCACGCAGCTCGAGGCGGACCTGGCCGACGTCACCGGGTTCGCGGGTGTTTCCCTGCAGCCGAATGCCGGTTCACAGGGCGAGTACGCCGGGCTGCTGGTGATCCGCGCCTACCACGCGTCGCGTGGTGATACGGAGCGCGACATCTGCCTCATCCCGCAGTCGGCGCACGGCACCAATCCGGCGAGCGCGGTGATGGCGGGCTTCCACGTCGTCGTCGTCAAGACGGATGCGGAGGGCAACATCGACGTCGACGACCTGCGCGCGAAGGCCGAGCAGCATGCGGCGAAGCTCGGTGCTCTGATGGTGACGTATCCATCGACGCATGGCGTGTTCGAGGCGCGCATCAAGGAGATCACCGCGATCGTGCACGAGCATGGCGGCCAGGTGTACATGGACGGCGCCAACATGAACGCGATGGTCGGCGTGTCGCGCCCGGGTGACCTCGGCGCGGACGTGTGCCATCTCAACCTGCACAAGACCTTCTGCATTCCGCACGGTGGCGGTGGCCCGGGCATGGGCCCGATCGGCGTCGCGCCGCAGCTGGTGCCGTTCCTGCCGACGCATCCGGTCGTGGCGACCGGTGGCACGTCTCCCATCGGGCCGATCTCCGCGGCCCCGTGGGGCAGTGCGAGCATCCTCCCGATCTCGTACGTGTACATCCGGCTCATGGGCGGCGAAGGGCTCGCGCTCGCGACCAAGGTGGCGATCCTCAACGCGAACTACATCGCGAAGAAGCTCGAAGCGCACTACCCCGTGCTCTATCGCGGGCAGAACGGCCTCGTCGCGCACGAGTGCATTCTCGACACCCGTGGCTTCAAGTCGGCGGCGGGCGTCGAGGTCGAGGACCTGGCGAAGCGCCTCATGGACTACGGATTCCACGCCCCCACGATGTCGTTCCCGGTGGCGGGCACGATGATGGTGGAGCCGACGGAGAGCGAGTCGAAGGGCGAGATGGATCGCTTCATCGAGGCGATGATCGGCATCCGCGAGGAGATCGCCGCCGTCGAGCGCGGCGAGGCGCCGCGCGACGGCAACGTGCTCAAGCGCGCGCCGCACACCGCGGAGCATGTCACGAGCGACAGCTGGGACCGCCCCTACACGCGTGCGCAGGCGGCGTACCCGTCGCGGCATTCGCGCGATCGGAAGTTCTGGCCTGCGGTCGCGCGCATCGAAAGCGCATTCGGCGACCGCAACCTGATTTGTTCGTGCCCGCCGATCGAGGAGTACGCGGGGAACAGCTGAAGGAGAGAGGGAGAGAAGGAGAGAGGGAGAGGGAACAAAGAGGGCGACTGGCCGTGTGGTCAGTCGCCCTCTCTGCGTCTCTACTTCTCTCCTTCTCAACTTCTGTCCCTCACCCTCCAACGATGCCCTTGTAGTCTTCGGCCGACATGAGCGCCGAGTCGGCGCCGGGCTCCATCTTCACGCGGATCATCCAGCCGTCGCCGAACGGGTCGCTGTTGATCAGCGCGGGCTCGCCATCCAGCCGGCTGTTGATCTCGACGATTTCACCGGCCACCGGCATGTACAGCTCCGACACAGCCTTCACCGCTTCGACGGTGCCGAACACGTCGTGTGCGCCGTAGCTCGCGCCGACCTTGGGGAGTTCGACGTACACGATGTCACCGAGCTCGCCCTGGGCGAAATCGGTGATGCCGATCGTCACGACGCCATTTGCATCGGCTGCCGTCACGTACTCGTGCTCCTTCGTGTAGCGCAGATCGCCGGGGATGTTCGACACGGTGTACTCCAAAAAATGAGATGGGGCGGTGTGAGACGGCGAAATGTAGTGCGGTAGGGTCATGCCCGGGTGTCCGCCATCGCCTCGATCGCGCGCCAGAGTTCCGCAACGCGCTCTGCAAGCTGCGCACGTGACCCGTCGTTGTCGATGACCCACGTCGCGCCGCGCCGCTTCTCGGCCGAGGGCCACTGTGCGCGCATCATTGCCTCCGCGTCTTCGCGGGAGAGCCCGCGGTCGCCGGTGAGGCGGGCCAGGCGTGTGCTCTCCGGTGCGTCGACCACGATCACGCCCTGCACACTGTGCTCGAGCCCCACCTCGAACAGCAGCGGGATGTCCGAGACCACCACCCGATCCCCGCGTGCACGGGCCTCGGCGAGCCGACTCTCACGCAGCCGCCCGACCGCAGGGTGCACGATCGCGTTGAGTGCGTCTCGGCGCACCGGATCGGAGAACACGAGCCGACGCAGCCCCGCACGGTCGAGCGAACCGTCCGCGCCCACGACGCCCGGGCCGAATCTGTCGACGACGGCCTCGAACCCGGCTGTGCCGGGCGCGACCACATCGCGCGCGAGCACATCGGCGTCGATGATCGTCGCGCCGTGCGCGGCCAGCAGGGCGGCGACGGCGCTCTTGCCGCTGGCGATGTTTCCCGTGAGTCCCAGATGCAGCATCGGCGGGAAGCTAGGCTCCCCGCCGATGAGCAGCAAACATTGCAAGCATTCAGTTGACGGGCCAATCGAGCGGTACGACGGGCACCAGGTTCGGCGTCAGGCCGCGGCGCTGTCCTGCATGCTGTCCGGCATGGTGTCCTGCATCGTGTCCTGCATGTCGTCCTCGTGCTCCGAGAGCACGCGGCGCTTCTCGCGGTTCACCAGCAGCTCGGTCATCACCCAGCCAGCACCACCCTTGAGGCGGATCTGGTGTGGTGTGCAGCCGAGGTAGCGCTGGCAGGTGTTGCGGAATGCGCTGCCGGAGGGGAAGTCGAGCGCGCTCGCCACACCGTCGGCGCTGCGTGACCCGTCTTCGAGCATGCTGGCGGCCACGATCAGCCGTCCCCAGGTGAGCAGCTGATGCGGTGGCGGCAGCTGCGCGCCTTCCAGGCGCTTCGAGAGCAGGCGGCGCGATACGGCGATGAGCCGCGCGAGGCTGTCCGGGGTGAGCCGCTCGTGTGCCCGCGTCACCGACAGCATGACGGCGTCGCGCACGACACTGCGCAGCCCCACCAGGTGCGGCTTGAGCAGACTGGAGACACTGCGCGCCTCGGCCTGGTCGAGCAGCGCCGCGAGCAGCGCCGGCGTGTCCGACTCGTCGGCCACCACCAGTACGTCGATGCCACACCGGCCGGCATCGAACATGTCACGGGCCCGCTCACGGGTCAGGTCGACGTACGCGACCAGCGCCGCGCGTGGAACGCGGACGCGAAGTTGACGCACGCGCTCGAAGTCGGCCCGTCCGTCGACGTAGAGGTCGAAGACCACCACGTTGACCGGGCCGCGCTCGCAGGCGCGGGTCAGGGAAGTCCAGTCCTCGCAAGGCACGAAACGATAGCGGTCGCGCGCTGCGGAACGCAGACGGGCAATGCGGGGTTCGTGTGCGAGGAGCGTCGCGATTACGCCCATGCGACGGTCCGTTTGGGGAAGGGGAGACTCGGTATCATCATGAAGTAGACGCGGCGACTCGCCGGCACGTCACGGCACGGAACGCCGGGCGGTGGGCCCCGGGTGCACCGAACAGCAGGTTGAAACGGCATGCTTGAGAATCGACGGCCTCCAACCGATACTGCCACCATGCCGCCCCTGTTTTCGCCGATGAACGCTCTCGTTCCGTCGCCGTGACGACGTCCGGACCCTCGATCGCGCAGAGCGTCGCCGAGTTGGCGGAACGCGAGCCGCAGCATCGCCGCGCATTCGAATCGAGCAGCGCGCCGCAGCTCCTCGTGCACCTGGCGACGGGCGCCATCGCCGACGTCAACCTCGCGGCGACCCGCTTCTATGGATGGCCGCGGGAATCGATGACGGCGATGTACCTCGCCGATCTTGGCACGCCGGCGGGATGGAGCACACCGTTGCGCACCACGCATCGGACCGCGAGTGGCCTGTCACATGAGGTGGAGCTGCACAGCGCGTCGCTCGACGTGCAGGACACGGCGTTCATGCACGTGATCGTGCACGCACTCGTCTCGGCTGCAGGAGCATCCGCACCGGCGTCGGGTGCGTCGTCAACGCCGTTTTCAGCGCCGTCGTCAGGCGCGTCGGGCGAACTCTCGTCCATCGTGCGCCGCGTGGGCCACGATCTCAACAACGTGCTCACGGTCATTCGTGGCGCCGCCGTCTTCCTGCAGGATGTCGTACCACCCGGATCACAGGCGAGCGAGGACCTCGCATCGATCGAGCGGGCAGCCGATCGCGCGGAAGCGCTGACCGAGGAGCTGCAGCGCGGCGCGCGCGACGCGAAGTGAGGTGACCCGGGGCCTGCAGGAGCGCTAGAGCAGTACCTGCTGCAAGGCGTCGCGCCGCGGCACGAGATGACAGGCGCGGCACCGGGCCTCGTACGAATCCGCCGCGCCGACCATGATCGTCGGCGAGTCGTACATGGCGGGCTTTCCGTCGATGAGCCGCTGGTTGCGGCTCGCGGGTGCACCGCACAGCACGCAGATCGCGTGCAGCTTGTCCACCACTTCGGCCACCGCCATGAGCTGCGGCATGAAGCCGAAGGGTTCGCCACGGAAATCCGTGTCGGTGCCCGCGAGGATCACGCGCCGGCCACGTTCCGCGAGGCTCGTGGCCACCGACACGATCCCCGCGTCGAGAAACTGCGCCTCGTCGATGGCGATCACCTGCGCCATCGGATCGAGGCGCAGGCGAATCTGTGCCGCCGAGTCGACGGGCACGGCCTCGAGCGACCGCTGGTCATGGCTCGAGATCGCGAACACGCCGGCATACCGGTTGTCGAGATGCGACTTGAACAGTTGCACGCGCTTGCGTGCGATGGTGGACCGGCGGACGCGACGCATCAGCTCTTCCGACTTGCCGCTGAACATCACGCCCGCGATGACTTCGATCCATCCACCGGACGACTGAAAGCCGCCACTCATGTTCAGCCCTCGTCGCCCGGCTCGACTGGGCGCGTGCGGGGCGTGGTCCGGCGCGCGTTGTTCATGCGCGTGGCACGCTCCGACCATTCGCTGCGTCCTTCCGTGCGCTCCTGCGCCGGACGGTCGCCGAATGCGCGCTTCTCGTCATCCGCACGTGGCGGGCGGCCACCGCCGGGCCCACCCGGTCCACGCGGCCGGCTGTCACGCCCGGCACTGTCACGCCCCCCTTCGCGCGGCGGACCACTCCGCGGCGGACCTGACGGCCCACGGAACGCGCCTTCACCGGGCGCCCGCGGCGCACGATCGAAGGGACGCGCCGGACGGTCGCTGCGATCGCCGCGCTCTCCACGGTCGCCACCTTCCGGACGCGGACGACGATCACCTCTGTCACCGCCACGCATCGGACGCGCACCGCGCGGTCCGCGATCTGCCCCGCGATCGCCACCACGTGGTGCAAAGCCACCGCGTTCGGCGCCCGCGCGATCGTCGATGCGCGCATTCAGCTTGCGGCCGCGCAGCGAGACGTTGGCCAGCGCATCGACCACACGCGTGGCGTCCTCCTTCGACAGTTCGACGATGGCATGCGACTCGAACAGCTCGACCTGGCCGATCTGTTCACCGCTGATGCCGGCTTCGTTGGCGACAGCACCGACGATGTCGCCGACGCGTGCACCATCACGCTTGCCCACGGCGAGAAACACCTTCGCGCGACCGGCTGCGGCACCACCGTTGACGACCGTGAGCGAACCACGCGCGCCCGTGGTGGACGGAGCACGTGGCGTCGGTGCGGCAGCGGCCTTCGCGCGCAGCAGCATCGTGTCGCGGCGCGCTCCCTCGTACAGGCGCAACGCCGCCGCCGCGATTTCGAGCGCGTCGTGCGTGTCGAGCAGCGGCGCCAGCAGCGCCATCTCGCTGGCCGATGGGCCACCGCTCTTGGCGAGCGTCGAGCGGAGTGCTGTCTGCAGGGTGCGCGTACGGTTCTCCGCCTCTTCCTTGCGTGACGGCGCCGTCCATGCGGCCGCCTGGTCGTTCGCCATGCGACGGAATGCCGGCAGCTCGTCCGGCAGCAGCAGCGTGATCGCGTCGACGGGGCGGCTCGCGAGCGCTTCCATCAGCGCTTCGGAACTGACCGGTGCATCCCAGAGCACGACGAGCGAGGCATGCTGTGCCGTCGGCTGGCGGACGACCTGCACCGACATGCCATCCGGTGTCATGCCGAGGCGTTCGAGTGCCGTCGTCGCGTCCGCGAGCGAGGCGTCGCTCGACGCGACGACGACCAGCGACGGCGCATCGATCGCGTCGAGAATCTGGCGCAGCGTCTCGGGCCGTCCGGCGGCCGACGTGATGGTGTACGACGGCAGCATCGGCAGCGGGGCGTCGCTCGCAGGCGGCGGGCCGATGCGGCGCGCGCGGCGGAGCTGCGCCTCGAGGAATGCCTCGACTTCGGGCGTCTCGTCTTCGAGGGTGACGACTCGCGCGATCTCGCCCGGCGCGTCGCCGAGAAGGGTCTGCAGCGTTTCACCACCCGCGTCGGCGAAGATCTCGTCGAGTCCGAGCACGACGACCGTTTGCAAGCCGTCGAGGCGAAGGGCGGAGTCGCGGCGCAGCGCGAGCAGGTCGGACGCGAGGCCGACGACGACCGAGACCGGACCGGCGGCCAGCACCCGGCGGGCGCGGGCGGCCGACGTCACCGGCACCACACGAGATGCGGGGTCGGCCAGCAGTCCGCGCGCGCGCTCGGCGGCGGTCAGGGCCTGTTCGATGGTGGGGACGACGACGAGGCATGCGGGGGCGGCCTCACCGCCTGCTCCCCGGCTCCGTTCCAGGGCTGGGCGCATCGCCGCAGCCATCATGCGAGCGTCCGCCGGACCTTGCAGCACTACGTGCTGGCTCCGCGTCGCCGTTGGGCTCTCCCGTTCTTCCCCGTCCACGTCCCGCTCCTTCAGTTGTCGGTCAGCCTGGCCGCCCAACGGCCAGTGTTTGGCATCCGGCACCAGAGGCCTCTCGGCGCTCCTGCCAGCATGCGGCGCACTGCGTTCGAGTGCGCTCTTCCGTACTATCTTGTGGGCATCGCCGGCGTGCCGGCGTCCCACCCTCGGAACATAGCCATTGCGAGGGATGATCTCCACCTCGCACCCGTGGCGTGCCATGTCGCTCGAGTTTCGCCCGTCGGACAACATTGCCCGGATGAAGGAGTCGGCCACCCTGGCGGTCGCAGCGCGTTCGCGCGCCCTCAAGGCGGCCGGCCACGCCATCATCGACCTCGGGGCCGGTGAGCCGGATTTCGACACGCCACAGTTCATCCGGCAGGCCGCGAGCGAGGCGGTGGAGCGTGGGGCGACGCGATACACGGCCACCGAGGGCATCCTCCCGCTGCGTGAAGCCATTGCCGCAGCAGCATCGCGACTGGCGCTCGGCGGCGCTGCGGTCACCGCCGCGGAAGTGGTCGTCTCGAGCGGGTCGAAGCAGTCGCTCTACAATGCCTGCGTCTGCCTGTTCGGGCCGGGCGACGAAGTGCTCGTGCCGACCCCGGCGTGGACGAGCTACTACGACATGCTCGAACTGGCGCGCGCCAAGGCCGTCCCCGTGTACGGCGCCGAGAGCAATTCGCTCAAGGTGACGGTGGAGCAGCTCGCCGCGGCAGCAACCTCCCGCACGAAAGGATTGATGCTCTGTTCGCCCAGCAATCCGACGGGCGCGGTGTACGGGCGCGAGGAGCTCACGGCGATCCTCGAACTCGCATCGGCGCGCGGATGGTGGGTGATCGCCGACGAGATCTACGTGCGCATCGCCTATGGCCGTCCCGCCCACTCGGCGCTCGAACTTGTGCGGCAGCGCGACAACCTCGTGGTCATCAACGGCGTCGCGAAGGCATACGCGATGACGGGATGGCGCATCGGCTGGTCCATCGCGCCGGTCGCGGTGTCGAAGGCGATGACGGCGTTCCAGTCGCACACGACGTCCAACGCGGCAGCGGTCTCGCAGCATGCGGCGCTTGCGGCAGTCGCGCGACACGACGAGGCCGAGGCGGCGATCACGATGATGGTGGCGGAGTTCACGAAGCGTCGCAACGCGGTGCTCGACGCACTGAAGGCATTTCCGACGGTGCGGTACGTCGAACCCGAAGGCGCGTTCTATCTCTACGTCAATGTCGACGGTTTCGAGGGTGCGGCCGACCCGGGTGCCGCCTTCGCCGAACGGGTACTCGAGCGGGAGCAGGTTGCCGTGGTGCCGGGCAGCGCGTTCCTCACACCAGGCTGGATCCGCGCGAGCTATGCGACGTCGCAGTCGATTGCGGTCGACGGCGTGACGCGCATTGCCCGCTGTCTCACCAACGGCTGACGGAGGTAGCGATGATCACCACGATCGTGCTGGTGCAGGCGGATCCGAAATCCATTCCGGCGTGCGCGCGCGCGCTGGCGGAGATCGAAGGCGTGTCGGAAGTCTATTCCGTGTCCGGGGCGTGGGACCTCGTCGCCATCCTGCGCGTGCCGGATCTCGAACGCATCGCCGCTGTCGTGACGGAGGAGTTCGCGGCGGTGCCGGGCATCGTCCGCACGCAGACGCTCACGGCGTTTCGTGCCTACTCGCGCAACGATCTCGAGCAGGCGTGGGACATCGGCGTCGAGTGAACTTCCTGACCACGGTGCGCCTGCAGCCCGACCCCCACGTCAGCCCTGGCAGACCCGGTCCATGAGCCGCTGGTTTTCGCGCCAGGCCTCGTTCTCGAAGCGCAGCACGACGGTGTACGGAGCCGGTGCGCGCTTGTCGCTGACGCCGAAGAACAGCTCTCCCTTGCCATCGTCGTCGACGTCGAAGAAGTCGAGAAACTGGTACCGCGGCGTCGCCTTGATGCTCGCGACGGTGGTATAGGTGAACGTCGGGCGGTACCCGTACACACCCTTGTCGAGCACCACCACGAGGTGGCGCGGCCGCGCTCCGTAAATCTCGGCGCTGTCCGGCAGCGCCTCGGGATCGTTGTAGATCACGATGATCGACGGAGAATCCGAAGTGCCCGTCGCCACCACATGCACCTCGCGCTTGTATCGCGAGAGCATCGAGCCGGCGATGCCCGACGTCGGCGCGATGAGCGTCGGGACCGCGTCGAGCGCGGCTGCGAGTTCGCCACTGCTCAGTGGGTTGACCGGCTTGACCACACTGCGCGGCACGTCGGTGAGCAGCCAGACACCATCGGCGACCGGCGCCGTCCCGCGCGGTACCGGCACGTTGCATCCGGGCATGGAATCGAGAGGGCTCGTTGCGTTGTCCCACATGCCTCGCGTGGTCGCGACGGGCGAAAGCGGCTTGCCCTCCCGATAGGGCGTCAACCTGCTGCCTTGGCGGAGATAGGCGAGGTCGAACGCGCGCCAGCCGCGATTGCTGAAGCCAAGACCGCGAAAACCCTGCTTGCCAACGGTCGCCAACGGCCACACCCGCGTCTCCCCGTCCTGCCGCGATACGCGAAAGAGCAGGGGAGGCTTGGAGGCGAGCACCGTGCTGTCGCCCTGCCACTGCGGATCGGTGTTGCCGAGATCTCCGCGGATGGCGCGTTTCACCTTGTCGCAGCCGGTCATGCTGAGCAGGCCTGCCGCGAGCGTGGCAATGACACGGAGGGAGCGACGCTGGGCCGGTGCGGACAATGGACGACGTTTCAGGGGAAAAGCCGGGAAGAGGGTCACGGTCGTGGGTGCAGGTATTCGGTGCGTGGAGAGAAGTCTACCAGCCGGAGTCGTTGTCATGAGAGCCCGGGGATGCTAGCCTCCGCTGGGTGCCAGACCAGCCACTCCCCTCCGCAGCAGTAGACGCGGTCCTCCTCGGTTCCGCCACGGCGCTGGCCAGCACGCTGGCCACCAGCGTGGGCACGACCGCGGCCATGCCGCTGCCGACGGCAGACGTGATCGGCGCCCATGGCGCGGGGCGACAGGCCTCGGCGTTCCGGGCAGTGCTGCGAGCGCTCCGGCCGCTCGTCGGCCACGGCGCCATCGATGCCGCGGGTACCGCGATGGCGCTGGAACGGTTCCAGCGGAGCGATCAGGCACCCAACATCTCGGCGTGCCGACAGTTGGAGCACGAACGCGTGTACCCCGTGGCGAGCGCGACGGCGGCCGGCATTCGCGCCTTTCTCGATGGCATACAGCGGAGCCGCGTCGTCGGACATCTGCGCGGTTCGCCGCTGGTGCACGGCACCGTGGCGGCCGTGATCCGCGAGCGCGACAACCGACAGCTCGCCACCTGGCGCGAGCCTCGCATCCGTACGGCGCTTTACGCGGCGCGCCCGCAACTTGGCGAGAGTCTCTGGGCAGATCTCGCGGCGACTGGGCTCGACGTCGTCGATATCTGCGCCGGAGACGATAGCGCCGGCCCGAACGCGCTGCCGCCGCATCCGATGGCGACGCGCGCCCGCGCGCTCGAACTGATCGCGCTCGAACGCGAAGGGGTCGAGCGGCGTCTGGCGGCAGAATGGTGCCGGTCGGAGCACGACTGGCTGTGGATCGACGGCGGCATTTCCGGCAACCTCGCGATCGACGAGTCCTCGTGCGCGTTCGGGGTCGTGAAGTCGCATACGACACTCTATGGCGACGAGAGCACGATGGCCGCGACACTCGCGCTGCGTGCCGGCGAACGCTCGGCGGTGTTTCTCGCCGGGCATCGGCCGCGCCGCGCCGTCGCGAGCTGGTATCTCCGCTTGCGCGACGGTGCCGACGGTGATCCGTTGCATGGCCTCGTGCGTGTCGAAGTCGCACCCTCCGCCGCGCTGCTCACCGGGGCCGACGACACCCCGGATGCCGAGTCCGTCGCGCGACTCGGTGCGCACGCGGACCGGCTGTCGTCGTGGATCCTCGCGGAACGCGCGCCGCTGTCACGCCCCGATCCACGCTGGGACACGCTGACCTATGGCGTGCACGCGTGCGAGAACTACCTCAAGGCGATCGTCGGACAGTGACGTCATCCGTTGCAGGCAGTCGCTCATCCTCCAGTCGGACCGATCGTGACCGAGCAGGTTGATTCCACGGCACCAGACAGCGGCCAAGGTGCTGCTGCGCCACTGGTCGTCGGGCGTGTGGTCGCCACCGAGCGCAAGCCGAACACGCCGCACGAATTTCATTTCTGGACGGCAGTCGATGCACCGATCGGCATCGGCACGATCGTGCGTGTCGATGGCCCGGTGCCGGTCGGCGCCGTCATCCCGCATGTGTACGGTGTGGTGGCCGAGGGCTTCAGCTACTCCGACCTGCAGTCGCCACTGCACGACGTGCTCGGTCACGACGGCCGCCCGGATGGTGGACGCTTCGCGGCGACGGATCGCACGGAGATCCGCCTCTACACGGCGCACGTGCTGCGACACATCCCCGAGGAGCCGCTGCAGCCGGTGCCACTCGGCGAGGTGTTCCTGGCGGACGATGCGGATGTCGCCGTCGCGTTGCGCATGGACACGTACATCGGCGGCACGCAGCCGACGGCAATTCCGATCGGCGTGTATCGCGCCGGTGGCATGCAGTCGCCGATCTATCTCGACGCCGACTTCCTCGTCGGGCCCGAGGCCGCGCACCTGAACATCTCCGGCGTGTCCGGGCTCGCGACCAAGACGAGCGCGATCGAGTGGCTGCTGCAGTCCACGTTCACGCACTTCCCGGCGCATCGTGGCACGATCGCGGCGGTGTGCTTCAACGTGAAGGGGCCGGACCTCTGCTTCCTCGACCAGCCCGGTCGGCTCGAGGACACCGATCGCGCGCTCTACGAGGCGCTGGACGTGCCCGCGGTGCCATTCCGCAACGTCAAGTACTTCGCCCCGTACACGTCGCGCGGCCTCGCGCTCAACACGCTGCGCACGCACCCGGATCTCGCGGACTCCGTGCAGCCGCTCACGTGGGGCATCACCGAGGTGCTGCAGTTCGCCGAAGTGCTACTGAACAAGGACGACGTCGATGCGAAGGCGGATGCGCTCATCGATTTCATTCGCGAACGCGTGGTCGGCAAGGACTTCGAGGATCCCGGTTTCTCGCGCAAGCATCGCGTGCAGTCGTTCGCGGATCTCGACGCCTGGTTCCGCGAGGTCCTGCGCAAGCTCGAAGACTCCAACGGCGACACATGGCGAACTCATCATGCGGCTACCATCCGCAAGGTGCGCAACCGGTTGTCGAATCTCTCGACGCGATGCGCGGGACTCGTCACGGATGATGGTGCCGCGTCCGACCTGCCCTTCGGGAGCTTCGAAGACCGCACGGTGTACGTGATCGACGTCGCGAATGCCGAAGAGGATGCGCAGGACCTCGTGTTCGCGCGCGTCGTGTCCAAGCTGCGCGAGCATCTCGAGCGACGCGATCTCGGCGTCGACCACGTGATCGTGTTCGTGGATGAGCTGAACAAGTACGCGTCGAGCGATGCGCCCGACACGTACGTGCGAAAGATGCTGCTGGATATCTCGGAGCGCGGGCGCTACCTCGGGCTCGTGCTCTTCGGCGCGCAGCAGTTCCGGTCGCAGGTGCACCGCCGGGTGGTCGGCAATGCCGGGACGTCGATGTACGGCCGGATGGATGGCGACGAACTGGCCACACCGGGGTACCAGACGCTGAGTCCCGCAGTGAAGGCACGCCTGGCCACGCTCGACAAGGGGCAGCTCATGGTGCGCCATCCGCATTTCGCCCAGCCGGTGTTCGTGCGCTTTCCACGTCCGGCCGTGATGTCGGGCCGCGAAGGCGTCGAACGGTTCCCGCAGGCCGCCGAACCGTCGCTGGCCCATGCGGTCACGCGGGATCTTCGGCGCCTCGACGATGGTATCGCACTCGGCTGGGTGCAGCAGGCGATCGGTCTGTTCGAGGAGCACGAGGTCATTGCCGCCCGGAACGCAGTGCTCCGGCGGCGCCCCGACGATGTACGAGCGACATTTTCCCGCGAACTGCAGCGGCGGTCGCGCCCGAATGCGGTGGATGCAGAGGCAGTCGCTCCGCGTCCCCGAACCTTGCGGGCCTTCGCCCCTGACGAATACGGTGGATAGAACCTGGTGAGAGAGCGTGTGCAGGCTGGTTGGCGCGTCGTCGCCGCGCTGCTGGTGGGCGCGGTGGCCGCAGGGTCGGACCGGCAGGAGCTTCAGGCGCAGACGGCACGGCCAGTGTCGGCCAAGGCGTCGATGCCGGGTGCGTCGGTGTGGCTGATGGTGCGGCCACGCGTCGGCGACACGCTCCACGTGCAGATGGACCAGACGGTCGAGATCAGCGGGCGGAAGTCCGAGTCACCGGCCCGTCAGGGTCCGCCGCTCATCTCCGGCCGCCAGGGCTCGAGCGCTCCGCGAGGTCCGGACTACGGGCCGCGCCGGGCTCGCGCCAACACGCGGGTCACCCGGCTCCAGCTCTTCGCGCACTCGCACGTCGAGGCCAGCGACCTGTCGGCCACCATGCTCCTGGCGACGACCGACTCGATGGCGTTCTGGGCCGGTACCGCACTCGACAAGGGCAAGCCGGAACGCGTGCCGCTGCCGGCCGAGGGGCGTCAGGTGCGGGTGCGCGTGGCGCCGGACGGCACCATGCGCGTGAACGACGCGTCAGCCGATGCCATGGAACTCGGCGCCACGCTCGTCTCGATGGCCGGCATGCTGCCCGACCACGCCGTGAGCGTCGGCGAGCGGTGGGTGCGCGACATTGCGCTGCCTTCAGTGGCGGTGAATGGCTTCCGGGCAGACGGTGTGGTGCGCGCGGCGTTCCGCCTCGACTCACTGTCCCGCAGTGGTCGCGACGCGTGGATCTCGATGACCGGCACCTTGGAGCGCGACGGGGCGGTACGCGAGATGCCCGCGGGTACGCGCGTCATCACGGCCGGCACCATGAGCGGTGTGTTCGTGGTCGACCGGCAGCGTGCATGGATCGTGGATGCGCGGACCGTGATCGATGCACAGTCGGAAGTGGCGTCCGGTCCGGCCGGGCCCGCAACGCCGATGCTCCTCGAGATGCGCATCGAACAGCGGGTGCGGGTGCGGTAGCAGACGCGGGACGCCCGACGTCCGACGTCTGGCTAACTTCCCCCCATGCGCCTCGTTCATCTCGCCGATCTGCATCTCGGATTTCGCCAGTACCAGCGCCTCACGCCGACGGGAATCAATCAGCGTGAGGCGGACGTCGCCTCCACCGCGATGCGCGCGATCCATCAGATCATCGAATTGGCACCGGACGTCATCGTCATCGGTGGTGACGTATTTCACACCGTGCGCCCGTCCAACCCCGCCATCCTGCACGCGTTTCGCGCGTTCTCGCTCCTGCGCGAGCGTCTGCCCGACACGCCGATCATCATGGTGGCCGGCAACCACGATGCGCCACGCACGTCGGATACGGGTTGCATCCTGCGCCTCTTCCGCGAGATCGGCGTGCATGTCGCGGATGCGAAGGCGGAACTGTTCAGCTTCCCCTCGCGATCGCTGGCGGTCCTGGCCGTTCCGGACGTGCCCGGCATCGATCGCCCGCCCATGGTGCCACCGGAAGGCGTGCAGCACTCGGTGCTCCTGCTCCACGGCGAGATTGCGGGCATGCTGCCGGAGATGGCGGCGGGTGCCGATCGTGCCGCCGTCGAGATTCCCGCCGCCGACCTGCACGCCGATCGCTGGGGCTACGTCGCGCTCGGACACTACCACGTGTACCGCGAGGTCGCGCCGCGCGCGTACTACAGCGGCTCGATCGACTACACGAGCAGCAACCCGTGGGGAGAGCTCGCCGAAGAGCGCGCACAGGGCGTGCGCGGCAAGGGTTTCATCGAGCACGATCTCGTCACGGGTGAGCACCGCTTCCACCCCGTGACGCCGTCGCGCCCGTTGCTCGATCTCGAGCCGATCGATGCATCCGGCATGGGCTCCGTCGAAGTGAACTCGGCCGTGCAGGCGCGTGTCGACAGTGCGCCCGGAGGCATCGACGAACGCGTCGTGCGACTGCTGGTGCGCAACATCGCGCGTCACGTCGTGCGCGAGCTCGATCATGCGGCACTGCGGGAGTACCGCCGCCGCGCCATGCATTTCCATCTCGACACGCGTCGTCCCGAAATCCTCGCGCGCAAGAAAGGGGAGGGCTCACCGGGCAAGCGTGCGACGCTGGCCGACATGGTGGCCGACCGCCTGAAGGAACGGCCGCTGCAGCCCGGCATCGATCGCGAGCAGCTCGTCGCGCTCGGTCTGCGCTACCTCAAGCAGGCCGAGGAAGCGGTATCCGCCGCGATGCCGATGGTGGAGGGCTGACGATGCGCCTGCACTCCCTGCGTCTCCAGAACTTTCGGCAGCATGCCGACACCCGTGTCGCTTTCGACGAGGGCCTGACGGGCATCATCGGCCCCAATGGATCCGGCAAGTCGACGCTGCTGGAAGCCATTGCCTGGGCCCTGTACGGCAACGCGGCCGCGCGCGGTACGCGCGACTCCATTCGCTTCACGCGCGCCGGTGCGCGCGCCTCGGTGCGTGTGGAGCTCGAGTTCTCGCTTGCCGGTCACAAGTACCGTGTCGTGCGCGGACTCACGAGCGCGGAGTGTTTCCTCGACGGTGGCGACACGCCGATCGCAAACACGATCACTGGTGTGTCGGAGCTGCTGCAGCGGCGGCTCGGGATGACGCGCGCGGAGTTCTTCCACACCTACTTCACCGGGCAGAGGGAGCTCGACGTGATGTCGGCGCTCGGGCCCGCAGAGCGTGCGCGGTTCCTCTCGCGCGTGCTCGGGTACGATCGCATCAGTGGTGCGCAGGAGCTCGTGCGCGAGCGCCGCCGTGCCCTGCTCGCCGAGATTAATGGGCTCAAGCAGGGCATGCCGGACACGGATGCCGTGTGGCGCATGGTCTCGGAAGCAGAAGCCAGAATCGCGGTCGCGCGCACGCGTGCGGCGGAAACGGAAGCCACGCGCGTCGCGGCGGCCGCGCGGCTCGCGGAGATCGTGCCACGCTGGCTCGACGCGCAGGCCGAGCGTGAGCGCATGCAGAAGCTGTTGTCCGACCTGCGTGTGGCGGAACACGAGGCGCTCACGACCGCGCGTGAGGTCGAACGGCTCTCGCGCGAGCTCGATGCCATCGAGGCCGCGCAGCGGGAGCTGTCCCCGTTGCAACTGTTGCTGCAGCCGCTGCCGACGCTCCGCACGGAGCTCGCGACACTCGACCGCCTCGCGGCGGCGGAGGCACGTCGACAGGGGCTGCTGGAGCGCGTGAACGGGATCGCCGAGGAGGAAGCGAAGCTCGCGGATCGTGCATCACGCCTGGAGAGCGCCCCGGCGCTGGAAGTCGAGACGCAGGGTGTTGTGAGCGCGGCACGTGCCGCGATCGCGACCATCGAGGCGGGGCTCGACACGCAGCGCACGGCCTGGACACGCGACCGCCAGGAAGCGGAAACGCGCCTCGAGGCGCTGCGTGCGCAGTACACCGATCTCGAACAGCAGCGGCAGACGCTCGAGGGACTCGGCGAGGAAAGCCCGTGCCCGACGTGCGGCCGTCCCCTTGGCGCGTCGTACAAGGGCGTGCTGGAGCTGCTCACCGAGCAGACGGAAACCGTGCGCACCGATGGCAACTACTACAGGCAGCGTGTCGAGCAGCTGGCCAAGCCGCCGCAGGCACTCGAGGCACTCGAGGAGCAGCGGCGCACGGCATCGGCGGAGGTGGTGGCCGCGGAGCGGCGACTCGCGCGCATTCAGGCAGCGCTGGCGGAGCGCGCGACGATCGTGGAGCAGCGGGCCAGTGCTTCGAAGCGCCTCGAGGAGGCGCGGACGGCGTTGGCCGCGCTGCCCATGGGTTACGATGCCGGCCGCCACGGGGCGCTGCGCGATGAGGTGGCGTCCCTGGCGGAGACGAGCACCCGCGCTGCACGCCTGGGCGGCCTGGTGGAGCGCGAGCCGGCCACGCGCGCCGAGCGTGACCGGCAGCGGCTCCTGCACGACGCGGCACGCGAACGGCTGCTGGGATTCGAGGGCCAGCGCTCCGACGGCGGTCAGGACGACGCCGAGTTCCAGGCGGTGCGCGACGCGCACGACCGCGCCGCCGTCGACGCCCGTCGCGCCGAGCTCGAGGCGCTCAGCGCCTCGGCGGATGCGGCGCGCGCGCATGGTGAGCTCGAGGTCGCCGAGCGGAGCCGGCGTGAACTGGCGCGGCTGCAGACACGTCTTGACGAGCTCGAGCTCGACAAGCGCATGCACGACGAGCTCGATCGCGCGTTTTCCGACTTGCGCACTGACCTCAATTTCCAGCTTCGCCCGGAACTCGCGGAGATCGCGAGCGGTTTTCTCGAGACACTCACCGACGGCCGGTACAACTCGCTGGAGTTCGATGAGGACTACAACCTGCTCGTCATGGAGGACGGGGTTCCAAAGCCCGTGATCTCCGGCGGCGAGGAGGACCTGTGCAATCTCGTGCTGCGTCTCGCGATCTCGCAGATGATCGCCGAGCGGGCCGGACTGTCCTTCTCGCTGCTCATTCTCGACGAGATCTTCGGGTCGCTGGATGACACCCGGCGTGGTAACGTGGTGGAGTTGCTCCGTCGTCTGAACGATCGCTTCGAACAGGTCATCGTGATCACGCACATCGAACAGGTTCGGGAAGGGCTGGATCGCGTGCTGCTGGTGCGCTTCGACGAGGCGCGCGGGGCGAGCCACGTGGTGCGCGGAGCCGATTCGATCGGGGAGGAGTTCGACGGACTGTCGGAGCCGGTGGCGGGCGACTTCGAGGATCTCACGCCGGAGCTGGCGCTATGACCGCGACACCGCGCGTGTGGCGGAATCCACGGTCGACCGACGGGCCGCAGGTCGCCACGGTGCAGGACATCGACGCGTTGAACGAAGTCTTCACCGAGGCGTTCACGGAGCGGTATCGCCGCGATGGTCTCACCGGCGTGCGCGTGCCGGCCCTCAATCCCGCCATCTGGCGCTATGCGATCGAGGATGCCGGCGACGGGGCGCTCTGCTGGCGCGACGACCGTGGCCGCATCGTGGCGTTCAACATCGTCCATCATTCCGGCACGGAAGGCTGGATGGGGCCGCTCTGCGTGCGGCCCGATCATCAGGGCAGTGGCCTCGGCAAGACCATCGTGCAGCAGGGCATGAGCTGGCTGCGGCAGCGCCACGTGCGGGTGATCGGGCTCGAGACGATGCCGCGCACGATGGACAACATCGGGTTCTACTCGAACCTGGGCTTCGTCCCCGGACACCTCACCATCACGCTCACGCTCGATGCGGCGTTCAGCGATCACGGTGCCACGCAGCTGTCGCGCCTGCACTCGCTGGAGAAGGAGGCGGCGATCAAGGCGTGCCGCGAGCTCACCGCGCGCGTCATGCCGGGCTACGATTTCACACGTGAGCTCGAACTCACGGACCGTCTCGCGCTCGGCGACACGCTGATGATCGGACCCGCGGCCTCACCGACGGGATTCGCACTCTGTCACACCGTGCCGCTCGTCGAGGGGCGCACGCGCGACGAATTGCGCGTGCTCAAGCTCGTGCTGTCACGCGCGGCAGACCTGCCGGTGATGCTGGGCGTGCTGGCGGATACCGCACGTCGTACCGGCACACGGCGCGTCGCCATTCGGTTGCAGGGCGATTATCCCGAAGCGTATCGCACACTCGTCGCACTCGGCGCGCGCGTGCGGTGGACCGACCTGCGGATGAGTGCACACGGGTGGACCGAAACGCCGCCCGCCGACGGCATGGTGCTGTCGAACTGGGAGATCTGACCGCGCATGCGACCGCGCACGCAAGGTGCGCGGTGCGTGGTCACTTCGGTGCGCGTCCGCCAGAACTCTTTGGCCCACCCGGTGTATCACGAACGACGATACGCCAGATCAGCACGAACACGCCGCCCGTGAGCAGAAGATGTATCCATCCGGGCGCGTCGGTCGTAATGGTGATGCCTGCCCATGCGACGAGCATCACGATCGCCGCGATCACATAAACATCCATGCCGGTAGTCCGATTGCGCGCCCGATGGCGCTGGTGATAGTATTGCAAAATAGCACGTTGTTCGGGACGGAGAGATTTACTTCTTGAGCCGATAAGTCCTTAGAAAAGCTTCGACAAACTGTGTGAACGTCATGCCCCAGTGCGGGGAAGGCGAAAGCGTGGTGAGAGGCTTATCAGTATTCTTTGGGCTTCAAGATCCCCTCTTCGCTCCCGTTTCCTGGCACGAAGGCCCTGCTCCGGCAGGGCCTTCGTCGTTGGTGGGCCATCGGGATCGTTCCCGGGCTGCTTGCCTGCTCTCGCGTGAAGCCACGCAGGCCGACTTGCCCCGCTCCGGCATGCGCCACAGTCTTGAAGGGAAGGGAACGGGTCCGAGCGGGGTACCGTTGACCATGGCGCGGGCCCCTTCGATCGGCCCGCTTCCAGGCGTCTTCATCAGGAAATCCATGGCATTGGTCACCGTCACGCGATTGCTGCGCTTCAACGCTGCGCATCGCGTTCACAATCCCGCGCTCTCGGACGACGAGAACACCCGCCTGTTCGGCAAGTGCAACAACCCGAACTGGCATGGCCACAACTACACGCTCGAAGTGTCCGTCAAGGGTCCGGTCGAGGAGCGGACCGGGTACGTGATCGACCTGGGGATGCTCCGTGACGTCGTCGAGCGGGAAGTGATCGACCAGACCGATCACCGCAACTTCAACATCGACGTGCCGTACATGCACGGAACAATCCCTACCACTGAAAATGTTGTGGTAGCCATGTGGCGCGTGCTGGCGCCCGTCGTCGCGCCAGGACGTCTGGTGCGACTGCGACTTTGGGAAACCGAGAACAATTATGTCGAATACGAAGGGGAGTAGCCGAGGGATGATTCAGCCAGGGCCCCGCATGGGCGCATTCGCAACCGTCGATCCCGACGATCTCGTCGTGACCGGCGAGCACATGGCGGAGTTCGAGGAGATCATCCGCCGTCAGCTCGAACTGGTCGGCGAGGATCCCGACCGCGAAGGGTTGCTCAAGACGCCAAGCCGCGTCGCCAAGTCGCTCTCCTGGCTCACGCGCGGCTACGACCAGACCGCACAGGAAGTCATCGGCGACGCATTGTTCGAGGAGGCGCACGAGAACATGGTGATGGTGCGCGACATCGAGATGTACTCGATGTGTGAACACCACATGCTGCCGTTCTTCGGGCGCGTGCACATCGCCTACATCCCGAACGGCCGCATCGTAGGGCTCTCCAAGTTGCCCCGTGTCGTCGACGTGTTCGCGCGCCGCCTGCAGGTGCAGGAGCGTCTCGGTGAACAGATCGCCAATGCCATCGAGGAAGTGCTGCAGCCGCGCGGCGTGGGTGTCGTGATCGATGCCGTGCATTTGTGCATGATGATGCGCGGTGTGGAGAAGCAGGGCGCGCGCACCATCACGTCGTCGCTGCGCGGTGAGTTCCGCGACGATGCCAAGACGCGCAGCGAATTCCTGCGCCTGGCTCACTCGCCGGCGTCGACGTACTAGCGTGACCACCGGCGCCGCGGAACCGCTGTCAGGGCGCACGGCACTCGTCACGGGTGCCTCGCGCGGCATCGGGTTCGCAGTGTCCTCGGCACTCGCGGCCGCCGGTGCACGCGTGCACCTGCTGGCGCGTACAGGGCCGGACCTCCATGCCGCAGTGAACGCCATCGGCCCACACGCCGTGGCGCACATCTGCGACGTGACCAGCGCGTCGGCAGTGGCGGCCGTCGTCACAGCGATCGCCGCCCAGGGCGATGGCGCGCCCGACATCCTGGTCAACAACGCCGGACTGTTCCCGCTCGGTGCGCTCGACACCATGGACGTCGCCGAGTTCGAGCGCGCCGTGCAGGCGAATCTCATCGCGCCCTTCCGGTTGCTGCGCGCATTCCTGCCGGCCATGCGCGCGCGCGGCAGCGGTCACGTGATCACGCTCGGTTCGGTCGCGGATCGCAACGCATTTCCCGGCAACGGCGCGTACTCGGCGAGCAAGTACGGGCAACGCGGCATGCACGAGGTGCTGCGCACCGAGCTCCGCGGAACCGGTGTGCGTGCAACGCTGATCTCGCCTGCGGCTACCGACACTCCCATCTGGGACCCGGTCGACCCGGACAACGCACCGGGGTTTCCGAAGCGCGCCGAGATGCTGCGGCCCGCCGATGTCGCCGAGGCCGTGCTCTGGGCCGCGACGCGACCGGTGACGGTGAACATCGACGAGCTGCGGCTGTCAGCCTCCTGACGTTCGCCCGCGCATCGACACGCCCCCGCGTATCTTGCGGGCATGCACGTCGAACTCGCGGAACTCCTGCGCTGCCCGAACCGGCACACGGAATCGTGGCTCGTCCTCGCGGCGGATCGCACCGAAGCGCGCGTCGTGCTCGATGGCACGCTGGGCTGCCCGATCTGCGGCGCTGAATATGCGATTCGCGATGGCGTGACCTATTTCGCCGCGCCGTCCGAAATGGCGACGGCTGTCGTCGACGCGGTGACGAGCCTGGAGAGCGGCGACGGTGCCTTGCGCCTGGCGGCGCTGCTGAACGTCAGTGATGCGGCAGGAACCGTGGCGCTGGTGGGTGTGCCGCCCGCGACCGCGCGCGCGCTGCAGGCGCTGGTGCCGATGCGCTGCCTGGTGGTCGATCCACCGACGCTATCCGGCATGGTATCCGTGCTCGAGGCGGGGTTCGCACCACTCGCCGTGCTGTACTGCGACGGCTTGCTGCCGTTGCCCCGTGCCGGACTCGATGGAGTGCTGGTCGAGCACCCCGACCCGCGTGTCATGTCGTCCGCGGTGGCTGCACTCCGGCCCGGCGGGCGTCTGGTCGCACCGGTGACCGTCGACGTACCGATGGAGACGGCCGAACTCGCGCGAGACGCGGTGCACTGGGTGGCGGAGCGCCGCGCCGACTCTATCGCACCCACCGACGCTCCGCTGGTGCAGCTGCGACGCCGACGCTAGTGGGCGCTGGCTGAGGCTAGTCGGCGCCCGCGTACAGCCCATCGATCAGGCTCTTGTAATTCTTGTCGACCACGCGCCGTTTCACGCTCAGCTTCGGCGTGAGCTCACCGCGGTCGATCGTGAAGTCGTGCTCGAGCAGCGCGACCTTTTTGGGCGTCTCGAAATGCGCGAGGCCCGTGAGCTGCGACATCACTTCCTTTTCCATCTTCGCGTTGATCGTGGGCATCGCCACGAGCTCGGCCCGGCTCGTCCACACGATGCTCTGCGACGCGGCCCATTTCTCGAGCTGGTCCCAGTCCGGCACGATCAGCACGACCGGATACTTGCGCTTGTCGCCGATCATCACGGCCTGCGAGACGTACTTGTTGTTCTTGATCAGCGTCTCGATCGGTTGCGGCGCGATGTTCTTGCCGCCCGCCGTCACGATGATGTCCTTCTTGCGGTCCGTGATGCGCAGGTATCCGTCGACCAGCTCGCCGATATCGCCCGTGCGGAACCAGCCACCGTCGTCGATCGCCTCGGCCGTCGCTGCGGGATTGTTGTAGTAGCCCTGCATGACGTGGGGGCCGCGCGTGAGAATCTCGCCGTCGGGGGCGATCATGACTTCGACGCCCCGAATGGGCATGCCCACGGTGCCGAGGCGGTAATGCTCGAACGAGCTCGCCGTGATCACGGGTGACGTTTCCGTCAGCCCGTACCCCTCGAGAATCGTCAGGCCGGCGGCGTAGAAGAATTTCGCGATCTCGACCGACAGCGGGGCGCCTCCACTCACGAAGACGCGCATGTTCCCGCCCGTGCGCTCCTTGAGCTTGGAGAACACGAGCTTCTGCGCGACCCCGTACTGCCACGCGAGCAATCCGCCGGGCTCACGGCCCGCCAGTTTCTCGTCGGCCCAGCGCTCGCCCACCGCCCGTGCCCAGAAGAAGATGCGCTTCTTGAGCCCACCTGCGGCGACCGCGTTCTCCAGCACGCGCGCAAAGATCTTCTCGTAGAGCCGTGGCACCGAGAGCATCACGCTCGGGTGCACCTCCGTCATGTTCACCGGCACCGTGTCGATCGATTCGGCATAGGCGATCGTGACACCCTTGCCGAACAGGTAGTACGCGCCCATGCGCTCGAAGATGTGGCTGAGCGGCAGGAAGCTGAGCGCGGTGTCGTTGCCGGACAGCGGAATCATCGCGTCCGAGGCGGCGCAGTTCGACGCGACGTTGTCGTGCGTGAGCATCACGCCCTTCGGATTGCCGGTCGTGCCCGAGGTGTAGATCAGAGTGAGCAACGCATCGGGTTGCACGGCGAGCGCGTCGCGCTTGAAGCGCTCCGCTTCGGCTGGCGAATCGACGGCGGCGCCCATGGCCTCGATCTCGGCCAGCGTGAGATCGCAGCCGTCCTCGCGGGTCGCGGCGAACCCGATGACGTGCGTGATCGCCGGCATCGTCGCACGCACCGATGCCACCTTTCGCGCCTGCTCGCTCGTGGACACGAACAGGACCTTCGCTCCCGAGTCGTTCAGGATGTAGGGCATCTGTTCCGCGGGCAGTGTCGGATAGATCGGCACGTCGGTGATGCCGCTCAGCACGCAGGCGTAGTCGGCGATCGCCCATTCGGGCCGATTCTCCGAGAGAATCGCGACACGATCCGAGGCCACGACGCCGAGCTTGGCGAGTCCGAGGGCGGTACGCCGCACTCGCTCGAGCAGGGCGCGATCGGAGATGGGCTCCCACACCCCGCGCGACTTGAAAAGCAGGGCGTTCGGGCGATCGAAGCGTTCGACGGCGTTGAAGAACAGCCGGTTGATCGTGCTGGGCGCTGGCCTCGGGCCGCCGGTCGCGTAGCGCGATACCGACGGAATGGAGGACTGCGTCAGTTCGAGGGCGGGATTACCCGAGCGCGCGACGGAAGTCATCGCGGTCTCCAGCGAGGAGAGGGAGGAACGGCGGAAGGAAAATGGAAGTTGGCCCACCGATCGCGTCGGCGGGAGTACCACAGGAGTACCACATGCAGTTCGGCGCCTGCTGTTCGGGCGCCAGGCTGGGGCCGTTCAGCGTGCGCGGCGAACGCTGAGGCGCAGGTCGACCGGGGAGCCGGGGACCGGGGCTCCGCGAAACGTCGTCGTGGCGCGCACGACCACGACCGTGCTGTCGACCGTCGTCAGCAGCTGTGGGCGGACTCGCACGCGCCGTCCAGCCGTTCCGCTGGCATCCGTCGTGTCGAGCACCGACGGGCGACTGTTGTCGTTGACCAGCCAGGCCAGCGCCGTGGTGTCGTTCGTCGCGTTCACCGGCTCCACGAGCTCGAACCGCACCACCCAGGCGTTCACTTCGGTCACCGTCGCCAGGGCAGGCGGGACGCCGGGCTCCACGTGTCGCACGCGTACCTGGAGCGGATCCGACCGGTTCGTCGCGGTGTCGGCACCACTGACGTTCAGCAGCGGCATGCTGGTGCTCGCGCGCACGATGGAGTCCGGCCGGGTCGTCACCACGAGAGCGCGCACGATCTGCAGCTCTCCGGGGACCTGCGCAATCACGCGGCCTTCGCCGTTCGACGGCTGGGCCGCGCGCAGGGCGCGGACGAGGCCTGTCTCCGCGTCGATGGCCAGCGCGGAGTCCCGGCGATAATCGGCGTAGATGAAGCGCACCGGCACGTCGGTGAGCACGTCGCCTTTCGCGTTGCGGACGATGGCACCCAGGCGGGCGACCGCACCGTTCGCGTCGCGGAGCGTGTCACCCACCACGAGCGCGGGCAGGTCGAGCGGCGCGAACTCGATCGACGCGATGTCGGTCGGACCGGTGCCGACGTCGGCGCAGGAGACGAACGCCGTCGCACACGCGACCAGCGCCGCGAAGGCCGTCGCGCGGCGCTGCACTCGCACACGCACGCGTTGACGCACGCGTTCGCGCACCTCTTCCCGCACGCCTTCCGGTACCCGATGATCGGCGTTCACGTGCTCACACGCCAGTCATGCGAAGCGCTCGGCCAGCCGCGTCGCGAGATTGATGTAAGCCTGGCTCGCCGGGTCGGCGGGCACGCGCAGCACGACGGGCTGGCCGGCCGCGAACGCATCCGCCGTTGCGGGTGAACGCGGAATCGGCGTGTCGAACACGAGATGCTGCGGCAGGTGTTCACGCACGTAGCGCACGACGCGCTCGGTGGCCGGATTGCCCGCATCGTACATGGTCAGCAGGATCCCCTCGAGTGTGAGCTCCTCGTTCTCCGACACCATGTCCTGGATGGCACGGAGAATCTGCGGCGTCGTCTGCAGCGCCAGTGGCTCGCACTGCAGCGGAACGACCACGTGCTGACTGGCGGCGAGCACCCGTCGCGTGATCGTGCCCAGGCCGGGTGGTGTATCCACCACGACCACGTGACAGCGCTCGCGCGCGAGCTGGAGCAGCTCGGCCAGCACGTTGCTCTCCCCGATACGCCGCTGGAAGCCGGAATGATCCGCCTGCTCGCTGACGCTGCCGGCGAGGATCACGCGCATCCACGGCAGCGCCGTCGGGAGGATGACCTCGCGCAGCGAGCGTTCGCCGCGCAGGTAATCGTCGAAGCCGACGGTGGAGTGCCCGCGCCGGAGACCGACGCCGTAGCGCACGGCACCCTGCGGGTCCGTGTCGATCAGCAGCGTCTTGAGGCCGCGCCGGGCGAACGCCGCCGCGAGGTTGACCGCCGTGGTGGTCTTGCCGACGCCACCCTTCTGACTGACGATGGAGAGCACACGACCCACCTCAGACCTCGGAGTCGTGCGGCATCTCGCCTTCGGTATCGGCGGGGGACTCACCGGGCGGCATGCCGCGCAGTTCGTCGAGCGTCTTCTGCGCATGCGCGCGAAAGCGCGCAGACCGTCCGTCGGTGTCGTGGCTGTTGCGCATGAACGCTTCGAGGTGCATGCCGGCGTGAGCCGTGTCGTTGCGCTTGAGCAGCAGGAACGCCAACCCGTAGTGCGCGCCGGCCAGGTCCGGGTCGAGTTGCAACGCGCGCCGGTAGGTACGGATCGCTTCTTCGGGCTGGTTCGTCTTCGAGAACGCGATCGCGATGTTCTGCAGCACACGCAGGTCGTCCGGCCGCTCACGCAATGCGAGGCGGTACGAGGTCAGCGCATTCGAATAGTCGCCGCGCGCCTCGAGCTCGAGCGCTTCAGCGAGAAAATCCGTGGGGCGTTTGCTCTGCCCGGACGTACCGCCGACAAGGCGGCGCCACCAAGTCATGCGCTCGCGGTCGTTCTGAAGGGGAAATGACGGGACGGGTTCGCAGCCCGACCGGGCGCGCCTCGATGCGATGAAATCAGCATAAATCCGCATACGCCGACGGCCTAAGCTATCGGGCGGTTACGATGGCAACAAGGCGCGCGCCGGGCTACAATGCAGGCACGTCAACCCCTGCGAATGCCGACAAGACCTCCGTACGCGCCCGATCCGTCCAAGGGAGTGCTCCTCGTCGACTGGCCACTGTTCGGTGAGCTGTCGCGCGCGCTCGCGCTCAAGGTGGCGCGTTCCTACCGCCCGGACATCGTCGTCGGCATCGCCACTGCGGGCGTCGTGCCGGGTGCGGCCATCGCCGCGATCCTCGACCTGCCGTTCCATTCCATTCTCGTCTCGCGGCGATACAGCGCGGAGCGCATTCGCGAGACCCCCGCAGTGTTCGGTGCCGCGCCCGTCGAGGTGCGAGGCAAGCGCGCGCTCGTGGTCGACGAGACGTGCGATTCGGGCGACACGATGCGCCTCGCGGTGGGTGCGCTCGTGAACGCCGGCGCCAAGGACATCCGCACCGCGGTGAGCTTCCGGACGGGGTCGTTCGAGCCGGACTATCACGGGCTGGCGACGGACAGCGCCATCGTGCTGCCATGGGACCGCGAGATCCTCATCGACGACGAGCTGCGCCCCAACCCCAAGTACGCGGGCCTGCTACCAGAAGCCTAGTCCAAAACTGTCGTCCGGCGTCTGGGGTCCGGCGACTTCAGCGCTACCTACGCGCTCGCTGCCGCGCGCTCGTACGGGATGCCGCGCTCCATCGCCTCGTGGACGTAACCCATCACGTCGATCGAGCCCAGCAGGAAACGGCACCGGTCGCAACCACCGTCCCGGCATTCGACCTCGAGCACGGCGATCGGTGCATCCGCCAGTCGGCCGAAGAACCCCGCGAAGAGGCCCGTCGACACCAGACAGCCACTGCCGGACCCATCCGCCTCGCTCCACGCATCGGAGTCGAGTGCCATCACCGAATCGCTGACCGGTGTGAACGTCAGTTCACCCCAGCCCAGCTCGGCGAAGAACACACTGGCGAGCGCCACGAACCGATGATGCGGGAGCGCGTCGGGGTCCGGCTCGCCGCGGTCGAGCGTCCAGTCGGCAAAAGCCTCGAACAGCGCCTGTCCGGCGCGGTACCCGGCATCGCGCACGCTGTCGATCGCGAGGGGGTTCCGCGTGTCATGAGCGGCAGTCTGCAGCGCGGCGAAGAACTCCACCGGCATCGCGACGGTGCGCGTGGCGAGATGTGGCAGCATAGGGGTCATGTGTGCCTACGACGCTCGCCGATCTGTGGCGTCACGTCAAGGCGCCGCGGGGAACACGGCGCGCAGGCGGGCCGTGACGAACGGTGCCGGTCTCGACACGGAGCCCGATCGTGATGCAGGCTCATGGGGATCCGATTCGCCGGAGCAACTCGGCCTCGTCGATCACCGCGACGCCGAGCTCGGTCGCCTTTTCGAGCTTGCTGCCGGCCTCCTCGCCCGCGACCACGAAGGTGGTCTTCTTCGAGACGCCGCTCGCCACGCGCCCGCCGGCCGCCTCGATCAGCGCCGTCGCCTCGCCGCGAGACAGCGTGGGGAGCGAGCCCGTCAGCACGATCGTCGTCCCTTCGAGCGGGCCACCCGCGGTGACGGCGTTCGGCTCGGTGAAGGTCAGCCCGCGCTCGCGCAACCGCTCGATCAGCCGGCGTGCCGTCGGATCGGCGAAGTAATCGGCCACCGACGACGCGATGATCCCGCCGATGCCGCGTACGGCTCCCAGCGCCTCTGGCGACGCGGCCATGATGGCGTCCATCGATCCGAAGTGTCGCGCCAGCAACGCCGCAGCCTGTGCGCCGACATGTCGAATGCCCAGGCCGAACAGCAGCCGCGACAGCGGTTGCGCCTTCGCCGCCGCGATCGACATCACGAGCGCTTCCGCGCTCTTCTTCGCGAACCGATCGAGCGTGACGAGCTGGTCGGCCGTGATGTCGAACAGGCTCGCGAAATCCTCGATCCATCCTGCGGCGACCAGCTGCTGCACGCGCGCATACGACAGGCCGCCGATGTCGAGCGCATCGCGTGATGCGAAATGCACGAGCCCTTCGAGCTGCCGGCCGGGGCACGCCACGTTCGGGCAATACGTCGCCACGTCATCGCCGTAGCGCGTCGTGGTCGTGTCGCAGCGCGGGCAGCGCGCCGGAATCTTCCACGGCTTCTCTTTTCCCGTACGCTCGTCCGGCAGGGGGCCGAGCACGTAGGGGATGACATCGCCGGCGCGCACCACCTGCACCATGTCGCCGTCACGCAGGTCCTTCTTCGCGATCTGGTCGGCGTTGTGCAGCGACGCGAACGTCACGGTCGCACCGCCGACGTCGACCGGCTCGAGCACCGCGTACGGCGTGAGCACGCCCGTGCGCCCGACGTTGACATCGATGCGCGTCAGTCGTGTGACTGCCATGTCCGGCGCGAACTTGCGCGCGATGGCCCAGCGTGGGGTGCGATCGTTGCGCACCCCGAGCTCGTCCTGCAGCGACACGCTGTTCACCTTCACCACGCCACCGTCGATCGCGAAGCCGAGCGTCGCGCGGCCTTCGTGCTCGAGCGCATGCGCCCACGTCATCACTTCGTCGATCGTGCCGCACAACTTCCGGTGCGGAGCGACGGGAATGCCCCATCGGGTGAGCGTTTCCAGCAGCTCCCACTGGGAGGCCGCCGGCGTACGACCATTCGGCAACACCGCGGCATAGCCGAAGAAGCGCAATGGCCGTGAAGCGGTGATCGATGGGTCGAGCTGGCGGAGCGATCCCGCGGCCGCGTTCCGCGGGTTGACGAACACCGGCTCGCCCGCCGCCACACGTGCCTCGTTCATGGCCTCGAAGCCGGAGAAGGGCAGGTAGACCTCGCCCCGGATCTCCACGTGTGGCGGATGCCCATCGCCGTGAAGGCGCAGGGGAATGCCGGAGATCGTCCGGATGTTGACCGTCACGTTCTCGCCCGTCGTCCCGTCGCCGCGCGTGGCGCCGGTCACCAGGACGCCGTCACGGTATGTCAGCGCAACGGCCGCACCGTCGATCTTGAGCTCAGCCGTGTAGCCGCCCGTCCGCACCGCGTCGCCCACGATGCGGACAAGGGAATTCTCGAAATCGCGGAGCTCCTCGTCGTCGAACGCATTGTCGAGCGAGAGCATCCGGACCAGGTGCCGATGGGGCTGGAACGCAGATTGCACCGGAGCACCGACACGCTGTGTAGGTGAGTCCGCTGTCTGCAATTCCGGATGAGCCGATTCAATGGCCTGCAACTCCCGAAACAGGCGGTCATACTCCTGATCGGAAAACACTGGCTGGTCCAGCACGTAGTACTCATACTGGGCTCGGGCCAATGCATCACGAAGTTCCGCAGCGCGACGCTCGGTCGCATTCTTTGCAGCATTCATGGACGGAAAATTAGCGCTGAGAGGCGCAGGAGGCGGCATGTTCGATTCATCCGATACGCAGCACCGCGAAGGCGCCGACCGCAAAGCCTTCGGCCTTGGGCTGCTGGTCGGGGCGATGGTCGGTGCCAGCGCCGCGCTGCTGCTCGCTCCCGCCAGCGGTGAACAGACGCGCCGCAAGATCAAGCGCGGTGCGCGCCGCCTCTATGTGCAGAGCGGCGAGCTTGCCGGGGATCTCTGGGAGGATGCCGATGACCGCACGCGCCGCTTGCGCAAGCAGGCCGCACGCAAGCTCAAGGGCGGCATGAAGCGCGGCAGCAAGTACGCGCAGGGCGCCGTGGAACTGGTCGAAACGGGTCGCCGCCGCCTCGGCTGGCGCTAGTTCGCAAGTCGCACAGCAGGAGCATGCGCGCTACTTGAGCGCGCGCAGCTCCTGCTCGGCCGCGCGCCGATAGATCTCGTCGTTCGCGTCGAACAGTGGCGCACGCAGGGCTGCCTGGAACGCAGTGCGTGCGTCCGCCGTGCGCCTGGTGTCGCGATAGACACGCGCGAGGTCGAGCTGGTGCACGAGCCGGTCAGGCTCCGCAGCTACCGACAACTCCATGTATCGGGTAGCCTCGGCCCAACTCGCACTGCCGAACACGTCGCCGCCCAGGAACGTGCGGGCGACGGTGCGCGCGATGCCGTTCAGTCGCATCACCTCCGCATTCCATACGCCCATGACGTGCAGGGCACCGGGATGCCGTGCCTGCAGTTCGAGCGCACGCAGCGCGTGGGTGCGAATGTCCTTTGCATACTTCACTCGATCACGCACGCCAGCGGCAAGGGCCGTGCGCCCAAGTGCGCGGGACAGCGCGAAGTGTCCCTCGGCGTCGCCCGGATTGACCGCCACCGCGCGATTCGCGTAGTCCGTCGCCTCGGTATTCAGGCGCGTCCGACGCCCGGCATCCTTCTCGAATTCGGCGAGATCGACGGCCTCGCGTGACGCGCGCCACAACGCATCGTAGCTCCTGGCATCCAGCGCGAGTGCCGACTTGTAGTGCGCCAGCGCGGAGGCGGGACGGCGCGCAGCGTTCTCCCGGTCGCCGCGCGCGATGTACTGGCTCACGGTGGCACCGGCACTCGCGGGCGCCGCGGCGCCCACCGGTGGTACCGGTGGCTTCGTCGCCGGCTGCGCGCCGAGAGTCGCCGCACCGAGCGACATCGTCGACACCATGCCGAGCATGATGGTGCAGCGAAGTGCGGAAGCAATCAGCATTCCGTTGCGGCGCATGGAGAAGTGCTGCACGAAACCCCGTCACGTGGTATGTTGGCGACACTATGCTGGCACGCCTGCTGATCGAGCGGAAACGCGACCGAGGACGCATCACGTCCGCCGAGTGGCGTACACTGATGGAACGCTACGGCAACGGAGACGTTCCGGATTACCAGATGGCCGCGCTTGCGATGGCGGTCTTCCTCAACGGGCTCGATCGTGAGGAAACCGGCGCGCTGACGAGTGCCATGCTGCACAGCGGCGCGACGCTCGATCTGTCACACCTGCCGGTGGCCCGCGTCGACAAGCACAGCACGGGCGGTGTGGGCGACAAGGTGTCGCTCGTCCTTGCTCCACTCGTGGCATGCCTTGGTGTCGCGGTGCCCATGATGTCGGGCCGAGGCCTTGGACACACGGGCGGTACCCTCGACAAGCTCGAATCGATCCCTGGATTCCGCACGGGACTCTCGCTTGCCGAGGCGACGCGGCAGATCGAACGGGTGGGGTGTGCACTCATCGGACAGACAGGAGAGATCGCTCCCGCTGATCGGCGCTTGTACGCACTGCGGGACGCGACCGCCACGGTGGAGAGCATTCCGCTGATCAGCGCCAGCATCATGTCGAAGAAGCTCGCGGAAGGCCTGACGGGCCTCGTCCTGGATGTCAAAACCGGCTCGGGCGCGTTCCTGCCGGAACTCGAGCGCGGACTGGAACTCGCGAAGACCATGATCGATCTCGGTGTCGATCATGGGTGTCCGGTGGTGGCGCTCATCACCGCGATGGATCGGCCGTTGGGACGCGCCTGTGGAAACGCGCTCGAGGTGGAAGAGTGCATCATGGCGCTGCGCGGCGAAGGGCCGCCGGACCTGATGAGCGTCACGTATGCGCTGGGCGCGGAGATGCTGCTGCTGGGCGGTGTGGCGACCGACCGTGACGACGCTCGGCGGCGCATGGAGGTCGCGATTTCGAGCGGACGCGCGGCATCGAAGTTCCAGGAAATCATCGAGGCGCAGGGCGGAAACCCGGCGGTGGTCGATGATCCGTCCTTGCTCCCGGAAGCGCCCGAGCTCGAGCTGTTCCTGGCGCCGCGGGATGGCGTCGTGTCGGCCGTGGAGCCGCGCACGATCGGTCGCGGCATCACGCTGCTTGGTGGTGGCCGGTCGCGGGTGGAAGACACTGTCGACCCGGGCGTCGGATTCGTGATCACGGCGCGGCCCGGCGACGTGGTGCGGAGGGGTGAACCGCTGGGCACCGTCTTCGCGCGTGACAGTGTCGGCCTGCGGGATGGACTCGGGGTCCTGCACGAGGCCATCCGCATCGGGGACGACGCCGAACGTCCGTTACCGCTGGTCTCGCACCGGGTCACGGAAGCCGGCGTCGAGCTGTACGAGGGCTGAATACCTGCCAATGCCCTGCGCTGGATTGCACGGAGTCGCGGGAGGTCCTTAACTTCTTCCGTCCGAACCCGATTCCTCCTGATTCACCTCCGGTCCACCGTCGATCCGATGCTCGCTCCCAAGCACGCCCGACTCCTCAGCTTCGTGTTCACCCTCGCGATCCTGCCGCTGATCGGGCTGTACGCGCTGCTGATGAAGATCTCGACGCCCTCGCCGACGGGTGGCATGGAGCCGACGGTCACCATGATCTGCTACTTCGCGTGGACGATCATCTTCGGCG
>JAZKCW010000101.1:0-8522 GCA_040387895.1 Gemmatimonadota bacterium
GGCATCTCGGCGATCCTGCCGACGTGGTTGCCGAGCGTGGTGCTGGCGCAGACCTCGAACTCGACGCGTGACATCCTCGTGTCGGTGTTCCTGAGCGGCGGCACCGACGGCATGTCGATGGTGGTGCCGTTCGGCGATCCGGACTACTACACCGGCCGCCCGACGATCTCCATTCCGCGGCCCGATGCAGCGGGCACGGGTGCGAAGGCGACGGCGCTCGACAGCTTCTTCGGCTTCTCACCCGGCATGGCGCCGCTGATGCCGGCGTACCAAGCGGGTGAGCTGCTCGTGGCTCACGCGACAGGCTCCGTCGACAACTCGCGCTCGCACTTCGACGCGCAGCGCTACATCGAAGTCGGGAAACCGCGCGACGTGCGTCTCGCATCGGGCTGGCTCGGCCGCCACCTCGCGACCTCGACGCCGATGCGATCGAACGCGCCCCTCCGGGCGCTTGGCCTCACGACAGGATTGCCGCAAACGCTCAGTGGTGGGCCGAAGGCGTTGCCGATCCCGGCACCGAATGCGTTCACAATCGGCGGGTCGGCAACGACAGCCACGGCACGTGCGCAGTGGCTCGCCGGCAACTACGGCTCGGCCGTCGACCCGGTCAGTGCAAACGCACTCGACACGACGAACACGATCTCGCTGCTGCAGTCGATCAACTTCAACGGCTATGCACCGAGCAACGGTGCCGTGTACCCGACATCCGGCTTCGGCAACGCGCTGCGATCGGCTGGTGCGCTCATCAAGGCCGATGTGGGTGTCGAAGCGATCCATGCATTCAACGGCGGCTGGGACACGCACGCGACGCAGGGCACCATGGCCGGCGTCGACGGGCAGTACATGCACAACAAGATGCTCGACCTCTCGCGTGCCCTCGCTGCATTCCACGCCGACGTCATCCAGGGCACGACTGCGTACAATGTCACGCTCGTCGTGATCTCCGAGTTCGGGCGCAACGCGAGAGAGAACGGCAATCGCGGCACCGATCACGGGCGCGGCAACGTGGCATTCGCGATGGGCAAGAAGATCGCGGGTGGCAAGGTGCTCACCAACGGATGGCCAGGTCTCGCGCGCGAAAACCTCGAGTCCGGGCAGGACCTGCGCGTCACGCTCGATCATCGTGACATTCTTGCGGAGATCGTGCAGAACCGCCTTGGCAACCCGAACCTGTCGGTCGTCTTCCCGGATTACACCCCGCGCTTCCGCGGCGTCACGAAAGCCTGACCAGTGGTAACGCAGAACGGGGCGTCGCGCACATCGCGCGACGCCCCGTTCTGTTCCATCGTGCCGCTACGGCGTGACGATGATCTTGCCGATCATGCCCGTGTGCAGCGTGCAGACGTAGTCGAAGACGCCGACCGTGGGGAATGTTCGGGATACCGTCACGCTGCTCGTGGCTGCGATGTCGGTCGGCGCGCCCGCGCGCACCCGTTCCCAGATCACGTTGTGCGCGAGCGCCGGGAAGATGAAGTTCACGCTGCCGTTCTGCTTGAGCACGATCTCGTAAGGCAGGAAGCGGTCCGGCAGCATCTCGACCGTCGCATTCGTGGGCGCGCCCGCGACCGCCGTCACAGTGAGAGGTACGGTGCCCGTGCGCGTCGTCGCCCCGTCCTGCACGGTCACCTGCAGGTTCACGTTGCCGATCCCGACGCCCGTCGCGAATCCCTGGCTGCTGATCGTGGCGATGGACGGATTGCTCGACGTCCATGACACGGCGCGATTCCCCAGGGCGACCGTGCCACCACCCGCGTCGCGACCGGCCACCATGGCCTGCGTGCCGCCGCCAAGCTCGATGGTGTTGTCCTGCGACGTGACGACGACCGATGCCAGCGTCCCTGCACTGCTCGTCACCGTCACCAGCACCGTTCCGAACTTGCCGTCGGCGGTAGCCCTGATGGTTGCGCTGCCGGCCGTCACCGCGGTCACGAGGCCGGATGCGCTGACCGTCGCGACCGTCTGTGCCGTCGACGTCCAGGCCGGGGTGACGGAGCCGATCGTTGCGCCACTGCCGTTTCGTGCGACGGCCACGAGCTGCACCGTCTGTGCGGGCGCGAGCGTCGTGACCGGTGCCGACACGTCCACCGTCGCCACGACTTCCGCTGACGGACCCGGGCCCGTTCCAGGGCCTGTCCCCTTGTCGCCGCCGCCGCAGCTCCCGAGCAGCGCCATTGCGACGGTGCCGGCAACGATGCGGGTGCGACAGGCGACGGACATGCGGAAGGACGTCATGGGATACTCCAGTCGGGTAGGGTCACCGTGAGGACGATCAGGTGCAGCGCGACGTCAGCATGACGTCGTGAAGACGCGTGTGGTATGCCGGTGCGCCAATCACCGCGCGGGTCGTGCCTCCGGCTTGCCGCCGGGGTGCCAGGCAGGCTTCGGGCCGTCGCCGAGCAGCCGCACGGCGCGCGCCGTCGCCTCGATCACGCGAGCCATGTGCGGTGCGTTGATGATCGACGCCTCGTCCTTGGGATTGTGGTACGGCGTGACGAGGTTGTAGCTCGAGATCGAGTGCGCGGGAATCCCGATGCGCGCGAACGCGGCGTTGTCGCTGCGCGTGAAGAAATTCTGCGCCGGACGCGGATCCGGCACGACGCCGATGCCGTTGTCCGCGAGCAGGTCGCCGAGCGTGCTGCGCTCATAGCCCGTCACCCACGCCTTGCCGAAACCGCCCGTGAGCGTATCCGGATGCGCGATCATCTCGATGTTGAGATCGACGACCGTGTTCTCGAGCGGCAGCAGCGGGTGCTGCATGTACCACCGGGTACCGAAGCCGCCGACTTCCTCGCCGGTGATCGACATGAACAGGATCGTGCGCTTCGGGCGCGGACCCTTCATGAGTGCGCGCGCGATCTCGACCAGCGCGATGTTGCCCGACGCGTCGTCGTCCGCGCCGTTGTTGATCGAGTCGCCGTTGACGGGCGCACCGATGCCGATGTGATCGTAGTGCGCGGTCACGAGCACGACCTCGTTGCGGAGCGCGGGATCACTGCCTCGGATCATGCCGGCGACGTTTGAGGTGCGCATGCGCTGCTCGACCGGCAGCGTCCGCCACTCGGACCACGAGGCGACGGGCGTGGGACGCGGACGTCGCGCCGCGCCGGACGCCCCCGGCATCACCGATTGCGCCTTGAGCGGGATGTGCTGCCGGAACGTGCCCGAATCACCGGCGGGCGTGAGACCGATCGCCTTGTACTGTGCCTCGAGCCATTTCGCGGCGCGCTCCTGTCCCACCGAGCCGGTCGCCCGCCCTTCCATCGAGTCGGCGGCGAGGATGTTCATGCCGCGCTGCACCATGGCCGGATCCACCTTGTCCGGGAAAGAGGCGGCTGCGCCCAGCGCTAGTGCCGTGCGAGCACGCTGCGCCCCGACGACGGCGAGCCACTGCCCGTTGGGACTCACGGCGAGACGGGTGACACTCGTGATGCCGGCGAAGGCGAAGTCACCGATCTGCTTCCATGCGGCATCGCCACGCCGCCACGCGAACAGCGCAGAGCCTTTCCCGGAGACCAGCGTGACGCTGTCCGCCCACGCGATGTCCTCGCTGCCGTCGAGTGTCCTGACGAGCGTGTCCACCCGCCGCGTGCGCGGGTCGAGCATCATCACGTGCCAGCCGCCGGTGCCCTTCTGCACGTAGCTCACGCGGTTGCTGCCGGGAATGCGGTGCAGCGAGCGTCCGATGTTGCGCGCGATGACCTCACCAGAGTCGCGCCCCTGCACCGCAAGTTGCAGCGTGGCAGGAGAGCCAAGCACGAACAGCGCCCACGTGCTGTCGTCGGCCTGCGCGAAGTAGCCCACGGGCTTGATCGCGGGGAACAGGACGCGTGGCGCGCCGCCGTCCGATGGGAATTGCCAGAGCCGCTGGGTGCTGTCGGCTTCGACCCGGATCACCGTCGTGGCAGCGCGACCGGCGAACGCGGAGTACTCGCTCTCCGGCATCGTCCTGAACATCGGCGCCGACACGCCCGTCGAGAGGTCGTGCCGGTAGATGTCGGTCTGCCCGTCGCCGCGATTCGACGTGTACAGCACGGTGCGCGAATCCGGCATGAACGACGGCTGGTTGTCGTACCCGGCTCGGCGCGTGATGTTGAGCGGCGCGCCGACGCGCATGCCATCCGCAGCGCGCGTGAGCGGAACCAGGAAAATGTCGACGTCGGGTGGTGCAGCCTGCGCGGCGGCCTGCGAAGCGCCTGCGGTGGCGAGGAGCGCGGACGCGAGCACCAGCGCGGTGCAGCATCGAAGAGTCGAGGGCATCATGGCACGGAGGGAGTGAGGGCCGGCAACTTGCGAAAGCTACGCCGTGACCAGCGGCCGGGGCATACTTTCAGGTGCGGTCATCCGTACTCCACATCCATCCGGCTCCTTCGTGCGCCTGCGCTTCCCTGCTGCTCCATCCACCCTGCTGTTCGCTCTTGCCGTCGTGATGGCCGGCTGCGACTCGGACACGCCAGTGGAAACCGGCGGCCCGCCGGCAGGTCGCGCCGTCGCGAGCATCAGCGCGGTGCCGGCGACGGCGTTCCTCCAGGTCGGGCAGGAACAGCAGCTGACCGTCGAAGCGCGCGACAGCGCTGGCGTGCTGATCACCGACCCCGCCATCATGTGGCGCAGCGACGCGCCTCCGGTGGCGACGGTCGATGGCAGCGGACGCACCCGCGCGATCTCGCCGGGCGCGGCGCGCATCATCGTCTCCTCCGGCAACGTCTCGACCCTCGTCCAGTTGAGCGTTTCCGCAGTCACGCCAGGCATCGGTGCGTTGCGCGTGGCGCGCGCCGGCCTGCAGGATGCGTCATTCCTGGGGGCCTGGGACGACGGCCAGGGTACCACCTATGCGGTCGGGCAGAACGGCACCATTCTCAAGTCGCGCTCGGACGGCGTGTGGACCCGGGTCGATGCCGGGTTCACCGCGGAGTCGTTCGTGGGCATCTGGGGTGCTTCGCCGACGGACATCTGGATCGTCGGATCGTCGGGCGTGGTTCTGCGAGGTGACGGCACGTCGTTCACGCGCGTGCAGGCTGGCACGACGACGACGCTGCTCGAAGTGTGGGGGCTGACGGCGAACGAGGTCTACATCGCGGGTGATCGCGGTGTGATCCTCCGATGGGACGGCACGCGCTTCACGTCCATGCCCACCCCGGTCACCGACGACCTCTGGGGCATCTGGGGCACCAGCAGCACCGCCATGTACGTCGCCGGCAACAACGGCACGATCCTCCGCTACGATGGCGTCGCGTGGACGCGCATGAGCGTGCCGACCGATCTGCCGTTCTTCGACATCTGGGGCAGCAGCGCCGGCAACATCATCGCCGTCGGCGCCGCCGGTGCCGCTGTCCGGTTCGACGGCATCACCTGGCAGAAGATGGCGACGCCGAACGGGACCAACCTGTTCGCGCTGCGCGGCCGGTCCGCCAGCGACGTGTACGCGGTCGGCAACACCGGTGCGATGTGGCGCTTCGACGGCACGGCGTGGAGCATCATTCCGACCGGCACGGGCCAGAACCTTCGCGCGATCACCGTGCGCGGAGATGGTTCCCTGCGGCTGGCGGGATGGTGGGGCACCGTGGTGACCGTGCGCGGCGGCCCGGGGAGCGGCGCCGGCGACGCGACGTTGAGTACCACGGAGATCTCCGACCCCGCACTGCTCGCCACATGGAGCGCGCCCGGCGGGTCGATGTTCGCGGTCGGCCTGGGCGGCGCGGTATTCCGGCGGACCGGCGGCGGTTGGAGTGCCGAGCGGGTGCCGGGCACCAATGACCTGTACGGGATCAGCGGCTCGGGGACATCGAGCATCATCGTCGTCGGCGACACCGGCTCGATCCTGCGGCACGACGGCAACGCGTGGCGCAGCAGTGTCGCGCCGACTTCGCGGGTGCTGCGCTCGGTGTGGAGTGGCGGCGACCGGCAGGAGACGATCGTCGGCGAGCTCGGACTGATCCTGCGCGCCAACGGTGAGGGCTGGACACCGCAGGCCAGCGGAACCACGCAGTTCCTGCGCGCCGTGTGGGGCACCGACCCGGGCAACGTGTACGTCGTCGGCGATTCCGGAGTCGTTCTGCGCTACGATGGCGGCCGCTGGCTGCCGATGACCGTCCCGACGGTCAAGCGCCTGCGCGCCGTGTGGGGGTCTGGTCCGAGCGATGTGTTCGCGGCCGGCGACAGCGGCACGATGCTGCGATTCGACGGGGTGCGCTGGCGGGCGCAGACCATGCCCACGAAACGCGACCTGCGCGCCCTGTGGGGACGCAGCGGCTCCGAGATATACGCTGCGGGCGACAGCGGCACGGTGCTGCGCTTCGACGGCGTGACCTGGCGCGTGCTGGCAGGGACACCGATCATGGGTGCGGTCTACTCGCTATTCGGAGTGCCGGCAGGCGATGGGATCGCGCTGGTGGGCGAGAGCGGGCGAATTCTGGAGGGGCAGCGCGAGTAGCAGACGCCGGACAGTGCTCGAGACGCTAGACGCGAGGCGTGAGACGCCAGTCGGTGGTCAGTAGTCAGTCGTCAGTCGTCAGCCTCGCAGCCGGCAACTGGCGTCTGGCGTCTGGCGTCCAACTGGCGTCTCACGCCTCGCGTCTGGCGCCTCGCGTCTAAATCCCGTGCCGTTCGCGAGCGCCCCTGATGTGCGCCAGATGATGGTCGCCGTGCCACGCATATAGCGCCACCACGTCGTCGATCCGCATCGGGCCGTTCTCGGGATGCACGAGCTCCCGGGCGAAGTCGGCGGCTGGCGATGACATCAGCACGGCATTGAGCCGCTGGTGCGTTGCATCGAGCAGCGTCAGCGATACTGCCGGCGACACGGCCGTGATGTCGGCGAGCTGCACCCACGCATCCTGGTCGTACGGCTTGATCGTCGGCCGGTCTTCGGTGAGCGCGAGCTTCACCCGCACGTACAGGTTGAGGTGGCTGTCGGCGACATGATGCACGAGTTGGCGCACGGTCCAGCCGCCCGGGCGATACGGGGTGTCCATCGCAGCCTCGTCCATCCCGGCAACAGCCGCACGCATCAGCGATGGCAGCGCCGCCAGCCGCGCGATGGACTGCTCCCGGTCGGCCGGCGTGTACTGCTCCGACCGGCGGAACTTCCCGATGGGAAACTTGAGTGCTTCAGCGGCGTCACCGGATTCCGTGTCGCTGACGGCGCCACTCACCGCATTACTGTCGGTGCCGCGCGGACCGCCGCTCAGCATTCCGCCACCTGCATCGTGCGTCGAATTCATGTCGTGCGATCTCCGGGAGCACAGGGACGAAGGGGTGCTTCAGCACACGGTACGTCAAACAAGCTACTGCTGTGCAGTCGCGCTCCGCAGTCGCGCTCCGTAGTCGCGCTGCGCCGCAGCAGGCTGCACGACGCTCCAGAACGCCCCGGAACGATGCTCGTGAAATTGACGAAGGGCAATGAAGCCTGTTCGGCTCCATTGCCCCTCTGCCGTGCAGCGAGCTACACGGTTTTCCCTGCACTGTTTTTCTGCACGGTACTCATGCGATGCGAGCGACGAGCGCTCGCATCACGCCACGCTCCACGACTCCGCAGCCGACGCCGTGCGTCGACCGCGTGTGTCGTCGTGACCTCAGGTCACGGTGCTGCGACCGCGGAACTGGCGATAGATGAAGAGGAGCACCAGTGCGCCGATGATGGCGGCGATGAAGCCGGCGGCCTCACCTGGCTGATACCAACCCACGGCGCGTCCGAGGAACGTTCCGAGCATGGCGCCCGCAACGCCGAGGAGCATCGTGATGATGATTCCGCCGGGATCGCGGCCCGGCATGATCGCCTTCGCGATCGCGCCCGCGATCAGTCCGATGATGGCTGTCCACAGCAGATCCATGGTGTCAACTCCGTATGCATGTTGACGGTGCGTGGGATACACTCACCGGTGTACACCGCCAGACACGCCCCCAAATGCAGGGTGTCTCGACGGACGAACATGCTCCTGTGTAACGCACTTCCGGTGCCAGCGTGACAAACCCGACCGCTGGCTGGACCCGCGCGGCTAGCGGGCCGCCTCCGTGAACTCGACCCGGTTGCCATCGTCCGTGCCGACCAGACAGGACGTCCCGTCAGGTGACACGGCCGGCGTCACGCCGACGGCCTGCAGGGCCTCCAGCACCGGCGCCAGCTGCGAAACGCGTACCCGCGCGACGACCGCCGTGCGATCGACCGGTGCCCCCGCCTCCTCCCACGCGCGCCAGCCGCCCGCCACCGAGTGCACGTTGGTGTATCCCATCTGCTGCAGCGCGTCGGCCGCGAGCGCCGAGCGGAAGCCGCCGCCGCAATACATGTAGACCGGCGCCGCCTTGTCGGGCACCAGACGCTCGATGTCGCGCTCCACCACACCACGCGCGAGATGCTGGGCGCCGACCGCATGCGCGGCGGCGAACTCGTGATCCTCGCGCACGTCGAACAGGTGCGCTGCAGGGTCAGCCGCGATGGCGGCGCGCGCATCATCAACGGACACTTCGTGCACTCCGGCACGCTTGCCCTGCACGTGCGCGAGAAATCCGGGACTGTGATCCATGAG
>JAZKCW010000102.1:0-62468 GCA_040387895.1 Gemmatimonadota bacterium
TGACCAGCGAGGAGCTCGACGGCATCGTGGAACATCCGCGCTCGATTGCCGGAACACGCCTCGCGCTGTTCTTCCGCGACCTCGGACATCACAAGGTGAAGGTGTCACTGCGCAGCACGGGCACCGTGGACGTGCAGCGGCTTGCACGAGCGTACGGGGGCGGCGGACACGCCAAGGCGTCTGGGGCACTGCTCGCCGGATTGCTGGAGGAAGTGCGGACGCGCGTGGTCGAGGATGCCCGCCGCTATCTGCGCACGGGCGACCTGCCGGTCTGATCGCACGTCGACGGCCCGTCATCGCCGGCCCGTCCTGATGCCCCGCAGCACGCGCGCGGTGTCCGCCTTTGCCGCGAAGGCTACCAGCGTCGGCTCCTCCGCCATGTTCGTCATGCAGTAGAGCACCGCACTGTGGTACGCAACGCGTTCACAGGGGGGCATGCGCCACGACTGCAGGTAGCCGCCGCCGGCACCGTACAAGTCGAGCACGGCCCGCGCCAGCGTCGACGCGCCGTGAAACTGCACGAGTACGGTGTCGCCCGACCGCATGGCCGCAGTCGCGGCATTGAGTCCCTCGGTGATCGTCGCGCGCGCGCCACCGCTCTTGACGCGCTCCTGCACGATGGTCGGCATCGGCACCGCTTCGATGTACGGCGTGACGGACGCGGGGGCGGTGGGGCTCACCCGACCGGTCCCGAACCCGAAGAGCGTGGCGAACGCGCAGTCGCTCGACACCTCGCCCCGCGCGAAGAACGCCTGACGCAGCAACGTCGGTGCATCGGGTGGGACAGGCCACGGGAATGTGCGACTCTGATGCAACGCGCCGCCGCGGTCGAGGATCACGATGTTCGGTCCGGGGCGGTCGACCCACAACTGCATGCGGCCATCGCTCGTGATGCACACGCCGGTAGCCTGCACGGCATCGCGCGACGCCACTGAACGCCGGTACTCGCCGCTCGCGGAGAAGAAGGCGATCCGTCCATTTCCGGGATCGAGGACGGCGATGTCGCCGCCAACGCCTGCCGCGATGTCGACCGGGCGCTGAAACTGTCCCGGACCCTGGCCCTTCGACCCGACGGTCCAGCGCTTTCGTCCTCCGCGGTCGAACGCGTGCAACTGCAAGGTGCCGACGTCGAGCACGTACACGCCCTGCTCGGTGGCGAGCAGTTCCCGCGGCACGAAGAAGAGATCGTCCGTGGGCAGACTGCCGACCTTCCACAGGCCTACCCAGCCGCGCGTCAGCACCGTGCGCTGCGCCGGTGTCGTCGCCTCTGCCTCCCGCGGCGCGACGCGCTGCGCCTGCGATACGGCGGGCGTGAACATCGTGAACATCGTGATCATCGAGAGCAGGGTGGAAACAGGAAGCGCACGACGCATGTTGTCGCCTCGGTTCAGGGATCGAAGTTCACGATGTGCGCGACGGCGCGAACGAACGCCGTGCGATGCACCGGGTCGGGGTCGACGGGAATGACGGCAAGGAGACGATGCTCCCCGTCGAGCAGGAGAAAGACGGGCGTGGCGCGGTGACCGAGCGCGAGCAGTATCTCACGCTCACGCGACTGCAGCAGTGCCATGGGCACATCCAGGAGAGCACGGGGCAGCCGCGTTCGCAGGCCCAGCGTGTCGGCCGCACCGCCTTCGATCAGGAGCTGGCGCACGCGCACTCGACCTCCCAGCCGCGGATGCGAGAACGTGCTCGCGAACGACAGGTTGCCGTCGCAGTCACGCCGTTGCGCCACCACGACGAGCTGCATTGCGTCATCCGCCGCGGATGCCAAGGTCGTTGGCGTGGTGCGCGTGAACGCCGCCTCTCGAGGTGCCAGGGGCGATGAAGATCGTTCGGCAAGAGCGATCGCGATCGCGCCGGAAATGCTGGCGCCGCACAACGCGAGGAGCAGCACCCGGGTGCGAGCACGCGCGCGAGGGGTGCGTCGCACCCCTCGCGCCGTGAGACTAGTACTCGCCATCCGAACATTCTTCCGTGCGCACGAACGACGGTGGCCCGTCGACGCCGGCCAGTCCGCTGGACGCGGTATCATCCCCCTCGTCGTCCTTGCTCACTGCAGTGGCGTCAGGTACCGGATACCGGATCACGACGCACACGCCACTGGACTTGCTGCTGTCGAAGTCCTTGTAGCGGTTCTGCGTGCCGCCCGCCGTGCATTCCCAGCCACCGAAATTGAAGCCGAACGCGCCCTTGCCACCCGTGAAGCCGAACTCGTAGCTGCACAGCTGACCGACCGGTTCGGTGCCGCAGACGGTGAGTTGCCCCTGTCCGCATGTGGTAGTGACCAGGGTCGGTCCAACGGTGGCGGTCTGCCCAACTGCATCGGACACGGCCATGGCGAGGCCCGCGACGAGCGAAACGTTCACGAGGGACAGCAGAGTGCCTCGAGTCATGTGAACTCCATTGGTTCAGGGTGTGGTTCGCGGTCAGACGCCGCGCTCCGACCTTCCCGCCACTCGCCCGGACGCTGTAGCGGGAGGCACGCGCACTATTGCCGGGTCGCGTCGCCGGACCGTCACCGTTCCATTGCCAATGGGCGCATTTTCCCGCAGCGGCGGAGTCGCTGGCGCCTCGGATGGTCACGTTTCTTGGAACCACCCCCGGCAGGGCCTAGGTTTCTCGTCATTCTCCGCCACCGAAGTCCCTCTGAATCAGCCTTACCGACATGTCGACCCTTCAGGAGCGTATCTCCGGCGTGCTCGCCGGCGTGCGCAACCCACGCACCGGCGCCGATGTACTGGCCGCCGAGATGGTGCGCGATATCGCAACCACGACCGATGGCCGAGTCCGACTGACCCTGCTGCTCGGCGCAGCGGATGACGCCACGCTCGTCCGGGATGTACGCCAGGCCGTCGAGGGCGTCGATGGCGTGACGGATGTGCGCGTGGACGTCCGCGACCCGGCGCAATCGATCCCGACGCCGGCACGGACGGGCGCACCGTCCGGGGTCGCGTCCTCAGGTATTGCCTCGTCCGGCGCCGCCCCCTCGGGCGCCAAGCGTTCGCTGCCGGTGATGGACAGTGCGCCGGCCAAGGCGCCGCCGAAGGTGCCGGAGCCGGTCGCGTACCCAGGGCTCGGCCGGATCATCGCGGTGTCGTCGGGCAAGGGTGGCGTCGGCAAGTCCACGGTCGCCGTGAACCTCGCCCTCGCACTTGCGAAGCAGGGCAAGCGGGTCGGCATCATGGATGCGGACATCTACGGACCGAATCTCCCCCTCATGCTCGGCGTCGACGCCGCACCCGCGGTGCGCGACGACAAGATCATCCCGCTCGAGGCGGCCCACGGCCTCAAGGTCATGTCGATCGGATTCCTGATCGAGAAGGAGCAGCCCGCGATCTGGCGTGGTCCGATCGTGATGAAGATCCTCACCCAGTTCCTGCGTGACGTGGAGTGGGGACAGCTCGACTACTTCTTCGTCGACATGCCGCCGGGAACGGGCGACGCGCAGCTCTCGCTGGTGCAGGCGACGCTGGTGCATGGCGCCGTCGTCGTGACGACTCCACAGCAGGTCGCGGTCGGTGACGCGCTGCGCGGTGTGAAGATGTTCGAGCGTGTCGGTGTGCCGGTGCTCGGCATCGTCGAGAACATGTCGTGGTTCGAAAATCCGGAGACCGGCAAGCCGATTGCGGTGTTCGGCTCGGGCGGCGGCGAACGCCTCGCCGTGGAGACCAGCCTGCCCCTGCTCGGACAAGTCCCGCTCGACCCGCGCATCCAGGAGGGCGGAGACAGCGGCCGTCCGATCGTGCTCGCGGACCCGACGTCGAAGGCCGCGCGCGAGTTCGAGCAGATAGCGACCCGTGTGGTCGATGCACTCGCACGCCGCGCCGGAAACGCCGGCAGCCCGCCTGCAGGGCACTGACGCTGTCGTCGGATGACGCCGCGCGCGTCGTGATGCATCCTGCGTCGCCCGACGGGCCGGTCCCGGAAGGCGACGCACCTGCAGGTGCACTCGTTGGCGAACCACTGGGGCGCACGATACGACGTGTCGCGCTCCCGGCGGTGATCGCCAACCTGCTGATGACGGCGTTTCACAACATCGACACGTTCTGGATCGGTCGGTATCTGGGTGCCGACTCACTGGCGGCCGTCACGGCGTCGGTGTTCTGGGTGTGGCTGGTGATCTCGATCGGTGAGCTCGTGAGCATCGGGGTCGATGCCGTGGCGGCCCGGCGCCACGGTGAACGTCGACCGGCCGAAGCGGCGCGAACGGTCGGCGACGGAGTGCTGCTCGGCGTCGCGCTGGGCATCATCGTCGCCTCGCTCACGCCGTTCGTGCTCGGGCAGCTGTTCGCGATGATGGGGACATCGCGTGAGGTCACCGACATCGGGTCCCGATACCTGGGCCTCTACCTGCTCGGCATGCCGCTGGTCTTCGGTTTCTTCGCCGTCGATGCCGCCTTCCGCGCGTTCGGCGACACGCGCACGCCGCTCTACGTGCTGGCATGCACCACGATTGCGGGTCTCATTCTCGACCCGATCCTCATTCTCGGCTGGGGCCCCGTGCCGCGGATGGGCGTAGCCGGCGCGGCGATCGCGACCCTGGTACCGCGCGGCGTGGGATTCTTCGTCGGTGTGATGCTGCTGCGACGTCGTGGCATGATCGCGTTCGGCTCACCACGGTTGCCTGTACTGTCCGCCATCGCGCGCATTGGCGCGCCGGCAGCGACGACCGGTGTGCTGTTCAGCGCGATCTACGTGTTCCTTACGCGCACGACCACACAGTTCGGCACGCCCGCCCTTGCCGCCCTGGGACTCGGCTTCCGCATCGAGAGTATCGTGTACGTCGTGTCGGTGGGGCTCGGCGCCGCTGTCGCCGCGATCGTAGGGCAGAGCATCGGGGCCGGCGATCGTGATCGCGCCGCGCGCGCAGGCTGGAGTGCGGTCGCGATCGTCAGTGTGCTGGGCGGAGCCATGGCGGTGTGCATCAGTATTGCGCCGGCGTGGTTCGCGTCGCTCTTCTCGAACGACCCTGCGGTCGTGCAGGAAGCGGCCCGCTACCTGCGCATCGCGGCGTTCGCGCAGCTGTTCCTTGGCGCCGAGGTGGTGCTCGAAAGCGCGATGGGCGGTGCCGGCTACACGCTCCCGCCAATGCTGGCGTCCACAGCCATTACCGCGCTGCGCGTACCGCTGGGCGCATGGAGTGCGGCACAGTGGGGGACGACCGGGCTCTGGTGGACACTCGCACTGACCGCCGCGGCTCGCGGAGTCGCGATGTCGCTGCTGTGGTGGAGCGGTCGGTGGCGGCGGGTGAACGTGTAGCACTGGCCAAGCGTTTTCGGCGCGCACCATGCGGTGGCGGTGCAGGCAGCGCAGATTAGCACGCATGACTGCACCGGCGATCACGTTGCTCACCGACTTCGGTACCGCCGACGGATACGTGGCGGAGATGAAGGGCGTGCTGCTATGCACGGCTCCGGGCGTGCCTTTGCTCGACATGTCGCACGAGGTGCCGGCGCACGACGTCGAGTTCGCGCGACTCACGCTGGCTCGCTACTGGCGGCGATATCCGGTCGGCACGGTGCACCTCGTGGTCGTCGATCCCGGTGTCGGCTCGTCGCGGGCCGCGATCGCGGTATCGAGCGATGGCCGATACCTAGTGGGGCCGGACAACGGGGTCCTGTCACCGGCCCTGTTCGCGATGGACGCGCGCGTCGTCACTCTGCCGATCAATCCGAATGCGTCGCCCACGTTTCACGGTCGCGACGTGTTCGCGCCCGCGGCCGCTGCGCTGGCGGGCGGCGCAACACTCGACGAACTCGGTGATCCGTTGCTCGAGCCGTTGAGGCGGCGGACACCGCAGCCGGTGCGTCGCGCTGACGGCATGATCGACGGCGAGGTGCTGACGATCGACCGATTCGGAAACGCGCTCACGAACATCCTCGCGCGCGAAGCAAGTGCGGTCGTCGTGAGTGCGCGTGGTGCCACGCAGACGTTGCGGGTGGTCGCGACCTACGCCGACGCCGTGCCCGGTGAGGCCGTCGCACTCGTGGGCTCCAGCGGATTTCTCGAGATTGCAGTGCGTGATGGAAGTGCTGCAGCCATGCTGGACATCGGGCGCGGACAGCGCGTGGCGGTCGCGCAATCGGGCCGGTGAGCATGCGCGGCCCCGAAACCGACCCGCCGGCTACAGCCCGCTGACGTCGTCGTGCGGAGGCGTCGCAGGAGGAACCGGGCGCCGGGCCGCCACAACGCCCTGCACGGGTGTCGGTGTCTGCCACGACGGAACCGATCGCTCTGCCGTCGTCTCGAAGCGCATCACGAGCATCCCACCGCGTGACTTCACGACGGCACCGAGGCCGGCCGTTGCCGCGACCCAGGAGAGTGCCACCGCCACGAGCCGGGACAGGGCACCCGCGATTCGCACGTCCGCCAGCAGGGCGGCGGCGAACCACACGGTACTGAGGGCCAGCAAGCCGACTGCAAGACTCCGGAGCGCGACACCGCGCGAGCTTTCCTGGCCGCCGCGACCGGCGAGTGCACGGCCAGCCACCATTGCAATCGCGGTGATCCCGAGCGTGAACGCACCCGCGTAGGCGAGCGCCCACGCGAGCGCGACGAGCGGGATCAGGAAGATTCCGACGATGGTGATGGCGCACGCCAGCACGAGCGCAATCAGCATGGGCACCGCGAGCAGCTGCCAGAGCAGCCCCACCCAGAAGCTGCCTGAGATGTCCCGCGCAGCCGCCCGCGCCACCGCCGTGAGCGGTACCTCGGCCTTCATGAGCACCACGAGGCCGATGAGCAGCCCGATGGCAAACACGCCTCCGACGGCGACGAGTCCGCTGGTCGCCATCGGGATCAGCCGCCGCTCAGCTGCTTCGGCGCGAGGCGCCGGCCAGTGCGCGCAGTCCCACGACGCCGAGCCCGACCACGGCCACGAACCCGCCGACCGCAACGGCTGCCACTTCCGGCGAGCCGTTCTGCATGGCCTCGAGGCCCGGCTGGCCGAGCACCGTGGCGACCAGGTCACTCGACGCCGCACCAAGCTGGTCGCGGAACTTCTCGAGCCCGATCTGGGCGAGCAGGAAGGCGATGTCGGCGCGTGCCACGGCCCATGTGGCGCTTGCCGTGAGCACGCCGGCCGACAGCGCGCCGCCGATGCCTGCGGCGATGCGCGCGGGGCGGGTGGCGGGGACGAACCGGCGCACGGTGGTGAACGCGGCGGCATGCCACGGTTCGAACACCTGCACCTGGCTCATGACGCGGTCGGAGAAGCCGGGAGAGGGCGCGAAGTCAGGCAGCGAGTCGAGCGCCACCATGAGCTCCCGTGCACGTTCGAGCTCCCGATCGCAGGACGCACACTGTCTGACGTGTGCCCGCAGGGGCGCCACGCCAAAGCCTTCCTCGCCATCGAGGAGGAGGTCGAATTCGTCGGGTCTCAGGTGTCTGTCTTGCACGGTTGCCTCCAAAAGCCTCTACGCGCCCCGCTGGCGGGGAGTTTCAACAGGATTCATCTCGCTGCCGCTCCTACTCCCGAAGCGGTTCCAGCGCCCGCCGGAGCTCGTGGCGAGCCCGGTGGATGTATGTCTTGACGGTGCCAAGCGGCAGGTCGAGCGTCGCGGCAATTTCCTCGTACGACCGTCCTTCGACATGACGAAGCATGATGCAGGCCCGATACTCGGGCCGCAGGGTGGCGATTGCCCGCTCGATCGCCGAGCCCAGCTCCTTGGCCTCGATTTCCTCGAGCGCGCTCTCCTGCTCCGACTGCAGGTCCAGCGCCGTCGCCTCCACCTCGGCCGCAGTGGCGGCGTGCGGCGAGCCGTCCATGCTGATCGTCTCGATGCGCCGTCGCCGCAGGTGATCGATGGCCACGTTGTTCGCGATCTTGAAGAGCCAGCTCGAGAACTTGAACTCGGGGCTGTAGCGATCGATGTGGTTGAGCACCTTCACGAAGGCATCCTGCGACAGGTCCTCCGCTGTTTCCCTGTCGCGGACCATGCGGAAGACGAGCGAAAACACCGGCCGCTCGTAGCGGCGCACGAGCTCGCGAAAGGCGAGCTCGCGCCCCTGCTGGGCGAGACGAACGACGTCTGCATCGGGAAGTGTGCCCAGCTCGTCGGGGTTCGGCATTCAGTGCGCTGACGTCGGCCCGGCGCGCGGTGGAAACCAGGGTTCCCAACCGCGACTGCGAGTCGGGAAGCTATCCTCGCGTCACGGGGGTCACCAGCGGCGAGTGTCCCGCGCTTCATCACCGCTTGCTCGTCCCTCTGCGTGCTTCGATGTTTCGCCCATGCCACCAGCACTGGAAAAGTCGCCGGACCGTACGGGCAGCACGGATGCAGCGGCCGCAGCCGACGCAGCACGGGGCCGGGGCAAGCGCGAGTACGTGCAGCAGATGTTCTCGGACATCGCGCCGCGCTACGACCTGCTCAATCATGTCCTCTCGCTCAACATCGACCGTGCCTGGCGCCGGCGCGCCCTGCGCACCCTGGGCTGGGCAGAGCGTCCGTCCGGCAGCTATCTCGATCTCTGCGCGGGCACGCTCGACGTCGGTGCCGCGTTGAGCCGGGAGCCGGGGTTTGCCGGGCTCGTTGTGGGCGCCGATTTCGCCGTGCCGATGCTGCAGCATGGGAAGGGCAAGGCGTCTCCACGCGTGCTCGCTCCAGTGGGCGCCGATGCGCTGGCGTTGCCGTTCGCGGACCGAAGTCTGGACGGGGCGATCGTGGCGTTCGGCATCCGCAACGTCGCCGATCTCGCGCTCGGACTGCGCGAAGTGCATCGCACGCTCAGACCAGGGGCGCGTTTCGTGATCCTCGAGTTCTCCACGCCACGCAATCCACTCGTGCGGCTGTTCTATCACGCGTACTTCCATTTCGTGCTGCCATTCGTGGGACGCATCGTCAGCGGACATCGTTCGGCCTACAGCTACCTGCCGATGTCGGTCGCGCAATTTCCCACGGAGGAACGGCTCGCCGACGAATTGCGCGCGGCGGGATTCTCGGACGTGCAATGGCAGCGGCTCACGCTGGGCATCGCGGCCATCCACGTCGGACGCGTCGCCTAGATTCCCGATATGTCGCTGGACACTCTCTCCGATTTCATCGCCGCGATCGAGCGCGCGGGCGAACTGCAGCGCATCACCGCGCCGGTTCGCGTGCATCTCGAACTCACGGAGATCGCCGATCGCGTCTCCAAGCAACCCGGCGGAGGCAAGGCGCTGCTGTTCGAGCATCCGGTGCTCCGCGATGGCACGCGTTCGCCATATCCGGTCGCCATCAACCTGTTCGGTTCCATGCGGCGCATGGCCATCGCGCTCGGGGTCGACGACCTGGATACCATCGGCGCGCGCATCACCGAGCTGCTCGACCTCAAGGTGCCCGAGGGGTTCCTCGGAAAGCTCTCGCTGCTGCCGCGCCTCATGGAGGTCGCGAAGTTTCCGCCGCGGATCAAGTCCGGCACACCCTCGTGTCAGGAAGTGGTGTGGCGTGGCGACGAGATCGATCTCGACCGGATTCCCGTGCTCACCTGCTGGCCGGAAGACGGTGGGCCGTACGTGACGCTGACGATGGTGATCTCCAAGGATCCGGCGCGCGGGATCCGCAACGTCGGCATGTACCGCGTGCAGCAACTCGACAAGCGATCGGTCGCCATGCACTGGCAGCGACACAAGACCGGTGCCGAACACATGCGACAGATGGCCGAACGGGGCGAGAAGATGCCGGTGTGCATCGCGATCGGTGCGGATCCGGCGAGCATGTACTCCGCCTCGGCACCGCTGCCGCCGAACATCGACGAGTTTCTTTTCGCGGGCTTCCTCCGGCGTGATCCCGTCAGGCTCGCCAAGGCCGTCACCTGCGATCTCGAAGTGCCGGCGGATGCGGACTTCGTCATCGAGGGTTACATCGATCCCGCGGAAGCGCTCGTGGTCGAGGGACCATTCGGTGACCACACCGGTTTCTACTCGGAAGCCGACCTGTATCCGAAGGTGCACGTGACGGCGGTGACGATGCGCAAGAACCCCGTCTATGCAACCACGATCGTAGGCCGTCCGCCGATGGAGGACTTCTACCTCGGGCATGCGACCGAGCGGATCTTCCTGCCGCTGCTCAAGCTCACGACACCGGAGATCGTCGACTATCACATGCCGGCCGAGGGTGGGTTTCACAACCTCGTGTTCGTGTCGATCGACAAGAAGTACCCGGGCCATGCGGACAAGGTGATGCATGCGCTGTGGGGGCAGGGACTGATGTCGCTCGCGAAAGTGCTGGTGGTCGTGGACAAGGAGGTGAACGTGCGCAACCCTGTCGAGGCGTGGTGGATCGCGCTCAACAACATGGACCCGGAGCGCGACGTGCGGTTCACGATGGGACCCGTGGATGTGCTCGATCATGCGAGCCGGGCGTTCACGTACGGCAGCAAGATGGGCATCGACGCGACGCGGAAGTGGCCGGAGGAAGGGTTCACGCGTGCGTGGCCCAAGGTGATTCACATGGACGATGCGACCCGCGCCCGTGTGGATGCGATTTGGCCGACTCTGGGGCTCACGTGAGCACAATCGTGCCACCGGACGGTGCCCGTGACGGCCAGCTGATCGACGGCGGGTCGCTGCTCGTGCGACTGGCGAACTTCGTGAAGCTGCCGCACACGGTGTTCGCGATGCCGTTCGCGCTCGTGGGGGTGCTCATCGCGAGCGCGCAGTTTCCGATCACGGCGTCGATGATAGGGTGGACGGTGCTGGCGTTCACGGCGGCACGTTTCGCGGCAATGGGGTTCAACCGCATCGTGGATCGGGATGTCGATGCCGCGAACCCTCGTACTGCGATGCGCGAGATTCCGCGCGGTGCGCTCACCGTTGGGCAGGCGAAGGCCGCGGTGCTCGCGGCCTCCATGCTCTTCGTCTACGCGGCGTGGAAGCTGAATCCGCTCTGCCTGCTCCTGTCGCCGATCGCCCTGCTCTGGATCCTGGGGTACAGCTACACCAAGCGCTTCACACGTTGGTCGCATCTGTGGCTCGGCCTCGGACTCTCCATTGCGCCCGTCGGTGGTTATCTCGCGGTCACGGGCGGGTGGAGTGATCCGTGGTGGATGCTCTGCACCCTCGCACTCGTGGTCGTCACGTGGTCCGGTGGATTCGACATCCTGTATGCACTCCAGGACGCGGAGTTCGACCAGCGACACGGGCTGCACTCCATTCCGTCCACCATTGGCGTGCGCAACGCCATCACACTCGCGCGCGCACTGCACGTGACGGCGGTGCTGTGCCTTGCACTCGTGGTGCTCAGCGATCCGTTCGGCATGGCCGACGCGCCATTCGCCGCGGAAGGGCAGGCGGGCAGTGCGAGCCTGCGCGTCAACGGAGTGCTGTGGACCGGCGTGGCCCTCGTGGCGGGCATGCTGGTGTGGGAGCATCGCCTCGTGAAGCCGAATGACCTCACGAAACTGGACGCTGCGTTCTTCACGATGAATGGGGTCATCTCCATCGGATTTCTGGTCGTGGTAGCGACGGCACGCTACCTCGCGCAGGGCGTGCTCGCGTGACGGCGGCGGCCGGCACCATCTCCCGTCATCCGATCGTGGTAGCCATCACCGGGGCGTCCGGGGCGCCGTACGCGCTGCGGTTGCTGCAGCAGCTGTGCGTCGCGCGCTGCCCGGTGTGGCTCATCGTGTCTGGCCATGGCTTCCGCCTGCTGGAGACCGAGACCGACGTGACCGATCTTGCCGCGCTGCGCGCGTACTGCGGACCGGAAGCGTTCGATGCGTGCGTGACGGTGTTCGACGATGCCGATCGTGGCGCTGCTCCTGCGTCCGGGTCGGCGCGCAGCAGCGGCATGGTCGTATGCCCGTGCTCGATGGGCACCGTCAGCGCCATCGCGCATGGGTCGTCGCGCTCCCTGGTGGAGCGCTCGGCGGACGTGGCGCTCAAGGAGCGGCGGCGGCTCATCCTCGTTCCGCGCGAAACCCCGCTATCCCTGGTGCACCTCGAAAACCTCACGGCGGTCACGCGTGCGGGGGCGATCGTGCTCCCCGCGGCGCCGGGGTTCTACCACCGTCCGGAAAGCATCGCGGATCTCGTGGACTTCATCGTGGCGCGCATCCTCGATCATCTCGACGTGGAGCACTCCCTCGGTCGCCGCTGGGCCGCCGACGAGTAGCGCCGGGCGCGGGCCGCCTCGGCGGACAGGCCGTTTTCGGCCCGCTGGAACGGCTGCGTGCGTGGCATGATCACACGGCTACGTCAATCGACGCATGGACCGCAGCGCCCCGCTGACGTATCCATGTTGCATGCAAGAGCTCGCGTCTCCACCCCAGTCATCGATGCCGCCCGACGGAGCGCCTGCGCCGGACCGCGCAACGACGGCCCGTGCCGACGTCCTCGCGGTGGCCGCGTACCTGCCACCGCGGGTCCGCACGAGCGGAGAGATCGAGCAGTTGATCGCTGCGGCGAGTCCGGGGCTGCGCGTCCGGCACGGGCTCATTGCGACCCGCACGGGCATTCGGACCCGTCGGGTCGCGGAGGACCACGAGCAGTGCTCCGACCTCGCAGTGGCTGCGGCACGCAACGCGCTGGCCGATGCACGCGTTGCACTGGGCGACGTCGACCTGCTGGTCTTCGCGGCAGCGGGGCAGGATCTCATCGAACCGGCCACGGCCCACATCGTCCAGCAGAAGCTAGGCACGAACTGCGCCGTATTCGACATCAAGAACGCCTGCAACAGCTTCCTCAACGGCGTGCAGGTCGCCGAGTCGCTGATCGTGAGCGGAGCGGCACACACCGCGCTCGTGGTGACAGGCGAGATCTGCTCGCGCGCCGCCCGGTACGACATCAGCGATAGCGCCGAGCTCCGCCGGCATTTCCCGGGGTTCACCATGGGCGACGCCGGCGCGGCGATCGTGCTGCAACGCACCCGCCGGGAGCGCGGGATTCGATTCTGCGGCTTCGAGTCGCAGAGTGTGCACTGGCCGCTCGCCACGATTGCATCCGGCGGATCGATGCATCCGCGCGGCGACGACGTGGCGTACCTCGCCGGCGACGGCCCCGCGTTGAAGGATGCGTTCGTGACCTACGGTCCCGCGATGCTGCAGCGCCTGATGCATCGAGCCGGCGTGACGTTCGACGATGCCGACCGCATCCTCGTGCATCAGGTGGGCGTGCCGTATCACGCGGAGATGCTGCGTGCGACGGGGATTCCGGTCGAGAAAGTCGAGTGCACGGTGGCGGAGTTCGGGAACATGGCGTCGGCGTCGCTGCCGGTGGCGCATGCGCACGCCGTCGCGAAGGGTACCGTCGGCGTGGGACAGCGGGTGTTCTGGGTGGGCATGGCCAGCGGCATGAGCGTCGGCCTCGTGGTGGTCGACACGTGATGGCGCGCATCCGGGAGCGAATGCAAACGCGAAAGGCGACGCACGCATGACGATGCGTCTCTTCGTCGTCGTGCCGTTCTTCCAGGAGGAGCGATTGCTCCCGAGTGCGCTGCATGCGCTGCTGCAGCAGCGCGACCGGCAGTTCGACCTGGTGCTCGTGGACAATGGGTGTACCGACGGGTCGCTCGCCATTGCCACGCAGTTCCAGGCGACCGCGCCATTTCCGGTGCATATCCTTCGGGAGCGGCAGAAGGGGACGGGCGCGGCCGCCGACACGGGTTTTCGCACGGCCATCGCGTTGGGCGCAGCGATCGTGGCGCGCACGGATGCCGACTGCATACCTGATCCCGGCTGGACGCAGGCCGTGCGGCTCGCGTTCGAGCATGACGGACTGGAATTCGCTGCGGGACGCATCCGCCCTCGCCAGGACGAGGGCTTGAGCATTCGAGAGCGCTGGGTGCTGCCCCTGATGGTCGCACTCGCCGAACGGTACGGCCGCTATGCGAGACGGGGCCCGCAGTTCCGATACCGGTACTTCATGGCCGCCGGTAACAACCTCGCGATCACCGCCGATCTGTACCAGCGTGCCGGTGGCTTCCCGCGCACGTCGATCGAGCAGATGCACGAAGACCGGGCCCTGTCGGAGCAAGTGCGGCAGCTGACCGATCGGGCCGGCGTGCGCGACGACATGATCGTCTACAACTCCGTGCGCCGCGTGCGCGCATACGGGTTCGTCAACGTGCTGCGCTGGTATCGCAATCACGGGTACCGGCCAGCCGTGATCGACGTCCGATGAACGGTGCGACGAGAGACTCCATCAGCAGCCGCCGAAGCTTCAGCTCCCGGCGCGGCGGCTGGCAGGATACGCGCGCAAACCTGGTCGCGCACCCATTTGCATGGCCCGTGGCGCGGATCATTCGGCATTTTGGCGGTCACCTGCACGTGCCCCGCCTCGGCCTCGTCGTGAACGACGCGCTGCTCGCCCACGAGATCCTGTCGCGCGATCGGGACTTCATGAAAAACGGGAAGGGCAGCATCGCCGCGGTGATGACGCAGGCTTTCGGCCCACGGGCACTGGCCAACATGGATGGGGAGCAGCACCGGCGATTCCGTCAGCGACTGGGCGGCCTGACCGATCCGTCGCACGGTGAGGCGTGGCTGTCCGCCTCCCTGGGGCCGTTCACGGCGGCACTGCAGTCGCTGCAGAGTGGCGACACCGTGGACATGTCGGATGTTGCCCGTACGCTGAGCGGGCGGCTGACGTTCACTTTGCTCGGTACCACACCGCAAGGCACGCCTGCCGAGGTCGATGAGCGCGCGAGACAGGTACACGCACTGGGTGAGCGTATCGCTGCAGCGCTGCAGCTCGCGCCGCTGACGGGGACTCGTCTGGCTGCCGTGCAAAAGGATCACGAGCGCCTGCTGTCGTTCGCGCACGACGCGTTTCACCGGAACGACCTGCCCGAGATCTCGCTGGTCGCGCGCCTCAAGGCGCTCGACTGTACCGAGGAGGAAACCCGCGGTGTGCTCTCGATCTTCTTCGTCGCCGGTGCGCTGACGCTCGGCGTTGCGGTTCCACGACTCGTTGCGCTGCTCGCGGATACTGGCCAGCTGCGCGCAGTGCAGAGCGATCCAACGCTGGTCAACGGTGCCGTCGATGAAGCGATGCGTTTCATCTGCCCGGTGCCGGCCACCATCCGGATCGCCGCGCACGACGTGATGCTCGACGGCCGCCGGATTCGTGCGGGGACGCGCATCGTGATCATCACCGCCAACTGCGCACGCGACCCTGCGCTATTCCCGGACGGCGACCGAGTCGACGTGACGCGCCGGCACGACGTGCGTGCGCGATACCTCTGGTACGGCGCCGGCGCGCATTTCTGCCTCGGGTTCGCACTTGCCCAGCGCACACTGCGACACGTGGTGACGGAATTGTCGTCCTTGCCCGGCCGGCTCTCCGTCGTGCGTCGCCGCGCGGCGCGTGGGGTTCTGCTGCCCGCATGGCACACGCTCGATGTGCGCCTGGACCACCGGTCGCTGCCGGACGCGAATCTCGGCGCGAACGCTGACGGCCTTCATGAGCGCGGACCGGCGTGATCGCGCCGACGCGACCCGAGCCGACGCCGGTCGTGCCGGTGCGACCCGAGCCGGTGCGACCCGAGCCGACATGGCTCGGTGCGATGCGTCGGCATGCCGCGGCGGCGCCGGGTGCGGTGGCGATCACCGAAACGGCCGGCCGCCGCGTCACGCGCGCTCAACTGCTCGAGCTGGTGGACAGTGTCGTGTGTGCGCTGCGCGAACGCGGCATGCGTACTGGCGATCCCGTTCTGTTCTCCGTGCGCCCCGGCATCGATGCGCTGGTGCTGGCGCTGGCCGTGCACGAGTTGGGCGGCGTGCTCCTCCCAATGGATCCGGGCGTGTCGGACGCGCTGTTCGACACGCGCATGGCGATGCTGCGCCCGACGTGGGTGTTCGCGCAGGGCGTGCTGCTCGCTTCGCCACGTGGCATCGTGGCGCGCCTGTTGCGGTCCCGCGGATTGCATTTCGCGCCGCTCGGAACCGTGCAGGGGGCGACCTTTGTGCACGTCGGCCCGAAGCTGCCTGGCGGGCCGCCGTCCATTGCATACTCGCGGTTGCTGCGTTCGGGATCACGTACCGTGCGGCTCCGGGCCGCCGCGGCTGCCACGCCGAGCGCGGAGCCGTCAGGCGGGGTGGATGCCGCACCCGACAGCGAATCCGCCGCATTCATCGTGTGCACGTCGGGTACTACGTCCGCTCCGAAGGCTGTGATACACAGCCGTCGCTCGCTTGGCGCAATCATCGCGGCGGTGCAGCACGAGCTGGCCCTGAACGACGCCGATGTGCTCTATGCGCGCGACCTGCATCTGATCGTGCCGGCATTGCTGGCAGGGGCGCGGGCAGTAATTCCGCAGGACCGCAGCTTCGAAGGGGTGCGCATGCTCTCGCTGGTCGAACGCGAAGGTATCACCCATGCGTTCCTCGTCACCCGCGACTGTCGGTTGCTGCTGGACGCCTGCGTCGAGACAGGACAGCAGGTACCGGACTCGCTACGATCGCTGATGATCGGTGCGGCACCCGTGCGCGCCGCGTTCCTGTCACGCCTCGAAGCCGTGCTGCCCGCGCATACGGTGGCGTGGTGCGTATATGGAGCAACGGAGGTGCTCCCGGTGTCGCGGGTCTCGCTTCGTGAGAAGACCGCGTACGACGGGCCCGGCGACCTCGTGGGAACGCCGATACCGGGTGTCAGTGTGCGTGTCGACGCCGACGGACACCTCTGCGTCTCCGGCGACCGCCTCTGCACCGGTTATGTCGGCGAGCCACCGGTGCGCGAGCACCGCAGCGGTGATCTGGCCACTCTCGAGGACGGCCGCATCGTGCTGCGTGGGCGAGCCACGGACATGATCATACGCGGTGACCACAACATCTACCCGGCGCTCTATGAGCCGCTCGTCGAGCGGATCGCCGGCGTGCGGCGCGCCGCATTGCTCGGCGATTTCGACAGCGCAATGGCGGACGAACGCGTCGTTCTGGTCATCGAACCGGAGCCGGGCGTCGACGAGGCCGAGCTCACTACGCGGGTTCGTGACGCGGTGCGCGCCGGCCCGCTCCGCCTCGACAGTTCCGCACAACCCGATCGGATCGTGATCGCGACGCTGCCGGAGAGCGGCCGCTCGCACAAGCTCGACAAGGAGGCATTGCGTCGCCAACTCGGCCTTGCACACGTTGGTGCGGCAACTTCGACTGCAGGGGCAACGACGGGAGCGACTGCGACGTGAAGGTCGCGGTGACAGGCGCAAGCGGGTTCGTCGGAGGCGCCGTGGCATGCATGCTCCACGGCCAAGGGTACGACGTGCTGCCCTTCGGACGGCGCAACGTGGACGCAGCGCATCCTTGGCTCGCAGAGTACGCGCAGTGGGACCTCACGCGCGACGTGCGTGCACTCGACGTCGATGCCGTCGTGCACTGCGCAGCACTCGTACGACAGTGCGCGCCCCGACGAGCGTTCTGGAAGTCGAATGTGCACGGCACGGCCAATGTGCTCGCGGGCACCCCAGCCGGCGCGCGAGTCGTCTACATCAGCACCGCGAGCGTGTATGCACGCTCGCATGCGAACACACCGATTGGTGAAGCCGCCGCGTTCGGCGCGTCCTCGAAGTACGGTGCGAGCAAACGTGCCGGGGAGCTGCTCGCGCAGGCACACAATCGGTCGACGGTGATACTGCGTCCGCACATCGTCTATGGGCCCGGCGACACGACCCTGTGGCCACGCGTCGTCGCCGCACGGCGCGATGGCGTGCTTACGGTTCCCGGTACGGGACGCAACGCGGTTTCCGTGACGCACCTGGACAATCTGCTGGCTGCCGTGGCGTCTGCGTTGGCTCCGGAGACTCCGGGTGGTGTCTACAACGTCGCGGATGCCGAGTCTCCGACGATCGATGAGATGCTGCGCACCATGTTCTCGCGCCACAGCCTGCCGACCCGGCTGCGGTACGTACCGAAGTGGGTGGCGTGGCCCGTTGCTGCGCTGCTGGAAGCGGCCTGGCGGGCGACTGGCCAGGACGATGACCCGCCACTCACCCGTTTCTCCGTCGCTGGGCTGGCCGACCCGTGCGTGCTGGATATCTCGCGCGCCCGCAACGTACTCGGCTACGCTCCCACGGTCGGCTTCCGCGACGGCGCCCTGTAGCACCCGGTCGGCCCGGCACTGCGACGTTTGCCGGACGGACTCCCGAGAGTCCCTCGAATCCCATCATGAGCCGCCGTCTCGTCCGCGTATTGCTGCACAGCGTTTGCCGCTTAGCGTTCAGCCATGTCCAAGCCACACGATCGCATCGTCATCGGGTTGATCTCCGACACGCATGGTCTCGTTCGCCCCGAAGTGTTCGCTGCGCTGAGCGGCGTGTCCCGCATCTTCCACGCGGGGGACGTCGGGCCGCCTGAGGTGCTCACGGAGTTGGCGACCATCGCGCCGATCCAGGCAGTGTGGGGCAACACGGATGCTCCTGGTCGTCCGGACCTCGTGGAGCGCATCGAGGAGACGATCGGTGGCCTCCGCATCGTCGTGACACATGGGCACGAACTCGGGAGCCCGAAGCCGCCGCAGCTGGTGGCGCGCTACCCGAAGGCGGACATCATCGTGTACGGGCACACGCACCAGCAGCTCGTGACGCAGGCCGCGCGTCGAACGGTCGTGAATCCGGGAGCCGCGGGTCCGCAGCGATTCAAGCTGCTGCCGAGCGTGGCGAAGCTGTACATCTACGATCGGCAAGTCCAGGTGAAGATCATTCCCCTGGGAGAGGGTGAGCTGGTGCCGGACGACGCGCCCGCGCTGCTACCGGACCTGACGCTGCTGCGCGACGACGACTAGACCGTCGCCTTGAGGGTAAGCGCCCGGGGCTCCACGCGCTTCGCCACGCCCGCGGCGAGCGCCTCCAGTGCCCCGACGACGGTTGGCGCCGCGTACGAGTGTTCAGCCGGGCGCGTGCGGAACCACTGCTCGATCATCAGCAGTTCGTCGAGCTGGTCCGCGGGTGCGCTGACCGGAACCGGCACGTCCACGCGCTCGCGTGCCTGAAGCGCATTCACCGAGTCTGCATCCTGACAGCGGGCCTCCTCGACGACGCGACCATGGCGAATCAGGTACAGCCTGTCGTCGCCGTCGACCCCGGGCACCGCGTATACGCAGCTCGGGCGCGTGATCGCCTCGCGCACCCGGGATAGCTGCGCCTCGAGTGCCTGCAGTGCCGCCAGACGATCCCGGATCCATCCCGCCCGCTCGTAGGACAACGCTGCGCTGGCGGCCGCCATCTCGCTCATGAGCTGTTGCTGTGGGCCGTCATCACGGCCCTCCAGCACTGCGCGCGCGCGCCCGAGCTGCACACGATACTCGCTGCTGGACGTCGCGCCGACACATGGCCCGAGGCAGCGCTTCGTTTCATAGCGATGGCAGCCCGGCCGGCGTGTCATCGCCGGATAGTCGCTGTGATCGAACAGGTCGCCGGAGTCGCGCAGTACCATCGGCACGCGCTCGGTGCAGTCGCGCAGCCCGAGTGCGTCGTTCAGCACGCGCAGTGCGTTCACGAGGGGCGCGCGACTGGCGAATGGCCCGACGACCGCCGACTGACTGCGTCCGCGCATGGCGAGACTCGCACGCTGCACCTTGAGGCGCGGTGCGGGCCCTTCGCCGAGCGTGACCACCCACCATCGATCGAGTGGACGCGCCGACTTGATGTTGTAGCGGGGCAGGTGAGCCCGGATCAGCCGCACCTCGCGCAGCAGCGCGGCAAATTCGCTCGGCGTCTCCTCCCACTCGATGCGCGCGGTTTCGCGCAGCATCCGTGCATGCCGGTGCTCGGGCCACGGCAGGCGAAAATACGAGAGCAGGCGCGTGCGCAGTTGCGTGCTCTTGCCGACGTAGAGAATCTCGCCGTGCGGACCCCGCATGAGGTACACGCCCGGATGGTTCCGCGCGCCGGCACGCACGTGGTCGCGGAGGTGCGCGACGTCGGCCTCGGGGGACCCGACGGCGAGGTCGAGCTGCGACCGGGCGGCCTTGGCCTTCTTCTCCGCGCTTGCGCTCGTGCGCGCGGACTTCTTACCGCTGGCAGGTCGGGCAGAAGACCGTGCTGCGCCCGTCGATGGCATGCGTGCCGACGAGACGGCGACCACACCGAAGGCACGGCTCGCCAGCGCGCCCGTAGGCGGCAAGCTGCGCGACGAATCCGCCGCGCTCACCCCTGGCATCGCGATAGTCACGAAAGCTGGTGCCCCGGGCGAGGATGGAGGCACGCAGGACCTCCTGCAACGCCACCAGCAGGGCGGCAGCGTCGGCCTCGGACAGGTCTCGTGCTTCGCGCGACGGATCGATTCCCGATCGCCACAGTGCCTCGTTTGCGTAGATGTTGCCGATGCCGGCCAGCCGTCGCTGGTCCATCAGAAACGCCTTGACCGCCAATCTCGACGACCGAAGAAGTGCCGAAAGCTCAGCGGCGCCGAGGCTGGGGTCAAGAGGCTCGACGCCCAACGCTCCTTCATATTCGGTCCAGCGTTCGGGCGACATCAATGCCACGGTGCCCAGCCGGCGCACATCGCGATAGTGCACCGAGCGCCCATCGTCGAGTGAAAAGGTCACCGCGACATACGCGCGCTCGGCATCCGCCACACTGCCGTCGTCGATCAGCAGTCCACCAGTAAAACGAGGTTGGACCACGACGCGCCAGTCGACGCTGTGCGATGGGTCACGGGCAGTGTCGAGGACGATGAGCTTGGCGCGACGCCAGACACGCTGCACGGTTGCGCCAGCAAGGATCTGGTCGAACGTACCGGCGTCGTGCTCGCGCAGCACGTCTCGCTTCGGCACCACGACCCCCGAGATGCGCGCGCCTCGCACGAGCTCATCGAGGTCGCGCGCAATGGTCTCAGTTTCCGGAAGTTCTGGCACGACGTTCGGCCTCGCGCCATCCGATGTCACGGCGGAAGTACGCGCCTTCGAATTCGACGCGCGACGCGGCATCACGGCTTTTTGCCTGCGCCTCGTCGAACTCCGGCGCGATGGCAGTCACCGACACGACGCGGCCACCACTCGTGACGAGCGCGCCGTCGGCGGCCCGCGCCGTGCCGGCATGAAACATCGAGATGTCATCGCCGAATGCCGGCAGATGAATGCGTTCACCGGTGCGTGGTGCGTCAGGATAGCCCGACGCGGCGACGACGGTGGTGACGGCGGCAGCACGACGCCACGCGAACGACGACATGTTGTTCAGTGAACCTCCGCGCGCGACGGTGAGCATCGGGTCGAGCAAGCTGCTCTCGAGCAACGGCAGGATCGCCTGCGTCTCCGGGTCGCCGAAGCGGCAATTGAACTCGACGATTTTCGGACCGTCCGGCGTGAGCATGATGCCGGCGTACAGCAGGCCGGTGAATGGCGCACCGCGCTTCCGCATCGCGTGCAACGTCGCGAGAAATACACGCTCCGTGATGTCGTCCATCAGCGCGGTCGTCGCGAGCGAGACCGGCGCATAAGCGCCCATGCCCCCCGTGTTCGGCCCGTCGTCGCCGTCGAGCAGTCGCTTGTGATCCTGCGCCGCGATCATCGGTAAAACGTGCGTTCCGTCGGTGACGCCAAAGATCGACAGCTCTTCGCCAGTCATGAACTCCTCGACGAGACACTCGTTGCCGGCATCACCGAATGCGCGGTCGCCGAGAATGCGATCGATCGCCTGGTCGGCCTCGCGCAGCGACGAGCAGACGAAGACACCCTTGCCGGCAGCCAGTCCGCTGGCCTTGATCACGCTCTGGGCGCCGAAGCGCGCCCGCACGGCTTCCTTGGCCGTCGCAGCAATGCGGTGCGTCTCGGCGCGGGCGGTGGGGATGCCCGCCGCCAGCAGCATCGCTTTCGTGTCGGCCTTGGACGTTTCGATCTTGGCCGCCGCACGCGTCGGTCCGAAGACAGGAACGCGCATCAGCTGCAGGTGGTCGACGAGGCCCTCGGCGAGTGGTGCTTCCGGGCCTACCACGACGAGTGCAACCCCCTCGCGCTCGGCGAGCTCGCCGATGGCGCGCACATCGGTCGCCGGTGTCGGCGAGAGGCGTGCATACTCCGCGATCCCGGCATTTCCCGGCGCGGCGATGATGTCGATGGAGGTGTTTTCGCGGGACAGCGCAGCGGCGATCGCGTGTTCGCGTCCGCCGCTGCCAACGAGCAGGATCTTCATGCCATACGGGTGCCGGACCGCCGTCGTGACGGTCGGGCGAAAGCTAACCGGCCGGTGTCACCACCGGGCCGGTCATGCCCGTTCAGACCTCGGTGGCGCCTGGGGATCCGTTGCCGCTGCCCGGCGTGCCGGGTTCATTCGTCCACGCGCCGGATGATGCCGCCGCTGACGCGGTGCGGAACGCATCCTTGAATGCATTGGCCGCCTTGTTCAGCACGTCCTCGACGGAGTCGACCGCCGCCTTCGCCTGGTCCGCGTAGTAGTCGCTCGCGTCGCGCATGTCGTCGCCCAGGGGACGCGCATTCGCCGCGCCACGCGTCGTGAAGCCGCCGGCCACGATGTCGGCGTAGGCTCCCGACTGCTCCCACCGGTGCAACTCGCCCGCGCGCACTGTGTGCAGGGGATGCTCACGCAGCACGGTGTTGAGTGCCTTGAGTACGCTGTCCCAACCCGTGCCGCCCGTTTCGTACTGCGCCGCCTGCGCCAGATACGCATCGAGGTCGATCGTGTCGCCGTGCTGCTTGCCGCCCGCGAGCTTGAGGAAGGCCATCATGCTCCCGCGCGGATCCTGCGTGCCGAGCAGGCCAGCACGATCGGCTGACAGCTCCGACTTGCGGTACCACTCGAGCAATGCGAGCTGGAACGGCAACAGCGCCACGGCGCCGAGGAAGGGCAGCACGGCCACGCCGAAGTACACCATGATGATCGCCATCGTGCGGTACGTCATGTGGCCGCTCATGATGTGTCCCAGCTCGTGCGCGATCACGAATCGGCGTTCGTCGTCGTCCAGCAGCTCGAGCGTGCCCGAACTGATCACGATGAAGGGGTTCTCGAAGCCCACCGCCGTCGCGCTGACGATCGGCGACTGCGTGACGTAGAGCTGCGGCTCCTGCCCACCGGCGTCGGGCCAGTCGAGCGTGGCGAGCACGTCGCGGTAGAGCGCGTAGAGGCCGGGGCGCTGTGAGGGCCCCACGAGCACCGCGTCGCCCAGGAACAGGTTGCGCACCGTCCGCTCGCCGGTCAGCCCCGCGACGCGTCGGACCACCGTGTCGAAGCCCGGCAGCGCGCGCAGCGAGTTGAGCGCAGCGCGATCGGCGGGATGCTCCCAGGTGACGGACGAGATCTGCGTGAGCGGAGTGCGGGGGGTGTTCGTTCCGGCGCTGGGAGCGGTCATGGCGGACTCGGTGACGGGAGCGGCTGGGAATCGCGGCGGCCACACGAAGAGGGCCGCAGGGAGATCACTCGTCTCCCTACGGCCCCACCCGCGGCAAGTTCCGGCAGATGTCTGCCGATCCACCCCGACCCGCGACTGCCTACTTCGGCAATGCTCCGTCGAGGTCGGCCAGCAGGTCCTCGACGTCCTCCACACCGCAGGACAGTCGGACCATGCCTTCGGAAATGCCGAGGGTTGCCCGCTGATCCTCGGGGATCGATGCGTGGGTCATGCTGGCGGGATGGCTGATCAGGCTCTCCACGCCACCGAGCGACTCCGCGAGGGCGAAGATCTTGACGCCTTCCAGGAGCTGGCGGGCGCGCTCCCGTGTTCCGAGCTCGAGCGTGATCATTCCGCCGAAGCCGCTCATCTGCCGGGCGGCGAGTTCGTGCTGGGGGTGGTGCGGCAAGCCCGGATAGATCACGCTCTCCTCGCCCAGCCGCTCGACCAGAAACTTTGCGATCTGCCGGCCTGCGATGTCGTGCTGGCGCATGCGGATCGCGAGCGTCTTGGTACCGCGGAGCGCGAGCCAGGCGTCGAACGGTCCAGGCACCGCGCCGGCCGCGTTGAGGATGAACTGCAGGCGCGCGGCCAGATCATCCTCAAGAACGACGGCGACGCCGCCGATCATATCAGAGTGGCCATTCAGATACTTCGTCGTGGAATGCCACACGATGTCCGCTCCGACTTCGAGCGGACGTTGAAAGACCGGGGTCGCGAAGGTGTTGTCGACGACCAGCAGGGACTGATGGCGCGTGGCGATGTCGCTCATGGCGCTCAGGTCGGTCAGTCGCATGAGCGGATTGGTCGGCGTCTCCACGAGCAGTGCCCGCGTGGCCGGCGTCATCGCGTCCTCGACGTGCTGCGGATCGCGCGTGTCCACATAGGTGAACGACAGCCCCATATGCCGCAGGATCTTATCGAACAGGCGGAACGTGCCGCCGTAGACATTTTCCCCGCAGACGATGTGATCGCCCGCGCGGAAGAGCTTCATGATCGAGTCGAGGCATCCCATGCCGCTCGAGAAGGCGAAGCCGTGCCGCCCGCTTTCGAGCGTCGCGATGTTCCGCTCCAGCGCTTCGCGCGTCGGGTTCTTCCCGCGCGCGTACTCGTAGCCCTTGTTGGTCCCGAATCCGTCCTGGACGTACGTGGACGTGAGGTACACGGGCGTCATGATGGCGCCCGAGAGGATATCCGGTCGCTGACCGGCGTGAATGCCACGGGTGGACATGCCACCGGTGCTGTCTTCGTCGAAAATGCGCGTCATGGGCTCCGTTTGGTGCGGTCAGCCGGGGAAGCTAGCGCTCGCGCGGACGACGGGCGAGCAGGCCATCGCCCGGCACGGCGGAGCGTCTGGCCGATGGGCCCGTTCGATCCGAAGCCGGCGGCCTAGCGCCCGTGCTCCTCATGCCCGCCACGCCAGCCATGCGCTGCCTCATCGTCGACGACGAACCCGCACTGCGCGCGATTCTGCGCAGGGTGCTCGAAGCCGACGGCTTCTCGTGCACCGAGGCGGAGTCGGGTGTCGAGGCGATGCGCATGCTCGAGGCGGAGCGCTACCCGCTGGTCCTGTCCGACTACCACATGCCGGAGATGGATGGCGGGCGGCTGTTGCGCGAGATCCGCGTCCGCTGGCCCGACACGTCGGTCGTGATCATCACCGGCACCGCGGACGTGGATCTCGCAGTGCGTTGTCTCGAAGAGGGAGCGCTCGATTACCTCACCAAGCCGTTCGGGCTGGACGAGCTGCGCGCCCGACTGCGGCAGGCGCTCGAGAAGCGACGGTTGGTGCTCGAGAACCTGGCGTACCGCACGCAGCTCGAGGAGCGCGTCGTGGCACAGACGCGCAAGTACGAGGAGCTGTTTCTCGCGGCGCTGCAATCGCTCGCCGACGCACTCGAAGTGAAGGACTCCTACACCTGGGGACACAGCACGCGTGTCTCCCGGTACGCGATGGCCATTGCGCGCGAGCTCCGCTTGCCGGTCCCCCTGCTCGAAGAGATCGAATTCGGCAGCCGGCTGCACGACATCGGCAAGATCGGCATCCGGGAGGCGGTGCTGAACAAGGATGGCCCGCTGACGGACGAGGAGTACGCGCACGTGATGGAGCATCCGGTCATCGGGTGGCGCTTGCTCGCACCGCTCATGCGCGAGATGCCGCATGCGCTGGCGATCGTGCGGTCGCATCACGAACGCATCGATGGCCTCGGTGGCCCGGACCAGCTGCGTGGATCGGAAATTCCCATGGAAGCGCGCATCACCGCAGTCGCGGATTCCTTCGACGCGATGACGAGCGGACGCCCCTACCGCGCCGGCGTCAGTGTCGAGGAAGCGATTGCGGAGCTGCGACGTTGCGCCGGCACGCAGTTCTGCACAGAGTGCGTCGCCGCATTCGAGCGCACACTGGAGAGCGGTGCGCTGCCACGGCCCGACTGGAGTGTGCAGCGGCCGACCCGACCGCTGCAGATCGTCGCTTAGGAGAGCGGAGCCGAGAGACGTGTCACGGTGATCTCGCTCGGCTGCTTGTACGCGCTCAGGCGGCCTTCGCACCACGCCTTCACGTCCGCCTCCGACACATCGCCGGTGACCTCGACGCCGACGTCGTTCTCGCGGATCTCGTCGGGAATGGCCCACACGCGCACCGACGTCACGCCCGGCATCTCACCGATCACCCGTTCGAGCTCCGCCGGGTAGACGTTGAATCCGTTGCGCGTGAACATCGCCTTGTAGAGACCACGGAACGTGATCGTTCCATCGGCGTTGCGCACACCGCGGTCACCGCTGTGCAACCAGCCGTCGGCGACGCGCAGGCCGTCGGTGGCGCCGTTCACGTAGCCCGCGAACACGTTCTCGCCGCGCACGCAGATCTCGCCCTCGGTTCCCGCGGCGAGCTCGCGACTCTTTTCCGGATGACGGATCGTCGTCTCGACGTCGGGGAAGGGGACACCGAGTGTGCCGCGTACGTTCGGGACAGAGAGGCGGTTGAAGAGCGCAACCGGGGCCGCTTCCGTCAACCCGTATCCCTGCCGCAACTCGACGCCCGTGAGCTCGGCGAAACGGTCCTGCACCGACTCCGGAAGTACGGCGCCGCCACAGATGCACACCCGCAAGGCGTGCGACTTGAACCGCGTGCCGCGTCGTTCCATAGCCAGCACCATGCCGGCGAATACCGCAGGTACGCCGACCAGCAACGTGACCCCTTCGCGCTCGATCGTGTCGAGCGCCTTGATCGGGTGGAAACGCTCCATGGTCAGCACCTGGCCACCCGGAAGCAGCGGGGCCACGGCCGACACCGTCAGTCCGAAGAGATGGGAGAGCGGCAGGATCGCGAGCGCGCGATCGGCGCGCGTGAGTGCCGTCGCCGCCACCGTCGACCGTGCGTTCGCAAGCAGGTTGCGATGCGTGAGGATCGCACCGCGCGAGCGGCCGGCCATGGCCGACGTGTACACGATCGCGCACTCTTCGTCGCGACCCGGTGCACCGGCCGCGCCTTCGATGGGCAAACCGCGATGCGAGCCGAGATCGACCTCGATCGACCGTCCATCGATGGCGACGGTGGCACGTCGAGGTGCGTCATCGAGCAGCACCAGCGGCACGCCGGACATTGCCTGCGACGGCAAGCGCGACGAGAGCGCCCGGTTGGTGAACACCGCGCCGACGCCGGCATCCTGAAACTGCCACGCGATTTCAGGCGCGGCCGCCAGCGGATTCACGAGCACGGCGCCGCGCCCGTCGCACGCCGCGAGAGCTGTCAGGAACTGGGGGCCCGTCGGCAGCAGGATCGCCGCCCGGCGTCCGGCCATGGCGCGGACGAGCGGGGCACATCGCTGCAGGAGCGTGAGGCCGGCGGCCACGAGCTGGCCGGCATCGTAGTCGTCGACGCGGCCGGCGCCTGCGGCGACAGCGAGCGGAAGGAGAGCGAGCGGTTCGGACACCGCGAGGAGCATAGTGGGTGCGTTGCCTCACGAACAGGCGTCTCGAAACTGCTGCTCCGAACGTGTAACGGAGCGGACCCGGCAGGCGTCCTCCATTGGAGTGCGTCGCATCGATGCCTAGCTTGTCACACGACGGAAAACAGGCGACCAAATTTCGAGGAGCATGATGGCGTTTGATGGACTGATGGTGAGCGTTTCGGGCGTACGCGGTCGCGTCGGTGAAGCGCTCACGCCGGAAATCGTGGCGACGTACGCCGCCGCCTTCGGTGCATGGGCGTCCGCCGCCGGCACACGGACGATCGTGGTCGGCCGCGACAGCCGCGTCTCCGGGGCGATGTTCACGCGCGTGGTCCACGCCGCACTCGAGTCGGTCGGCTGCACGGTGATCGACATCGGCATGGCACCGACACCGACGGTGCAGCTCGCCGTCGAACACCATCATGCGGCCGGTGGCTTGGCCATCACGGCCAGCCACAACCCGATCGAGTGGAACGCCCTCAAGTTCATCGGCCCGAGCGGTCTGTTCCTGTCAGCCGACGAGGGTGCGGCCATGCGCTCGCTGCTCGAGACGGGCATTCCGCGCGCGACGTGGGACAAGCTCGGACGCATCGTCCCCGATCCCGAGGCCATCGACCGGCACCTGACCGCGGTGCTGTCGTTGCCCTATCTGGACGTCGCCGGCATCCGTGCCCGCGGCTTTCGGGTGGCGCTGGACTGCTGCCACGGCGCCGGGGCCACGATCATGCCCCAGCTGCTCACCGCGCTCGGCTGCGAAGTCTTCGCGATCAACATGGAAACCGATGGCCGATTTCACCGTCCGCCGGAGCCCGTTCCCGAAAATCTGACAGAGCTCGAGACGCTGGTGAGCGCGACCGGAGCCGATATCGGGTTCGCCACCGACCCGGATGTGGACCGGCTCGCCATGGTCGGGGATCATGGCAAGGCTCTGGGCGAGGACTACACGCTAGCGCTCGCGGCACGGACAGTGCTTAGGCACCGGCCTGGCGCAGTGGTCACCAATCTTTCCACCAGCAAGGTGGTCGAGGACGTGGCTCGCGAATTCGGCATGCCGTTCCACTTCGCCAAGGTCGGCGAGGTGAACGTGGCCCTGACCATGCGCGACAAGGGTGCGACCATCGGAGGTGAAGGCAACGGGGGCGTCATCCTCCCGGAGCTGCACCTGGGGCGAGACGCGCCCGTCGGGGCGGCACTGGTGCTTCAGCTCCTGCTGGAGGAGGGACGTCCCGTATCCGCACTCGTGTCGGAGCGTCCTCGCTACGTGATCGTGAAGGACAAGCTCGACCGGCCGGACGTTTCGCTGGATGCGGTGTATGCCGCACTGCGGGCGGCCTTTCCGGAGGCGATCGCGGACACGCAGGATGGCCTCAGGCTCGACTGGCCGGACCGCTGGGTGCACCTGCGCCCGTCCGGCACCGAGCCGATCGTGCGCGTCATCGCGGAAGGTCCGTCCGAGGCGGATGCACGGCTGCTCATCGCGCAGGCGCGCGAGCCGCTGGCCGCGCTGCAGGCGACGCCGCTGCAGGTCGTGCCGGTGTAGGCGAATCAATCGGTGGCCTGCACAGGGCCGCCGGCAAACGCTGGTGATGGTGCACGGCCCAGGACACATGCGGCGATCGATGCAGGCCGCTGTAAAGACATGAAGCAACTCCCCAGACCCAGACTGCTATGTGCGGAATCGTTGGATATGTCGGTGGCCGGATCGCAACGCCGGTGCTGCTCGATGGACTGAAGCGCCTCGAATACCGCGGGTACGATTCCGCGGGCGTTGCCGTGATGAACGGCAAGGGCGTCGAGACTCGCAAGGCCGCGGGCAAGATCTCGCGGCTCGAAGCGGTCATCGATCGTGATCCGCCCCTCGGCACCCTGGGTATCGCGCATACGCGCTGGGCCACGCATGGGCCGCCCACGGAGACGAACGCGCACCCGCACATGAGCCAGAACGGGAAGATCGCGGTCGTGCACAACGGCATCATCGAGAACGCCACCGTGCTCAAGGCGTCGCTCGAGAAGCGCGGTTTCGTCTTCACGTCGGACACGGACACCGAAGTGCTCTCGCACCTGATCGAGGCGGCGTATGCCGGCAACCTCGAGGCGGCCGTGATCGAGGCGCTGCGTCAGGTCGACGGTACGTACGGCATCGCCGTGATCTCGAGCGAGGAGAAGGACAAGATCGTCGCGGCCCGGAAGGGCAGCCCGCTGCTGATCGGCCTGGGCGATGGCGAGTTCTATGTCGCATCCGACGCGTCGGCCATTCTCGCGTACACGCGCCAGGTCGTCTATCTCGATGACGGCGACATCGCCGTGATCACGCGCGACGGCTACAAGGTGCTCGACCTCGACAACGTGACGCTCGACAAGCCCGTCAGCCGCATCGACTGGGACCTGCAGCAGATCGAGCGTGGCGGGTACCCGCATTTCATGCTCAAGGAGATCTTCGAGCAGCCGACGACGGTCGAGAACACGATGCGCGGCCGCCTGATCCTCGAGGAGGGTTTCTCGAAGCTAGGTGGCCTCAACATCTCGAAGGAAGACCTCCTCAAGGTCGACAACATCGTCATCACCGCGTGCGGCACCAGCTGGCATTCGGCGCTCATCGGCGAGATGATGATCGAGGAGCTCTGCCGCATTCCGGTCGAAGTCGAGTACGCATCCGAGTTCCGCTATCGCAACCCGATCATCACGCCGACGACGCTCTGCATCGTCATGTCGCAGTCCGGCGAGACGGCCGACACGCTCGCCGCCATGCGCGAGGCGAAGCGTCGTGGCGCCCGCACGCTGGGCATCGTGAACGTGGTGGGATCGACGATTGCGCGTGAGGACGATGGTGGCATCTACGTGCATGCCGGCCCGGAGATCGGTGTCGCGAGCACGAAGGCGTTCACCAGCCAGGTCGTCGCACTCGCACTCCTCACGCTCAAGATGGCGCGCCTGCGCGACCTCTCCGTGCAGCGTGGCCGCGAGATCGCGCAGGCGATGGCGAAGTTGCCGGAGCAGATCCAGTCGATCCTCGACCGCGCCGAGGAAATCGAGGCGCTGGCCGAAGAGTTCAAGCGCGCGACGAATTTCCTCTACCTCGGACGCGGCTACAACTTCCCGGCGGCGCTCGAAGGCGCACTCAAGCTCAAGGAGATCAGCTACATCCACGCCGAGGGGTATCCGGCGGCCGAGATGAAGCACGGGCCCATCGCGCTCATCGACGAGATGATGCCGGTGGTGGTGATCGCGCCGCACGATGCCGTGTTCGACAAGATCACGTCGAACATCCAGGAGGTGAAGGCGCGCAAGGGCAAGATCATCGCGATCACGACGCGCGAGGAGCCGGCGCTCCAGGGCAAGATCGACTACGAGTTCCGCGTGCCCGAGACCGTCGACCTGCTGATGCCGATCCTGGCCAGTGTGCCGCTGCAGCTGCTCGCGTACTACATCGCGGTCAAGCGCGGCTGCAACGTCGACCAGCCGCGCAACCTCGCCAAGTCGGTGACCGTGGAGTAGGCTCAGGGCATGCTACCAATCCTCGTTGTCGCATTCATCGCCTTCGCCGCGGCAAGCTTCGCCGTCCAGCGCACCTCGCGCAGGGCGGAGAAGCCCGGGCGCTGGAGCCGCAACGGGCTGCTCGGGATCGGCACCATCAGCACGGTGGTGATGGCCAGCCTGATCGGGATCGGGCAGGGCACGGCGGCGTTCCTGCTGCTGGGCGTGTGGTTCCCCGGCATCGTGGCCGGCATCCTGATCGAGCGGGTGACCTATCGCCCTGCGTCATCCTCGCAGGGGTAGACCGGCCGCCGCATGCATCGGGGCGGCCGCCGCTCTGACAGGCGGCTTCGGCAGGCGGAATCCGCTATCTTTGATGGATGCCCGAAGACGTCGTCACTGTAGCCGAAGCCGACGCTCCCGCACGCCCGATGGGCGAGCCCGGGAGCCAGACCCGCCAGCAGCGCGAGATCTCGCGACGGCGGACCTTTGCCATCATTTCCCATCCGGACGCGGGCAAGACGACGCTGACGGAGAAGCTGCTGCTGTACGGCGGCGCCATTCACCTGGCCGGCTCCGTGAAGGCGCGCCGGGCCACTCGGCATGCCACGTCCGACTGGATGCAGCTCGAGCAGGAGCGCGGAATCTCCGTGACCTCCAGCGTGCTGCAGTTCGAGTTCGACGGGTACCAGCTCAACCTGCTGGACACGCCGGGACACGAGGACTTCTCCGAGGACACGTATCGCACGCTCGTCGCGGCCGACAGTGCGGTGATGCTGCTCGACAACCGCCGCGGTGTCGAAGAGCGCACCCGGCAGCTGTTCGACGTGTGCAAGCGGCGCCGTACGCCGATCTTCACGCTCGTCAACAAGTGTGACCGGTACGGCGAGGATCCGCTCAAGCTGATCCAGGACGTCGAAGCCGACCTCGGCATCGACTGCTACGCGGCCACGTGGCCGATCTTCAACGACGACGTGTTCGTGGGCGTGTACGACCGCCGCTACGCGCGCGTCCACCTGTTCGAGCGCAGCAGCGACCGTGGCGCATCTCGCGCCGAAGAAACGGCCGTCGACGCCGCCGATCCAAGCCTGCCCGCGCTGCTCGGCGAGAAGGCCCACGAGCGGTTGATGGGCGATCTCGAACTGCTCGACGCTGCTGGACATCCGTTCGATCACGCCCGTGTGCTCGACGGGTCGCTCACGCCCGTTTTCTTCGGCAGCGCGCTGACGAACTTCGGCGTCGAGCCATTCCTGCGTGAATTCCTCGAGCTTGCACCGGCGCCAGGCCCGCGTGAGGCGACCACGGGCCCCGTCGACGCGGACCGTTCTGACTTCACGGGGTTCGTGTTCAAGATCCAGGCGAACATGGATCCGAAACATCGGGACCGCGTTGCGTTTGTGCGCATCGTCTCGGGACATTTCGAGGCGGGCATGCAGACACTGCATCAGCGCTCCGGCAAACCGATTCGCCTGGCGGCGCCGCAGCAGTTCATGGCGCGCGAGCGTGTCAGCGTCGAGGAAGCGTGGCCGGGCGACGTCATCGGCATCATGGATCGCGGCACGCTGCGAATCGGTGACACGCTCGGTGGCGACGGGCAGATGGAGTTTCAGGGCATCCCGCGCTTTCCCCCCGAACACTTCGCGCGCGTGATTCCGGCCGACGCGCTGCGACGCAAGCAGTTCGACAGCGGGCTGCGCCAGCTCACCGAGGAAGGCGCCGCGCAGGTCTTCTACATGGAAAGCCTCGCAGGGCCGCAGCCGATCGTCGGTGCGGTCGGACAGCTGCAGTTCGACGTGATGGCATTCCGGCTGGAGCACGAGTACCAGGCGCCGTGTCGCTTCGAACGCATGACATACCGCTACCCGCGGTGGATCACTGGCCCCGCGGCGGAAGTGGATCGCGTCGCGAGTGGGCAGGGGCGGCTGCGGCTGTTCGACCACAAGAACAATCCCGTCGTGCTCTTTCAGGACCAGTGGGCGCTGCGTCGCGCCCTGCAGCACGAGGACAAGGTGGAGTTCCACGAGACGCAGCCGTGAGAGGGAGAGAGGGAGAGAAGCAGAGAAGCAGAAAGCATCTGGCATAGAGAGAGGGCGACCGGCCGTTGGCCAGTCGCCCTCTCTCTCCTTCTCTCCCTCTCTCCCTCTCTCCTTCTCTACGTCCTCGGCACTTCGATCTGGCGACCCACATGCCCGATCACGAATCCACCGTCATCCGACGACGTGAAGTAGATGCGGAGGCAAGTGATGGGGTTGCTGCCCTTGCGCAGCTGGTCGGCGCACTCGATCTCGCGCTCGCCATCGCGGAACACATAGGGCGTCTTGCGGGAGCCATCCGTCGGCCCCGGCGAGTAATCCACCCCGAGGTCTGCGAACACTTCCGCCAGTGGACGTCCGAGCGCGCGGTCCTGACGCCGACGTCCGACTTCACCAAGTGCCTTGAGGTATTTCCAGGCCGTGTCCGGGTCGGGGAACGCCGACTCCTGCGCCGAGGTGTAGGCGGACGGGAGCAACCGCAGCGCGTCCGCGTACATCGCCTGCGCCCGCTCGACGGCCTCGAGCACCGATTCCGGCACATCGCTCGCCGGCTTGGCGATCGGCTGGCGTTCACGCATTGCCGCCAGGGTGGTGCGCAGCGAGCGCGTCATGGCGCGCTCCGCTTCCAGCAGCTGGCGCGTTTCGGTGAGCCGCTCGCGCGTTCGCGACAGTTCACCTTCCGCCTGCCGCACCGCTTCCTCGTACTGACGCACCACGGCGACGAGCTGCGGGCGATCGAGTTCGGCACCCGACTCCGTGGCGAGCATGGCTTCGGCCGAATCCGGACGCTTGCCATAGGCGGCTGCACGCGCATCGCGGAGCACGTCCACGATGGCAGGATCGCTGAGCGGGCGCTGCACCGACACTTCGGCGAGACGCTGCACGAGACGGCGGCGTTCGCCCGGCAGCGCGAGGGCACGCGCGAGCACGAGCGGATGCTGGAACGGATCCGCTTCGAGCGTGAAGCCGGGCAGGTACGCGCGCGCAGAACCGAGGAACACGCTGCGCGCGTGGCCGCCGACCGCGTCGGAGAGCGCGAACGTGTCGGAGTGGCGCAGCATGAAGCAGAGCCCCAGTCCGAACATCTCCGCAGCGAACTGCTCCGGCGGCAGCACGTAGCCGCCGTCCGGCAGCTCCGTCAGCAGCAGCACCGGCATCGTGCGCGCCGGATCGCACAGCACGAAGCGCACGAATGCGTCGAGCGTGCCCGCTTCGAGCTGCGTCGGAACGCGCTGCAAGGGGCCATCGTTCGACACGAGCGTGAAGCTGGCGTCGAGTTCCGGCAGCAGACGTGGCGGGCGCACTGGCGGTGCCGCGCCGTTCGCCGTGCCGCCGTCGGTGCCGACGCGGATATTGAGCTGCCGCTGTGTCGATCCACTGCTCGACGTCGATGATACGTAGGTGACATGCGTCGACCACTGCAGCGAACGATCGAGCGGATCGGGAGCATGCACGACGATGTCGGCGAGCGATGCATCCTGGCCGCGGAACGGCGCCCATCGCAGGATGCGCCCGCCGTCGAGCGTGTGGTTCGAAGGAGCGTCCCAGCTCAGCTGCTGGCCGTGCTCGAGGCCCAGCCACGCGATACAGGCGTCCAGAAACGCCGCGTCTGCATCGGTCCCATTGCCGCGTGGCACTAAGTCGAAATGAAGCGCAAGTCGTGGTTGCACGGTCTTCCTGATTTGACATTGCCGGACTCTTCCCGCAGGAAGAACGTCAGGCGAAACTATCGCGATATGCGAACCCTCCTCCAGCGCGTGTCGCGAGCCGAAGTGCGGATCCGATCGAATGAGATGGGCGACGTCGCCCGCGTGTCAGGTCGTATTGGGACCGGATACGTTGTTCTCGTGGGATTTACTGTCACCGACACGGAGTCGGAACTGCAGTGGATGACGGAGAAGATCGTTGGTCTCCGCCTCTTCCCCGACGAAGACGACCGCATGAATCGAAGCATTGTCGAGCATGGGGGCGCGCTGCTGGTCGTGTCACAGTTCACGCTGTACGGCGACGCCCGAAAGGGTCGCCGGCCTTCGTTCGTGACGGCCGCAGCTCCGACGTTGGCGGTGCCGCTCTACGAGCGCTTCCTCCTGCTACTACGCGATCGGGGTCTCGTCGTTGAGAGCGGAGAGTTCGGCGCGATGATGGACGTCGAACTCGTCAACGATGGACCCGTGACCCTGTGGATCGAGCGCGAGGCAGGTACGTCATCGTAGCTGCGCCCTCGCGATTCCCGAGCGTGTACTGCGTGCAAACGCTGCTTCATGGTAATACATGATCTCGCCTAAACGTGCATGATGCTGCACCCCGCGGGCGATTCATGCAAATCTTCGGCCTTCCGGTTCGTCCGACATGCGGTGGCCCCTGCCGGCAGCCGGAACGCGCATGCCAGCCCGGGTCAGCGGCTCACGCTCGCCATGGCCTGGCCCAGAGAGGTGGCCGCCAGGGCACCCTCCAGGTCCCGGATGATGTCGTCGGCGTGCTCCAGCCCTACGCTCACGCGAACCAGCCCGTCCGCGATCCCCACAGCCTCCCGCTCCGCGGGGGTCAGCTTGCTGTGGGTGGTGCTTGCCGGGTGCGTGACGATCGTGCGGGTGTCGCCCAGATTGGCGGAATGGGAGACCATCCGCACCCCGTCGAGAAAGCGCCGTCCAGCCTCCAGCCCGCCTCGGACCACCAGAACCACGATGCCACCGCCCTGTGACATCTGACGCCGGGCCAGGGCATGCTGGGGGTGGCTGCCGAGAAAGGGGTAGCGGACCGACTCCACGGCCGGATGGCCCTCGAAATGGCGCGCGACTGTCAGGGCGTTGCTGCAATGCCGGTCCATGCGCACCGCCAGCGTCTCGAGCGACTTGGAGAGTAGCCAGGCGTTGAATGCGCTCAGCGCGGGACCCGTGTGCCGGGCGAAGAACCGCGCCTCGGCCACCAGCGCCGCGTCGCCCACGATCGCCCCGCCGAGCGCCCGTCCCTGGCCGTCGATGTACTTCGTCGCGGAGTGGATGACGAGCGACGCGCCGAGCGCGAGCGGCCGCTGCAGGTACGGGGTGGCGAAGCAGTTGTCCACGAGCAGCGGGATGCCAAGCGCGCGGGCGAACGCCCCGAGCCACTCGAGGTCGATGAGTTCGAGGCCGGGGTTGGACGGGGTTTCCACGTAGATCAGCCGCGTCGTCGGCCGCACCAGTCGCTCCCACGCCTCGGTGTCCGTCGCATCTGCATAGTCATGCGTGATGCCCCACTTGGGCAGCACCCGGGTGAACAGCTGGTGCGTGGAGCCGAACAGCGCACGCGACGCGAGCACGTGATCGCCGCTGGAGAGCAGCGACGCCATGGCCGTGAAGACCGCTGACATGCCGGAGGCGGTCGCAATACCATCTTCGCCTCCCTCGAGCAGGCAGAGCTTCCGCACGAACTCGTCGGTGTTCGGATTCGCATACCGGCTGTACACGTTCCCTTGCACCTCTTCCGTGAACAACGCCCGCGCATGTTCGGCGTCGTCGAACCGGAAACTCGACGTGAGATACAACGGCACGGAGTGCTCGCGCTCGTGGGTCGCCGGTGCCTGCGTGCGAATGGCAAGCGTTTCGAAGTGCTGGGAGTCGTTGCTCATCGTGCCCTCGAGAGTGGCGATGGTGGCGCTGGCGCAGAGTGTCTTGAGGTGGCGCATGCTTCCTCGCCGGTCCTAAGTTAACGGGATGAGTGAATCAGACATTCCGGATGGCCTCGCACGCCCGTCGGATGCGGTGCGGGTGGTGCTGGCCTCGCAGTCTCCACGGCGGCGCGAGCTGCTGGCGCTGGTGGGGATCACACACGAGGTGCGACCCGCGGACGTCGACGAGAGTCTGCTGCCCGGCGAGCTGCCGGTGCCGCATTGCGAGCGCCTCGCGCGGCTCAAGGCTGCAACGCTTGCGGCGGTGCATCCGGACGCGGTCGTCATAGGCTCCGACACCATCGTGGTCACCGGCGGGCGCATCCTCGGAAAGCCTCGCGACGGGGCCGACGCCGCGGTGATGCTGCGCCAGCTCTCCGGACGTACACACACCGTCTTCACGGCGGTGGCGGTGTCGCGCGGCGGCGAAACGCGCAGCGGGGTGGAGGAGGTCGACGTGACCTTCCGAGCGCTGGACGAGGAGACGATCGCGGCCTACATCGCGACCGGTGAGCCGATGGACAAGGCCGGTTCGTACGGCATCCAGGGCTACGGGGCAACACTGGTGGAGCGGATCGAGGGCGACTACTTCGCCGTCATGGGACTGCCGATCGGGCGGATGGTCGGCTTGCTGCGGGACCTGGGATTGGCTTACCGCTTCGGGCCGGTCACGGACGCGTAGCGTTCCTTCCAGCGCACCAGCATCGCGCGCACGTCGTTCACGGTGATGCGTTCCATGCGATTGAGTCGATACGACATGTCGAGCGGGTAGTCCTCACCCGGGTCGCCGTACGCGTCGATCATCAGGTCCTGCGAGAAGTCGTACGGTCCGACGCGTTTGGGATTCGTGTACCCCATCAGCGAGATCACCGGTGTCCGCAGGGCGACCGCGAGATGGAGCGGTCCGGTATCGGGGGACAGCGCGACGGCAGCGCCGTCCAGGATGGCGGCCAGTCTGCGCAGGCCGCTACCCAACGCCGAATGCGCCATCGGCGCATCGCGCAGGATCACCGATTCTGCCACCACCTCGCGTTCGGAGCGACCACCGACGAGCACCGGCTGCAAGCGGAACTCGTCCCACAGGATGTGACAGACCTCCGCCCATCGCTCCGGCATCCAGTCCTTGTCCGCCTTGCTCGTCGCGACGACGATCGGTGCGATCGGCCGCGTAAAGCCCGCATGGAACAGGCGCTGCCACTGCCGTTCCTCCTCGTTCCACGGTCCGAGCGTCCACTGGGGTACGCCATGCGGCACCTGCAGCGCATCGAGGAACTCGAAGTACTGGTCCTGCACATGTTGCCCGGCGTGCGGCGGAATGCGGTGCGATGTGAAGAGCCAGTTCGCATCGCGCGCTCGCGCTCGGTCGAACCCCAGTATGACCGGCGCCTGCGTGAATCCCGCGATGAGTCCGGCCTTGAAGTACACCTGCAGTGCCAGCACGAGGTCGAACCGGCGACGCGCGAGCTGACGGCGAACGTCGAGGAACGCCTTCCAGCCCCGTGAGCGATCGAACAGGATGATCTCGTCGACGAGCGGGTGTCCGCGCACCAGTGTGGCGGGGCCAGGTTGCAGCACCCACGTGATGTGCGTGGCCGGGGCATGTGCCTTCAGGGCATGAATGATCGGCATGACGTGCACCACGTCGCCGACGGCACTCATCATCACGATGCAGACGCGCTGCGGCGGTGATGTCGGAAAGGCCGGGGGCAAGCTCACGCGCTGCCTCGCACACTTGCCAGACAGGTCGCTTCGAAGTCCGCCAGCGTACCGTCGTCGATGACCGCGCCGAAACGCGCCCGCCACTTCCGCATCGAGCGCAGCAGGCGCGCAACGTTGAGGCCCATCACCTCGGCGGTCGGGCGGCCAGCGTCGAACTGCACGACGTCCACGTCGATCACGAACGCAGTGTGTCCACGCTCCCGGTCCGGCACGAGGAGAATGTTCTTCACGTTCAGGTCGGGATGCAGCACGGTGTGCATGGCAAGCGCCTCGAGCAGTGACGCCACCCGGGGCAGGGCGCCCTCGGTACTGATGCCCGGTGCGAGACCGGCGAGCACCATGCCCAGGTCGGCAGCGTCGGGAATGAATCGCGTGGCGACGTCGACTCGGCGGAGCCCCGGCCCCGCAGGGTAAAGCGCGTACGCGAGCACGTCGGTGGTCGGAATGCCCGCCGCGTGCAGCCGCAGTGCGTTCGCGAGCTCGAGGGGTGCACGCGTCGGCGCGCGAAACCGGTCGGACGTCAACGGGGCCAGCAGGCCACCATGCCACACATGGCGGACCGCGATGCGAACGTCCGTTCCCGGCAGGTCACCCACATACACCGGTGCGCGACCACGAAGTGCCCGGACTTGCGGCAGGCCCGCCGCCCAGTCGTAGAGGGTGCCGTGCTGCTCGACCAGTGCACCGATCGACGGTGCAATGCTCTCGTGCGCGACCAGCTCGAATGCTGGCGTCCGCCGACGGATGTATGTCGCCGGCACGGAAGCATCGCGCGCATGCTTCGCCGGGACGGTAGCGTCGGAGTTCACGCGGGCGGTGCGCCCGATCCGGTGCCGGTGCCGGTGCCGGTGCCGGTGCCGGTGCCAGTGCGGTCGGACGCGCCGGCGGCCGCTGCAGGCTCGCGCAGCGCCCACACCGACACGCGCGCCGATGTTCGTGCCGGCGAGATTTCCGGACGTGGCGTCACCGATACAGGTGCCGTCAGCTGTCCGCGCACCGCTTCGCTCACGAGCACCTCGCTGCCGTCCGCCGCGGAGCAGACTCGGCTCGCGATGTTCACGGTGTCGCCGATGAGCGTGTACTCGAGACGACGCGGCGACCCGATGTTGCCGATGAACGCCTCGCCGCTGTGCAGTCCGATCCCGACAGACAACGTGGGGCGCCCCTGTGCCTTCCAGCCGGCGTTGAGCGCGACCAGCTCGCGCTGCATCTCGAAGGCCGCCGCCAGCGCACAGTCGGCGTCGTCGGCGCGCCCGACCGGCGCGCCCCAGTACGCCATCAGCGCATCCCCGATGAACTTGTCGAGGGCGCCCTGATGACGGAACACGCACTCGACCATCACCCCGAAATACTCGTTGAGCTGTGCTGCCATCTCCATCGGAGGCAGCGACTCCGCGATCGCGGTGAAGCCGCGAATGTCCGAGAAGAGCACGGTGACATGACGGCGATCACCACCCGGCGCGACGACGCCCGTCTCGGAAGCGATGCGCTCCGCCAGTTGCGGCGTGAAATACCGCTCGAAGTTCTCGCGCACGCGCGTGGCCTGCTCCAGGCGTTCGGTCGCCGCCTCGCGCTCCACCGCGGCAGCGGCGATGCCGGCAAACGCCACGAGGAAGTCGAGATCCTCCTCGCTGAACGCCTGAATGTCGCGCAGGTTGTCGACATACAGCACGCCGAGCGTCGCACGCCCCTCGCCGAGCAGTGGGGCGGCCATCGCGGAGCGCACGGCCTGTTGCATCACCGAAGCCCCGGCGGTGCGCTCATCGTCGAGCGCATCATGCGTGAGAAGCGCGATCTGCCGTTCCGCGACACCGCTCGCGATGGCCCGAGGTACCGGCCGGGGGATGTCGCCACCCGTGCGATCGCGCGCGATGCGCGACTCCATGGTATCGCCGGCACCCGGGAGCAGAATCGCGACCCGGTCGGCGTCGAAGGCCTGAAAGAGGCCGTCGACGATCGCGGCGAGCAGCGCATCGACCGTGGCGAGTCCACCGAGCCGCTGCGCAATCGTGACGAGCTGCGCGAGCCGCTTGCCCGCGATGTCCGCTACCGCCTGTTCGCGCGAAGGCATCGCGCGCTCGCGGATCATCGTTGCCGATCCGTCGAGCGCCACGCTCGCCCTGGGCGTCAGCCCAACCGCGTCACGCTCGGCCAGCAGCAGGAACTTCACCGAACCGAACGACACGGTGTCGTTCAGCTGCGCAGTGCCGGACGACAGCCGATGCCCGTTCAACCACGTTCCGTTGCGGCTGTCGAGGTCGACGACCGTGACGCCTTTCGGCGTGACGGTCAACTCGGCATGACGTCGCGACACACCCTGATCGAGAATGGGCACGTCACACGCGAGATCCCGTCCGACTGTGAGCGTCCGCCCCCCCTCGAGCGGAAAGCGGCGATCACCGGAGGGTGCGACGAGAACGAGCGTCACGTCAGACTGCCGCGAGCGCGGCGGCCGCACGCACGCGGCCGATGGCGGTCAGCAGCGCGCGAGCCTTGTTCTCCGTCTCCTCCCACTCCATCTCCGCCACGCTGTCGTGCACGATGCCTCCGCCGGCCTGCACGGATGCCTGCCTATCGGCAATGACACATGTCCGGATGGTGATGGCGAGATCCATCCGCGTGTCGCCCGCGCCGATCAATCCGATCGCACCTGCGTAGGCGCCGCGCCGTTCGGGCTCGAGTTCGTCGATGATCTCCATCGCCCGCACTTTCGGTGCGCCGGACATCGTCCCTGCAGGGAAGACTGCCCGGAACGCGTCCAATGCACTGGCGCCGTCGGAAAGCTCGCCTTCCACCTGGCTCACGATGTGAAACACGTGCGAGTAGCGCTCGACCGTCATGAGGTCGGTGACGCGCACCGTGCCGTAGCGTGCGAGCCGGCCGACATCGTTGCGCCCCAGATCCACGAGCATCACATGCTCCGCGCGTTCCTTCTGGTCGGCGAGCAGTTCGGCCGACAGTGCCGCGTCCTGTTCCGGAGTCTTGCCGCGCGGACGCGTGCCAGCAATCGGGCGAACGGTGATCTTTCCATCGGCCACCCGCACGAGCAGTTCTGGCGAGCTGCCGACCAGTTCCATGCCGTCGAGCACGAGATGGTACATGTACGGCGATGGATTCAGGGCGCGCAGCGCGCGATAGAGGGCCGTGGGTTCGAAGTCGAGCGGCAACGACATGCGTCGCGCAAGCAGCACCTGAAAGACGTCGCCGGCCAGGATGTACTCCTTGATGCGTGCGACGTCGCGCAGGTAGCTGTCCCGGTCGTACATCGACGTCGCGATCGCCGGCGGTGCAGCCTGGTCCAGCACCATCGGCTCAAGGGTATCGGGCCCATGCAGTCGCGCGATCGTGTCGTCGAGCGTGACGACGGCCGCCGCATGCAGGGTCTCCAGCTCGGCCTCCGTCGCGCCGGACGGAACGGGCACCGACACGATCACGCGCGCCTGTCCACGCCAGTTGTCGATCACGACGAGCGCATTCGTGAACACGAAGCACGCGTCGGGATAGTCGAGCGCGCGTCGGGGCGGGTTGGGCAGGTGCTCGATGTGCCGCACGACGTCGTACGCGAAGAAGCCGACGGCGCCGCTCCAGAACGGGCCGAGCTCCGGAGCCGGCAGCGGGTTCATGGCGCGCACGATGTCCCGCAGGTCGGCGATCGGGTCGGCGGGCGTGCGCTCGGCGTGCCACCCGGCCTCCGGCGTCCAGTCCTCCACGACACCGTCCCGCAGGCGCCAGGCACCACGCGGCTCGGTCCCGAGGTAGGTATAGCGCGCCCACGCCTCACCGCCCGCCGGTGCCGATTCCAGCAGGAATGCGAATGGCCCACGCCGCAGCTTGGCGTACGCCGCGACGGGAGTGCACTGATCCAGCAGGCAGTCGCGCCAGACCGGCACGAGGCCACCGGTGTCGAGACGATCCTGAGCGTGTTCGCGAAATTCGGTGTAGCTGGTCACGGACGGTCGAGCACGGGGAATGAGACGCGCAGGGCGGCACGCTGACGCGGCGCGCTCGCCTTGAACTTCGCCGCCCCGCTCGCTGCGGGGCAAGCGACCCTCTAGCATTGCGGGATGAATCGCGACGACAACAGCGCGGCCGGCACGCGAATCCGTGCCGGCATCGTCGACCTTCTGGTGCTCGCACCGGACGAGTCCGACGCGGGGACGCACGCGACGGTCGATTGGCGCGTGCTGGTGCTCCGGCGAGGCCCCGCCACGCGCTGCACTGGGGCCTGGGAGATCGTGCACGGCCGAATCGAGTCCGGCGAGCGGCCGGACGCTGCTGCGCTCCGTGAGCTGGCCGAGGAGACGGGGCTGGAGGCCGACCGTCTGTACAGCATCACGGTGAACCCGTTCTATCTCGTGGCGACGGACGCCGTCGAACTCGCAATCGTCTTCGCGGCACTCGTCGAGCGGCCGCGCGCGCCGACGCTCGGTGACGAGCACGATGCCTGGGAGTGGGTCACACCGGCAACCGCCATGGCACGTCTCGCCTGGCCCAGAGAGCGAGATGCCCTGGCGCAGGCACTGAGCCTCCTGGCGACGGGCGATGCAGGCCCGGTGGATGACGTGCTGCGCGTGCGCTGACCAGCCAGGGAGCGGGAGCGCGAAGGCTGCTGCTCCCGCGGCCCTTCCGGCTTACTTCGAGGCGATACCGTCTTCCCGGTACAGATCGGCGAACTGTCGCTTGAGCGCGTCGAGCTTGGGCAGGTCGTTGTACACGATGTAGGGCTCCGTGCGATGCGAGGCCAGGTAGTTCTGATGATACGACTCGGCCTTCCAGAACTTCGTGAGCGGCGCGACCTGCGTCACGATCGGCTCGCGAAACGTGCCGGCGGCCGCGAGCTGCCCAATGTATGCGGTGACCGCCGCAGCCTGCGCCTTGTTGCGCGTGAAGATCGCCGAGCGGTATTGCGTGCCGACATCGGGCCCTTGCCGATTGAGCTCGGTGGGATCGTGGGCGACGGAGAAGAACACGCGCAGCAAGGTTCCGTAGGAGACGACGCGCGGGTCGTAGATGACCTGTACAGCCTCTGCGTGTCCCGTGGTGCCATTGCTGACCTGCTCGTACGATGGGCCCGCGACGGTGCCACCCGCATACCCGGACACCGCGCTGGACACGCCGCGCACGTGGCGGAAGACGGCCTCCACTCCCCAGAAGCAGCCGCCGGCGAAGATCGCCGTGTCTGCGGTGGCGGCCGTCTGAAGCTCGGCACCGATCACGGCGGCCGGTAGCACTGGCGCAGCATCGGCCTTCGCACAGGCGAGTGCTGCGGTGGCGATGGCGAAGGCGGTCGTGGACCGCACGAGCAGGAGGCGAGTGGAATTGCGCATGACAGAGATATCAGTCGACGGGCGATTCCGTTCCCGATTCACGGCGATTGACAACAATCCGCGTCGGCGTCGCGCCGCGCTCAGGGAGGAGGCGGAACCTTCGACTTGGCGGCGGCCCGCGACCGCACCAGCGACCGTTCGCGCTCAACCCGCCTGATGATTTCGTTCCAGTTCGTTATGCTGGGCGTGCCTTCCATCTGTGCCGTCAATGGCTGGTTCACGTCCAGCTGCCCGTCGAAGATGAGTAGGGCCGTCTGCGTCTCGCGCTGCTTCAAGCGGTACTCGCCGAATCCGGTCTGCAGCGGAAGGATGTCAAGGGGCCGGAAATCGCGCCCGACATTGGTGATGATGAACTCGCGCGGCGAGAAGCGGGTCTCACCCTGTTCGATGGCCGAGAAGCTGACGGACCAGATCGAATACGACGGGAGCCGTTCGCGGTCCGTGACTGCCTCCAACGCGCGCGCCTTGCTGTTGATCTGCTCTCGCAGGGTGCGATAGCTGTCCGGAGACAGCAGCCGGATCCACCGCTCATCGAGTGGAATCGCGCGCACCTGCAAGCCATTGCTCGGGGAGAACTTGAGCGCGATGTCGTCCTGCCGCAGCGAGCCGAAGCCGGCGGGCACGAAGTTGGGATCGAGCGTGTCGGCCACGCCACCCACCGCACCCGTGGCCCCCGGGGGTTGCACGGGCGGCTGCTGCGCCGGGAGTGTGCGCGATGGCGCGCACCCCGCGAGCAGCGCGGGAAGGACGAGGGAGAGCAGGGGGGTGGGGCGCATTTACTCCTCGTCTCCGTCCTGCTCCTCGAGCGTACGCCAGTCCGGCGCCGCGAGCAGACTCACGAGTGCGCTCGCGAGGGCGTCACGTCCCTCACCCGTCTTCGAGCTGAAGGCCACCATCTGGTCCGGGTCGAGTCCCATCAGCAGCGACAACTCCTCGATGCGCTTGGCCGCGACCGCCGCGTTCAGCTTGTCGACCTTGGTGATCGCGAAGATCGTCGGTGCACCCACGTCCGCCAGGAAGTCGAGCATGAGGCGATCGTCGTCGGTCGGGTCATGTCGCACGTCCAGCAGAAGCACCACGCCGCGGAGCATCGGGCTGTTGGCCAGATAGCCCTCGATGAGCGGCTGCCACTCGGCCTTGCGTGTCTTCGAGATGCGCGCGTAGCCATACCCGGGAAGGTCGGCCAGCACGAACGTGTTGTTCACCTTGAAGAAATTGATCTCGCGCGTGCGCCCCGGCGTGTTGCTGACACGCGCGAACGCCTTGCGGCGCAGCAACCGATTGAGCAACGACGACTTGCCGACGTTCGAGCGGCCAGCAAACGCGATCTCCGGCAACTCGGACGGCGGTCGCCATCCATCGCGGGTGGCCATCGGGCCGATGAACTCGAGCGACCGGATCACCATCGGGTCGACGCCGCTGGTCTCCTGATCGCTCATGTTTCGCGCGCGGCTCCACGCGCCAGCAGTGCATCCACCGCAAACGTCGCGCTCTCGGCGGTCACCTCGGGAATCGGCGTGCGCAGTGCGAGCGCCAGCACCTCGTCCATCGTGCGCACGGGGTGCCACGTGACACCCGCACGGGCGTCCTCGGGGAGCTCGTGCAGGTCCTTCGCATTGCCGAACGGCACGATCACGTGGGCCACATGATGCCGATGCGCCGCGACCCCTTTCTCGCGAATGCCGCCGATCGGAAGCACCCGGCCGCGAAGCGTTACCTCGCCGGTCATCGCGACATCGCCGCGCACTGGGATGCCGGTGAGCGCACTCGTGAGTGCAGTCGCCAAGGCAATACCGGCCGAAGGCCCATCCTTCGGGGTCGCACCGGCCGGCAGGTGCACGTGGATATCGCGGGTGCGGTGAAAATCGTCGGCGAGCCCCAGCGCATGCGCACGCGAGCGGACGTAGCTCAATGCGGCGGCCGCCGACTCCTTGATCACGTCGCCCAGCGTACCGGTGAGCTGCAGGCGCCCACGTCCAGGCACCACACTCACCTCGATCTCCAGCAACTCGCCACCGACGCTCGTGTACGCCAGGCCGGACGCAACGCCCACCTGGTCGCGCAACGTCGGATCCTCGTGGTCGTGCGGTGGCGTGCCCAGCATCGCCTGCAAGTCGCCGCGCGTCACCGTCATCGGGGCGTCGCCACCGCTCTCGCGACGCGCGAGCTTGCGCGCCAGTCGCGCGATGCGTCGGTCGAGATCGCGCACTCCGGCTTCGCGTGTCCAGCCGCGGATCACCGCCTGCAGCACGTCCGGCTCGAACGTCACCGTCTCGGGGTCGACGCCGTGCGCCGCAAGCTGCCGCGGCACGAGGTACCGGCGTGCAATGGCGAGTTTCTCGGGTTCGAGATATCCCGGAAGCCGGATGATCTCCATGCGATCGCGCAGCGCCTCGGGGATCGCGTTGAGCGAGTTCGCCGTGGTGATGAACAGGGTCTGCGAGAGATCGTAGTCGACTTCGAGATAATGGTCGGTGAACGCGTGATGCTGTTCCGGGTCGAGCACCTCGAGCAGTGCCGCCGCAGGATCGCCGCGCCAGTCGCTGCCGAGCTTGTCGATCTCGTCGAGCAGGATGACCGGGTTGATCGTCTCCGCCCGGCGCATCGCTTGGATGATGCGGCCCGGCAAGGCGCCGATGTACGTGCGGCGATGCCCGCGGATCTCCGCCTCGTCACGCACGCCGCCGAGTGCCATGCGCACGAACCGGCGCCCGAGCGCGGACGCGATGGAGCGGCCGAGCGACGTCTTGCCGACACCGGGCGGTCCAACGAGACAGAGAATGGGACCGGGCAGGTGCCCCACGCGCCCCAGTACGGCGATGAAGTCGAGGATGCGCTCCTTCACCTCCTCGAGGCCGTAGTGATCGGCGTCGAGGACGCGCCGCGCATGTTCGAGATCGATCGTGTCGTCGCTGCGCGCCGTCCACGGCAGCGAGAGCGCCCAGTCGAGCCATCCGCGCGCCACGGCGGCGTCGGGCGACATCGGTGACGTCTTGCGCAGCTTCCGCAGTTCGCGATGCGCGCGTGTGGCCACGGCCTCGGGAAGCCCCTTCGACTTGATCTGCGCGGCGAGCTCCTCCTGCTCGTCACCCTCGTCCTGCCCGAGTTCCTTGTGGATCGCGCGGAGCTGCTCCTGCAGGAAGAACTCGCGCTGGTTCTGAAAGAGAGAGCCGCGCACCTGCTCGTCGATTTTCTTCTCGAGCTTGAGCAACTCCATCTCGCTGCCGAGCAGCGTCACGATGCGCGTGGCAAGTTCGTCGATCGTCGGCGACTCGAGCAGGCGCTGGCGTTGCTCGATCGTGGTCTGCAAGTGTGCAGCGATGCCGAAGAGCACGCGTTGCTCGTCGTCGAGGCCCTGCAGCAGGCCGACGACTTCCGGCGCCAGGCGGCGCTGCAACCCGGCGTAGTCCTCGAACAGCGTCAGCGCATGGCGCACGTTGGCGTGCAGATCCACGCGGCTCTTGAGTGCCGCGCCCTTGCGACCCTTGGCCGGCGGCAACTCGTCCAGCGGGAACGGTGCGACGCGGGCATCGAGCAGGGGCCCGGATTTGGATCCGAGATACCGCTGCACGCGCACGCGCGACATGCCCTCCACGAGGATCTTCGTGGTGCCGCCGCTCAGTCGCGTGACCTGCTGCAGCCGCGCAATGACACCGACGCGGTGCAGGTCCGTCGGTGCCGGCGTGTGCACGTCGGAACTGCGCTGGGTGACCAGCAGCAGCTCCTTGTTGCCCTCCGTGGCCTCGGCGACTGCCGCCAGCGAACCGGCGCGGCCCACGAGCAACGGCATCGCGACATGGGGAAAGAGCACCACGTCGCGGAGCGGCAATACGGGCAGGCGCTGGGTCAGGCTTCCTTCTTCTGTCGTTTCGGGGCGATCTCGAGGAGCGGTGCGCCGCCGTGCTTCACGGAGGCTTCAGTCACCTTCACCTCGACGACATCATCGCGAGTAGGGAGGTCGTACATCGTCTCGAGGAGCGTTTCCTCGAGAATCGCGCGCAGGCCACGTGCACCGGTGCCCCGCTTGAGCGCCTTGGCGGCCACCGCACGCAGCGCACTCTCCTCGAACGTGATCTTCACTTCCTCGAGGTCGAACAGGCGCTGGTACTGCTTGGTGAGCGCGTTCTTCGGCTCCTTGAGGATCTGCACGAGCGCATCCTCGTCGAGGGCCTCGAGCGGCACGCAGACGGGCAGGCGGCCCACGAGCTCCGGAATGAGCCCGAACCGCAGCAGGTCGTCCGGCTCCACCTCGGCAAACGGCGTCTTTGGCGTGGTGCGCATGATGGGCGTCACCTTCTCCTCGCCTACCGGCCCGCCGTATCCGATCTGCCGACGGCCGATGCGCGCCTCGATGATCTTCTCGAGGCCATCGAAGGCACCGCCACAGATGAACAGGATGTCCTTCGTGTTGATCTGGATGTACTCCTGCTGCGGGTGCTTGCGGCCACCCTGCGGCGGAACCGACGCGACCGTTCCCTCGAGGATCTTGAGCAGGGCCTGCTGCACGCCTTCACCCGACACGTCACGCGTGATGCTCGGGTTCTCCGACTTGCGCGCGATCTTGTCGATCTCGTCGATGTACACGATGCCGCGCTCGCACTCGGCGACGTTGAAGTCACCCGCCTGCAGCAGCCGCACCAGGATGTTCTCGACATCCTCGCCGACGTAGCCCGCCTCCGTCAGCGTCGTGGCATCGGCGATCGTGAACGGCACGTCGAGGATGCGCGCCAGCGTTTGCGCGAGCAGCGTCTTGCCCACGCCCGTCGGGCCGATGAGCATGATGTTGCTCTTGTCCAGCTCGACGTCGTCCTCGCGCGCGGAGCCGGCGGCGTTGATGCGCTTGTAGTGGTTGTACACCGCCACTGAGAGCGCTTTTTTCGCGAGCTCCTGTCCGATCACATACTGGTCGAGGATCGCCTTGATCTCGCGGGGTGTCGGCACCTGCGTGATGGCTTCCGCAACCTCGCGCTCCTCGTCCTCTGCCAGGATTTCATTGCACAGGGCAATGCACTCGTTGCAGATGTAGACCGACGGGCCCGAAATGAACTTTCGGACGGCGTCCTTGGACTTGCCGCAGAAGGAGCAGCGGAGATGCTTGTCGTGGGACATGTCGATCCGGAAAGGTGACCAGCGATTGTGAAGCCGACTGCATGACGACGGACCGCCTTCGCGAGCCACGTTCGCGTCCCGCATGGCGATCGTACCCCGAACTGCGTACTGACGTGCCAGCCAGCCGGACGATGCTGCTTCACTGCATTCGGGGGTGAATGGCCGAATTGGCCAACTCACACCGATACCTAGAGTTAACGCAGGATGAGTCGCAGGGTCAAGCGAAATCGGCGTCCGTCACCTTCTGCGAGCGGGTCCGAGAGAGGAGCAGGCGGAGGAAGCTGGTGGCTGTCACGAAAAAACGAAGGCGGCAGGCCCGTTTCCGGTCTGCCGCCCGCGCTCCACTGCCATTACGGTCGTTTTACTTCGCTGCCGGCACGAGTTCAGCCTGATGCGAGATCACGGTATCGACCAGCCCGTACACCCGTGCGTCTTCCGCCGACATGAAGCGGTCACGGTCGGTGTCACGCTCGACCTGCTCGACCGGCCGACCCGTGTGCTTCGCCATGAGCTCGTTCATCTTCGAACGGAGATACAGGATTTCCTTGGCCTGGATCTCGATGTCGGACGCCGAGCCGCCACCGCCGGACTGCGACGGCTGGTGGATCATGATGCGCGAGTGCTGCAGGGCGCTGCGATGACCCGCCGCACCGGCGCAGAGCAGGAACGCGCCCATGCTGGCGGCCATGCCCATGCACGTCGTGTACACCGGCGCCTTGATGAACTGCATCGTGTCGTACATCGCGAGCCCTGCGGACACGCTGCCGCCCGGCGAGTTGATGTACAGGCTGATCGGCTTCTCCGGATTGTCGGCATCGAGGAACAGCATCTGTGCGATGATGATGTTCGCGACGTCGTCGTTGATCGGCGAGCCAAGGAAGATGATGCGGTCCATGAGCAACCGCGAGAAGATGTCGTACGTACGCTCACCGCGGCTGGACCGCTCGATGATGTACGGCATGTAGATCGATGCCATCTTATTCAACCCTCGCTGGGACTGTGGTAACGGGATTCTTCTCGAGCAGCCATGCGAACACGCGGTCTTCCGTGAGCTCGCGTTCGATTTCCTGCAGCCGTCCGGCCTTCTGCAACTGCGCGTACACCTGGCCCGGATCGATGTTGCGGGCCTTTGCCAGCTCCTCGATGCGCGCGTCGACGTCCGCGGCGCTCGCCGTCAGCGACTCGCGTTCGGCGAGTGTGTCGATCACGAGGTCCCGACGCACCTGACGCTCCGCCATCGGGCGAAACTCCTGCGCGAAGCGCTCCTTCTCGGTCTCCGGCACGCCGTACATCTGCATGTAGCCGTCGATGAGCTGCCGCGTCCAGCTGTTCGGCACCTCGAACGGGTTGGCCTCGACGATCTTCTCGATCAGCTGGCCGCGCACGTCCGCATCCGACTCGCGGCGCGCATGATCCGTCATGTCGACCCGCACGGCTTCCCGCAGCGCATCGAGCGTGTCGAAGTCGCCGACTTCACGCGCGAAGGCGTCGTCGAGCGCCGGCACGGTCTTGCGCTTCACGTCCTTCACGGTGACGCGAACCGTCTTCGTGCTGCCACGCTGCGACTCGTCCGGAAAGTCATCCGGCCAGCGCACGGCGCGCTCCACGGTCTGACCCGGTGCCGCTTCCATCACGAGCTCCTCGATGCCGGGAATGGCCTGGCCACCGCCGAGCGTCAGCTTGTACTCCTTGCCTTCCGGCAGCGTGCCGTCGGCGTCCGCCGTCGAGAGCAGCACCGTCACCATGTCGCCCGGGGCCGCCTTCTCCTCGACCGGCGCCCAGTCGCCCTTCTGCTCGCGGATCTTCTCGATCTGCTCCTCGACGAGGGCGTCGGTGACCGGTGACTCACGCCGCGTGATTTCGAAGCCGTCGACCTTCTCGAGCGCGAGTTCCGGGCGCACTTCGCAGTGCAGCTCGAACTCCAGCGCCTGACCCGGCTCCGCCTTGAGGTCATGCACGTGCGGCTGCGTGGCGAGCTTCAGGCTCTCACGCTCCACGGCCTCCCGAAACGCCTCGTTGATGACGAGTTCGATGGCCTCCTGGCGGATCGCTTCGGCGAACTTCTTCCGCACCATCGATGGGGGCGCCTTGCCCTTGCGGAAGCCGGGCAGGTTCACCTGCGACGCATACTTGCGCGCGGCCTGTTCTTCGTAGTCCGCAACCGTCTCGGGCGGCACCGAAATCTGCAGGCGCCGGGAAATGCCGGTCGCCTCAGTGGGAGTGATCGTGATGTTCATGCCGAAAAGTAATGGGGCCGCCAGCTAGACGCCCACCAGACGGGCTTCCCGCGGGCTGGTGCTGGCCCCGATGAGGTCCGCGACGATCTTGCCCGACGAGATGACGCCGGGCAGTCCTGCGCCGGGGTGGGTGCCCGCCCCGCAGAAGAACAGGTTCGGGATGTCCGGGCTGACGTTGTGCGGTCGCATGTACGCGGACTGCAGCAGTGTCGGCTCCGGGCCGAACGCACTGCCCAGGTAGCTGTTGAGGGTCGTCTCGAAGTAGCGTGGATCGATCCGTCGTTCGCTCACGATGTGCTGCGAGAGGCCCGGCAGGTAACGCTCCTCGAGATACGCCATGATGCGGTCACGATAGCGCTGCCCGACGGCCTCCCAGTCGACATCGCCGTCGAGGTTGGGCACCGGCGACAGCACGTACCAGCAGTCGTGCCCGGGCGGTGCCAGACTGGGATCCGTCGCGGTCGGACGATGCAGATAGAGGGAGAAATCCTCGGCGAGGATCTTCCGCTCGAAGATGTCCTCCAGCAGCTCGCGATAGCGGGGGCCCATGAGGATCTCGTGGTGCGCCACATCCGGGTACTGGATGTCGGTCCCGAAGTAGATCACGAACAGCGACATGGAATACCGGTAGCGCGCGATCTTGCGGTCGCCCATCGACGGACGGTACTGCGGCGCGACCAGAGTGCGGTACGCCTGCGCCACGTCGCCGTTGCAGACGACGCTGTCGGCGTGGATCGACTCGCCGGCGGTGGTGCGCACACCCGTCGCACGCTTGCTCGCGGGATCCATCGTCACCTCCGAGACTTCCGTCTCGAACCGGATCGTGCCGCCAAGATCCTCGAAGAGACGCACGAGGCCGCGCACGAGCGCGCCGGTGCCGCCCATCGCGAACCACACACCCCACTGCTGTTCGAGCGTGTGAATGAGCGCGTAGATGGACGAGGCGCGGAACGGATTGCCGCCGACGAGCAGGGGATGAAACGAGAACACCTGGCGCAGCCGCTCATCCTTCATGAACGTGCCGGCGTAGGCGGCGACGGAGCGATCGGCGCGGAGGCGCACGAGATCGGGCAGCACGTTGAGCATCGACAGCGGCTTGTGAAACGGCTTGTCGATGAGCGCCATGCCGGCCTTGAAGATCTCCTTCCCGCGCTCGACGTAGCGCTTGTAGCCTTCGACGTCGTCGGGGGAAAACTCACGCACCTGCCGGATCAGTGCTTCACGATCCGCATTGTAGTGAAAGACCGACCCATCCTCGAAGCGGATGTTGTAGAAGGGGTCGAGCAGCACGAGCTGCACGTAGTCCTCGGTCTTCCGGCCGGCGAGCTCGAACAGTTCATGGATCAGCCACGGCGCCGTGATGATCGTGGGACCGGCGTCGTAGGTGAAGCCGTCCTGCTCGAAGACGTACGCCCGTCCGCCTGCCTTGTCGAGCTTCTCGACGATGGTGACGTCGTGCCCCTGCGCCTGCAGGCGAATCGCCGCTGCGAGGCCCCCGAATCCACTTCCGATGACGACGATGCGCATGCGCGGTGCCTGAGACGAGCGTATGACGTGGGACGGGCTAGCGCCGCGCGAGGAGCGCGACGTGCCACACATGAAGGACCAGCGCCGCCAGCATGGCGAGCGCGAAGCCCAGAGCGCCGCCTTCGGGGCGCCGATGGAAGTACAGCGCCGCCATGAGCGCCCCGCCGGCTCCCAGGAAGGAGAACAGCAGCATCGGGCGCAATCCGTTCGCCCGGCGGCGGTGCCAGGCCAGCAGCACCCCGGCTTCGATGAACATCAGGCCGACGATCGCGATGGGCAGCGCGTCGGAGTCCAGCAGGAGCTGCACGCCAGCGAGCAGGGGTGACGGGTCGTCAGTCACCTGCGACGGCGACGTCACTCATGCCCCGCGCACGCGGGGCGGTGGAGCCGGTCGGCACACGCGCCGGGCGCGGTGCATTGCGCGCGCCCTCCGAGCGGAACGCGAGCAGCAGGGGCACCGCCATCGCGATCGTACCCAGCACGCCGGCCAGCACCATGTCCTGCGCGAAGCAGATGGCGATCGGCAACGCACCATTCACGGCATAGAGCGCGAGCGGAAACCGGGATGGCGAAACGGCGCTGGCCCAGACTGACGGTGGCACGACGGCCAGCATCGCCCGCGCGACGAGAATGCCCGTCAGCAGCCAGCCGAGCCAGTTGGTGAGCGGCATGCCGAAGAAGAACGGCGTGCCGATGAACTGCTCGAACGTCGAGCGGGTCGAGAGATCGGGCACATACCACGACCAGTGCACGGTCTTCACCATGGCGGGGTCCATCGACACGTCCCACGCCGTGAGCACCACGCCACCGACCAGTGCCCACCACCACTTCGACTTGCTGTCGTCGGTGGCCGGCAGGATGCGCCCGCAGATGGCCAGCGATGCGACCAGCATGTAGAACCACGAGGTCGGGATGTTGAACGGCACGAGCCCCGCGATCTTGTAGCCCAGCAAGCTGCTGTACTTGTACTCTCCGAACGGATACCCGGTGTACGTGCCCGCGAGTTCCGACGACAGCGAGAGCACGAAGCTCACCGCGAACACCAGCAGCGCCCGACGCATACCGATGCAGTAGCCCAGAAACGTGAGGCCGGCGAGTGCACCGATCACGACGGTCGTCTGCCCACCCCACTGCATGCCGATCGCCATGACCTTCTGGTTCGTCGGCGTCATCAGCCACGCAGGCAACGGCGGCGTCAGGAACGTGGCAAAGGCGAACGCGGAGAAGATGCTCATCGCCGAATGCGCGATGAGCGCGATGGTCGCCACGCGGAGCAGGGTGGCGCGCGATGCCGGCGTGTCGCCCGGGGCGCGGCTGCCGGTGAAGGGGCCGGAGTACGTGTCAGCCAACATGTCAGCCATGGACGGCGACCTGATCCAGGGTGGCGAGATCCAGCGGCGTGGCACGGTAGCGCCACGCATCCCAGAGGATACCGACGCGCGCGAAGCGGCCCAAGCGTGCCCGAGAGGAAATCGTATCGTAGTCCTGCGCCTCGATGGCGTTGAGGATGCCCGCGTATCCAGTGGCACACGCGGCGGCGCAACGCTGGGCGTCCGGCGCCAGCATCGCGATGCCTGGCATGGCGGCGTCATACAGCGCGCGCGCGCGACTCACCTGGTAGGACATCATCGGGCGCCAGCGCGGGTCGCGGGCCAGGCCGGGCAGGTGGAGCACGTCCCGGGGCGTCAGGTCGAACTGGGAGAGCTCGTCCGCGGGCAGGTAGCATCGCCCGCGCTTGGCGTCCTCACCAACGTCGCGCAGGATGTTGGTGAGCTGCATGGCGACGCCCAGCGTGCGAGCGTACACGACGGCGCGCTCGCGGACACTGGTCCCGCCGGCCACCCCGAACACATGGGTGCACATCTCGCCGACCGAACTCGCGACACCCTGGCAGTAACCCTCGAGCGCGTGCCAGTTCTCGTAGTGGGCGATATCCAGGTCCCGTGCGACGCCGGCCAGCAGCTCGAACAGGGGAGCGGCTGGTACCTGGTACTCGGACGTGACGCGTGCGACTTCACGGAATATCGGGCCACTCGGCCGCCCATCGAGCGCGGCCTGCAGCTGGCGCTCGTACTCGGCGAGTTGCGCGCGCAATGCTTCCACGTTGCCGCTGCCACTGCGCTGCTCGGCCTGATCGACCAGGTCGTCCGCCACCCGGCAGAATGCGTAGAGCGCGTACGCGGCACGTCGCTTGGGCACCGGCAGCAGCAGGCTCGCCAGGGAGAACGTGCGCGCATGAACCCTCGTGATGCGCTCGCACTCCAGCGCATCCGCGGACGGTGGGGCGGGAGTAAGGACCCGGGTGGAGCTCAGGCGCACACTCATGGAGCGAGCGGGATCCGCAACGGACGCAGGCGCAGTAGCGGAGCTCTCATGCAGGGCGAGGGGCGCGGGACGTCAGTGCCGGGATACGCGGCGGCATCGCGGAGGACGACATCACGGTAAGTGAAAGCGTGTCAACGGTGTATGAGCTGCGTGACCGACGCAATGGGCGGCGTGTCCGCACGACGACTTCGGGTCAACGCCATGGCTACGAATCTGTTCCCGATGTGGATGTGCGGTGCGTTACCGGGACCGAGTACCGGCGACAGGGCTGGGGCCCTCCCGAACCTGTGGCGGTGACCCCGGAGTGTCAAGAATAGTGGACACCGTTCATTGTCAACCAAGCATTACGATTTCGCACTCTGGTTTTGCGACGGATCTGAGCCTGGCGGGATGACAACACGAAAAACGGGTCGCGCTCCACGCGCGACCCGTTCTCCAGCAACGACGCTTTCACGTCGCGTGATTCAGAATTCTGTTCAGGCTGCGCGTCGGCGGGCGATGAGTCCCACGGCGACCAGCCCGGTTGCCATCAGCAGGTATGTCGACGGCTCGGGCACGACCGTGCCCGGACCCGACGACGTTGCAATGGCGAACGTCTCCAGCCCACCCTGCGCGTTGCTGATCTGTGCACCGACGCCGATGGTGGCCGTCGGATTGGCGAGCAGGAACGCATTGAACGCCGCAATCTCCGTCGGGTTGGTCAGGCCGAACACGAAGCCGTAGTTACCGACGCCGGCGAGCGGCGTGAGATTGACCGGTGCAGTCAGCGCGCCCGTCGAGAACGTGTTGTTGCCAGACCCGTACAACGTCACGACGAGGTTGTTCAGAGTGATGCCGTTCTCTGCATTACCCGGCTCCGCGGCGTTGAACACGATGCGGAAGTTGTTCGCCGTCAGTCCCGGGAACGTCGATGCTGCGACGACCTGCGACTGACCCTGCTGCACCGTCGAGTTCGGGAATCCGCAGTTCGCGAATCCCGTCGGCGATACGCAACCTGTCCCCGTTGTCGCATTGCCCGGTGTCTGAAGCGTGAGTACGGTTGCCTGCGCGCCGAGTCCGCCTCCGCTCTGGTCGAGCACGCCGCCGATCTGCGTCAGCTGTGCTTCAGCAGACGTCGACAAGGCCAGCGCGCTCGCGATACCGAGTGCTGTCAGTGCTCTCCTCAAATGCATCTCCTCCTCCAGGTGGTGGTGTTGCTGTTTCCTGATTGTGAGTGCAAAGAGTACACCGATAGTTACGCGATACTTATGTGGATTCGTTCACCCTGTGATGCGTGTCAATCTTGTTCGCGACACGCACTGTTCATCAGCTCGAGACCAACCAGTGCATCCCGTGATGCAAACTCCGCAATACGCACGCGCGACGCGACGCTGCTCCTCTCTCATGGCCGTGCTCGCGTTGTACTTCGTGCTCCCGCAAGGCGCCGGTGCGCAGGGCGCTACAACGCAGGGCGGTACAGCACAGCGTGCCGACAGTGCGCGCATCGGTGACGCGACGCCGAACTGCGCTTCATGTGCTGCGTGGAACGCGCCGCAGCGACCGTTTCGGATCTTCGGCAACACGTACTTCGTCGGCACACGCGGACTGAGTGCTGTCCTCATCACGTCGCGCGACGGCCACGTGCTGATCGACGCTGGGCTGCCGGAGTCGGCGGTGCCCATCATCGCGAACGTGCGCGCGCTCGGTTTTCACGTGGAGGAGATCCGCGTGATCCTCAACTCGCACGCTCACTACGACCACGCGGGGGGCATTGCCGCATTGCAGCGGGCCAGCGGAGCGACGGTACGCGCGCACCAGTGGAGCGCGCGCGTGATGGCGACCGGCCGTTCGGTCTCCGGTGACCCGCAGCTGGGCCTCGACCTCCCGTATCCACCAGTCGCTGGTGTGCAGCCACTGCGCGATCGTGCGCCGGTCGGATTTGGTGCATTGCTGCTGACACCGTCGTTCACGGGCGGTCACACGCCGGGCGGTACCTCGTGGAGTTGGCGGTCGTGCGAAGGGGCGCTCTGCTACGACATGGTCTACGCCGACAGCCAGACGCCCGTATCTGCCGACGACTTCCGGTTCTCGCGTAGCAGCACCTACTCGGATGCGGTCCAGGATTTCAGGCGCGGCTTCGCGCTGCTCGAGACCATCAAGTGTGACGTGCTGCTGACCCCGCACCCTGGCGCCAGCGGAATGTTCGACCGGATGGGACATGGGCGGGTACGGGCCGACGCGGGCGGCTGTCGCGAGTACGTACGGGGTGCACGCCTCAGACTGCAGGAGCGGCTTGCGCTGGAGGCGAAGCAGGGGAAGGAGTGAGCGCTGCCGCCGCGCGACTGCGGGCCTACATTGGTGCGGTGCGTCCCCCGGTTCCGATCGGGCGGTAATGACTCAAACCCATCGTCGAATGCAAATCTGTCTGTCGGGCCGCATGTGGCGGCTGTCGCGCCTCGTGGTCTTGCTGGTCGCGAGCGCGATCGCCACGCGTGTCACGGCAGGAGCGCAGGCGGTGCCTCGGCTGGCGTTGTCCGCACCTGCCGTGGTCTACGATCCTGAGGACGGGCAGATCGCGTTGCAGAAGGAGTCGGCAGTCGGAGTGACTGCGGATGGCACCGTGCTCGTGCCTGACAGGGGACGCGTCGCCGTCTTTCGAAGCGGCGCCTCCAGGCCGACGTTCATCGGGCGCAAGGGATCGGGACCGGGCGAGTATCAGTCCGTGACATTCTTCGGATGGCTCGGCGACACCCTGTGGATCGGGGACGCGAGCGCGCGGCGCGTCACGTACCTCCCGGCGATGGGGCGCGGGTCGCCGATCACGCAAAGCTCTCACGGCGGCAGCGCGTCATACTTTCTGCTCGCGCCGAGGAGCATTGCGGTGAACGGAGCGGCGCTGAGTGAAGGGATCGACGTGGAAGGAAGTTCGCCGGCACGGAAGCCGCGCGTCCCTGTTGTCCGCATCGATCGCACGCGGGGCCGTGTCGTCGACACGCTCTTCTGGCTCCACGTCGCCCGTCGCTCCTTCACACTCAAGCTCGGGACGAGCACGATGGTAGGGGCACAGCTGCTGTCCGACGCATCGCTGTGGAATGGGAGTCGCAACGGAGCCTTCACCGTGGAGGTGACTCGCGGCGTCGTCGCTGGCCCCCTCGCACCGCCCGGGGTGTCGCAGATAACCCTGCGCGCGGGCGACGGTCGCGTGCGGTACTCGCGCGGATTGGCGCCGGACGGACGTGTAACCGGCGCGGACGTGGCTGCGGTCGTAAAGGCATTCCTCGACCCGATGAACACGCTGCTTCGGCAACGCAAGCGAACGCCCATCGACCCGGCCGAATTCGCAAAGGTGATGTACGTGCCGAGTCACCGGTTCGCCGTGCTGGACGTGGTGGTCGCCGATGACGGCAGCGTGCTGCTGCGAGGCAATGACTGGAATCGCGCACGGGTGCAATACACGTGGCTGCATCCGGATGGCACAACGCGCGGGACGTTCGAGGTCCCGGCCACGCAGCGTGTGCGTGCACTGCGTGGCGATCGTGTCTGGTCGACGCGCGAGACGGAAGACGGCGACGTGCAGCTGATCGCGCAGACGGTGCGCTGACGTCAAAACAGATGTACCGGCACGCTGCGACGTAGTGGCCCGCAGGGCTCCGGCGCACGATGCTCAGGTGCAGTACCGCAGAGCGAACGCTGCGGCCGGTATTCGTCACGCCTTGACCTCTCCGCAATCCGGAGGCAGCATGTGCGATGCCTCTCTGGCTCGACCATCTCGCCGATGAACTTTCCGACCGCTACCGGCTCGACCGGGAGCTGGGGCAGGGAGGCATGGCGGCCGTGTATCTCGCGCATGATCTCCGGCATCACCGCTCCGTCGCGATCAAGGTCCTGCGACCCGAGTGTGCCATCGCCTTGGGTGCAGAACGGTTCCTGCGCGAGATAGAGATCGCCGCTCCACTGATGCACCCGCACATCGTGAGTCTGCTGGACTCGGGGGCGGCGGCGGGCACCATGTTCTACGTGATGCCATACCTGTCGGGCGACTCGCTTCGCGCGCGCCTGACCAATCACGGCGAGTTGGCGGTGGCCGATACGATCCGCATCATGCGCGGCGTGTTCAGCGCGCTGGCCTATGCCCATGCGCAGGGCATCGTGCACCGGGATATCAAGCCGGAAAACGTGCTGCTGGCAGGCGATCACGCGCAGGTGGCGGACTTCGGCATTGCGAGGGGAATAGTCACTGCGACGGGTGCCTCGCGACTGACAGGCACAGGATTCGCCATCGGCACCACGGCGTACATGGCGCCCGAGCAGGCCGCCGGCGATCCGAAGCTCGATCACCGCGCGGACCTGTACTCGGCCGGTCTGCTCTGGTACGAGTTGCTGGCTGGCCGGCATCCATTCGCCGATCTCTCGCCGCAGCAGCAGTTCGCCGCCCACTTCACGCGCGACATCGTCCCACTGGACGCGCTGCGCCCGTCCATTCCTGCAGCACTGTCGGCGCTCGTGGCGCGTTGCATCGAGAAGCGTCCGGCCGATCGATGGCAGCAGGCCACGGACGTACTCGGGGAGCTCGATGCGCTTCTGACGTCAGGGAGTGCCCGTCAGGCCGTGCGGTCGTACTCGGAGCCATCCCTCCGAAGTTTCCGTCTGCGGGAGAGCCTGCTCGACGAGCTCTCCGCCCCATACGACCCTCGGATGTCGGGCGACTCCATCCAGTACCTCGACAACGGGAAGATCTCCGACGTCCTGGTGTGCTACTTCAATCGTTGGAGCATGGACCCCGAAGGTGGAGCGGCGCTGTTGCGGCAGACGGAGTATCGCGCCATCGCGCCTGCGCTCTTCGGATTCGAGTCCACACGCCGCTACCGTGCGGCGCTACCGCTCGAAGATCACCTGCGTCTGGTGGGTGGCCTTCTGAACGATCTGATCACCACGACGGAGCCGACCCTCGTCCTGCTGATGGGGTTCTCGGCGGGTGCAGACCTCGCGCTGCGCTTCGCCGGAATGAACAACGGCGTCGCACGAGGCATCGACGCCGTGGTCGCGGTGTCGCCCAATCTTGTGATCGAGTCCGCCTTCGCGAGTGCCGTGCTCGCAAAGATGACCGTCGCACGCGAGGACGAGGTCCTGCCGTACCTCCGCCGTGTCGTCGACGCGCAAGAAACGCTGCAGGAGTGGGCGGATGTCAGCGAGTATCTGGCGCGACTTGCCCGTCGCTTCCGCAACGACTTCCATGTACTCCAGCAGTTCGCGAACGACATTGCGAGTCCACTCGAGCGGGGTGCGCGCTTCGAGACGTTCGCGGGCTGGTATCGCGCCTGCGCGGAACGCACGACGGCCGTGCGCTGCGTGTTCGAAGACACCGCGTTGTGCCGGCAGCTGGTGAGCGAGCTCCAGCAGGCGCAGAAGGAGCGTCGCCTGCTCGGGCCACACCATCGCTCAGGCACACTCATCATCGAGCCCGGCACGGGACACTTCGATCTCGAGGACGCCACCCTGCTGGACGGGCATCTGCGGGCGGTGGTCGCCGAGACGCGCAGGAGAACCTAGAACCAAACGAGTACGCGGCAGGGAGAGAGACCCAGCGGTGCCAGATCAACCAATGCGAACGCCCGGACTCGAACCGGGACCCCGTGAAGGACCAGCTCCTAAGGCTGGCGCGTCTACCAATTTCGCCACGTCCGCGAGACTGCAACATAAACACGAACGGCCGACGCTGTGCTCGCGTCGGCCGTTCGTCGTTCGCTGATGGAAACGGTCGCGATCAGGACCCCACGCGGAGGTTCACCACGCGGTTCGGCGCTCCACGCTGTCCCGTGCGTACGAGCAGGCTGATATAGTCGCCGTCCTTCAGCGTGTTCAGCACGTTCTGCAGGTCGGTGGTCGACCGCACCACACGCCGAGGAGTCGGGAAGAGCACCTCGAGGATGATGTCGTTTTGCAGGAGCCGCCCCTCGCGGGCCGGGCCGGACTGCGAGACTTCCGTGACACGAACGCCACGGTCGGCGGGGAGCCCGAGCACGCTCAGCATCTCGGCGGGTGGTGCCTCCACCGTGACTCCGAGCTTGCTGTTGGTAGTCGCGGCCGGTGCTGCTATCGCGGCGGGTTCGCGGTCAGCGGAGGCGACGCGCGCGGTGCCCTCGGCGTCCATGAGCTTGACGTTGAACGTCTTCTTGGATCCGTAGCGCATGACCTCAACCGGCACGGTCTCGCCGACCTTGCGCGTACGTACGAGCCGCTGCAGGGAGCTGACACGCTCGACCGGCTTGCCATCGACGCTGATGATCACGTCGCCCACTTCGATGCCTGCAGACTTCGCCGGACCGGCATCTGCCGGGTTGAAAGCGGCCACCTTCACGCCGGCTACACGCGTGAGCCCATTGATGCCTGCATCCTCAGGTGTCACGGCACTGACCTGCACACCCATCACGGGGAAGCGCACGCGGCCATCCTTGATGAGCGCATCCGTCACCGACTTCACGAGCGTGATGGGAATCGCGAACCCATAGCCCGAGTAGAAGCCCGTGGCGCTGGCGATCGCGCTGTTGAGGCCAATCACCTCGCCGCGCAGGTTGACCAGTGGACCACCCGAGTTGCCCGGGTTGATGGCCGCGTCGGTCTGGATGAAATCCGATATGGAAAATCCGGACGACGGCAGCTGGAGCTCGCTCCCGCGGCCCTTCGCCGAGATGATGCCGGCCGTGACCGTGAAGTCCAGGCCGAGCGGGTTGCCGATGGCGAGCACCCAGTCCCCGATGCGCGTCGTCTCGTCGTTGCCGATCGGAAGTGTCGGCAGGTTACGCGCCTCGATCTTGACGACGGCGACATCGGTCGTGCTGTCGGTACCCACCACCTTCGCGCGGAACGTCCGCCCGTCGCTCAGGACGATGCTCACCTGGTCCGCATCCGCCACGACATGGTTGTTCGTGACGATGTAGCCATCCGTGGACGTGATGAAGCCGGAGCCCTCGCCCGACTGCGTGCGGGGCGGCTGCTGGCCGAACTGCTCGAGCAGGTCTTCCATGCCCTGCGGCGTGCGTCCACGCAGGCGGTTGTTCGTCGCCCGTGAGGTACGCGTGGTCCGGACCGCCACGACGGCGGGGGTGACCCGCTCGGCGATGTCTGCGAAGGAGCCGAGCCCCTCCGCCGCGCCCGGACCGCGGACCGCGGTCGGTACGCCACGCGTTGGTTCCTGTGCCCAGCTGAACTGCGTCAGGTCAGCGGCGGACGCGAAGAGGACACCGACGGCGAAGCACGCTGCGCCCGCCGTCGCAAAACGAAATCTGGAGAATCGTGCAGCCATGTGAAATTCCACCAAGCGGGTAAAGGTTCGAAAAAGGCCCGGGCAACTGCGCACGGGCCCCTCGAGGTAAGACACCGGAACCGTCGCCGCTGTTTCCGGCAGAGTCGGTTCCGGGCCATCCGATGCGCTTTCCAGTGCGCTGCTACTTCTTGTCGTCGACGATCTCGTAGTCGGCTTCGGCCACTTCCTCGGCCTTGGGCTCTGCCGCGCCTGCGGCCGCACCCTCCGGCTGCGCGCCGTCACCGGCCGTGCCCGTCTCTGTCGACTGCTGCTGATAGAACGCCTGCCCAGCCTCGCTGTAGGCCTTGCTCAGCTCTTCCTGCGCAGCCCGGATCTCGGCGACGTCATCGCCTCGCAATGCCTTCCGCGAACGCTCTACCGCTGCGTCGATGCGCGTCTTGAGCGCCTCGGGCACCTTGTCGCCCCACTCCTTCACGTTCTTCTCGACTTCGTAGGTCTGCGAGTCGAGCCGGTTCCGCAGGTCGATCTCCTCCCTGCGCTTCTTGTCCTCCGCCGCGTTCTTCTCGGCATCCTTCACCATCTTGTCGATCTCGGTGTCGGACAGGCCGCTCGACGCCTCGAT
>JAZKCW010000103.1:0-18599 GCA_040387895.1 Gemmatimonadota bacterium
CCGGCGAGCACGACGGCCGACATCACGAAGGCGCCGATCACGGCGTCGGTGACGGCCTCGAACAAGATCTACGACGGCAACGCAACGGCAGCCGCGAGTCCGGCGGTCGGCGGCGGCCTGACGGGTATGCTGGGCACTGATGTGCTGTCGCTCGTGATCGGCACTGCTACCTTCGACGACAAGAACGTCGGCACTGGCAAGACGGTCACGGTCGCCGTGACGCTGGACGGCGTTGACGCCGGCAACTACGCGCTGCCGACCCCGGTCACGACGACGGCCGACATCACGCAGAAGGCGACGACCGGCAGCATCACCGCCGCTGACAAGGTCTACGACGGCAACGCGACAGCGACGATCGTCAGCCGCACGTTGAGCGGTACCATCGGCGGCGACGTGGTGAGCCTGACGGGTGGCTCGGCCACGTTCAACGACAAAAACGTCGGCTCGAGCAAGCCGGTGAATGCAAGCGGCCTCTCGCTGACTGGCGCCGACGCGGGCAACTACAGCCTGACGACGATGACCGCCGCCACCACCGCCAGCATCACGCCGAAGCAGCTGGTCGCGACGGCGACTGCGAGCAACAAGCTGTATGATGGTCTGACATCGGCTACGGCCGGTGCCACCATCACCGGCATGGTGGTGGGCGACGACATCGCGGTCGGCGTCACGTTGGCGAACTTTGCGGACAAGAATGTGGGCACCGTGAAGACGGTTACGGTGAACGTGGCACTCAGTGGTGCAGAGCAGCTGAACTACTCGCTGCTGTCCGCGGCACCGACCGCAACGGCGGACATCACGGCCAAGGGGCTGACGGGCGGATTCACGGCGGCCAGCAAGGTGTACGACGGCAACAAGGCAGCGACGGTGACGCCGATTGCGCTCGCCGGCGTCGTTGATGGCGACAACGTCACGCTCGCTGCCAGCAGCGGCACATTCGACTTCAAGGACGTAGGTGACCGCACGGTAACGGCGAATCTGTCGATCTCCGGCGGTGATGCTGGCAACTACACAATCAACCCGACGTCGACAGCACCGGCCAAGATCACTGCGCGCGCCGTGACTGCGACGGCCGATGCCAGGAGCCGAATCTATGGCGACGTGGATCCCGCGCTCACCTACCAGATCACCACGGGCTCGCTCGTTGCTGGCGAGACGTTCGCTGGCGCGCTCGAACGCGCTCCGGGCGACAGCGTCGGTGTGTACGCGATCACGCAGGGCTCACTCGCGTTGAGCGACAACTATGCCCTCACGTACGTGCCGGCGAACCTGACGATCACGCCGCGCGCCATCACGGTGATAGCGCAGGCTCCCGATCTGACCTGGACGGGGTCGGCGCTGACGCCAGCCTATTCACTGATGCTGTCGGCCGGGACGTTCGCTCCGACCGAAGCCATCGGCGTGCTTGGCTCGCCGACCTACTCGCCGGCGTCGGTCACGAATGTCGGGATCTATCCGATCACCGTGAACGGTCTCGCGAACGGGAACTACACGATCGCGGTTGCATCATCCAGCGTCCGTGTTCTCGACAAGTCGGTCCCGGCCGCAAACATCACCGAACTGATGCCGGTCCCGCTCAACACGGCGGCGACGCTCAAGGTGAATGTCACGGACGTCTTGACCGGAAACAGCCCGATCGATGCGTGGAAGGTGAGCATCGACGGCGTCTACGGCGTCGACCGACCGGTTTCTGGTGGAGCGAACGCCGACCTCACAGCGACACTTCCGGGTTCGTCGACGACCGCAGTGCGCCGGATCTGCGTCGTGGGTCGCGACGCGGCCGGCAACTGGAGCGCGGAGGTCTGTGCACTACTGGCTATCTACGATCCGAACGGCGGCTTCGTGACTGGCGGCGGCTGGATCATGTCGCCGGCTGGCGCCTTCTTGGCAAACCCGGCGCTGACCGACAAGGCGAACTTCGGCTTCGTCTCGAAATACCAGAAGGGCAACACGCAGCCCTCGGGCAGCACGGAGTTCCAGTTCAAGGCCGGTGACATCAACTTCAAGAGCACGGCCTACCAGTGGCTCGTGATCGCCGGCGCCCGTGCCCAGTACAAGGGCGACGGCACGATCAACGGAAGCGGCGACTACGGTTTCCTGCTCACCGCGATCGACGGCCAGCAGAACGGCGGCGGTGGTGTCGACAAGTTCCGCATCAAGATCTGGAACAAGAGCACCAACGTCATCGTGTACGACAACCAGATCGGCGCGGCCGATGACGCAGTACTGACCACCACGCTTGGCGGCGGCAGCATCCAGATTCAGTCGAAGTAACCTCAGCACCAGCAGGTGATACAAATCGATGCGGGGCCGGCGCGAGAATATCCGCGGCGGCCCCGCATCACTTTCCGCTCTGAACAAGTAGCCCAGGGACCGCGTCGATTCATCGAACGGAAGCACAACGGCCCCGCAGCAGTCGCTGCGGGGCCGTTGTCGTCACCTCATCGAGCCGGAGGCTCGCTGTTCTGCCATCAGCTACACACCGCGCAGCGCACTTCGCCCGCGCCGAGAGCGCTCCACCAGCACCACGCCCAACCCCACCATCGCCACCACCGCCACCCATTGCGCCGGCGTCAACCCGGCGTACCGCACATCCGCCACCCGCAGGAAATCCAACCCGAATCGCACGGGCAGATACAACAGCGGAAACGCCACCAGGTAAAAGCCACCCGGCCGATCGCGCCGCCCCCACAACTGAAACAGCGGCACGATCACCAGCGCGAGAAACAGGAACTCATACCATCCCAGGTCATGAAAACCCTGCACCGCACTCGCGTCACGCGCGTCGCTCACTACTGGCGCGAGTTCGACTCCCGCTTGCCGGTACACCCCCGTGATGTAGGCCAGCGCCGCCTCCGTGCGAATGCTGAACGCGAGCGGAAACGTCGTCACCGTACCGGGATGGTCATGTGCGAGCGCACACCCGAACCGGCCGATCGCGAGCGACGCCGGAAAAATCCGCGCGATGGTGCCGAGATAATCCCACTGTCGCGCGCGATGCTCGCGTCCGGGGCCGACGTTGAAGTACAGCAGCGCGCCAGCGACGCCGCCGAGGATGCCTCCGAACGAGCTGATGTCCTCCCAGACGCGGAGTAGCAGCCAGGGATCGGCGCGCAGCTTGTCGGGAAAGTAGAACAGCACCGAGAACAGGTGCGCACCGAACACGCCGGCAATGAGCACCCACGTGGCCAGCTTCGTTCCGACAGAAAGGTCGAGAGCGCGCCGCCGGAACTGGCGCTCCGCCGACCACATTCCCCACAGCGCGGCGCATGCCACGGCGATGCCGAAGGCGTGCACGGTCAGCGGGCCAAGCTGGAAGATCGGTTGTTCGACGTAGGGAAGCATCGAAGGATGCTACCCCTGGTAGGGGCCGCCCGGCACACCCCAACCCCACCTGGGCATCGGGAGATTCTCCTCGGCTGCGGCGCCCGGCTGCGAATTGATCACGGCCAGCCGCGAGCCCCATTCGATGTACGCGACGAGCGCAGAGCGAAACTCCGGATCCGACGGCAGTCCGACTTCGTCGGCAGTACTGAGCAACAGCCGCATCCACGCCTGACGCTGCGGTTCCGTGAGATGCTTCTCCAGGTGCTGGCGGATCATGTGCGGATGCCCGCCGCGTTCGGCCGAATACTCCGACGGGCCGCCGAGCACCTCGGCGAGAAACTGCGCGACGAAGTGCGGATGGTGCGCATCCATGTGCGCGAAGATCTCGTGCAGCACCGCGTCGGCGCGCACGCGTTCGTAGAACCGTTCGGTGAGGCGCTCGAGCGCGGGTGCACCACCCGCCCACTCGAAGAGACTTGGCGTTTGCTGGGGTGACACGTACTACCTCGGCGACGGTGGACGGGGTGGCTTCTTCGCGATGGGATTGCGCGGCGACATGGGCGTTGCACCGCCGGTTGTGGCGCCGCGTGTCGGAGCAATAGGGGCCGCCGTCCAGATACAGCGATGCTGCGACCCGACACCGATTCGTGCGAATGCGGCGGGGTCGCCAACGTGACAGGTGGATCCACCATAGGACACCAGCACATTGCCTGGGCGTTTGGCGGTCACCTCCTGTCGCTGATACACCCGCCCGTCGTTCAGCGGAATGCATGCGCCCAGCGCGACGACGCTCGTTGCCGCAACCCCGAATGCAGCGAGGCGGGCCCTGCGTGTGTGAATGGTCGACATTGTCATTTCAGGGTGGAAGGAATGTGCGTCCGCTCGCCGCGAGCGCTTCCCGCAGCATGCGGATCCCCTTCGGGCCCATGCCGTGCAAGGCAGCGAGGCGTGCTTCCGTCCACCCCGCGAGTTCCGCAACGTTCCGGACGCCGGCGTTCTGAAGCGCGCGCAGGGCGGGCCCAGAGAGACCCGTCGGGAACGCCAGACGATTCGGGTGCGTGGCTTCGGATGGTGTCGTCATGGGAGAGTGGAGCGCGGAGGGACGTGACCGTCGGAGCCGGGCTACTCGACCGATTCGATCCACTGACGGATGATCGATGCAAACGCGGATTCCTTCGCCGCGATGTCCGCGAGGTCACGGAACGTGATGGTCGCGCGATCCGCACTCCGCCACTGCAGCAGCGCCATCGGATCAGCGACGGTGTCGCGCACGGTCGCGTCCGGCCGCGGCTTCGCGCCGAGATGCAGCACGACCTGCACACCGTCCTTCGCGCGCAGGTGAAAGGTGGCGAAGTGCTGCGAGGTGCGGAAACTCGGTGCGTTCCACTTGATCTCCTCGGTGATCCGCGCGTCGGCCGAAAGGATGATGTCGCGCAACGCGAGGATCTCCGCGATGTGCGGATGCTCCAGTGCAGCGAGAAACTCCGGTACCACGCCTGCGGTCGGCGTCACGTCTGCGCCTGTCGCCGCAATCCCTCGTGTGCGAATCCGTCCGAGGCGCCGTGCGCATGCAATGCACGCGAGAGGAACTCCCCGATCCGCGTGATGGCCTCGGGGTTCATGCCATGCAGGAGCGCCGCACATGCATGCTCCTCGAACGGGAGTCCGGCATCGCGCAGCGCCGCCACCGTGATCGGATACACGGCACTCATCTGCTGCGATGGCTCGAGTTCCAGCGCCCCGACCATCAGCAGCACCGGCGGACGCGCGCTGATGTTGTCCGCGCCGTAAAACTGCCCGGAGTGACAGACGACTCCCGCGCACGCGTCGTTGCGATCGATCGCGACGTACACGGCCATCATGCCACCCTGCGAGAAGCCGTACATCGCAACCGCACTGTCCGGCAGTTCATGACGCGCACGCAGGAGGTCCAGCAGCCGGTTCACGGCGCGCACCGGGGTACGCACCGTCCCGAGAAAGGCATACCGCTGGTCGGACGGCGCGGTGCTCGTCGCTTCGACTGGCCGCAGCCACGTCCGGGTTTGCTCCCAGTCGATGCCGGGACGCTCCCGCTCCGTCGCCGCGATGTCGTCGGGCGACAGCACGTCCCGGTAGGATTGCGGCGCGTCGGGCAATACGAACAGCGCGCCCGGCACCAGCACCGACAGCCGCTCGGCGACCGGCAACAGGTCGCCCCCATGCGTCCCCGACCCGTGCAGCAGGAGCACCAGGGACGTCGGTCGCTCCAAGGCGCCGCTCAAGTGGAAGCGGAGTGCCGATCCTTCGATGCGCTGCAGGCCGGAAGCTGTCATGGGAGGGTATGGTGCCTAGCGTCTCGACGACCACCGCGGCGCGAGGCGCCACAGCACGACGAACACAATGACGGATAGCACAGTCCACGCAATCGGTCCAGTGCCATGCGTCAGGGCCCACGTATTGAAGACGGGCCACTCGAGCCAGACGAATGCACGTCCGAGTGGCGCCAGGAGGTAGAACCCTCCGGCTCCGGCGAGCGCCAACACGACGACCACACGCAGAAATAGCACTGACGGTCCTATTCAATGGGTAACGATTGACATGCGGGACAATTCGGCGACCTCGTGCTCCATCAGCCTGGCACGGGCACCCACTCACATCCGGACGAGCCCACATCCGGCGTTCTGCGCCTTCGCCATGCCGTAGATCCCCGATGGCACCGCGAACGCACCGCGAACCAGGCCCGCGCGAAGATCCGCGTGAACCGCGTCAGGCGTCTCCTTGCGAGCGGCTGCGAGACGCTTCGCGAGATGCCCGAGGGCAAAGTCGCAGACCAGGGCAATGGCGCCCTGACCGACGAGCGTCGAGATCGACGGGGACGTATAGCCCGGCATCAACTCCGGAGCCGGATGCCAGAACGGGTTACGGACTGCGGGCGCGCGCGTGTGCGGGTCATTGGTCTTGTATTCGACGCCAAGCGCGTACTTCTCCCACAGTCGATCGTGCAGGCCCGCCGGCACGGCCGTCGTGCGGATGTTGAGGACGACGGCCGCGCGATACGTGCGCCCCGCGTACACCGCCGCGCAGCCGTCGAGATAGCGACCGGCCAGCTGCATCGTCATCGGGTCGGCCGGGTCGCCGAGCGACGGCCAGTCGAAGACCGCCCGATCCGTCGCCGTCGCGAGTCCATCGACCCACGACAGGTCCCAATCGACCGGCAGCGAATGCGGAGATTCCGGGGCGCTGTCGGCATGTGCAACCGCCGGCATTCCAAGTGAGCCAAGGGTGCCGAGCGAGGCTGCTGCAGCCAGTGCGCCCGCTTCCGTCACGAATTCCCGACGGGTCGTACGATTGTGCTGGGTCATTGTCCTGTGGGTGGAGGCGGGCCTGTCCATCAGTCCCGACGATCCCGCTGCCGGCTAACTAACCGCGGGAATTTCCAGGGTGCAATGGAGTGCGCATTGCGCGCGGCGTTGGACACTCCGCCTGAGGACGGCTGGAGCGCAGCTCTAATCCGTGCGCATTGTGCTCACCCCCGATCGGCCGCATCCTTCACCCAGCACGCAGCGCTCCCCGCTGTCCCGCCATTCCGCTGCAGTCACTCCACCACCGCTCGTGAGAGGCACTGATGCGTTCCATCGTCGCGCTGGCCGGTATCGCCGCCATCCATCTTGGCCTGCCTGACCGGGCACTCGCCCAGGCCGGAGAGCGGCTCAATCCTGTCATCGCACTGCAGGAGAAGGGTCTGCCCGTGTTCGGCATCTCCCACCCGGCCATCCAGCGCCGGGCCGGTCGCGGCGGCGGAGCGCCCGGTGCTCCGGGTGCTCCAGGTGCGCAGGGCGCGGCGGCAGGTGCGGCCAGCACCGCCGCTCCTCCCGCGGCAGCGCCGGCGGCAGCGCCGGCGGCTCCCCAGCCCGAGATCGTTCTCAGCGACGTCGCCAGGCAGACGGTCGATTACAAGCGTGCCGACTACGTGTTCACCTCCGGCACCTCCGACACGTTCCTCCGCTACCTGGAAGAGATGCGCAAAGTCGGCGGGTCGATGCGCACCCATCCCTTCTCGGCCAAGATCGGCATCTGGCATGCGAATCCGGCCGGCGTTCAAAACGCGATCATCCGGCAGCTCAATGCCGGACACGCGAGTGTCTCGGCGGAAGCTGTCGAATCCGCGCAGGAAGTGCGCGACGTGATCAAGGCGATGCGGTTCGCATCGGCGGGCGGCACGCGTCCCGACACCGGACTGGCGGCAGCGGCCGCGTACTGGGGCCTCACGGTCGACCAGTACAAGCAGAAGGCCGACGTGTGGCCGATCAACAAGCGTGGTGAACTGCTGGTGAGCGTGATCATCGAGAGCAAGGAAGGCATCGCGAACGCACGCGAGATCGCCGCGGAGCCCGGTGTCGGCCAGATCTTCGTCGGCTACGGCACGCTCGGCAGCAGCGTGTTCCGCGACGATCCCGCCGGTCGTGAAGCGGCGGCCGCCACGATTCTCGCCGCCTGCAAGGAATACAAGGTCCCCTGCGGATTTCCGACCAACACGCCGGCCGAAATGGAGCAGCGCATGAAGGAGGGCTGGACGGTGCACATCATCCAGCGGCGCGACGAGCCGGGCATGGCGGCCATCGAAACCGGACGGAAGCTGTCGAAGCGGTAATGCGATCGCAGCGGTCCGCCGTGCAAACCGAGCGGACCGCTGCCATCATGGAGCTATCGATCGTGCGCTGAACGCGCCCCGCGATTCGCGGTGAGCGTGGCCCCGTCGGACGCAACGTACAGATCCGGGCGGCTGCGCCACTCGTGCTCGATGCCTCGCATCAGCAGCGCTCCATCCCGCTCGACCGAGCCCTCGGGGAAGCGCGCGCGATCGTCGAAGAAGCATGAGTGCGCCTCGTCGATCTCCAGCGGTGCGACGGTCCAATCGTTCGAGTGCAGCTCCATCCCGTGAAAGTGCGACGGGTGGTGTGTCGCCGAGTATCCCGTCGCACCGAGCGAGAAGAATCCGGCGGCCTCGTCGAGCGTCGGAAACACGCTGCCCTCCGGCATCGCGGATGCGACGCGGCCGGAGAATGCCACCTCGGTTCCGCCATCGGCGCGCACAATGCGAAGCGCGACCGCCGTGGGTGACTCCCTGCCCTCGAATGCGGCCCGCGAGAAGATTCCCGGAAACACGCGCCCGCCGAGCAGGTGATTGAAACCGGAGTTGGTATCGCGACGCGGAATGAAGACCCCCTCGCGCGTGACGCCGTCCTGCTCCCACTCCACCGCGATGCGATGCGCGGCATTCTCCGAGCCGATACCGAGCCAGCTCGGCACGTGCCGTGGCCGGAGTCCCACGAAGCGGATCATGCAGACACCGCCGATTCCATGTCCGCGATAGAGCTTCGGCCGGAAGGGGCGAGGCAGCACCCGCGCCAGCACTTCGGGATCGACGCGGTAATTCAGGAGAATCCGCCGATCGATGATGCCGTGAACGGTGTCCAGGATCATGCGCATGCGATCACCCTGCGGTTTCGGGAACGTCGCTCGATCCGAATGACGCTCCGTTCGAGCGATACCGGCTGCTACGTGAACGACACGATCATGGCATCACCCGCGGCAGCTCCTTCCATGACGAATGTCCGCAGCGCGTCGTAGTGTTCCGCCACGTAGCCACGCGTATCGTCCGCCTCTGCCGGACGATCCCAGATTTCCGGGTAGATCTCGTCCGCCTCGAGGGCGATCGGGTTGAAGCGCGCCATGAACTGCTCTACCGGCAGCAGCTCCAGCGCGGCCGCGATCTCGCGGACTTCGGCGCTCGTGAACCCATGTGCGGGACCGTAGCCCAGGTCCTCGCCGATCTCGGTGCCACCGGTAACGACGAAGTTGAACGGGTGCTCGCCGCCCCACGCCGTGCCGGTGAGCAGGAAGTGAATCGCATGCCACGCCTTGTCCACGTCGAGATCCGTGTACGGACCGAATCCGTCGGGTGTCGCGTCACTCAGGTATTCCGTGGCCAGTTCCGCGTCCTCGCGAAGCTGCGACAGCTCCGCATCCGCCAGCCGTCGAAACATGGCGACCATCCCCATCGTCCTGCTCCTCGGTTCACGTGGCTCGGTCAGCGTCAGGAATCCCGCACCGGATCGGCGGGGCCGATCATGAAGACGAAATTACATCACGTCGCGTCCGGTTGCCGCCTCTCGCGCTCGTAGCGGGGCCTCAGGGCAGCCGGAGCGTCACCTGCACGGTCTCGGGAACCTCGCGCTCGTGCCTGAAGGGCACCTGTCCTCCCGCGAGACGAATCGTGTCCGCAGGAGAGGTCCGGACGACGACGGCGCGCAGCGTCATCGGAGCGGGGCCATACATGCTGTACACCAGCACGCGAAAGGCGCCCGAGGCGTCCGTGGTCGCACGAGTTCCCCACAGCGTGGCGAGCGCCTCCTGCGGAAAGTTCGCCGGCACGCCATCAAGGAAGAGCTGCGTGTTCGCGACCGGGGCATCCGCTGCATCCCGCAGCGTACCCTCCACGACGACGGCCGACCGCGACGGTGGGCACGCACACATCTCTGTCGGGGAGGAGGAGCACCCGATCATCAATGCGATTGCGACACCGACCGCATTCAGACCCATCCTGGACATGTTGCCTCCTGCTGGAGTTCGCTCACCCGTGGCGTTCCGGTCTCAGACAGTCTGCGCCGCCCGCGCGAACAGGATGTAGTCGGTGTAGACGGGCGTCCCGCCACCCTGGCGCGCCAGCAGTGCGATCTGCCCGCGATGATGCACACCATGCAGCGCCACGTGTGTCAGGATGTCGCCGACGCTGTTCCGGAACGGCTGCCCTGCGCTGTTGCGATACTCGATGATCATCGAAAGCGCTTCGTCGTCTCCGCTCGCCAGCGCGCGCAACCCCGCCGTCGACTCGGCGGTCAGCTGAATCGCCTCGGCGAGCGAGAGCTCAGGCCAGATGGGATACACCGGATCGCGCCGCTCGAGCCGAGCCAGCCAGACGTGTGCGGCGGCGCCGAGGTGCGCGAGCAGCCGCACGGCCTGCGCACGCTCGTCGCTCTCCTCGGGCAGCGACATGACGGCACGGAGCGCTTCGGCGTCGGCCCACTGCAGATGATCGAACAGTGGAACGAGCAATGTCATGCGTGCATCAACCGAGCATCAAGTGTGCATCGAGTGAGCATCAAGTGTGCATCCCCCGTGATCGGGAACCCGTGTGCAGCGAGGGGCCGCCACCGATCAGCGCGTCATCCCGTAGACCATGAAGTTGGTCGCGAACTTGTATGCGTCGTTCGACAGATCGACGGGAAACCAGCCCTCGCCCGACCACTCCATGTAGTCGCCGATGTCGTTGTTGAAGCTGATCACCGCGAGCATGCGCGCCTTGGGGTCGTTGTTCTCGTACACGGCGTAGTACTCGGCGATCGCGTTGCGACTCTCCGGATGGTGCATGCCGTCCAGCTTCGTCAGCGTGAAGAAGCTGTTGAAGATCGGGTGCGATGCATCGAGGCGATGGAAGCGTACGCCGGGGATCACCATGCGGAACGAACGCTCGAAGACGTCCCACTGCTGGCCCCAGTAGAAATCATCGACGATGAGAAAGCCGCCGCGCGCCAGCCAGTTGCGCAGCCCCGTCGCCTCTGCTTCCGTCGGCACCCAGTACCCGGGTTCGGTGAGCCACGCGATCGTGTGTTTTGCGAGGCCCGGGTCGTCGAGCGTGTAGACGTTCGTCTCTTCCTTCCGGATCACCATCGACGTGAGGTTGTCGAGGATGACATTGAAGTTCCGCTCCATGCGCGGGTAGTCGACGCCCCACGCCAGGCGATAGCCCTGCGTGTAGCGGATGCGCGCGAACGTGAATCGTCCATCGTAGCCCGCGTTCGGCATGACCATCTCGCCGCCCCGAAAGCCGCGCTGCGACATGGCCATGGGCGCGACCAGGCAGAGCAGTAGCACTGCGTGCAGTGCGCGGCGCCAGGGGCGCGGACGATTGGGTGTCATGGCGGGGTCGCGATGTGGAACGGAACCACTCGGGCGGGACCTCTCAATCGTACGAGCGGGGGGTCCGGTAGGGCAAGACGGATGGGACGGAGCTCAGCAGCGATTCAGTCCTACCCCTTCGCCACGCATCGCGAAGCGGGGTGGAGCGCCCGACGGAGTCGTCGGACACACCGCTGTCCGATTGGTGCTGCGCCTACTTCCAGCGAAGCGGCGTCTGCACGAGTTGGGACACCCGGCAACCCTGCACCGTCGCCGGCTCGTAACGCCAACGCTCGAGCGCCGTGGCCACCTGCGCCTGCGTCACCCCGTCCGGCGTCACGAGCAGCTTGAGGGTGCGAGCAACGGGAACGCCGGCAGTGTCGACAACGAACTGCGCGAGCGCGAAGTCCGGCGGAAAGGGCTGCATGGCGCGCCGGCTGGGGTCGGGCATCGGCAGGAGCGAGTCGGCGCGAACATACCGCGCGGCCTTGTCGGTCTGGAACTCGAAGAACGGCGAACCCGCCGTTCCATTGGGTGGCGCAGGTGGCGTCGCGCACGACTGCGCATGCGCAGCGGTCGGCACGAGCATGGCCGCGACCACGAACAGGGACAGCATCTTCATTGGTATTCTCAGGAATGGTGTACGAATGCGATCCGCAACCGGGCAGCACGAATGCTCAAACATCGCGCAGCGTACTGCCTTGCGCCATGTACCGGCACACCACCGGCGCGACGCCCATCCCCAGCGCCTCTGCCGAAGCCTCCACGATGTCGACCAGCGTGAATCCCGCGCGTTCGACGGTGCGACGCGATGCCACGTTGTCGGGCGCGATCAGCACCCACAGCGGACCGACATCGTGCTGCGCGGCGAGCCGACGGATGAGGCGGACCGCGCGCGTGGCATATCCGCGGCGCTGATGCGCATCGTCGACCGCATACCCCAGATGCCCCACCGCACGCAGCACCACGGGATCGCTCGTGATCCGCAGGTGGATGCGTCCGACGCGTACGCCGTCCTCGACGCGATGAATCGCGAAGCGATGCTCCGGCGCAGTCGCCATGAACTGCGCATTTGCCGGCCGGGCATCGGCTTCTTCGGGGCCGATGACACGAATCAGCCGCAAGTCGACGACACCATCACTGAGTGGCAGTGCTGCCGGAACGGCGTCCGACACACTCACCGTGACGGCGCTGCCGCAGGTCGAGGCACATCGTACTGCAGTTCCGCGAACCCCGTTCCCACCGCCCGTACCGACCTGAGTGTCAACGGCGGGCTCGTGATCGCACGCGGCAACAGTGGCATGCCGGCACCGAGGACGACTGATCCGACCTGCACCCAGAGTTCGTCGAGCAGCCCCGCGTCGTAGAACTGCCCCGCCAGATCCCCACCGCCGACAATCCACAGGTTCCGCCCTCCAGCGGCGGCCATCATCGCCGCATGCACCGGCCGCACGTCGCCGCGCACGAAGCGGATGTCCGCACCGTCGACCGACGGCAACGTGCGCGACGAGAATACCCACGTCGGTTGCCGGTAGGGCCACGGTTTTGGATGGCCGGAATCAGGACGCACGAGATGCCGCAGCATCCACTCGTACGTCGACGAGCCCATGGCGATCGCGCCGACCCCCTTGAAGAACGACGGGTAGCTCGTGTCCTCGATGTTGCCGAGCGGGAAGAGCCAGGCGAGCGAGTGATCGGTGGTGGCGATGAAGCCGTCGAGACTCGATGCGGTGTAGTACTGCGTCTTCATGACTGTCTAGTCGATAAGCTAGGGCGACAGGCTGCTGACGTGTCACCTGCGGCAGCGGCACACCAGCCCGTAGTTTGGGTTCAGCTCCTCCCGATACTGCAATGACGCGGACCCCTACGCCATCCATTTCATGCATGCCCTTTGTGACGACCGTCCCGTCCTCGAGTCAGCTGCGCGCGTTCATGACCGGCCTGGTGCTGCTCCCGCTCGGCGCAGCGTGTTCCTCCAGCAGCACGGCTGCGCCGTCGGACTCGGTCGTCCTCTCCCCGGGCACCACCACGCTCGCCCAGTACTATCGCGAGCCCGCGCTCTGCAAGGACGCCTCAGGACCCGACTGCACGAAACTGCGGCTCGGTGACGCGTTCCTGACCACCACCACGCCCGCGCGCGGCCGGCTGTACTCCTGCACGGGGCCCAACCCGAATGCGCCCGGCAGCACCCGCGCGCTGATCACGTGGTTCGACGACGCCGCCGGCACCTGGAACCTGCTGCGCAAGCCGTGGCTGCCCTCCGGGCGCTTCGCTACCGCTCCCGGCACCTTCGAGATGACCGACGTTGCGGGCACCCGTACGATTCGCGTGAACAACCTGCCCGTCGACGGGAAGGTAGGAGACTGGCCGATGACGGCGTACGCGCCGCTCACGGCCATCGATCGCAACGGCGGCACCCCCGCGGCACGCAGCTACACGTTCACGCTGCCCACGAATCCGACGGCAGCGGTGTTGCCGGGATGCGTCTCAGTGGGCGCCATCGGCGTCACGCTCAACGGAGTCGTCCTCTACAACGCCGCCGATGCGCGCGGCAATGATGCGGTCGCGCACGAGATCGTCGACGAGCATGGCGGTCATCCGGCGCAGACGGACTACCACTACCACTTCGTACCCGAACGACTGGACGCCAGCACGGCGAGCACCGCGCACTCAGGCATCATCGGATACATCCGCGACGGATTCGCGCTGTACGGCTATCGAGGGGAAGGCGGCGTCGAACTCACCAACGCCGATCTCGACGAGTGCCACGGTCACACCCACGGCACCCTCGGCTACCACTACCACGCGACCATCGAGTACCCGTACACCATCGGCTGCTATCGCGGGACGCCCCGGTGAGGTAGCCAGGGCACTGCGGTGGCCGTCACCCCTCCAGCAACTCCCGCTCGTCCGCCGCGAGCGCCCGAAAGAACTGCAGCGCCGCCGGTCCGCTCAGCGCGTATGGCTCGAACAGCTGCGTGCCGCTCCGGCCGCGGGCCGAGCGACGTGTGATGCCATCGTCCCAGTCGATCACCTTCATCGACCACTCGGAGAAGTCGCGCGTCTCGGTGTCCTCCACCAGCATCAGCGTGCAGTTCGAGTGGCGGGGGTCGACGATGATGTGGTGATAGAGCGCGCTCACGACGGTGCGTTCGCCCTCGAGCACCTGCAGGAACTTGCCACCGCCGTGACAGAGCATGCCCGTCACGCCGAGCAGCCGGTTCGCCTCACTGGCCCGCTCCATGAGCGTGGCGAAATCACGGTAGACCAGGCCCTCGGTCGCATCGCTGGCGTAAATCAGCCGGATTTTCTGCACGGTGGTCCTGTCCCGAGGCGAGGGTTGCGGCCCACGAGGAAACGCCGCACCGGAAGCTAGTGTATACCGCGTGGTGCGGCATCGCGCGTGGCTACGCTTCGCTACGCCTCGCTGCGCCTAACATCGGTCGCGCGCCACCGTCCACGATTCGGACCCTCTCGCCCCCTGCCCTTCATGTCGTCTCGCGTGTTCCCACGAATCCTGCGCCAGCTCGCGGGACCTGCTCTCGTCGCATTCGGCTCCGTCGTGCCCCGTGTTGCCGTCGCGCAGCACGATCACGGTGCCGCGCCCGCGACCGCGAGCGCCCACGATCACGCCGGCAAGCCGGTCGACTGCCGTGCGCTCGCCGCACCGCCCTGGTCCGGATTGCCGGCGAAGGATCTCGCGGCGATCCGTACGCTGCAGTCGTCCCTCGCGTCCGTCCGCTCGTCGGACGGCGCCTCCTCGTCGGGCTTCTCTCCCGCCTTCGGTGACATCCCGACGATGGGCGTGCACTGGATCAACGGGGGACGCATGATGGACGGCGTGCAGATGGACAAGCCGGATCACCTGCTCTTCACGAACATCGCGGGGCGCGACAGCCTCGTGGGCATCGCGTACGCATTCCGCGGCCCGGTCGACGCCAAGATTCCGAAGACGTTCGCCAGCGAACTCGCACACTGGCACGATCATCCGGAGCTGGGCGGTGGTCCCGGCCAGACCCTGCACATGCTGCACGTGTGGTTCGTGCCGTCGCCGTATGGCCCGTTCGCCGGCAACAACTTCTTCCTCGCGTTCATGAGCGCCGGCATGCGCCTTCCGGATGCATGCTGGATCAGGACGGACGCTGAGGTCGAGCGGCTGGAGCTCGTCGCGTCTCTCGTCGACGTGGTGCATCGTCAGCGCAACCCGTCCGTCGATGGCCCCGGTGGCGCAATGGTCCGGCGCCGCCTCGAAGGTGGACTCGGTGCGAATCTGGGCGACATCGCGAAGCGGGTGGAACCCTCGTTGCGTGCGCTCGATTCCGCGGCGACGCGTGGTGACAAGGCGGCGTGGGAACGTGCCGCCGATGAGGCGCTGGCGACACTGCGTCCCGTCGAGCGCCGCATGCTCACACTGTTCCGCGACCGCGTGAAGGGAATCCAGTCATCGATGCCGGATTCCCGCCGCTGACTGTCGCCGGTTAGCTCGCTGCCGCAGCGCGCGGCAGCGGGTGACCGGTCTCGAGCAGTGTCTTCAAGTTCGAGAGGATCATCGGCCAGCCGTTCGAGATGCCCGCATGCATCTTCTCGTCGAGATCCTCGTGCAGGATCGTCAGGCGAACCACCCCGCTGGGCTGCGGCTCGACCTCGAACGTCAGCTTTCCGTGCTTCGACGGGTCGGCCTCCTCTGCGGGACGTGCCCACGACATGACGAGGCGGCGCGGCGGCTCGATCTCGAGGACGGTGCCGGCCATGTCCACCGTGGCGGTGCCGTCCATGCGCTGGTGTTCCCACCGGGAGCCGACCTTCCAGTCCGACACGTTCGCGCGCGCCGGACCCGTGGCCACGCCGACCCAGTATTGGCGCATCATGTCGACATCCACGAGCGCCTGCCAGACCTTCTCGGGCGTCGTCACGATATAGGTCACGTACACGTAGCTAGGCTTTGTCGCCGTCATCGTTGTCATCGTGCTCCAGTGTCCTCTTGAGATTGTGTAATGCATCGAGGCGCGTGCGCTCGAATTTTCCGATCCAGCGGTCGTAGATCTCGTGCAGCGGGACGGCGTTCAGGTAGTGCAGCTTCTCGCGGCCACGCCAGACGATCGCCACGAGATTCGCGTCCTCGAGCAGTTGCAAGTGCTGCGTGACGGCCTGACGCGTCATGTCCATCTGCTGACAGAGTTCCGTGAGCGTCTGTCCGTTGCTCTTGCGCAGCAGATCGAGCAGGCGCCTGCGGCTGGGATCAGCCAGCGCCTTGAAGACCTTGTCGATGGGCCGTGACCGGGTGGAGAGTGTGCGTCAGTTCCAGATCAGTTCCGGATCAGTTCCAGATCAGTTCCAGTTGTCGATCTTCACGTCGTGCGGGTCCGGATGACCGGTCCCCGTCTCGAGCAGCCGCTTGAGACTCATGAGGAAGACGGCCCACTTGGTGCTGCAATGGTGCATGAACTCGACGGGTTCCTTCCAGCCTTCGTGACGGAAGAGGACGATCGCGTACTCGTCCTCCTGCCGCATGTCGAACGTGACGGTCGTGCCTGTCCACTCCGGGGGACCGTCGGCCACCTGCCAGCGCACGCGCGTCGCGGGTTGCAGCTCGAGCACCTTCATGTCGAAGCCACCGGCGCCGAAGCGGAACTGGATGGTGCCGCCGACCGTGCTGTCGCCCTGGGTGTTGCTCGTCCACCAGCCCGCGAGACCCTCGCGCGTCGCGAGCGCCTGATACACGCCGTCGAGCGACCCCTTGATGCCGACCCTGTGCAGAATGTCCGCCATGTGCGACCGCGCTCCGGTGAAGACCGCCCTGATAGCCTGAACCCTGAGTGGGAATATGCAGGCATTTACTTGCATGTCAAGATGCGGCACAGCCTCACCCGTGGACCAGCCTGTTATTTCGGCGCTGCTCCCGGCACGCGGCCCTTCACGGCGTTGGCCGTGGCGCTGTACGTGATTCGCCCATCCCGGTCCTCGGGCAAGCGCGCCCGCATGCTCCCTTGCAGCAGCGCGAGATCAGCCGCCGGCAAGGCGAGCAGTGTTGGCCGCACGCTGGGCCCTCCCAGAATCGTCGCCCAGTAGTTCTCGAAGCTCTCGAACGTGCGCTGCACGACGATCGCATGCGTCTCGACATCGGTCAGCCCTGCGCCGAGCCAGAGCGCCTGCAGCGCATCGAGGCGCGATGCCTCCGGACTTGGCGGCACCGGGAGCGTCAGGCCGAGCGCCCGCATCTCGGACTGCAGTGCATGGTACGGAAAGCCGCCACCCTCCATGTCCCACGCGTAGGCGGACACGGTTCCGCCGGGGCTCACGACACGCGCCATTTCCGCGACGCCCGTCGCCGGGTTCGGAACGAAGAAGATGACGAGCGGCATGACAGCCGCGTCGAACGAGCCATAGTCGAACGGCAACGCCATCGCGTCACCCTGATGAAATGATGCAGCGTCCGAGGAGAGCCGCGTGCGTGCATACGCGAGCTGCGCCTCCGACGGGTCGATGCCGTGCACCGAAACAGGCGAACACTCGTCGACGATCATTTCGGTGAACGCGCCGTTGCCGCAACCGACATCGAGCCACCGTAATCCGGGATGTGGTGCCAACCACGCGAGGAATGCCGCGCCCGCCAGCTGGCTCCATGCACCCATGTAGCGCTCGTACGCGGCGCCGTCGTCGAAACGGATTTCGCCGGTCACCGGTGCCGGCTCATTCGTCGTCCTCGACCCACAGAATCGCGGCAACGCCTTCGCCGACGCAGATCACCCCTGCATCGAACGCTGCATCCGAAATCGGATCGAAACCCACGCCGTCAGGCTGCGACCCGTCCGTTGCGAGCAGCTCATCCCATTCACCATTCGTGAAGTAGCGATGCGGCTCCGGCGCGAGATCGAGGAATGCCGTCGCGAGGTCCGTCGCTTCGGCCAATGCCATGATCTGCTCGCCTGAGGCGAGATCACGGTGCAGCACGAACGTGGCGATGGTCTGCGCCTGATGGCCGCTGATCTCCAGCCACGCCTCGCCGATGCCGCGCAGCCCATGCGCTTCGGCCACCCGATCCGCCGTGTGCTGCGCTGTCTCGCGCTCTGTGAACGCGCTCTCGGCACAGGTGATTCGCCCGACATTGCGGCGGTCGCGCACACGTGCCGTCACGTCGGACTCTCCTCCAGGCACGTTTTCCTTCTTCACGGCGCGTCCGGAATGACGTAGTCGAACGTGTACGAGTGCCCACCGGTGGTGTTGATGGTCATGCTGCCGGTGAGACCCGTCAACGCGTCGGTCGCACTGTCGGGAACCACCGTGAGCACGAGACTCGGCGTGCCACGGTTCATGGTGCCGCTGTGCTGCAGGATGAA
>JAZKCW010000104.1:0-5124 GCA_040387895.1 Gemmatimonadota bacterium
GGCGCGCCCACTTCGTTCAGCCACAGGTTGGTGAACGTGTAGTAGAACTGCAGCGGGATGCACAGCAGGAACGACCCGAGCACGAACACCGCGAAGTCGCGGTTGCGCAGCAGGGCCAGCGCGTCCAGCCCGAGCGCGTCGCGCACGTTGAACCGTGAGCCCGCAGCCCGCGGTGGCGTATGCGGCAGCAGGAACGCGTAGAGGCCGAGCACCACGGACGCACCCGCGGCCAGGCGCATCGGTGTGGCCAGTGCATCGGCGTGCAGCCACTTGCCGACGATCACGCCCGCGACGATCCAGCCCAGCGTGCCCATCACGCGGATGATCGGGAAGTCGCGCGCGGCATCCTTCACGTTGTGAAACGAGATGGAGTTGGTGAGCGACAGCGTGGGCATGTAGCAGAGCGCGTACAGCAGCAGCAACGGATAGAAGCGCGTCCACTCGGTCTGCGACGACACGAACCACATCACCACCGCGCCACCGAGGTGCAGCCCCGCGAGCAGCTTCTCGCTCGCGAAGAATCGGTCGGCCACGATGCCCATGAAGAACGGCGAGATGATGGCCGCGATGGCCATCGCCCCGTACGCCGTGCCGATCTGCGATCCGCTGAACTTGAGCGTCTGGCCCAGGTACGTACCCATCGTGACGAACCACACCCCCCAGATGAAGTACTGGAGGAACATCATCACCGAGAGCCGCGCCCGTACGCTCATTTCAGCTCTCGCACCTTGACGTTGCGGAGCGCGAGCAGGCCGCCATGGTCACCCTGGAAGGCGAAGAAGCCACGCTTGGCTTTCCCGAAGTTCGGGTACGGCGTGAACTTGCTCGCCTTGATGATGCCGTCCCACTCGGCGCCCGACAGGTCGTACTCGACCAGCTTGAACCCGTTGAGCCAGTGCTCCACATGGTCGCCCTTCACCACGATGCGGCTCTGGTTCCACTCGCCGGCGTTGAGGAACTGGCGCACGTCGTCCGTGGTGAGCGCACGCGAACGATTGGTGGCCGAATCGCGCGGCATCGCCCACACCGCGAGTTTGTCGTGCCCGTCGGGCGCTGGCTTGATCTGGTAGGCCGCACCCGCGCGCGTGAACGGCGTCTTGTTGTCGGCGCCCTTCACGTTGTCGAGCAGCTGATACTCGGGTGCACTCCAGTACACCTTGTCGTACTCCTCGGTGGCGCGATAGAACACACCCGCGTTGCCCGCCTCCGAGAGCTTCCAGTCGAACGCGAACTCGAAGTTGCCGAACAGCTCACGCGACACGATGTCGCGTCCCGGCAACGCGCGTGACGGATTGCCCTTGACCATGGCGCCATCCACGACGCTCCAGATCACGGGCATCGTGTCCGCCTTGTACTCGCGCCAGCCGTTGAATGTGCGCCCATCGAACAGCAGCTTCCATCCCGACGCCTTCTCGGCCGCCGTGAGCGTGTTCGGCGTCGTCTGAGCGCTCGCCTGCGTGCTCGCTTGAGAACTCGCCTGTGCGCTGACGCCGCTGGCGCAGGCGGGGAGCAGCAGCGCGAGCCCGAGCGAAGCGCCCGTGCGCAATGCCCGGCCGGCGCGATTGGTGATGTGCATGCGCGTCACTTGAGCTCCCATCCTTTGCGCCAATCGCGCGTGAGGTACTGGTTTGCGTTCGGGGCGTTCGTGAACTCCATTTTCGCGGCGTCGTAGATCACCTTGCGACCCTGGCCCGCACGCAGCGCCGCCATTCCGAGCAGCATCGTCTCGGTGAGCTCCGCGGCGTACGAGAACGGAGAGCTGGCCTTGTCCGTCCCCTTGATGGCGTTCGCCCAGTTCAGCTCATGGCTGCCCTGAATGCGCGGAACGCTCTTCGGCACGGCCTTCTCCGCGTCGGCCAGCGACATCGGGTAGACGCGAGGGTTGTTGCCGTACGTGTTGTGCACGATCACGCCCTTCTCGCCGATGAGGATGCCACCACCTTCGGCCGTCAGCACGACATCGTCCGGCAGCGAATCCGGCCGGGGCGGATACAGGCCGCCGTCGTACCAGTTCAGTTTCACCGGCGGCATCGCGCCGCGCGCGGGGAACTGATAGTGCACCGTCGTGGCCATCGGGAACGACACCGGTCGCTGCGTCGGGCGCGTACCCTGCGGCGATCCTTCCGGCGGCGGCACGCTGATCGCGCCCCACAGTGTCGACGTCGCCTCGATGCTCGTCGGCTGAGTGAGCCCGAGCGCCCAGTACGACTGGTCGACGAGATGCGCGCCCATGTCACCGAGTGCGCCCATGCCGAAGTCGATCCATCCGCGCCAGCTGAACGGATGGTAGATAGGGTGATACCCGATATCCTCGGCGACCGGGCCGAGGTACAGGTCCCAGCGCAATCCATCGGGTGGGGCACTCGGTGCGGCAGCCATCGCCGCAGCGAGCGCCGTGTTCACGGGGCCGATCGCGCCGCGAGACAGCGTGGCCGGCGCACCGCCCGCTGCACCGGGGCGCGGCAGCCCCTGCGCCCAGTACGACGCGGGGCGATTCGTGTAGATGTGCACCTCGCGAATCGGGCCGATGATGCCCGCCTGCACCCACTCGACGATGCGGCGTGTGCCCTCGCTCGAATGCCCCTGGTTGCCGTTCTGCGTGACGAGCTTCGGGTTGTCGAGCGCGAGCTTCTTGAGCATCCGCGCCTCGTACACCGACCACGTGAGGGGCTTCTGCACGTATACGTGCTTGCCGGCTCGCATCGCGGCCGCGGCAACGGTCGCGTGCAGATGGTCCGGCGTCGCGACCAGCACCGCGTCGATGTCCTTCTGCTTCTCCAGCATCTCGCGGAAGTCGGTGTACTTGGGCGCCTTCTCGTACTGCGCCTTGAGCTTGACGCCGTCCTCGTTGTTCTTGTTCGCAGCGTTGCGCGCCGCAAAGGCGAGATCCACGTCGCACACCGCGCACAGGTTCTCGGTCTTGCACAGCTCCTGGCTGTTGCCGCTGCCCATTCCGCCGAAACCGACGGTGGCGAAGTTCAGCGTATCGCTCGGCGCCTGGAACCCGCGACCGAGCACGTGGCGCGGCACGATGGTCGGGAAGCCCGTGGGAAAGATCGCCGCGGCGGCCGCGAGCTTGGCGCTCGTGGCGACGAAGTCACGCCGGGAGTGAGGATCGCGTGGATCGGTGGTCATCGGTGGGTCTCGTGGAGGGATCGGGCGGAGTGCTCTGCGACTCTCTACTTCTCTCCTTCTCTGCTTCTCTGCTTCTCTTGCTTACCGCGGCTTCCAGCTTCCCTGCGCAACCGCAGGCACGAACGATTCGATACCGGGAGGCGGGAACGGCAACGTCCGGCCTTCCTCCGCACTCTGATACGCGGTCATCAGCAGCTTCACGACTTCGAGTCCGTCGTCGAACGTGAGTCGCGGCGCTTCCTTCCCGAGAAACACGCGGACGAAATGCCGGTCCTCGGCCTCGTAGCCATAGGCGGCCGCTTCGTTCGCGACGACCGGCATCTGGCCCACTTCGGCGTTCTGCTTCTCGACGAGATCCTCGCCCGCCGGCCCACGCGTCTCGCGGCTGAAGAACAGCTTGAGGCCGCTGTCGAGCGTGTTCCACGACATCGAGTACTCGGGGCCGAGCAGCTCCGCGGAGAGTCGCAGGCCCGCACCGACGAAACTCCACGATGTGGTCGCCTCGCCGTACACGGTGTGCCCGTCGTCGGTCTCGAACTCGATGGTCATGCTCGCGAAATCCTCGGACGGCTTCGATGCGTAATCGACGCCGGCGCCCATGGTGTCGCGCAACCGCTTCACATACTCCGGGCGCGACCACTTGAGGCTCGCGATGTGCGCCGTGACGCCGACGGGTCGCACGGTCGCCAGCGGTGCACCAGGCTTCGTGAGCAGGTGGCGCACGACGAGTGCGGAGTGACACATCATGTCGTTGAGCACGCCGCCGCCCTGCAGCTCTCCCTGCCAGAACCACGGCATGTGCGGGCCGCTGTGCTCCTCGGCCGCGCGCGCGAGATACGGGCGGCCGGTCGTCGAGGCGCCACGTGCCCAGAGCAGCGAGTAGCCCGTCTCGACCTGGGGCGCGAAGAGCTGGTTCTCGAGGTAGCCGTGCGCGATGCCGACCCCCTTCACGAGCTCCGTCACGTGCATCGCTTCGCGCACGTTGCGCGCGAGTGGCTTCTCGCAGGCGATGCCCTTGAGTGTGCCGCGACCGCTCCGCACCGTGTTGACGATCTCCTCGATGTTCTCGACGCGCGCCTGATTCGGCCCGGTGAGCCAGATCGCATCGATGGCGGGATCCGCCACCATGTCCGCGATCGACCCGTAGGCCTTGCAGTCCCCGATGTCGAGCGACCGCGCGTACGCTGCGGCGCTCGCGGCGTTGCCCTGATTGGGACTCCACACACCGAGCACGTTCGCGTCGCGCACCGCGCGGAACGCCTGCATGTGGAAGCGTGCGTTGAAGCCACTGCCGACGAATCCGATCCCTAACGCCATGCTATTTCGCCTTCGTGTTCATGAGATCCTGGCTGACGCCAAGCTTCCGGTTCGCTTCGGGCGGACAGCCATCCCAGTTCGGATTGAACGTGTTTCCCAGATAACGGAGATCCTTCCAGCCCATCTCGCTCGAGAAGAATCCGGACGCGGTCATGTCACGCAGGCGCGAGAAGAACGCAACGCCGATCGCATGCTCGGGCTTCGCCTTGCGCGGGTACGCGAGGTCGTCGAGCAGCAGCCGGCGTTCCGCATCCGTTGCCTGAATGAACGACTTGCCCGGGTAACGGCGTCGGCTCTCGATGTCCATCCAGCCCAGGCCACCATGGAAGGCGATGCGGTTGGCGTCGCTCGTCATCACCGGATCGAGCAGCACGAAGTCCATGTACTCCGGCACGCGCGCATCCGTCGCGCTGCCGGAGCGTTCGTCGCGCGGGATGATGTAATCGACCAGGACCCGCACCGTGCGCCACTCGTGCGCGTTGAAGAACTTCGGCCGGTACGGCTGCGCGGGCTGCTGTTCCTCGAGTGATTCGAGGAAGCGGGCAGTACGGTCCGCTCCCGGGGGCAGGACGTTCAATGCACCGATAGCGCCCATGCTCTTGAGCGCGTCGCGACGTGAGATGCTCACAGGGCACCTGCCTTGCGCTGTTCCATGATGTAGTCGGACGTGCG
>JAZKCW010000105.1:0-6153 GCA_040387895.1 Gemmatimonadota bacterium
CGAGCTGATGACGACACCACGTGCGTTGACGCTTTGCATACTGCCGTGTCTCGATCACCACACGATCGACTGCGTCCTGTCGTGAAAGCTTGCCCTGCACGCAGGCCCGCAGCGCTCCGTAGCCACTGGCCTTCCACGCCGGCGCGTCGGCCGTCAGCTGTGCGGCCAGCGCGGCAACCTCCTCCAGCCAGCCGGCGCTCAGCATCGCCTGCACACGCTCCGCGATCCGGTGTCCCAGCGACTCCCCCGGATCGACCACAAGATAGCGCGCCGCGCGCCGCGGGGACCCGCCCGTGCCGAGCGTATCGCTCAATCGGCGGCCCGTGAGCAGCACGGTTTCCACGGCGCGAAGCTGCTGCGTGCGGCCCAGGGTGGCACGCGCCGGATCGAGCACCGTGGTCCAGCGCGCGAGCGTGATGGGGTCGAGCCCGTCCAGCCAGGTGGCGAGCCGTGCCCGCGCGGATGCGTCGAGTACGGGCACAGGATCGAGCGGAGAGGTGAATGCCCGCACGTAGAAGCCCGTGCCGCCAACGATCACCGGCGTCAACGCGCGCGCCTCGGCATCCGCACACCACGTCACGGCGTCTGCAGCCCAGGCATGGGCCGAGTAGCGTTCGAGCGGACTGATGATGTCGATGCCGTAGTGGCGCACGGCGGCGCGGTCGGATTGCGTCGGCTTCGCGGTGCCGATGTCGAACTGCCGGTACACCTGTCGCGAGTCGGCACTGAGAATTGCGAGCGGTCGCTCCGCCGCGAGCGCCATGGCGAGCCGGGACTTTCCTCCCGCCGTCGGGCCGATGATCACGCGCAGCGGTGACGATGCGGTCGGCATGTCCGCCACGCTCGTCAGCGCCGGCCGAAGCGTCGATCGAGCTCGTCCCACGACACACGCACGATGGTCGAGCGGCCATGTACGTCGTGTGCGGCGAGACGCGTGCCGGCGAGGTCGATGTACAACGCGCGCATCTCGCCTGGAGAGAGCACGTCGCCCGCCTTGATTGCCGCCTTGCATGCGAAGGTGGCTGCGAGCCGTTCGTGTCGCTTGGCTTCGCTCGGCAGCCGATCGCCGGTGAGCGCCGCGAGCGTCTCGCGCAGACACCGCTCGGCATCGAAACGCGGGTGTGGCATCGGCACGGCGTGCACCAGCAGCGAGTGTCCGCCGAAATGTTCGATCTCGAAGCCGAGCGCGTCGAAGGCCAGGCGGTGCGCATCGAAGGCCTCGGCTTCATCCGGACCGAGATGCAGCGTCATCGGGAACAGCAGGCGCTGTGCGGGTGCCCCGCCGCCTTCGAGCGTGCCCAGGAACCCCTCGTACAGGATGCGCTCATGGGCCGAATGCTGGTCGATGAGCACGACACCCTCCTCATGTTCGAACATGAGGTAGGTACGTCGCAGCTGCACCAGTGGTGGAACGACGAGCGGCTCGAGCGGCGCTGCCGCCTCGCCAGCATGAACGACATCGGCACCCGTGTCGTCGACAGCTCCGGAGTGCGGCGCATCCGCGTGCGCAGTCACATCCGGCGCACGAAACAATCCCTCGGCCTCGGGGGTCGCGCGCAGTGCGTCGGGTTCGAGCGCGTGATGACCGCGTTGCCAATCAGGAATTGCGGGCGGCGGTGTGAAGGTGCGCCATCCGATTCCGGCACTCGCCTCGAACAGTCCGAGCGCACGACGCACCGCGCTCTCGACAGCGCGTTCGACCGGCCAGCGGTCGCGAAGCCGCACTTCCGACTTTGCCGGATGCACGTTGACGTCGACACTGTCCGACGGCACGTGCAGCTGCAGGACCAGCGACGGGCGCACCCCGGATGGCAGCGTCGAACGATAGGCGGCTTCTGCCGCGCGTACGATGCCGTGATCCCGCACCGCGCGGCCGTTGATCACCAGCAGGATGCGTCGCGTCGCCGTGCCCACGTCGGCCGGACGCTCGACCAGCCCCAGCACGTGCACCGGCCCGAGCACGTCGTCCACGTCGACGAAGCGCGCCATGTCCCGGTGTCCCCAGAGCGCACCGAGCCGCGCGCGGAGCGTGTCGGCGGCCGGCAGGTCGAGTGCGAGCTTTCCGTCGTGCCGCAGCGTGAAGTGCACGTCGCGACGCAGTGCACCGATGGCGTGCATCGTCTCCACGATGCCGCGCCATTCCGATCGTGCACTGCGCATGAACTTCTGGCGCGCGGGCGTATTGTAGAAGAGCCGTGAGACGGACACGGTGGTGCCCTGACGCCGTGCACAGGCACGCGTCTCGATGTGCACGCCTCCCGCCACGCGGACGGTGCATCCCGCGCCATCTTCGGGCGACGTCTCGATCTCGAGCTCGGACACCGAGCCGATGGCAGGGAGCGCCTCACCGCGAAACCCATAGCTCCGCACGCCGACCAGCTGCTCCGCGAGCGTGATCTTGGACGTCGCATGGCGCTCCACCGCCAGCTCGGCGTCGGCGCGATCCATGCCGCTGCCATCATCGGCCACACGAATGGATGCACGCCCACCCTGCTCGACGGTGATGTCGACGGTCGTGGCACCGGCGTCCAGCGCGTTCTCGACCAGTTCCTTGACGACGGACGCCGGGCGCTCGACGACCTCGCCCGCGGCAATCTGGTCGGCGACCGCGCTCGCCAGGATCGCTATTCGCGGCACGAGACCCCGATCAAGGCGTGCAGCCCCGCACCAGCGCTACATATCGGCACACATCGGCACACATCGGCGCACATCGGCGCACATCGGCACACATCGCTAACGAACCGATGGAACCATCGGGATCTCTGCGCCGGCGTCACCCGGCTCGACGGAGTCGTGAGTCTCGTCCATCAGGGCGACCAGCCGCAGCGACGGGAGCCAACCCTTGCGACCGTCCGCGTGCAACACGCGCTCCCACGGCCCGCTCGATTCGAGCCGCCGCACCACGTCGCCCGTGGCGACACCGCCCATTGCGTCCGCGTCGGTGCCCGGCGCGACGTGCATCGTTTCGGGCCGCGAGACCACTGCGAGGCGACTCGCGTCCAGTTCTCGATGTCCCCACCATGCGAGACCACCGGCAGTCACTGCACACAGCAGTGTCACCCAGATCGTGCCGCGCAGCATCGCGCCGACGCCATCCGACATCAGTGCCCCACCCTGCGCGCCCGCCTTGCGCTTTCGCGCTGCATGCCACGCTGCGAGCAACCATCCCACGACCCAGAGCAGCACGCCCGCTTGTTGCAGCGCGGGTACCGGGACCATCGGAATATCCGCGACGCCACCGCGCGCACCCGACGGCAGCAGGGTCAGGCGTTCCTGCAGGTCGACCGCCAACGGATCGAGGCGCGCAGCGCGCTGCCACGCGATCACGGCGTTCACGGTATCGCCGGCCGACCACGCTGCGGTGCCCCAGTTGGCCAGCAGGTCGACATCACGCGGGTTGCGGGCGACCAGGTCGCTGAAGCGCAGCTGCGCGTCCTTGAACGCGCGCCGATTGTAGGCGGCGTTGGCCGCTCCGAGGGGTGTATCAGGTAGTGCACCCGCGGACGCGCTCGCGGACGCACTCGCTGCGGACTCCTGCGCCCGCAGCCCGATCGGCGCCGCCGCGAGCGCGACGAGCAGTACGAGCGTGCCCGCACCGGATCCCGGGCCCGACGCAAAACGAGAGGAGAATGGTGACCCTCCGCGTACCGCCTCCGCGTCGATCATCGCGTAGCAGTCACTGGCGCGCTTCACGAAGTCCCTGGCGTTCGCGCGCTCGGCACTTTCCGCCGCTGCCGCAAAGCCCTGATGGTCCAGATCCTCAAGCAGGGTGATGACGCAGTCCGTGCTGGCGGCCGTGACACCGCGGCGCCGCAGGATGCGACGCACCTGACGCCGCGACGTGAGCTGCTGCGGTGCGACGCCCAGCCGTGCGGCGATCGCCGAATGGAAGACGCGCCGGGTCTGCCTGGCGACATCTCCGGCGTCGGCCCCTGCCGACGTCGATGTCGTGCGCAGCTGCTCCAGGGTCATAGAGGCGGCCGCCGGCGCCAGCCCGCCACGCGTGCGCTGCCACCGCGTGGACATCACCATGGCCGGCAGTGGTGCGAGGAGCACCAGTGTCAGCACGACAAGCAGGCCCTCGCGGGAATCGAGCGGCAGTGGGCGCGTCATCGCTCCCGCCGCCGGCGACGGAGGGCCGGATGCGCGCAGCGGCAACAGTGCCGCGCTCTCACCCATTTCCGCCGTCGCGAGCGATCCTTCGCGCACCACGAGCTCGATCGGCAGCGACAGCGCGACATCGTACTTCGCCTTGTACGGATCGAAGTAGTGATAAGTGATGGGAGCGAGCGTGGCGGGCCCGGGCTCCGTCGGCGTCAGGATCCAGTCGAACTCCTTCGCTCCGCGCACGAGTGGACCCGCAGAGTCGATCTGCACACGCTCCGACCCGGCAACTGCACCAGCCCACGGAATCTCCAGCGCAGGCCGTGGCAGCAGCTTGACATTACCCGTACCCGAGACGCGCACCGTGAGCACCAGCGGATCTCCCACACGGGCGTTCGCAGTGTCGATGCGTGCGACGGTCCGGAGCACACCCACGGCGCCCGTGAAGCCTTCGGGACGGCCTGCGGATGGCAACGCTCGCACCACGAGCCGAGCGCTTTCCGCACTCACGAGACTGCGCTCCTCCCGGCTGAAGTACGACGACGACTGTCGCAACACGTAGCTCAGCTGCGGCGCCGGAATCGGAAGCGTCCCGGACACCACGGGAAACAGCGCGCGCTGCAGAACGAGCGCCTCGTAGCCAGGCGCGCTCTGCGGAACGACGCGGCGCGGACTGCCCAGATCGTACGAGATCAGCCCGCGGAGTTCGGGTGGAATGAACTCGGGATTGCGTGGAAGGCGGGACCGCGCACTGGGAGTGAGGAAGACGCCGAGCTGGTATGTCGACTGCTGTCCGACGTACAGCGTCTCGGGAAATGCAGCCGCATGAAAGTCGATCAGGCGACCGGGGTTGATGCGCACGCGGTCCACGATGGCCGTCGGGCCGGGTTGCGCCCGCATCGCATCAGGTGCGCACAGCAGCAAACCGACCGCCGACATCCGCGCGGCGCGATACAACCGAGAACGAGACCACCGATACACGCTGCTACCAGTCCTTGCCGTTCGGGGGCACGCGTCCCTGCTTCTGCTTCTTCCCCTGCACGTCGCGCTCCTCGCGTGCCGCGCTGTTCAACAGGGCTTCGGCCTGCTTCTGGTCGATTCCACCTTGCGGCTGCGGTTCCTGTTCCTCGGGCTGTTCATCGTCGTTGCCACCACCACCGCCACCACCACCACCGCTCGGTGGCTTCGGCCGCAGCGCGAGTTCGTAGTTCCACTTGGCGTCGAGATCACCCGGTCGCTCCTGCAGATAAGCACGATATGCAGCAAGCGCTGCGGCGAACGCGGGGGCCGACTCCTTGTTCGCGGTGTCGCGCCCGATCAGAAGACTCGCGAGGCCGGCATTGAAGCGAGCGCGCATGCGCGGCTCGCCGTCGGCCGAGCGGCGTACCGCCTCCAGCAATTCGGCGGCGGCCGAGAGTGAGTCTGCGGCGAGCAGCGTCGACCCGAAGTTGTATCGCGTCACCGCCGTCGTATCGCCGTCAGCGATCTGACGGGAGAGCACCGCGAGCGCACCGGCGATGTCGCCGTTCTCCAGCAGCAACGCGGGATCAGGGTCACGCTGACAGCCCGAGACTCCGAGGAGCAGCAGGAGCGCCACGACCGCGGCCCCGGATCCACCGGTGGCACCCGCCCCGGACGCACGCTCCGACGCGACCGCGGGTGTGCGACCGAGCACATTCGAGCGCGAAGCAGCGCCGGCCTTGCCGGCCGAACCACGCGACATCAGCCAGGTATCGAACATGAGCAGCGCGAGTGCGGGCAGCAGCAACCAGAGAAACCGAGGTACATGATCCTCCCGTGACTCGACATTGCGCCGTGCCGTCTTGAGCCCGCGCAGTGCGGCGCGCACGCGCGTGGCCTTGTCCGACGCATCGGCCGGGATGAAGCGACCGCCCGCCGCCGTCGCCGCGGTGTTGAGGAGCTCCGGATTGTAGCGGGTGATGACGATGTTGCCGTTTTCGTCCTGCTTCTGACGTACCGTGTTGCCTTCGCGTACGGGAATGGTGCTGCCCTGCACCGTGCCGAAGCCGACCGTCACGAGACTGATGC